>JBAWEP010000001.1:0-6264 GCA_049591255.1 Gaiellaceae bacterium
GGCCAGGACGGTGCCCATCCCGACGGCGACCGCGTCGGAGGCGGCGCGGAGCTCGTGCACGAAGCGGCGCGAAGCCTCGCCGGAGAGCCAGCGCGAGCCAGGCAGGGTGACGCGCCCGTCCAGCGTCGTGGCCACCTTGTAGGTGACGAAGGGGCGCGCGGCAGCGATCCACGTGCGCCAGGCCTCGTTCTGGCGGCGGGCGCGGAAGGCGATCTCGCCCTCGGCCACGTCCACCGCCACGTCGGCCTCGCGCAATCTGGCCAGGCCGCGTCCCGAGACCCTCGGATTGGGATCCTCCGCCGCGACGACAACGCGCGCGACGCCCGCCTCGATGATGCGCTCGCAGCAGGGGCCGGTGAGCCCGGTGAAGCAGCAGGGCTCGAGCGTGACGATCATCGTCGCGCCGCGAGTACTGCCTGCGGCCTGCTCCAGCGCGACGATTTCGGCGTGAGGCCCACCGGCGCGCTCGTGCCAGCCCTCCCCCACGACCTCGCCGTCTTTCACCAGCAGCGCCCCGACGACCGGGTTCGGCCGCGTCTTTCCGCGCCCGCGCTCGGCCAGCTCGAGCGCCCGCTCGATCAGCCTCTCCTCGCTCGGGCTCGGGCTCACGCGGCAGCCCCTCAGGCCAGCGCGGTAACCAGCCGGCGATAGGCGCGGACGACGTCCTCGCGGCCGAAGATGCTGGAGCCCGCGACGAACAGGTTCGCGCCCGCGTCGTAGGCCTGCCGGATCGTTTCCGGGCCGATGCCACCGTCGACCTGGATGTGCATGTGCGCCGGGAGGAGCTCGCGCAGCTCGCGGATGCGGCCGACCGCGTCTGGCATGAACTTCTGGCCCGAGTAGCCGGGATTGATGCTCATGCAGAGGACGAGGTCGACGCCGGCCGCGATCGCCGCGGTGGCCGCGCTGGCCACCCGCGTCTCGGGATTGAAGGCCAGCCCGACCTGGAGCCCATGCTCGCGGGCCTGGGCGACGACGTCGCGCAGGCGATCGCCGACTGCCTCGTAGTGCACGGTGACGCTGTCGCCGCCGGCCTCGGCGAAGGCGGCGAAGTGGCGCTGGGGCTCGACGATCATCAGGTGGCAGTCGAGCACTCCGCCGGCCGCGTGCACGATCGGCGCAATCGACTGCAGCACGATCGGCCCGGTGGTGATCGGCGCCACGAACTGGCCGTCGCCGACATCGAACTGGAAGATGCGCACCCCGCCGCGCAGCAGAATCTCGAGCTGCTCGCCCAGACAGGAGAAATCGGCGGCGTAGATCGAAGGCTCGATCTCGGCGGTGCGCACCCATTCCTTCCAGGACATGGCCTGGATCTTAGTGAGTGTCCGGGCTCGGCCGGTCAGCCTACGAGCGAGGCGCCGTAGATGCCTGTCAGCTTCTCGCGCACGCGGGCGAGGAAGGGCTCGGGGTCGATCGACTCGGCGCCGAGCACCTTTTGCTGCAGCTCCTTGGGCGTGAACTTCATCCCGTGCCGGTGTACGTTCTCGCGCAGCCATTCGCGCAGCGCCTCGAACTCGCCGCGACCGATCTCCTGTGGCAACTCTGGCAGCTCGCTCGCGATGCGCTGCCAGAGTTGCGAGGCGCGCAGGTGGCCGAGCGAGTAGGTGGGGAAGTAACCGAGCGATCCCTGCCCCCAGTGCACGTCCTGGAGCACACCCAGACGGTCGTTGGGCACCTCGACGCCGAGGTAGTCGTGCATGCGCTGGTTCCAGGCGGTGGGCAGGTCGGCGAGCGCCAGCTCGCCCGAGAGCATCTCCTGCTCCAGCTCGAAGCGCAGAATCACGTGCAGGCTGTAGGTGGTCTCGTCGGCCTCGACGCGGATGAAGTCCGGGCGAACCTTGTTCACCATCGCGTAGAAGTCGGCGGCGCCGAGCGAGCCGAGCTCGTCCGGGAAGACCCGGGCCAGCTCGGGCGCGAACCGCTCCCAGAAGGGAAGGCCGCGACCGACCAGGTTCTCCCAGAGCAGGCTCTGCGACTCGTGCCAGCCGAGCGAAGCGCCGCGGGCGAGCATGGTCGAATCCAGCTCCGGCGCGATCTGGCGCTCGTAGAGGCCGTGCCCGAACTCGTGCATGCTCGAGAACAGGCTCTCCAGCCCCTCGACCTCGTAGCGCGTGGAGAGGCGGATGTCGGAGATGGCGATCGCGGTCTCGAAGGGATGCACCGTAGTGTCGAGACGGAAGGAGTCGGGGTCGAAGCCGAAGCGGGCGAGCACCAGCCGCTCGAGCTGCTGGAGCCCGGCGATCGGGAACTGGCGGCGCAGCGGCGCATCGTCGACGGCGCCCGAGCTGCCGGCGGCGCGCACGAGCGGGATCAGCACCTCCTTCAGGCGGGCGAAGATGGGCCTGATCTCGGCGGCCGTCATCCCCTGCTCGAACTCGTCGAGCAGGGCGTCGTAGGGCTCGGTCTCGGGTGCCAGGCACTCGATGTAGCGCCGCTTCAGCTCGAGCGTCTCTTCCAGGTAGGGCCGGAAGCTGGCGAAGTCGCTGTTACGGCGGGCCTCTACCCAGACCGGATAGGACTCCGAGGCAGTGCGCGTCAGGGCGGCGCGCAGGTCGCGCGGGATCTTGACCTCGCGCTCGAACTCGTAGCGCGCGACCTTGACCAGCCTGGCGTCGTCGGAGTCGGGATCGAGCTCGGCCACGAGCGGCTCGGCAGCGTCGAGCAGCTTGCCCAGCTCGACTGATGTGCCGCGTTCGTGCATCAGCCGGCCCAGCGTCGAGAGCTGGTCGGCCCGGGCGGCGGCGCCGAGCGGCGGCATCATCACCTGCTGATCCCAGGCCAGAAGCGCCGCGATCCGGCCGAGATCCTTGAGCTCGCCCAGCTCGCGCTTCAGCTCGTCGAGTGCTCCTGCCGTGGACATAGACGGAACACTATCTACGTGCCGCGATCATTGGTAGGTGTCTTTTTAGGACAGTCGAGCGAAGACTCGGTCGCGGCATTCCCGAGACTTTCGCCGATGCGAACTGAGTCCCGATCCCGGTTTCGACGCCTTCGGCTGTTTCGACTCGAAGGCGGCATATTCTCGCTCGCCTTTTCCCACTACCCGATTCGCCGCCCCAACGCGGTTCCAGGCACCGCGGCGGGCGCCCGTACCCCGAGAAGCGGATCCTGGGGAACTAGCCGACGCGCAACCGCGCAACAAAGAACCCGCTCGTGCGGTGCACGTGCGGCAGCGTGAGCAGGAACTCGGGATGGTGCGGGTGCGAGAACTCGGGCCAGAGCTCGCCCAGGGGCTCGGGCTCGAGGCCGGAGGCCGCGACGACGTCCTCGTTCTCCTCGCGGTTGATCGTGCAGACCGAGTAGGTGACGGTGCCGCCGGGGCGAACGCGGGCGGCGGCGGCGCGCAGAAGAGCCAGCTGCAGCTCGGCCAGCGGGTGCGAGCGCCAGCGCAGGTCGGGGCGGCTGGCGAGCACGCCAAGCCCCGAGCAGGGAGCATCCACCAGCGCGCGGTAGAAGCCGGTGAGCTCGGCGGGCAGGTCGAGCGCGTCGGCGTTCAGCACGCGCACCGAGCCCGCGCCGAGGCGGCGGCAGTTTTCGTCCAGCTCGCGCGCGCGTCCCTCGTGCTTCTCGATCGCGGTCACCTCGGCGCCGAGCGCGGCCAGCTGCGTCGTCTTGCCACCCGGCGCGGCGCACACGTCGAGCACCCGCTCACCGTGCCGGGCGCCAACCGCCAGCCCGGCAAGTTGCGAGCCCCTACTTTGCGGCCACACCAGCCCATCCTTCAGGTTCTTCGCATCCACCCGCTTCACCACGAGCGCGCCCGGCACGAGCGGATCGGGACTGCCTTCGACGTCGCCCGGAATGAGCGTGTTCCTGCGCACCGCCGTCTCGGCCGGCTCGTTCTCGGCTCGCAGTAGCGCCTGAGCGTCGTCGGGGCCGAGCTCGCGCCAGAAGGTCTCGGCGATCCAGTCGGGATAGGAGTAGCGCAGCGCCGCCTCGCGCGGCGTCCACTCCGGCAGACCCTCGATCAGCGCGCGGGCGCCCTCGGCCAGGCGGCGCATGATCGCGTTGGTGAACTTGATCGCGTGCGTGGGGCCGTATTCGCGCACCAGCTCGACCGACTCGTTGACGGCGGCGTGGGCGGGGATGCCGGCCGAGAAGGCGAGTTGATAGGCGCCCAGCCGGAGCGCCGCGCGCACCGGAGGATCGAACGTGCCGGGCGACTTCTTGCCCAGCTCGTTGATCGCGTGATCGAGCGTGCGCACGCGCTGCACGGTGCCGTAGGCGAGCCGCTGCGCCAGCGCGCGGTCGCGCTCGTTCAGCTTCTTCGCCTCGACGGTAAAGGCGCGGTCGGCGTAGGCCTCCTGCTCGAAGACGCGCAGGATCGTCTTGAAGGCGGCGCGGCGTGCGGGCGAGACGGACATCAGTGCAGGCCGCGCAGATAATCGGCAGCGGCCATTCGCTTCTTCCCCTCGGGCTGCACCTCGAGCAGCTCGAGCCCGCCGGCAACGAGCAGCGAGTCGCTCCCGGCCGGACGGGCGCGCCAGACGAGCAGGCGGTGGCCGTCCACTTCGGCGCGGGCGCCGATGTGCGGCGACAGCGCCCGGATGCGATTCAGGTTCTGCTCGGGCGGGCGGTTCCAGTCGAGCTCGCGGTCTTCCGGCTCGATCTTGGCCGCGTAGCAGGCCCCCTCCTCGGGCTGGGGTTGGAAGGCGGGCGCGGGCAGAATCTCGTCGAGCAGCGTGACCGCGAGCGAGGCCGTCTTCTCGTAGACCGAGCCGGCATCGTCCTCGGGCGCGAGCGGAAAGGCGGCCTGCGCGGCGATCGGGCCGGCGTCGAGCTCCTTGACCGTCTCGTGGATCGTGACTCCGGTCTCGGCATCGCCGGCCATCAATGCCCGCTCCACCGGCGCCGCGCCGCGCCAGCGCGGGAGCAGCGAGGGATGGACGTTGAGCCAAAGCGCCTGCTCGAGCTGGGCCTCGGGGATGAGGACGCCGTAGGCCGCCAGCACGACCGTGTCGGCGTCGAGCCGGAAGGAGGCGTCGAGCTTTTCGGGCTGGAGCACGGGAATGCCGAGGCTCTCCGCCACCACTTTCGCCGCCGGCGGACGGAGCTTGCGCCCGCGCCCCGCCGGGCGGTCGGGACGGGTGAGGAGGAAGGCGATCTCGCGCCGGGCGGCCAGCCCCGCCAGAACGTCGGCACCGAAGGGCGCGGTCGCGGCAACGGCGAGGCGCTCAGTCACGGAGCCTCACCGGGAGCCGGCGAGAACGACCCGCGGCCGCAGTACTGCGAGGGCCTCGCGACGCGCCTCGGGAGTCGTGCGATCGAAGGTCAGTTTCCCGTCGAGATGGTCGACCTCGTGCTGGACGGCGCGCGCGGAAAGGCCTTCGAGCTCCAGCGTCAGCTCCGTTCCGTCGACGCTCTGCCCCTCCAGGCGAACCGAGACCGCGCGCTCGACCGGCACCAGCACGCCCTGGAGAGAAAGGCATCCCTCGTCGTCGGTCTCGAGCTCGTCGCCGAGCGGAGTGACGCGCGGATTGACGATCGCCCGCGCCGTCTCGTCCTCGCCCAGCTCGATCGTGAACATCCTGAGCAGGCTTCCGACCTGGTTCGCGGCCAGACCGACGCCGGCTGCATCGTGCATCAGCGCGATCATCCGTGCGGCCTGCTGTGCCAGCGCCTCGTCAAACACCTCGACCTCGCGGGCGCGCATGCGCAAGACGGGATCCGGGTACTGGCGCACCTGCGAAAGCGCCGTCCGCCGCCTGGCCTCGCGCTCGACATCGCGCTCGAGCGCTTGCTCGGGCTCGTGCTCGTGTTCGTGCTCGTGCGGTTGCTCGATGTTCTTTGTCTTGCCTTTGCCAGCCATCTGCTGGGATTCTACGCTGCGGGCGCCGGGTCACCGCGCGTGGCGAAGCCGATCGAGGTCGAGCCTGATCTGAGTGGGCCCGCGGTAGCGGGCCCGTCCTGTCTACGCCGGCTGGTCCGAACGGGTCGCCCCTGTGGAAGGAACAGTGCTTCGCCGGAGCTCGCCTCGAGGCGTTGGTGTGCCGAGACTGAAACGATTCTCAACCAAAACAAACCTCGGTGTCTGATACCGATCAGAGGCGCGGGGATTTGTCAAGGCGAACCAGTCACAGAAGGGTGATTTCGTCCACAGCGAGGAGCTTCTCGACGCTCCGTGCGGAGACGGTCCCTTAGAACCCCTGTGGATCGACGTCCACCACGGCGCTCAGCTCGGCGCGGCGCATGGCTGGAGCGGCGGCGGAGAGCAGCTCGGCGGCGCGCTGGGCGATTCGGCGCGGTCGCTCGCTCTTGCCC
>JBAWEP010000002.1:0-5129 GCA_049591255.1 Gaiellaceae bacterium
GCTTGGCGTTAGCGTGAAGGTTCATCTTGGCCCTCCTTTTGGGCGTGGTCTTCGTCGACTCACAGCCTCAAAGGAGGGCCGGATGTATCTCTCAGCCGTTCACAACGTGTGTGGGCGCTTCAGCTAGACGACCGAAGCGCGCAGGCGCTGTAGTACTTCGGCCGCAGTGGACGCCATCGGAATGACCCGGTCGAGGCTGGTGATCTCGAAGGCACGCACGACATCGGCGTTGGAGGCTACGACACCGAGCGCACCGCTCGACTCGCGCAGGCGCCGGGAGGCTCGAGCCAGCGCGCCCAGCGCGATCGAGTCGATCAGATCGACCTCGCCGAGATCGACCACGACTATCTCACCGGTTTCGGAGATGGCCTCGTCGAGGGCCTCCTGAAGGCCCCCAACCGAGTGTAGGTCCAGCTCGCCGCTGACCGAGATCAGCAACTCTCTTTCGGCTAGATGATCAGTTCGAACGACCGGTCCCATGATCGACACGTGTGTTCGGTACCCATCTCACGCGTTTTTCTATCCCGCGGAGATCTCTGCGCTCGGCATGGGTATTCTTCTCGTCCATGCGCGTTCAGCTACCCGACGGTTCACCCCTCGAGCTGCCCGATGGGGCGAACGGACTGGACGCTGCGCGCGCGATCGGGCCCAGGCTCGCCGAGCAGGCGGTCGGGGTGCGCGCGGACGGCGAGCTGCGCGATCTGCGCCTGCCGCTCTCGGACGGGCAGCGGCTCGAGATCCTGACGAGCAAGAACGCCGATGACGCGGACGCGCTCACCGTGCTCAGGCACTCGGCGGCGCACCTGCTGGCGGAAGCCGTGCGCAGGCTCTACCCGGGCGTCAAGGTGGCGATCGGGCCGGCGATCGAGAACGGCTTCTACTACGACTTCGACTTCCCCGAGCCGATCAGCGAAGACGATCTGGCCCGCATCGAGCAGGAGATTGCGCGTGAGCTTGCGGAGGGACGGGAGTGGCGACGCGAGGAGATCGACCGCGAGCAGGCGCGCAAGCGCTTCCTGGCCGAGAACGAGCCCTACAAGGTAGAGCTGGTCAACGAGGCGGAGGGCGCGATCTCGCTCTACACGCAGGGCGATTTCACTGACCTCTGCCGCGGACCGCATCTGATCGACTCCAAGCCGATCAAGGCGCTCAAGCTGACCGGGCTCGCCGGCGCCTACTGGCGCGGTGACTCGGCCAACAAGCAGCTGACCCGCATCTACGGCACGGCCTTCTTCTCGAAAAAGGATCTCGAGCAGCACCTCGCCCGGCTCGAGGAGGCCAAGCGGCGCGACCACCGCCGGCTCGGCGTCCAGCTCGATCTCTTCCACTTCGACGAGCATTCGCCCGGCTCGCCCTTCTGGCACCCCAAGGGGATGACGATCTTCAACCAGCTCGAAGCGCTGCGCCTGCGCGAGAACGCCCGCCGCGGCTACTCCGAGGTGAAGACGCCGCTGATCTACGACAAGGCGCTCTGGGTCACCTCCGGCCACTGGGAGAAGTTCCGCGAGAACATGTTCCTGATTCCGATCGGCGAGGAGCACGTCTACGGCATCAAGCCGATGAACTGCCCCGGCCATATGCTGCTCTTCGGCAGCAAGCTGCGCAGCTACCGCGACCTGCCGCTGCGCTACGCCGAGGGAGCGCCGCTCCATCGCAACGAGCTCGCGGGCGCCCTGCACGGGCTTACGCGTGTGCGCTACGTCACGCAGGACGACGCGCACATCTTCTGCAGCAAGGAGCAGATCGCGGGCGAGCTCGACGGCTGTTTCGAGTACCTGCGCTACCTCTACAGCCTGTTTGGGATCGAGCCGCGCGCCGAGCTGTCGACGCGGCCCGAGAACAAGCTCGGCTCGGACGAGGAATGGGACTTCACCGAGGGCGAGCTCCGCGCGGCGCTCGATCGCCACGCCATCTCCTACGCGCTCGGCGCCGGCGAGGGGTCGTTCTACGGGCCCAAGATCGATCTGCACATCACCGATGCGCTCGAACGTTCCTGGCAGTTGGGAACGATCCAGCTCGACGCTCAGATGCCGGCTCGCTTTGATCTCACGTACGTCGGCGCCGACAACCGCGAGCACCCCGTCTTCGTCATCCATCGCGCCCTGCTCGGCTCCTTCGAGCGCTTCATCGGCATCCTGCTCGAGCACACCGGCGGCGATCTTCCGCTCTGGTTGGCGCCGGTGCAGGTGCGCGTACTGCCAGTGGGGGAGGGGCACGTCGAAGCGGCCCGCGCGATCGTCGAGGGCTTGCGCGGCGCCGGCTTCCGCGTCGAGCTCGACGACCGCAGCGAGTCGGTGAGCAAGCGCATCCGCGACGCCGAGCTGGAGAAGATTCCGCGCCTGATCGTCTACGGCGACAAGGAGTCGCCCGACGACCTGGCCGTGCGCGAGCGCGGCGGCGCGCAGTCGCGAAAGAGCCTGAGAGAGCTCGTGATCGAGCTCACCTCTCTCACCGCGATGCCAACTGCCTGATGCTCGAGACTTCTGGCGAGCGAGCGCTCCCGGCGCCCCGGCATCGCACCCGCCGAGCGCGCCCAGGCGGCGGGATTTCATCGGGCTGGAGGCCCTTCCACCGGGGCGACCGCGCGCAGTGGCACCGGATCGGCTACATTTACGGCCTGCAAGTAGGGGCACATCCGTTCCCTCACCTCCGCGGCCCAGAGCTGGCGGGGGTTCAACCAAGGTGTTTGGTGAAAGAACGGAGCCGCTGCCTGCAGCGGTTTTGTCGTTCTGAAAGAGGAGGAAGCCCTAGCTTGGTGAGCGCCAATTGAGACCTCGGCGACGTTATGAGCCCGCTCGTCCGTCGGTTCCGCATGCTCGTATCAACGACGGCATCCGTGCTCCGCGCGTCCGTCTGATCGATACGGACGGCTCCCAGATCGGAATCAAGACGAGCGACGAGGCCCGTGAGTACGCCTATGCAAAGAATCTCGACCTGGTCGAGATCGCCGCGACGGCCGATCCGCCCGTGTGCCGGGTGATGGATTACGGCAAGTACCGCTACGGCGAGGAGCAGAAGGCGAAGCTGGCTCGCAAGCACCAGCAGCAGATTCACATCAAGGAGATAAAGCTGCGGCCGAAGATCGGCGTGCACGACTACGAGACGAAAAAGGGGCACGTCGTTCGCTTCCTCGGTCAGAGAGCGAAGGTCAAGGTCACGATCATGTTCCGCGGGCGCGAGACCACGCACCCGGAGCGCGGGCGAGACCTGCTCATGCGCCTCGCCGAGGACGTGCAGGAGATCGGGATGATCGAATCGCAGCCGTTGCTGGAGGGCAGGAACATGACCATGGTTTTGGCGCCGACCAAGGGCGCCGCAGAGAAAGTGAAGAGCGAGCCCGAGGCGAAGGCCGGCAAGAGCCCAGCGACTACGGATCAGGCGGTAACCGAGGAAGCCGTAGCGCCCGAGGTACCGGCGCGAAGTATCGAGGAGAAAGATGCCCAAACAGAAGACGCATAGCGGTGCCAAGAAGACGTTCAAGCTCAGCGCGACGGGCAAGGTCGTGCGCCGTCGTGCGATGCGCAGCCACATCCTCGGCAAGAAGTCCCAGAAGCGTAAGCGCGGCTTTCGCAAGCCCGAGGTCCTCGGGCCGTCGCAGGCTCCCGTCGTCAAGAAGATGCTTGGAAGGTGAGGTAGAGCCCTATGCCACGTGTTAAGCGTTCCGTACACGCGCGCAAGAAGCGACGCAAAGTTCTCGAGCAGGCTCGCGGCTACTTCGGCATAAAGAAGTCGAGCTACAAGTACGCCAAGGAGCAGGTCGATCACTCGCTCGTCTACGCGTACCGCGACCGGCGCACTCGCAAGCGCAACTTCCGCCGGCTCTGGATCATCAGGATCAACGCCGCGGCGCGCCAGGAAGGTCTCTCCTACAACCAGTTCGTCGCCGGCTGCAAGAAGGCGAACATCGAGCTCGATCGCAAGGTCCTGGCCGACCTCGCGGTGCGCGAGCCCGCCGCCTTCAAAGCGATCGCCGAGCAGGCGAAGGCCGCGCTCGCGAGCTGAGTACGAGCGACCGACAAGCAGAGATCTTTCTCGGGCAGGCGGCGGCGTGCCGGGCGAGTGATGCCACGTCGCTGGTGGGCGGGCTGTGCGAGCGGCTGGCAAGTGAGCCGCTGGTTCGTGAGATCGCGCCGGATTACGAGTGGAACCTTGCGCTGAGACTGCTCGCGGCACTTCATTACCTCGCACTCGACGGGCGGGCGCCCGAGCTGGCACGCGCCTTCGCGGGAGAGGGCGAGGTTTGGCCGGCGTTCCGCGAGGCGCTGGCACGCGAGTCGGAGTGGGTAGCGCGATTTCTGCGCGAGCAGGGAATGCAGACCAACGAGGTACAGCGCTGCTACGGCCTTTTGCCGGCCTTCCTCCTCGCCGCCCGGCAAACGGGAAAAGAACTGGATCTGATCGAGCTGGGGCCGAGTGCGGGCTTCAACCTGCTTTGGGATCGCTATGCGTACCGCTACGGCGCCGAGCGCTGGGGCCCGGAGGACGCGTCGATCGAGTTCCTCGGAGAGCTTCGCTCGCCGCTTCCAGCCGGGCTGCTCTCGCTAGTGCCGACGGTGCGCAGGCGCCTCGGCATCGACCTGAGCCCGGTGGACGTGACCACAGAGCAGGGAGCTCGACTTCTCGAAGCGTTCATCTGGCCCGACCAGAGAGAGCGCTTGGAGCGGCTTGCTCAAGCGATCGCGATTCGGCGCACCGAACCCCTCGAGATCCTCACCGGTAGCTATCTCGACCTGCTCGAGCCGGTGCTCGAGGAGCGGTCGGCCGAGACGCTGACCGTCGTCTTTCAGACCGCCTCCCTCAGCCATCTCTCGAGCGAGCAGAGACAGCGTGTCGAACAGATCCTCGACCGAGCCGGCGAACGCGGTTCGTTGGCCTTCATCTCGGGCGAGCATCCCCCGGATGACCCGGCCGACTACTGGCAGTTGAGATACAGGCTCTGGCCCGGGGGCGAGTCGCAGATCCTCGGCCGGCTCGACTATCACGGGCGCTGGCTGGAGTGGCTCGGCTAGATGAAGCGCCCACACACGTTGTGAACGGCTGAGAGATACATCCGGCCCTCCTTTGAGGCTGTGAGTCGACGAAGACCACGCCCAAAAGGAGGGCCAAGATGAACCTTCACGCTAACGCCA
>JBAWEP010000003.1:0-61147 GCA_049591255.1 Gaiellaceae bacterium
GAATCAAAAAGAAGCACTCCGTCGCGTGGCCGCGCTCAGCGGCGCGCTGCGTCGGCTCTCGAGCCGCGTCCTCGGCCTCGCCCGTAGCGCTGCTACGAACGAGGCACTGCGTCCTAGCATCGCATCCACTGATCGCACCCAGTCAACGCGTGTTCATTTTGCTCCGAGTCCCAAGCGCCGGTCGACCGGCCGAGAAGGGTGTCGCGCACGACTTCAGCGGTGGAGACCTGTGACAGAATCGCGCGATGAGCACCGAGGCATCAGCTGGGCGCCGGGAAATCGGCTTGAGTAAATCGCCGCTGACACGGATTCTCGGCGATATCGCGGGTCGACTGTGCGCCCTCCCGGTGCTCCTGATTCACGCGGCAGCGTCGCTCGTAATCGGGAGGACGAGGTCTTTCCGCGCAACGAGTGAGGCGGTTTCGCTGCTGCCGGGCCCGCTGGGCACCGTCGTTCGTCGCTACGTCTATCGGGCGCTTCTCGCACGGTGCGGCCGCGGAGTGTCGATCGGCTTCGGAACGGTGCTCATGTACCGCGAGAGCGAGCTCGGCGAGAGTGTGTACGTCGGTCGATTCTGCTCGCTGGGACTGACATCGATCGGCGACGGCACCATGATCGGTAACCAGGTGAATGTCATTTCCGGGCGACACGGAATCGAGTTGGGGCGGCCGATACGGGAGCAAGACGCTCAGGTGGAGCGAGTGTCGATCGGTGCAGACTCCTGAATTGCATCGGCCGCGACCGTGCTGGCCGATGTCGGCGCCGGTGCCGTTGTGGCAGCGGGCGCGGTTGTGACGCGCCCGGTCGAGGCCGGCATCGTCGTGGCCGGCGTGCCGGCCCGCCCGATCCGGCGCCGCAGCTAGCGGCAGCTGCGATTCGCGCGCCGGCAGTCTCTTCCCTGGGTTACGCCGACGAAAGCCGTCATTGCCTGCGAAGGGGCGACGTTTGTCGGCTTTGGGCCCGGAAGGATTCGAACCTTCGACCGTCGGATTATGAGTCCGCTGCTCTAACCAACTGAGCTACGGGCCCTCGCCGACGTCAGCCTATCGCCGCCGCGCCTGCTCTGCGTGGGTATTCGCCAAGGCTGGTAAGCGAGCGTTTTCGACGGCTTATCCAGGACATTCGCGAAGTGGCTGGATCCCTCGTTGGAGTGAATCAGTGCGAGTTCCCTCGTTCGGGGGAATGCGCGTTCTCCAGAGCAGGACTACGGTCAATTATGTCCGCGTTCCCTCAAGGCGTTGTAACGAGGATCTCGGACTGACGAGAAGTCTGCGGTACCGCGACCACGCGGTAGAAGGAGCAGTGAGCGGTGCACGAATGCGGCAGTGCCCTCTGGGGAACGGGAACGCGGGGAGGACGTTAGTCCTTCCGGCCAGCCCGCTCTCCCTTTGTTCGATTCAAGCTCCCGGGGCTCCCCCTCCCGGGAGCTTGACTCATTCTGGGGCCGAATCTCGAGCCGGCCGGCTCCTCGTAGACGGGGCCTGATCCATCCGGCGGCGGACTGATCAGTCCGAACCCTGCGCGCATTTGAATCGCGCGGGTAGAATCGAGATCGATGAGCGAAATCGGAACCATGCGCGTCAAGAGCGGCCTCGCCGAAATGCTCAAGGGCGGGGTGATCATGGACGTCACGACGGCCGAGCAGGCGAAGATCGCCGAGGACGCCGGCGCCTGCGCCGTAATGGCGCTGGAGCGCGTCCCGGCCGACATTCGCGCTCAGGGCGGAGTCGCGCGCATGGCCGACCCAACCAAGATCCGTGAGATTCAGGAAGCTGTGACCATCCCGGTGATGGCCAAGGCTCGCATCGGCCACTTCGCCGAGGCGCAGATCCTGCAGGCGCTCGAGGTGGACTACATCGACGAGTCCGAGGTTCTGACCCCGGCCGACGAGGAGCATCACATCGACAAGTGGCAGTACACGGTGCCCTTCGTCTGCGGCTGCCGCAACCTGGGCGAGGCGCTTCGCCGCATCAGCGAGGGCGCCGCCATGATCCGCACCAAGGGCGAGGCCGGCACCGGCGACATCGTCAACGCCGTACGCCACATGCGCTCCGTCTTTGGCTCGATCCGCCGGCTTGGCACGCTGCGCGAGGAGGAGCTCTACGCCGAGGCCAAGAACCTGGCCGCTCCGGTCGAGCTCGTCAAGTGGGTGGCCGAGAACGGAAAGCTCCCGGTCGTCACCTTCACCGCCGGCGGCATCGCCACTCCCGCCGACGCCTCGCTTTGCATGCAGCTCGGCGCCGACGGCGTCTTCGTCGGCTCGGGCATCTTCAAGTCCGACGATCCGGCTCCGCGCGCCAAGGCAATCGTCGAGGCGACCACGCACTTCCAGGATCCCGAGGTGCTCGCGCGAGTCTCTCAGGGGCTGGGCGAGGCGATGGCCTCGATCTCGACCGCGACCCTCGACGAGAGTCAGCTGCTCGAGACACGCGGCTGGTAGAAGCTGACGGAAATCTGACGATTTCCGTCAGGAGACGAACGGGCGTCGAATAGCCGGATCGCTGTTGAATCGAGCGGTTATTACCAGGCGATCTGGCGCTTTTCCTTGAAGAAGCCGCCCGCCGGGCCCACTTCGGGAAGCGTCGCGGCCCAGACGATCGTGTCGGCGCCCTCCGCCGGGGTGAGCGGCGCAGCCTGGCCGCCCATGTCGGTCTTGACCCAGCCCGGGTCGACCGAGTTGACCAGGATGTTCATCCCCTCGAGCTCGTCGGCGAGAACGCGAGTGAGCGCGTTCAGAGCGACCTTGGACAGCCGGTACCCCGGCGAGCCGCCGTTCATCTCGCCGAGCTGCGCCATGCCGGTGGAGACGTTGACGATGCGGCCGTAGCCCTGGCGCCTCATGATCGGCACGATCTGTTGGCAGATGCGGTAGGGACCGATCGTGTTGACCTCGAAGCCGAGGCGGACGATCTCGGCGGGAACGCGCAGCGCGCTCCGTTCGGGATCGACGCCGTCGGGGGAGATGGCCGCGTCGTTGACCAGCGCGTCCACCCGCTCGAGCGTGCCGAGGCGATCGATGTCCTCGTCGCTCGTGACGTCGAGCTTCAGCGCCGACACGTTCAGTCCCTCGCGGCAGAGCACGTCGGCCGCCTCCTCGCCCTTCGCGAGATCGCGCGTACCGAGCAGCACCGCGTAATCGAGGCGTCCGAGCTGGCGGCAGACCTCGAACCCGATGCCGCGGTTTCCTCCGGTGACGAGAGCGACTGGCACGAGCAGAACAATAGTCGGAGCGGCGTGAGTTCAAACCGGACATGTCTCGTCGGACGACGGCGAATCCGCGCTGCTCCAGAAAACCTCTCTCGAGCAGGAGCTTTTCGCCGTGATCAACCCACACCGGCGAAACGGTGTCCGACACCATTTGGCGTCAAGGGGTTGTTCGCGACAAAAGTGTGAAGGTTCTCGAGTAGAGGCCGCGAGCAGCCGCAGCGTGCGTCCGGCAGGCGCGCGGCGAAGCCTTGAATCTAGACTGGAAGAGCATGACTGAGCCGCTTCGAATTGGTGTTCTTGCCGTTCAGGGCAACTTCCGCGAGCACGTGAACGTGCTCCGCCGTCTCGGCGTGCGAGCTAGCGAGGTGCGAAAGCCTCATCAGCTCGACAGCCTGGATGGCCTGATCATTCCCGGCGGCGAGTCGACGGCGATCGGCAAGCTCGTGCGCGCCTATGATCTCGAGCCGGCGATTCGTGCCTTCGAAGGCGCCATCTTCGGTACCTGCGCCGGCATGATCCTGCTGGCGCGCGACGCGGTCGACGCCACGCCCGACCAACCGCTGCTCGGGATGATCGACATCGTCGTTCGCCGCAACGCCTACGGGCGCCAGGTGCATTCCTTCGAGACCGACCTCGAGCTGGCCGGCGAGGCGAGACCGCTGCGCGCCGTCTTCATCCGCGCGCCCTGGATCGAGAGCGCCGGTCCCGCGGTCGAGATCCTCGCCGAGCACGATGGTCGGCCCGTGCTGGCGCGCGAAGGCCGTATCCTTGTCGCAGGGTTCCACCCTGAGCTCACCGACGACACGCGCGTCCATGAGCTCTTCTGCGAAGTAGCACGGGAGGCAGCGAGTGTCCGGACATAGCAAGTGGTCGTCGATCAAGCACAAGAAGGGCGCTGCGGACATCAAGCGCGGCAAGCTCTTCTCCAAGCTCTCACGCGCGATCATCGTCGCGGCCAGGGAAGGCGGAGGCGACCCCGATGCCAACCTCGCGCTCCAGAACGCGATCGAGAAGGCGCGCTCTTATTCGATGCCGAAGGACAACATCGAGCGCGCGATCGCCAAGGGCACCGGTGAGGGCGCGGGCGGCCTGGTCTTCGAGACGGTCGTCTACGAGGGCTACGGATCCGGCGGCGTGGCGATCATCGTCGAGGCGCTGACCGAGAACCGCAACCGCACCGCCGCGGAGGTGCGTCACGCTTTCGGTAAATACGGCGGCAATCTCGGCACCGACGGCTCGGTGGGCTGGATGTTCGAGCGGCGCGCGGTCGTGCTTGTGCCGGCCGACGGAGTGGACGAGGACACGTTGATGCTGGCCGCCGCGGAGGGCGGCGCCGACGATGTGGCCGGCGACGACTCCAGCTTCGAGGTGACCGGCGCACCCGAAGCGCTACACGGCCTGCGCCAGGCGATCGAGGACGCGGGTTTTCCGATCGAGTCAGCCGAGTTGACGATGCTGCCCAAGACCACCGTCGAGCTTACGGAGGAGTCGACGGCGCGCACGCTGGTCAGGCTCGTCGAGGCGCTCGAGGAGCTCGACGACGTGCAAGAGGTCTACGCCAACTTCGACATCTCCGAGCAGCTGCTCGAGGCTGTCGCTTCCTAGCCGGAACGCACGCCAAAACGTCAGCTTTTCGTCGGCACCGACTTCTGAGATCGGCGCCGTAAGGCTGACGCAGAATGCAGTAACCTGCTTCGCTTTTTACCAGGAAATTGGCTCCACCACTGCGCTCGCGATATCGGGCGTACTCACTCGGCCCATGCTCACGGGAGCATTTTCGAACGGCCGCCCTGATCGCGCCAGCGCAGGTTTCGGACTTTCTAAATTCAGGGTAAGAGCGGGCCGGATGTCCCCTGTAATCCGACCGAAAGCGGTGAAGAATGAAGACACGCCTTAGGAAGCCGTCACCGGCGATGATCGTTGCCTGCGTCGCGCTCTTCCTGGCGACAACCGGCACGGGCGTCGCTGTGATCAATGCCTTGCCCAAGGGCAGTGTCGGCACCAAACAGCTCAAGAACAATGCCGTCATCTCGAGCAAGATCAAGGACCATTCGCTCAAGGCGGTGGACTTCGCCAAGGGTCAGCTACCGGCGGGGTCGAAGGGCGCCACTGGAGCAACTGGCGCCACTGGAGCCACCGGAGCCACCGGTTCGGCTGGCGCGTCTGGCGCGACCAGCATCGTCAAGCGCACCGCCAGCGGAACGTACGGCACCGTCTTTTCGAAGGCAGTAGCGCAGTGCAACTCGGGCGAGGTCGCGACCGGCGGCGGCGCCGATTGGGATGCGAGCACGAGCGATGGATGGCCGATTGTGGCTTACAGCGTTCCAAACCCCTACAACGCGACCGCCACTCCGACCGGCTGGTCGGTTGAGATCGACAACTACTCCGGTGGCGGCGGCGTTCAGGCGATCGCCTGGGTCCTCTGCACCTCGCCATAACTCGAGACCAAGATGAAACGGCTAGAGAAGTTCGAACTTCCCGGCGGCCACCGCTGGGGATCGCCGGCGAGAACGGCGGAGAGTTTCCTCCGTCCCTCGACGACGCGACGCAGGCTCACCGCTCTCATCTTCAGCACGATGCTGGCGCTCGGCTTGAGCGCACTGCTCAGCGGATCTGCCATCTCGGCGATGCCCTCGTCGCCGGTCGACCAGTCCACGGTCCCTCACTACTTCGGCCCGTATCCGAACTGGGCGAACAGTCCGCTCACGGTGCCCGACGCCACCGTCACGATCACGGGCGACGGCTCCGGTGCCCAGGCGGAGGCGCAGATCGGCAGAGACGGTTCCATCACGGGCATCAAGGTGATCAATCCGGGGCACGGCTATTCGACCGCGGACATCGCCATCACGGGATCCGGGGTGGGCGCGGCGGCAACAGCGCACATCGTCAACGCGGGAATCGTCTCGAGCGTCGCGTTACGAAAGCCTGGGTCTGGCTACGCGGCTCCGGTTGTTCGGTTCAGAGATATCCCGAGATTCGACCGCGGCGAGACCGGCAGCGGCGCGACGGCGACCGCATACGGCGTCGTCGACAAAGTACAGCTGACGGGCGGAGGGAGCGGCTACACGGCTCCGACGGTCGAGTTCGACCTGCCAAACGACCCGGACGGCGTGCAAGCCATGGGCCATGTCACGAAGGACTCAAACGGCACGATCACATCGATCGTCCTCGACAATCCCGGCTCGGGCTATTCGGTCGCGCCGGGCGTCGCGATCCTCGATGGGACGAGATTCGCTCCCGCCACCCATGACCCCGCGACCTTCAAGGAGGCGACCGCGACCGCAACGCTGTCGATCTCTTCCATCGCCCTAAAGACGTTCGGCGTGGGCTATACGCGCCCGCCCGCCATGATCATCACCGAGCGGGCCGGCAGGCAAGGGACGGGTAGAGGAGCGGCGGCGGCGGCGTCGGTCAACAACGGCGCGATCACCTCGATCAACGTCACGCACCCAGGCACCGGCTACATCTCGTCGGGCGGAATTCGAAAGTTCGTCGACACGCTGCCGGGGCTCACACCCGCAGGCGTGAACGACCTCGGGCAGTACCTGCCGGTGGGGCAGGCCGACCAGAATACGTTCACGAACACTGATTACTACGTGATCGCGGTCGTTCAGCACAGAGAGAAGATGCACTCCGACCTGCCTGCGACGCTGCTGCGTGAGTACGTTCAGCTTTCGACGAGTGTCATTCCGGGCAAGCATGTTGCGCTGCAGACGGACCTCGTCGACGGCACCTCGACCCCGACCCTGATGCCGGACGGCTCGCAGGCGTACGGAGTCGACGACCCGCACTACCTCGGGCCGATCATCGTCGCGCAGAAGGACCGCGCGGTCAGGGTCGTGTTCTACAACCTCCTGCCCAAGGGCAGTAAGGGCGATCTGTTCCTCCCGACCGACTCCACCTTCATGGGCTCGGGCATGGGCCCGATGACGATGTCGGCGCCGACAAACTCGGGAACCGTTACGGACGAGGTTCGCAACCCGATGTGCACCCAGTACCCGAAGGACAGCTCGTGCTACAAGGACAACCGGGCCACACTGCATCTCCACGGCGGCACCACCCCCTGGATCAGCGACGGTACGCCGCACCAGTGGATCACGCCGGCCAACGAGACCACCGCGTGGCCGCAGGGCGTTGCCGTGCAGAACGTTCCCGACATGGTTGGTGCGAGCGCGCCCGCCGGCGTGCCGGATTGCTCCTCGGAGACCGACGGCTGTCAGACGTTCTACTACACCAACCAGCAGAGCGCGCGGCTGATGTTCTACCACGACCATGCGTGGGGCATCACCCGTCTCAACGTGTACGCCGGCGAAGCCGCCGGCTACATGATCGAGGATCCGACCGAAAAGGCGTTGGTCAACAGCGGAACCATCCCTTCCGACCAGATCCCGCTGATCATCCAGGACCGGACATTCGCCCCGCAGGCCTCGCAGCTTGCTCAGCAGGACCCGACCTGGGATGCCAGTCGCTGGGGAGGTTACGGCAACCTCTGGTACCACCACGTCTATATGCCGGCCCAGAACCCCGCCGATCCGAGCGGCCTGAGCTCATACGGCCGTTGGTTCTACGGGCCCTGGTTCTGGCCACCGGCAACGGACGTGCCGTACGGGCCGATCGACAACCCGTACTACAACAAGGATCCGGCGACCAACTTCACCACCGATTTGGCAACGCCGTGCAGCCTGGACGACCCGTCCACCTGGCAGTACCAGATCGCTCCGTACTGTGAGCCGCCGAAGATCCCGGGCACACCGAACATCTCGGGGGGGATGGAGCAGTTCAACGACACCCCGATCGTGAACGGGACGGCATACCCGACCACGACGGTCGATCCCAAGTCCTATCGCTTCAGGATCCTGAACGCGGCCAATGACCGCTCCTGGAACCTGCAGTGGTACGTCGCGGACTCCACCGGAACCGAGGTTGCGCTCAAGCCGGCCGAGCTTGCGGCGGCACAGACCGACCCGAACGTGGTCCCGACGCCGGACACGAGCCGAAGCCCGGAGGGGCCGAACTTCATCCAGATCGGCAGTGAGGGCGGGTTCCTGCCCGCTCCGGTCGTTGTACCGAACCAACCCATCACCTGGATCACCGACCCGACCAGGTTCGACTGGGGCAATGTGGACCAGCACGCCCTGGTGGTTGCTCCCGCGGAGAGGGCCGACGCAGTTGTCGACTTCTCGAAGTTCGCGGGCAAGACGCTGATTCTGTACAACGATGCGCCGGCGGCCTACCCGGGCAGGATCGCCTGCTACGACTACTACACAGGCGACCCCGACCTCACACCGGCCTGCGCGCCGAGCACTCTGCCCGGATACGGGCCGAACACCCGGACGATCATGCAGGTGAAGGTCGCGGACAAGACCCCGGCGCCGGCATTCGATCTGTCCACGCTTCAAACGGCGTTCGCACACCATGCCGATGGCTCGGGCGTGTTCGAGTCCAGCCAGCACCCGATCATCGTCGGTCAGGCGGCCTACAACTCAGCCTACGGCACCAACTTCGCAGCGAGTGGCGACTGCACCGATCCCGCCTCGACCATCAAGTGCGACGGCTTCGCCCGAATCGCGCAGCAGGGCGGAGACCCGTTCACATTCGACACCCTGCTGGGGCCGAAGCTGTCGATTCCGATCAAGCCGAAGGCGCTCCACGACGAGACGAACGCGGCCAACTTCGACGATTACGGGAGGATGACGGCGAACATGGGGGTCGAAGCCGTTCCGGCCACGCCGGCGGCTCAAAACATCGTCCTGTTCCCGTATACGTTCCCGGGGACGGAGGTGATAGACGCGAGTGGTCTTCCGGTTGGCGATACCAGCGTGACGCCGATCTCCTCGGCGACCGACGGGACGCAGATCTGGAAGATCACGCACAACGGGGTGGACACGCACCCGATCCACTTCCACCTCTACGACGTGCAGATCCTGGATCGGGTCACCTGGGACAACATCATCATGCCGCCCGATCCGAGCGAGCTCGGCTGGAAGGACACGATCAGGGTGAGCCCGCTCGAGGACACGATCGTGGCCCTGAGACCGGTGATCCCGACCCTTCCCTGGGAGATACCTAACTCGATCAGGGAGCTAAATCCGATGATGATGGACGGTGTGGAGCTCCCGGAGTCGGTTCGTGGCCTTGCCACCGACCCGAGTGGTAATCCGATCACCATCTCCAACCACCTCGTCAACTTCGGCTGGGAGTACGTGTGGCACTGCCACATCCTCAGCCATGAAGAGATGGACATGATGAGGCCGCAAGAGGTGGCGGTTCCGCCCAAGGCACCTGACACCCTCGCATTCAACGTGGGTACCACGACGCTGTCGTGGATGGACAACTCGATCGCCGACACGTCGTACGTTGTCCAGAAGCACGCCAGCGGTGTCGCGACGTGGACGGATCTGACGACGATCCAGACGGTGGATCTGACCGCGATGTCCGTGCCGCCCAACACCACCGGGCCGATGAGCTACGTCGATGCGACGTATCAACTCGGAGACACGTACCGGGTGGTCGCGCAGAACACGGTCGGCGACCCGACTGATTACGACGCCCTTGGCACGCCCACGTTCCCGACCGTGACGGCGAAGTCGCTTTCCCCCGAGCTCACACCGTGAGCGTAGGGAGAGTCGGCTTGTGGCAATAGGAGTTGAATCACCGGGGGCCGACGGCCCCCCGGTGATTTCTGCACTCCGTGTGCCGCGTGAGAGCCGCAACCCCGAGGTATTTTCCTTTCAGGTTTTTACATCTGCTTGACATTCGCGACCCTTGGCCTACGGCGGCTTTGTATTAAGGTGTGAGAAGCGCTTGCGGTCACGGGCGAGCCTTGACGCTGGGGGGTGTCGGGCTCGCCCCCTTTTTTTCTAGCCGCGATCGCTGGTCGACTCGAACTGGTTGCGACTGATACGCCTGCCTCGATCACGACTCCGCCGACCGAGGGCCGCCGACCCGATGCAGCTGACCGGCTCGCTCGACACCGGCCGAGCTCAAGCAGAGGCGCATTCACGCCGGCCCGGCATCGTCCGGCTCGCCACCTACAGTCTCGACGTGAAAGTTCTCGGAATCGATCCCGGTACGGCTGCATGCGGGTACGGCATCGTCCAAGGAAACGCAAACCGCCTTCAGGCCCTCGACCACGGCTGGTGGCAGACGTCGCCCGGCACGCGGCTGGAGCTCCGGCTGCGGACACTCTTCGAAGGAGTGAGCGAGCTGATAGTCCGCGAACGCCCCGATGCCGTTGCGCTCGAAGAGTCCTACGTCGGCGCCGACGCCCGCATCGCGCTCTCTGTCGGGCAGGCGCGCGGCGCCGTGCTCGTCGCCGCCGCGCTGGCCGGCATTGAGTGCTTCGAGTATGCGCCGGCGCGGGTCAAGCAGGCGACCTGCGGCCACGGTCGCGCCGACAAGGCTCAGATTCAGCGGATGGTGAAGGCGATCCTGCGCCTGAAGGAGATCCCGACGCCCGATCATGCCGCCGACGCGCTCGCCGTCGCGATCTGTCATGCGATGGCGTCGCCGCTCGAGAGGCTGGCAGGATGATCGCGCGGCTACGCGGAAAACCAGTCGGGCGCGGAACGGAGGGAATAGTCCTGGACGTGAACGGAGTCGGCTACCTCGTGCATGCGACTCCCCGCGCCCTGGCCAGGGCCGACGGCGCGGAGCTGACGGTCGAGACCTACCTGCACGTGCGCGAGGATGCGCTCTCGCTCTACGGCTTTGCCGACGGCGAGGAGCGCGAGCTCTTCATCCAACTCCTCTCGGTCTCGGGAATCGGGCCCAAGGTGGCTCTGGCGATCGTGTCGGGCTCGACACCCGTCGAGCTCAGGCGCGCGATTGCCCGCGAGGACACCGCCCGCTTCCAGGCCATCCCGGGCATCGGCAAGAAGACGGCGCAGCGCGTCGTGTTGGAGCTGAAGGAGAAGCTGAGCGGAAACGAGCTGGTGCCCTACGGCGATACCGGCTCCGACAAGCACCTCGTTGCCCGCGACGCACTCGTAGAGCTCGGCTACACACTCGTCGAGGCCGAACAGGCACTGGCCCAGATCGATCCCGAGCTGCCGCCCGAAGAGCGCGTGCGTCTGGCACTCAGAACGGCATGAGATGAACGAGACCTTCCTGACGCCGACGATCAAGCCCGAAGACGACGACATCGAGCGCTCGCTGCGCCCGCGCAACCTGGGCGAGTTCGTTGGCCAGGAGCGGATCAAGGAGCCGCTGGCGATCTCGCTCCAGGCGACGAAGGGCAGGGAGGAGGCGCTCGACCACGTCCTGCTCGTCGGTCCGCCGGGGCTCGGTAAGACCTCGCTCGCCTTCATCGTGCGCGAGGAGCTCGGCGTCGGCATCCGCTGCATCGCCGGCCCGGCGCTCGAGCGCAAGGGCGACATGGCGGCGATCCTGACCAGCCTGGAGCCGCGCGACGTCCTCTTCATCGATGAGATCCACCGTCTAAATCACGCGGTCGAGGAGATCCTCTACCCGGCGCTCGAAGACTTCCGGCTCGACATCGTCGTCGGCCAGGGGCCGGCGGCGCGCACGCTGACGCTCGACCTGCCGCACTTCACCCTGGTCGGCGCGACCACGCGCACAGGGCTCTTGACGACGCCGCTGCGCGACCGTTTCGGCATGACCTTCAGGCTCGACTACTACGGCGTAGACGATCTAGCCACGATCGTCCGCCGCTCGGCTCATATCCTCGGCGTCGAGATCGAGCCCGAGGCCGCAACCGAGATCGCAGCCCGCTCGCGCGGCACGCCGCGCATCGCCAACCGCATCCTGCGCCGCGTCCGCGACGTGGCGGAGGTGCGTCACCAGGGAGCTGTCACCACGGCAATCGCGCGCGAAGCGCTGGAGTTGCTGGAGGTGGACGAAGTCGGGCTCGAGCACACCGACCGCGAGCTCCTGCGGGCTATCGTCGAGCGCTTCGACGGCGGGCCGGTCGGGCTCTCGACGTTGGCGGTCGCACTCGGCGAGGAGCCCGACACGATCGAGGACGTGTACGAGCCCTACCTGCTGCAGCTCGGTTTCATCCAGCGCACGAACCGCGGCCGCATCGTCACGAAATCGGGGCGAGCGCACCTTGGCGCTCCAGCTCCGAAGAGTGATGACGTGAGCCTTTTCTAGCGTCCTCGGCGAGCACGGATTCGCCGCTCTGCGGTCAGGCTCGGTAGCGAAGAGCGCGCCACGACGGCACAGGCGCCAGCTCGAGCAGGGTGCGATCGCCGTCGGGGTCGCGGTAGCCGAACTCGGCCTGATCGTCGTCCCAGGCGACCTCCAACAGCCCCTGCTTGACGCGGTGGTCGAGCCAGGCGCCCCGAAAGACGAGCTTGCGCAGCCAGTACACGAGCGATTCTCCGCTCACGAGCGAGATTCGTTCCCAGTTCTCGACCAGATAGCGGCCGAAGTCGCTGCGCGGCTCGGAGATCTGCCCGATCGGGCTGGCCACCAGCTCGACCAGGTCGGCCGTCTCGTTCTCGCCCAGGTCGTTCCCCTGTACGAACTCCAGGCGTACGGCGGCGGCGGTCACGCGCTCCTCGAAGTCGCTGCGGCCGAAGGAGAAGCGATAGTCGAGGAACTCGACGATGTAGTCGTTGCCGGAACGGTAGTTGGGTTGCCGCGCCACCCAGCCAGGATAGCCCCGGGCCCTTTTCTGAAAGGAAGCTAAGGCTTTCCGCGTCTTTAGAGCTTCTTTACGGACGACTCCTACGGTAGTCAATGAGAGCAGGCAGGAACAACGGCGTGACTTGAAGTACGGATCTTGTAGCACTGAAAGCGCGATTTACCGTTAGACCTCCGAAGCGGAACAACACACCGGACGGAGCCTAACCCGGAGGGCTCCGTCCGGCTTTTCTTTCTCTCCTGTTTTTCACGCGCGAAAGGCGCTGGACGAGCGACGTCGGGTAGCGGTGGGCTAGCTCGTGCTCCGTCCGGTGGCAGGCCTACCGTTCTCCTCCCATGCAACAGGGAAGCTGGACGATAGAGCCGGTTGGCACGCGTGAAGTGCGCAGGCTGGCGAACGAGCTCGAGCTGAGCGAGCTGACGGCCTCGGTACTCGCTCGCCGAGGTCTTGCCGAGCCCGAGCGCGCGCGCGCGTTTCTCGCAGCCGAGGCGCCCGGGCACGACGCCTTCGCGCTTGGCGACATGGCTCAGGCCGTGCAGCGAATTCGCGCCGCCGTGGCGGCCGGAGAGAAGATCTGCGTGCACGGCGACTACGACGTCGACGGGGTTGCCGCGACCGCGCTTGCCGTGATCCTGCTGAAGGAGCTCGGCGCCGAGGTGAGCTGGGCGCTGCCGAGCCGCTTCGACGAGGGCTACGGGCTCACTCCGGGGATGCTCGAGCGGCTGGCCGACGACGGCTGCTCGCTGGTGCTGACCGTCGACTGCGGCATCACCGCGATAGACGAGGTGGCTCAGGCCGCCGAGCTTGGGCTGGATGTGATCGTCACCGACCACCATCGCCCGGGGGAGCGGCTGCCCGCGTGCCCGATCGTCGCGCCCCGCCCCGCCGACTATCCCTTTGCGGGCCTGTGCGGAGCCGGCGTCGTCTACAAGCTGGGCGAGGCCCTGTTCGGGGCGGACTCGGAGTTCCTGCGCGACCAGCTCGATCTCGTCTGCCTCGCCACGGTCGCCGATGTCGTGCCGCTCGCCGACGAGAATCGCTGGTTGGTCGCGGCCGGGCTGAAGAGGCTAGGCCGGACGACCAGGCCCGGCCTGCGCGCGCTGATGCGCAGCGCCGGCGTCGATGCGGCGACGATCGATACGGGCCAGATCGCCTTTCGTCTGGCACCGCGCATCAACGCCGCGGGCCGGCTCGGCCATCCCGATCTGGCGCTCGAGCTGTTGCTCGGCGAGGACGAGGAGGAGGCAAGCCGGCAGACGCGGAGACTCGAGGAGCTGAACCGCGAGCGCCAGGTGATAGAGGACGGGATCCTGCGCGACGCGATCGGACAGGTCGAGTCCTGGCCCGAATCGAAGCGGAGCAGGCGCGCCTACGTGATCTCCGGCGAGGACTGGAACGAGGGCGTGATCGGCATCGTCGCCTCGCGGCTGGTGGAGCGCTTCTCGCGCCCGGTGGTGCTCGTCGCCGGCTCTGGCGGCGACTGGAAGGGGTCGGGTCGCTCGATCCCGGCCTTCGATCTGCACGGCGGCATCGTCGCCTGCTCGAGTCTGCTGGAGCGCTTCGGAGGCCACCGCGCCGCGGCCGGGTTCTCGATCCGCCCCGAGCATCTCGACGAGTTCATCGAGGCCTTCACCACTTACGCCAGCGAGCTGCTCTCCGACAGCGATCTCGTATCGGTCACGAAGGTCGACGCGATCGTGCCGCCGCAGGCCAAATTGACGCTCGAGCTCTGCCAGGAGCTCGAGCGGCTGGCGCCCTTCGGGATGGGCAACCCTGGCGTGCTCCTGATCGCTCCCGGCTGCGAGCTGAGCGACCTGACGAGCTGTGGCGACGGCAAGCACCTGCGCTTCCGCGTTCGCTTGGATGGCTGCGACGCGGGCAGCGCCATCGCTTTCGGGATGGGTAAGCAACTCGATCGCCTGCGCCGCATCGGTCGCTACGACGTCGTCTTCCGGCTCGAGGCGAACCGCTGGAACGGAACCGTCACGCCGCAACTGCAAGTCCGGCGGATCTTCGACGCGGCGCCGGGCTACGAGGCGCTGCGCGACCGCCTGGCAGCCCAGTGGCGCGGGGGAGAGGCAGGCTGGGACGAGCAGACACGAGCGATCTTCAGCGAGGCGGGGCTACTCGAGGAGGATGCCGGCCGCCGCAGCCTGCTCGAATCGGAAACCTTCAGAACGCTGCTTGCCGAGAAAGAGCCGGTCGCGGCTGCGGCCTAGAAGTCAGGCTCGGTCCTTATGCAGGTCGAGCGCCAGCTCGAGCTCGTCGCGAATCGGGATGCCGTCGAAGCCGAACTCGGGGATCTCGGGCTTGATCCGGCGCGATTTCTCGATCGCGCCCTTGCGAAAAGCGGTGAGGACGAAACCGCGACGCTGATAGAAGCCGAGCGCGCGGACGTTGTTGTTGGTCGTGACGACCGATAGGAGGCGGCAGTCCTGCCGCCAGCCCGCGTTTGCCACCGCTGCGATAAGAGCCGAGCCGACGCCGACTCCCTCCCGAAGGCTGTCCAGCGTGACCAGCTCGCACTCGGCGCCACGCGTCTCGTAGACGGCCAGACCGACCGGCTCGCCCTCGATCTCGGCTACGAAGCCTTCAAGCAGGCTCGCGTCTCGCGCCTTACCCCGGGTGACGACGACTTCGCTGCCCCAGCGCTCGCGCATCAGCTCGATCGCCCAGAGGCGATCCTCGTCGGTGAACGGTCGCACCTGAACGGTCATAGGCCGCGATTCTACGTCCGCTGCTCGGTGAAAAGCCGTTATCCGCCGTTGGATGGCACCGCTATGGCCGCTCATTTCAGCTGCCGCCGCGACCGGCACGACGGACACGGCTCAGTCAACGCCCGCTCCGACTCGACTCGAAGCCCGCAAGCGAAAGTGATTACGGCTTCGCTGTGAGGGCAAACGATGAACAAATCGGCGGCGAAAGTCGTCATGCCTCCCTTTGGGAGGCGGACTTTCGTCCGCTAACGGTCGTGCCGACAATACACTTAAGAAGATGACTGTTGTGGATGCGCTCCAGCGGCACGAGCACCTCGTCGAGGAGTTACTCGCCGAGGTTTCGGCCTACAACCCGAAGGTCGACCGGGATCTGATTCGCCGTGCCTTCGAGTTCGCAGCCAAGGCACACGACGGCCAGCAACGCCGCTCGGGCGAGGAGTTCATCAACCATCCCTTCGGCGTCGCCAAGATCTGTGCCGAGCTCCAGCTCGACGAGCAGACGGTCGCCGCCGCGCTCCTGCACGACGTGGTCGAGGACACCGGCGTCTCCGTAGCCGAGCTGCGTGAGGAGTTCGGCGAGGAGATCGCGCGCCTGGTCGAAGGCGTCACCAAGCTGACCCGCATCCAGTTCCAGAGTCGCGAGCAGGCCCAGGCCGAGAACTACCGCAAGATGGTCGTGGCGATGGCGAGCGATATGCGCGTCATCCTGATCAAGCTCGCCGACCGCCTGCACAACATGCGCACGATCGAGTACCTGGGCAAGCAAAAGCAGGTACAGAAGGCGCGCGAGACGCTGGAGGTCTATGCGCCGCTCGCTCACCGTCTCGGTATCCACACCCTCAAGTGGGAGCTGGAGGATCTCGCCTTCCAGGTCTTGCACCCGCGCAAGTACTCGGAGATCAAGGCGATGGTGAACGAGCAGCGCTCCGATCGCGAGGCGCACGTGCGCGAGGCGGCGGCCCTGCTCAAGGCCGAGCTCGACAAGCTCGACATTCCGGCGGACATCTCCGGCCGGGCCAAGCACTTCTACTCGATCTACGACAAGATGGCGCGCAAGGGCAAGGAGTTCAACGAGATCTACGACCTGACGGCGATGCGCGTGATCGTCGAGAGCAAGGGCGAGGAGGGCACCCGCGACTGCTACGGCGCGCTCGGCCTGATCCACTCGCTCTGGAAGCCGATGCCTGGTCGCTTCAAGGACTACGTCGCCATGGCCAAGGCGAACCGCTACCGCTCGCTGCACACGACCGTGATCGGACCGGAGGGAAGGCCGCTCGAGATCCAGGTCAGGACGCGCGAGATGCACGAGGAGGCGGAGCTCGGAATCGCCGCCCACTGGCTTTACAAGCGCCAGCGCTCGGCCAAGATCCAGGAGGAGGAGTGGCTGGCCTGGGTCAAGCAGCTCGTCGATTCGCACGCCAGCCCGGGGGGCACCGACACCAGCGAGTTCATGCGCACCTTTCGCAGCGACCTCTTCGTCGACGAGGTCTACGTGTTCACGCCCAAGGGCGAGGTGAAGACGCTGCCGGCCGGCTCGACGCCGATCGACTTCGCCTACGCGGTACACACCGATATCGGCCACCGCACCGTTGGCGCCAAGGTCAACGGGCGCATCGTGCCGCTGCACTACCGACTGGCGAACGGCGACTTCGTCGAGATTCTCACCTCGCGCTCGCCGCGCGGGCCCTCGCGCGACTGGCTTTCGCTCGCCGTCTCCTCGCGCGCCCGCAACAAGATCCGCCACTGGCTCAGCTCGCAGACCCGCGGCGAGACCGAACAGAAGGGGCGCGATTCGCTTGAGCACGCGCTGAAGGCGCAGAATCTCCCCTACCGCCGATTGGCGGGCTCGTCGCTGATGGCGCAGGTCATTCGCGAGATGGGCTTCAAGAAGGCCGATGACTTCTATCTCGCCCTCGGCTCGGGCAAGATCCCGGCCAGCCAGGTCGTCAACAAGGTTCTCCAGCGGCTCAAGATCGACCAGGCGGTTCCCGAGCAGACGCTCCCCGAGCGGAAGTCGCGCACCAGAAGGGCAACGGCCTCCGACAGCCTCGGCATCCGCGTCCAGGGCGTGGACGACCCGAGCGTGCTCCTGCGCCTGGCCAAGTGCTGCAACCCGGTGCCGGGCGACAAGATCGTCGGCTACATCTCGATGGGCAAGGGCATCACCATCCACCGCGACGACTGCCCGAACGTGAAGGCGCTTCGCCGCAACCCCGAACGATTCACGCGGGTGGACTGGGACGGCGGCACCACGCAGTGCTTCCGCGTTCAGATCGCCGTCTCGGCCTGGGATCGCCAGCGCCTGCTCGAAGACGTGGCCCGCACGTTCGCCGAGCATGGCGCCAACATCGTCTCCTACGGCGGCTCGGTCGAGGACCAGCTGGCCAAGAACTGGTACACCGCCGAGCTCGGCGACGTAAAGGCGCTGAAGACGCTGCTGAACGCGCTCAGGAACGTGGACGCCGTCTTCGACGTCTATCGCGTCACGCCGTCCTGAGCCGCGCAGCTCTCTCGTCGAGCGTCGCGATTCAGTCCGAGGCGCTCAGGCGGCGCAGGCCGATCAGCGCCGGCAGCACCGGCAGCCAGGCATTGAAGACGCGGTAAGCGAACACGGCGAGCAGCGCCGGCGCCAGGGCTATGCCCGTCCAGTTCAGCGCGAAGGGTAGGAAGGCATCGGCGGCGCCGGCGCCCGCAAGCGGCAGCGTACGACGGGTCAGCGCGTAGCCCGTGGCGAATCCGATCACCAGCGCCGGGATCGAGGGCGATTCGCCGAAGGTTTTCAGCGTCGCCCAGAGCATGAAGATCTCCGAGAACCAGTAGACGGCCATGCCGAGCATCGCGGCCAGGCCGCGATTCAGGCTGCCGGCGGCGATTCTGGGTAACAGGGCAAGGCCGTCGAGAGCCTCGGCGACGAACTGGTGATTGGCGCGAATGGCGGTCAACCTCGGGTGCACGTACAAGCCCACGAGCCCCGCTGCCAGGAAGCCGGCCGGAACGCCGATCGCCCAGGGCCAGGTGAGCGCACCGTGCAGCCTGTTGTGTGCGATCAGGAAAACTGCGCAGACGCACGCGGCGGGCGCGAGCAGTAGGTACTCGAGCGCTCCCAGGGCGAGAACGCGCACACGGGCCTCGCGGGCGTCGGAGCCTGCTTCCTGCAGCTTCTTCACGTCGTGAGCGAAGCCGCCGCGCATGACGAAGATGCCGAAGCCGCTCGAGACGAGAGCAACCCAATCGAGACGCGGCAGCTCGAGCCCGCCGTCCGCCCGCACGACCTCGCGATAGGCGAAGGTGTAACCGGCGTAGGCCAGGGCTTCGGCGGCAACTGCGGGCAGCAACCAGATCCAGTTCAGGTCGGCGAGCCGGTGCCCGACCTCGGCGAAGCCGGCCGCCCAGGCGATCGAGATGCTTGCCGCCAGGGCGAGCGTGAAGCCAATGAGTATCGGCAGCGCGATCTGGACGAGGAAGCGCGATCGCCGGCTCGGGGGGTCCGCCGGCTCGTTGCCGCGGCGCCCGATGCCTCCGACAGATGCAAGCCCCACGGAGAGATCGTATGTCCTTCCTGGCTACTGAGAAAGATCTAGCTGCTGCTTCGCCCGCTGAGCGCGGTGGCGATTCCCAATCCCAGGAGCACGCCGCCCGATCCGAGGCGCGACAGCCTTCGCACTTGACGGTTGCTCCGGAACCTGTTCCTGATACCGCCCGCGACGAGCGCGTAGAGGCCGTCACTGAGCGTCGCGAGCAGGAGGAAGAGCAATCCCAGGATCGCGATCTGCAGCGCGGCCGGGCCGCGATCCGAGCTCACGAACTGAGGCAGGAAGGCGAGAAAGAAGAGAGCCGTTTTCGGATTGAGCACGTTTACGACGACGCCTTGGAGGAAGAGAGAGCGACGTCCACGAGTCTCGCCGACGGGCGAGCTCTCCGCCTCGGAGTGACGCAGCAGGCGCACGAGACCGAGCCCGACGAGGTAAGCGGCCCCTGCGTACTTGACCAGCGCGAAGGCGCTCGCCGACGACGCGAGCAGAGCCGACAGTCCGATCGCCGCCGCCGCGACGTGAAAGAGCCCGCCGGTCTCGATTCCGAGCATCGAGACGAGCCCTGCCCGGCGCCCGCGCGCCACCGACTGGCTGACGACGTAGAGCACGGCCGGACCGGGCACGGCCAGCAGCGCGAGCGCGGCCAGTGAGAAGAGCGCGAGCGTGGGCAGCGATGGCATTCGTCAAGCCTAGCTTCGCGTCGGCGGAGCGTGGCGCAGCGACCGCCGAGCCGAAGACCGCGCCGCAGGAGTGGTTCGACACGGCCAGGGCATCGGCTGCTAGGGGGTCTGACCGGACCAAGGCCGATCGCTGGCTAGGGGGTCTGACCCCACGGGGTCAGACCCCGGACCGGTGCTACCAAATTGCACGCCGAAGCCAGACTGAAGTCCGGCACCGATTTGAGAAGCCAATCAGCTGCGGATGATGGCGAGCACCTCGTCGCGCTTGCTCTCCATCAACTCGGAGGAGAGCGCCTCGAGATTGAGGCGAAGCAGCGGCTCGGTGTTCGAGGGGCGGACGTTGAAGTGCCAATCCTTCGCGTCGACCGAGAGCCCGTCCAGGTGCGTTACCTTGCCCTGGGCCGAGAAGTGCTTCTCCAGCTCATCGAGCTTGGCGGCGACATCGGAAACGCGGGTGTTGATCTCGCCGGTGATGAAGTAGTGCTCGCGATAGGGCCGGAGCACTTCCGACAGAGGCTTTCCCTGCCTCGACAGGTACTCGAGCATCAGCAGGCTGGGGATGATTCCCGAGTCGGCCCTGGAGAAGTCGCGGAAGTAGTAGTGACCGGAGACCTCGCCTCCGAACACGGCTCCCGTCTCGCGCATGCGGTGCTTGATGAAGGCGTGGCCGACGCGATTCTCGAGCGCCGTGCCGCCGGCCTGCTCGATCGTGTGCGGCACCGCCCAGCTGGCGCGCACGTCGTAGATGATCTTGGCGCCGGGCTCCTTGGCCAGGAACGTCTCGGCGAACAGCGCGGTGACGAAATCGCCGGGAACGAACTCGCCCGTCTCGTCGACGAAGAAGCAGCGATCGGCGTCGCCGTCGAAGGCGATGCCCAGGTCGGCCTTCTCCTCGGTCACCTTGGCCACGATGAACTCGCGATTCTCGGGCAGGAGCGGGTTCGGCTCGTGATTGGGGAAGCTGCCGTCGGGCTCGAAGTAGCAGCGCACGGCGTCGATCTGAGGCAGACGCTCGAGCACCGGCTCGAGCATGCGGCCGCCCATGCCGTTGGCCGCGTCCACGACCACGCGCAGCGGCTTGACCGCGCTCGGGTCGATCAAGGAGAGGACGCGTTCGAGGAACGCCGGCCAGATGTCTTTCTTCTCCACGGCGCCCTTGCGGACGACCTCGCCAAAGCCCTTCAGCGCCCGCTCGCGCACCTCCGGTAGGCCCGAGTCGCCGCCCACCGGCAGAGCGCCGGCGCGCACGATCTTGAAGCCCGTGTACTCCTTCGGGTTGTGCGAGGCCGTGCAGGTGATGCCGCCATCGAGCTCGAGCGAGCCGACCGCGAAGTAGAGCATCTCGGTGCCGATCTGGCCGATATCGAGCACGTCGGCTCCGCCGTCGCTGGCGCCTTCGGTCAGCGCGGCGACCATCTGCGGGCCCGACATGCGCATGTCGCGGCCGATGGCTATGCGTTTCGGCTTGAACTCTTCGACATAGGCGCGCCCGATCGCGTAGGCGCCCTCCTCGTCGATCTCCGTCGGGTAGATCCCGCGCACGTCATAGGCCTTGAACACCTCGGGCTTGAGCATGACCTGGATGCTAGCGGCGACCGGCGTGCGGGTTGACGGTTGGCCGGGGGGAATCTCCGAGCATTGGGTCTGGCGTTCGCGGGAAGCGCCGTCCGGAGCTTCTCCTAGGCTTGAGGCCATGGAAAGGGCTCCTTCTAGGATCGAGCTACTCGAGCTGGACATCGACACGAGACTCTCCGACCTGTGGAAGGAGACGCTCGAGATCGAGGAGTGGAATCTGGAGGTCGTCGCGGCCTTCATGCGCGCCGCCTACGGCAAGGGATACTGCGACGCCCTCACCGAGGACAATCCGGGCCGTCTCTGCGCCGATCACGGGTACCGAGTGCCCGACCGTCGCGCCGCCTAGAACCTGTACTCGCGAGCGTGGGGAGGGAGTTCGAGCCCCGCCGCCGAAGGAATCGACTCGATGATTCGACGCATCGCATTCGCGGCGATCTGCCTGCTCGTGCTTGCAACCTCGGCCTCCGCCCAGCCCGATGGAGACAAGCTCTCCGATCTGCAAAGCAAGGTGAATCAGGCGACGGAGCGCGAGGGCGTTCTCACCTCGAGCATCGCCTCGATGAACGAGCGCATCCAGTCACTTCGCAGCAGCGTCGCAAGCGCCGAGACGAGGCTGGCTCGGTTGCAGGTCGAGGTCGATGCGCACGAGCAGCGCCTGAATGAGGTACGCGGGGAGTACGAGCGGCAGTCGCAACTGGTCGCGCTGGCCCAGCGCCAGTTCGACTACGCCCGGCACGAGCTCTCCCAGCGCCTGGTCGCCGCCTACGAGAGCGATCAGCCCGACTCGGTCGCGGTCATGCTCGCCTCGGAAAGCATCTCGGGCGCCATCGACCGGCTCGAGTTTCTGGAGGCCCTCTCGGCTCGCGATCAGCACATAGCCGAGCAGGCGAGAAAGCTCAAGCGCCGCTGGTCGGCGCTACGCGCGCAGACGCACCACCTGCTCGTACGCATCAACGAGGAAACGCAAGCTGTGGTGCTCAGGGCTTCGCGCGTGCTCGCCACACGCGACCGCCTGAGTTCGAGCCGCGAGCGCCTGCGCACGGAGCGGGAGACCAAGCAGGAGACGCTGGCCAGCGTACGCGAGTCGAAAGCGAAGTGGTTGGCCGACATCGCGGCGCTTCAGGCCGGTAGTGCCGACATCGCAGCCCGCTTGCGTAGCGGTGGCTCCCATTCCAGCGCGACGCCGTCGGCCGCCGGGCTCATCTGGCCCGTTCAGGGTGTGCTCACGAGCCCCTTCGGCATGCGCTGGGGGCGGATGCACGAAGGAATCGACATCGGCGCGCCTCAGGGAACGCCGATCTACGCCGCCGCGGGGGGAACCGTGAACTACGCCGGCTGGGAAGGCGGCTATGGCAACCTGACCCTGATCGACCACGGAAACGGGCTCGCCACGGCTTATGGACACCAGTCGCAGTTCGCCGTCTCGAACGGTCAGACGGTTTCGCAAGGCCAGCTGATCGGCTATGTGGGCTCGACGGGGCACTCGACCGGCCCGCACGTGCATTTCGAGGTACGAGTCAACGGGGTGCCGAACGACCCGCTGCGCTACCTCTCGTGAGGTGAATGTCGGGCAGGTTGCGGAAGCGCTCGTCGAGGTCGAAGCCGTAGCCGATGAAGAGCTCGTCCGGGACGGTGAAACCGACGTAGCGAACCGGTAGGTCGTCGACCAGGCGCCGGTAGGGGCGGTCGAACAGCGTCGCGATGGTGATCGAGGAGGGCGCGCGCAGCGCGAAGACGCGCGTCAGGTAGTTGAGCGTGAGCCCGGTGTCGACCACGTCCTCGATGACGATCAGGTCGCGGCCCGTGATGTCGATGTCGAGATCCTTGAGCAGGCGGATTCGCTGCTGTCCGCCGACCGCCGCCGAGGTGAAGCCGGCCAGCTCGACGAAGTCGATCGTGTGGGGGATGGATAGCGCGCGGGACAGATCTGCGAGAAAGACGGCGCTGGCCTTGAGCGGCGCTACGAGAATCGGCTCCCTGTCTCGGTAGTCGCGCGCTATCTCGGCTCCGAGCTCGCGCACGCGGCCGGCGATCTCCTCTCGGCGCAGGTAAATCTCGCCGATGATCGAGCTCTCAGCCGGCGTCTCTCGTTCCTTCATCCCGACATCCTTCCCGATCCGAGCCCGCGGTGGGCGTCATGATCTCGCGAGCCCGCTTGGAAGGGGGTGCCTCGCCGCCACGGGAAGGAGCTTCAGGAGGCGAGATCGAGGCGGTAGCGCTCGGCCAGGCGCTGGACGTCGCGCCGGTAGAAGAGCTTGACGCGGACTCCCGGATAGAGAGCTCGCAGCTTGCGCAGCTTGCGATTCTTGCGGGTCACGAGCGACTGCTTCATGACCGTGATCTCCAGGTAGAGGTCTTGCTCCGGGAGATAGAAGTCGGGAGTGAACGCCTCGCTGATCCGGCCTTCATCGTCGCGCTCGAGCACGAACGAGGTGGGCTCGTACTCCCAGGCGATTCGGTAGTAGTCGAGGATGCGCGCACATTCGGCCTCGGCTTGGTTCGCAAACCGGGGGGTTTTCGAACCGCGATCCGCCTGGAAATCGACGCTTTCGAAGCCCATCTACGAACAAGGGTAGCAATAGGGTCGGACGCATCCGCGAGCCACTCGAGCGAAACGAGAACGAAGCGGAGGTTTCCGCTACGGCTCCGCGCGGCATACACTTCTGCCATGCCGGGCCGGAGCGACGGTCGTGTTTTCAGGATCGCCCAGATTTCCGATTTACACTGCGGCGGTCCTCACTTCGTGCCCAATTTGCTGGAGCGAGCGATCTCGGAGGTCAACGACCTCGCTCCGGACGTGGTCGTCTGCTCGGGCGACCTGACCTCTTTCGGCTTCAAGGGCGAGTACGCGCAGGCGCGGGCCTACCTCGATCGCATCGAGTGCCCGAACATGGTCGTCATCCCGGGCAACCACGACGCCCGGAACGTCGGCTACGTCCATTTCGAGCAGCTCTTCGGCGAGCGTAACTCCGTTCTGCACGCCGGCCCGGTCAGCATCGTGGCGATCGATTCCACCGCTCCCGATCTCGACTACGGGCAGATCGGGCGTGGCCGTTACCGCTGGATCGAGGAGCAGTTCGCGCGCCCGGCCTCGCTGCGCATCTTCGTCTTGCACCACCACCTGCTGCCGGTGCCGGGCACCGGTCGCGAGCGCAACATCGTGCACGACGCCGGCGACGCGCTCGAGTGCCTGCAGCGCGCCGGCGTGAATCTCGTTCTCTCCGGCCACAAGCACGTTCCCTACGCCTGGAAGCTGGAGAACCTGTTCGTCGTCAACGCCGGAACGGTCTCCTCGCTGCGCCTGCGCGGGAACACCAGGCCCTGTTACAACGTGATCGAGCTGAAGGGAAAGAGGATCGAGGTCGATCGCAGATATCCCTTCCACGGAACCGAGCGCATCATCGAGTTCGACACCGACACGCTCGACTTCCGCAAGTACACGACGTCGATCGAGGACGAGGTCACGACTCGATGAAGCCCGTCGCGCTCGCGCTGATCGACGGTGAGCACTATCCGCCGGTCGTACGCGACGCGCTCGAGGCTCTGCCCTACGAGTTCGTCTGCTGCGTCAACGTGGGCGGCGGAGAGAAGCTTCGCTCCGCGGCGCACGGCGAGGAGCTCTACGGCGTTCCACTCGCCGCCTCGATCTCGCAGGGAGTCGAGACCTACGGGCCTGAGATCGTCGTCGACCTGTCCGACGAGCCGGTGCTGGGCCCGCGCGAGCGCCTGCTCTGCGCGAGTCACGTGCTGGCGCTCGGACTGCCCTATGCGGGCGCCGACTTTCGCTTCGATCCGCCCGCGCTGGAGCCCTTCCCGCTGCCAAGCCTGAGTGTGATCGGCACCGGCAAGCGAGTGGGGAAGACGGCGCTGGCGATACAGCTCGCCCGCGCCTGTGCGCGGCAGCTCGACGTGGTGGTCGTGGCGATGGGGCGGGGCGGGCCGCCGCAGCCGGAGCTGCGCGAGACCGCGCCGAGCGTCGAGGAGCTGCTCGAGCTGGCGCGCTCGGGGCAGCATGCGGCGTCGGACTATCTGGAGGACGCCCTGCTGGGCGGGATCGTCAGTGTCGGAGCGCGCCGCTGCGGCGGCGGCCTGGCCGGAGCGGTCGGATACTCGAACGTGGCCCAGGCGGCCGAGCTGGCGCTCGAGCGCCATCCCGATCTGGTCATCTTCGAAGGAAGCGGCGCCGCCTTGCCGCCGGTTTCCAGCGACCGGCGCGTGCTGGTCGTGAGCGCTCACCAGGACGTCGAGCTGGCCTGCGGTTACCTGAACGCCTATCGCATCCTCGTCTCCGATCTCGTCATCCTGAGCTTCGCCGAGGCCGGCGAGCGGCTCGAGCAGCTCAGGCGCGGGATCGCGGCGCTACGACCCGATCTACCGGTGATCGCCACATCGATGCGCCCGCGCCCGCTTACGCCGGTGGCCGGAAGGAAGGTGGCGCTCTTCACCACAGCGCCGAAGAAGGCGCTCGGCGCGCTCGGCGAGCATCTCCAGCGCGCTCACGGCGCCGAGGTGGTTCACGTCTCGGGCAGCCTCGCCCGCCGCGGCGAGCTGGCCGAAGAGCTGGCGCGGATCGACGCGGAGGTCTTCCTGGTCGAGCTGAAGGCGGCCGCGGTCGACGTGGTGATCGAGGAAGCGATGGCCCGTGGACGTGAGGTCGGCCTGATCGACAACGAGCTGGTGCCGCTGGAAGGAGAGCCCGAACTCGAGCCCGCGCTGCTCGATCTGGCGCGGCAGGCGCGCGCGAGGGCGGCCGTAGCATGACCCAGCACCGTCACAACCCCTTCCCGCTCGGCGACGAGAACCTGCCCTACTCGAAGGGCTTGATGGCGCGCGCGCTGATCGCCGTCGGAGTCGGCGGCGTGCGCGCTTACGAGCTCGCGCGACAGGTGGAGATCGACCTGGCCAAGCACGACGAGCGCGTCGTCGAGCTCGAGCGCCTGCACGAGCTGGCGATCGAGATACTAGGCCCGGTAGAAGGCCACGAAGCGGTCGAGCGCCTGCGCCGCTACCGCGATCTCGACCAGCTCGACATGCCGCTGATCGTGCTCATCGGCGGCGCCACCGGCACCGGCAAGACGACCATCGCCGCGGAGGTCGCGCACAGGCTCGGCATCACCCGCCTCTCCTCGACCGACTTCATCCGCCAGACGATTCGCGCCTTCTTCTCCGAGGAGTTCATGCCGACGATTCACTACTCCAGCTTCAAGGCCTGGGAGGCGCTGCCGGAGGCCGAGCGCGAAGAGGGCGATCCGCTGATCCGCGGTTTTCTCCAGCAGACGAAGAACGTGCTCGTGGGCGTGCGCGCCTCGATCGAGCGCGCACTCGAGGAGGGCTGGTCGATGGTGCTCGAGGGCGTGCACCTCGTGCCGGGGATGCTGCCGCTCGAAATCGAGGGGGCGCTCATCATCCAGTGCCAGCTCGCGGTCTACAACGAGGAGGTCCACGCCTCGAACTTCTTCGTGCGCGACCTCGCGACCGAGGGCGTCCGACCCGTGGAGAAGTATTTGCACAGCCTCGGCGAGATCCGCCAGGTTCAGGACTTCCTGCTCAAGCGCGCTCGCAAATCCAGCGTGCCGGTGATAGAGAATGAAAACGTCGATCGCACCGTCGGCGCGGTGATCGAGCTGGTTCTGGAGGGCGCTGAGCGCGTACAAGGGGTGAAATGAGCACTTCGAAGACTGCGAGGAAAAAGAAGGAGGAGGCGCCCACGCCAGAGCCTTCCGGGGCGATCTGCATCTGCGCTCACTACGCCCGCGCCACCGATGCGGCCGCACTGGCCAGCGCCCGCTGGCTGGGCCGCGCCGACCGCGAGGGGGCTGAGGAGGCCGCCTTCGCCGCGATGCAAAACACGCTCGCCAGTCTTCCGATCGACGGCCGCATCGTCGTCGGCGCCTCCGACGAAGGAGGGCTCGCCGCCGGGCAGCAGATCGGCGCGGGCGGAACGCCGGTCGATCTGGCCCTCGATCCACTCGAAGGGCGCGAGGTCGTGGCCCGGGGAGGTCCGGGCGCGATGTCGATGATCGCCGTCGGTGAGCCCGGCGCGTTCGTGACCCTTCCCGACATGTACATGCGACGAATGGCCGTCGGGCCGCGGGCCCGTGGCCAGATCGACTTGCGCAAGCCCGTCGGCGAGAACATCGGTGCGATCGCCAAGGCCTTTGGACGTAACGCCAACGACATCACCACGATCGTGCTCGACCGCCCGCGCCATCACGATCTGATCGATGAGATCAGACATGCCGGCGCGCGCATCAAGCTGATCTCGGACGGGGACGTGACGGCGTCGATCTCGGCCGCGATCCGAGGCACAAACGACCATCTGGCGATCGGTATCGGCGGTACTCGTCAGGCCGTACTGACCGCGGCTGCCCTCCGCTGCCTGGGCGGCGAGCTCCAGGCACAGCTCTGGCCGGTGTCGCGACGAGAGATCGAGCAGGCCAAGGCGACGGGCATCGACGACATCGAGCGCATCTTCACCACGACCGACCTGGTGCCGGGCGAGATCATCTTCGCCGCGACCGGCGTCTCGGGCGGCGATCTCCTGCGCGGCGTCCGCTTCCTCGCCGACAGCGCTCGCACTCACACGCTCGTGATGTGCACCCGCTGCAACTGGGTGCGCTTCATCGACAGCATCCACTTCTTCGCCCGCGAGCGGCGCGAAGAAGTGCGGTTGCTCGGAAGCGCCTAGGAAAGCGAAGAAAGTCTGGCGCTTTCTCCGGTAAGGCCGATTGGCGGGTGTCTCAGCCTCTTCCTTTCCGGATTGCACGCCGGCGCCGGCGCTGCTTTCTAGCGGCGGCGGCTTCGTTCCGAATTGCACGCCGGTGCCAGAGCGCTTCTTTCCAGCGGCTGCTTCTTTCTTCCGAATTGCACACCGGTGCCAGACTGAAGTCTGGCACCGGGTAAAATGGGACGGTGCTCACCGTCGAGGATGTCACCGAGGCTCTGCGCCAGGTATTCGACCCGGAGCTGGGGCTCGATATCGTCGAGCTCGGCCTCCTCTACGACGTTCAGATCGTGGACGGGGCGGTCACGGTCTTCTACAGCCTGACCTCGATCGGCTGCCCTGCCGGCCCGCTCCTCAACGAGCAGATCCTGGAGGCCGTGCGCGAGCTGCCGGGGGTCGAGAAGGTGACGCTCGAGCTGACCTGGGATCCTCCCTGGACGCCGGAGCGGCTGTCGGAAGACGCCAAGCTCCTGCTCGGCTTCGGCTACTGAGCCACGCCCGTCGTTCCCTTCCTCTCCGCTCCGGACATGTCCTGGTGCCGGGCATGGTTACGGAAGTGTGACTTCGAGAGTGGTTCCCTGCGTGGAATCATCGCGGCTCGTTCAACGGGGGCGTCTGCCCTGGACATGACTCGGTGCCAGGCATGGTTACGGAGGTGTGCCGAGTTGTTCACTGAGGCGCTATTTACTCGTGCGGCGGTTGCGATCTGGGCGGCACAATGCTGTCATGAACGCCGCTCGGCTCAGTGAGATCGCCGCGGAGCTGGGCCTGGACGCCGCGGCCGCGGCACCGGCCGAGCCGTACGAGAGCACCGAGCGCGCGATAAACGAGCGGCGGGCGGAGGGCCTGTTCGCGGACATGAGCTTCACGCTCGCGCGCCCCGAGGTTTCCTGTCATCCCGAGCGCTTGCTCGATGGCGCTCGCAGCGTTGTCTCAGCGGCTCTTTCCTACTATCTGCCCGGGCCGGGGCCGAGCGCGGGGGAGGGGCGCCTGGCGAGGCACGCGTGGCGCGACCACTACGGCGAGCTGAGGCTCAAGCTCGCGGCGCTGGGCGAGCGTATCGGCGGTCGTTACAGAGTCCTCGTCGACTCCAGCGAGCACGTCGATCGCGAGGCGGCCGTGCGCGCCGGGCTCGGCTTCTTCGGCAAGAACGGCCTCGTGATCGCGCCTCGGCTCGGTTCCTGGATAGTGCTAGGAACTCTCGTGAGCGATGTCGCGATCGAGCCGGGCGAGCCGCTCGGGCGCGACTGCGGCGCTTGCAGATTGTGTATGGACGCCTGTCCGACGGGCGCGCTCGTGCGCGAGGGGGTGCTCGACGCGCGCCGCTGCCTTTCCTACTGGACGCAGTCGCGCACGGCGCTGCCCGGTCCGATGCGCGAGCGAATGGGCGCCGGCGTCTACGGCTGCGACATCTGCCAGCAGGTCTGCCCGTGGAACCGAGGCGCCGAGAAGCGAAGGGGAAAGCTGGCGCTCGATGCGGCCGAACCGCTCATTTCGCTTGAAGACTGGCTTACCGCCGACGGCTCGGAGCTGGCGGTTCGCTATCAGCGCCTCTATTTCCCGCGCCGCGATCCGCGCTTCCTGCGCCGGAACGCTCTGGTGGCGCTGGCAGACTCGGACACGAAGGAGCACCAGCCCCTGCTCGAGCGCTACGCGGGCGGCGGAGACGAGCTGCTCGCCGAGCACGCCCGCTGGGCCCTTGGCAGATTGCGCGAGCGCCTCGGCCGGCGCTAGCGGTCGGCGGCGAAGGCCACAGTCAGCTCGCGCGCTCTATTCGCGACGAGCTCGCGCAGGTCGTCGGGCTCGAGCACGATCGCCTCGCCGCGGTGCGAGAGGATCTCTCCCGACAGCCACTCGGGGCTTCCGACCGCCGTCTCGGCCAGGGCGGCACCGTCGACCAGCTCGTGCGCGCCTCCTCGTTCCAGGCGCCAGCGGGCCACCTTGGGCGAGTACCAGACGCGCGCCTGCCGGGCATGGAGCAGCCCGCGCGGCTCGAATCCGGGCCGTTGCTCGAATTTCTCGCCGGTGAGTCTGGCGCTGCGCATGCGGTCGAGCCGGAAGCTGCGCTCGCCGCCGGTGGTGCGATCCCACGTGTGCACGTACCAGAAGGGCAGCTTGCGCTCGAGCGCATAGGGCTCGGTCAGGCGCCGCGAGGCCTCCTCGTCGCCCTCCTTCAGATACTCCAGCTCGACCAGCTCGCGCAGGCGGATGCCGTCGGCCAGGCGGGCGATCAGGTCTTCCTCGGCCACGCTCACCTGCGGCTCCGGCGTCTGTAGTAGGTCGAACTGTCCGAACGTCTCTTCCAGCTTGCCTCGCACTCGCTCGAGCGGCGTGTGCGCGTCGGCGGCGATCATCGGCCCGACGAACTCCAGCGCCAGCCGGATCGCCCGCGCCTCGAGCGGCGTCAGGCGGGGCGATGCGCGGAAGGTGTCGCCGAATAGCTCCTTGTCGATGCGCACGGTGTCGCCGTCGAGCTCGGCATAAACCGTGTAGCAGCCGCCGCCGAAGTTGACGAGATTGAGCATCGAGAGGTGTTCCTCGAGATCCTCGAGCGGGATGCGCAGGCTCTCGACGATCTCGCTGGCGGGGATCTCCGTCTCGTTCTCCTCGCCGCAGGCGGTGAGGAGATGCGCGAGCAGGGCCTGCAGGAGCGCGAAACGCTCGGGAGCGACCGGGCCCGAGGAGTGATCGATCGCCTGGACGTTGCCTGCCACCTCGGCGCACTCGCGCGCGGGCTCGAGCGGCGCCGAAGAGTGGCGCTCCGCGACCAGTCGCAGCGCGGCATCCACTTCCTCGCGCAACTCCGGCGGCTCGAGCGGTAGCGCGCGACCGTCCTGGCGCAGGACCCAGGCGGCGAGCAGCCCCAGCGAGGAGTACGCCGTCGTGAAGACGCCGTCCTCGAGCCGGCCCGCGCCTCCGTAGGCGCGCTCGACCCACCAGGCCGTCTCACGCCCGACGCGAATCCGAGCCTCGCCCACGAGGGCCCCGATCTGCCAGGGCGCCCGCCCGCGGTACTGGTCGATGTCGAAATCGGGTGGAGTACGGAAGTCGCGCTCCTTGCGAGTGGCAAAGCGGATGTCGGAGCGAATGCGCGAGACGCGGAAGGTGCGCATCGCCTGGCGCTCGAGATCGAAGCCGATCACGTACCAGAGCCCGTTGTCGGAGAGCAGCCCGAAGGGGTTGACGATGCGCTCGGAAAGCTTGTCGTGCGAGATCGACCAGTACTCGAAGCGGACTGTTCGCTGCTTGGAGATCGCCGCCTCGAGCTTGCCCAGGCGTCCCGGCGTCTCGGGCGTGTAATCGGGATCGAGCACCTCGACGCGCACGGCCGTCGCGGTCGGCGGCTCGCTGAAGCCCGGGCGCCCCAGGGCCAGGTTCTGCAACGCCAGCCTGAAGGGCTCGGCGTAGGCGAATTTCCCCTCGAGCAGGTAGAGAGAGGTCTGTAGCGCCGCCAGCTCGTCATCGGTCAGCTCCAGCGGCGGCAGGAAGTACTGCTCGGAGCGGAGCGTGTAGAGCTCCTCGCCGGTGAACTCGTCTCGCTGCGAGCGGAGCGGCACGCCGAGCGAGGTGAGCTCCGAGCGGTCGGCGTAGTAGCGGCGGGCGAAGGCCTCGTCGGACATCTCCGAGTATCCCTCGACGTTGGATTTCACGTCGCGAGCCGTGACCGGGCGGCGCTCGGCCATCAAAAAGGCCACCAGCGAGAGCTGACGGATGAGCTTGTCGGCGTCGTGAGACATCGCGCTAGCGAGCTTACCGTTAGTGCTTGCCGAGCGGGGACGACTCGTCAGTCCGCCTGTCGTAAGCGGTTGGCGCCGCGAAAATGCGGAAGCCGTGAGCGGGGCGAGAGACGCCCGAGCCCTTGCTCAGCAGTGAAATCAGATTGTTAGGCCGCGACTTTGGCCCGCTCGAGGTGCTGATGAGACGGGCAGTAATCACGGTCGGGAAGCGGTGTGCGCTGGCAGGCCTTGCCCTTGCGGGTAGTCGCCTTGCAACGCGCGATGCCGCCATCGAGAGCACCGGCCTCGATCTGCTTCTGAATGAACTCGCCGGCCGCGCCGATTCCCTTCTGGACCGCCCAACCGACCTGAGCCTGCACAGTGATCGGGTAGTAACGGCGGATGTCCTGGAAGAGGGCACGATCGGGCTTGGCGAAGTAGTGAGGATCGGTGGCCAAGCGAACCATCGTCTGCTCACAAGCCGTGAGCACGGAACGCCTGAACTCGAGCTGTTGCTCGGGGTCGGCATAAGGATCGATGAGATCCTTGATCGAGCGATAGATCGCTCGCGAGTATTGGTACATGCAGCTCACCAGCTGCGTGCGTTGATCATCCATTGCTATTTGAATGTTCTCCTCCGATTCGGAGCGAGGCCCCACGCCAGGCGGCGAACTGGCCAAAGCCCAACTCGGCTTCCGCGGCGTCCTCGTAGTCTAACGGCAATTCCGGTCCAACACAAAAAAACCGCCAAGTCGAGTGAATCTCCATCCTATTCGGAGAGGTTTTTCCGCTGCTATGGGGCAGGTTCGAGTAGGAAAGAAGCGCCTTGCCCGTCCGCTTGCCGCGCGGTGCGGAGTCGTGCTCTCAGGAAGCGACGCGCTTCACGTACGGCGAGTTGAATCCGGCCCGCTCGGCCGCAGAGCGGTGCTTCAAGGCTTCGCTTTGGCTCTCGTACACGCCGCTGAAGATGACGTAGTAACCGGGGTGCAGGCTCGAGAAGTCCGACGAGGTGAGAACGCCGACGTCGGGCCCCAGGCCGGAGTGCACGGCCTCGAGCGCTTTCTGGCGTGCGGCTTCCTTGCCGCCCGAGACTGGCAGCGAGGCGAGCACGATCGTGTACGCCGCCGGTCCGGGCCAGGCGATCAGGCCGCCGCCGGTACGAATTGGCGACGTAGACGTCGACGTCGTGCCCGTCGCGAGTGTGCCGGTAGTGCCGGTCTCGCTGCTCGTATCGCTTGTGGTCGTCTGCGAGGCAGCGGTCGTGGCCGCCTCCGGCGTCGTCGTCTGGACGCTGGGCCCGAGCGCCTGAAGCGTGGTCGACTTGTCGCCCTGTACGGCCAGGATCGCGAAGACGGAGGCAAGTACCGCGATTGTCAGAGCGATCAAGACCGGCCAGCCCCAATCTTTGTCGGCGAGCGGGAGGGCATGCCGCCAGCGCTCGGCGAGCCCGGCACTTCCACTTTCACTCAGGCGCGTGCCGCAAACCAGGCAGTACTCCTGGGAGGGCTCGACGAGCGCGCCGCATTCGGGGCAAACGCCTCTTGCAGCCGAAGAAGCGCTCTCGCTCGGGGGCTCCCCCGCGGAGGTCAAGCCTCGCCGCCCTCGACTTGCTCAACTGCCTCGGTGTGGGCGGCCGGTGGGGCGTGCTCCATGGTCTGCTCGCTGTTTTCGTCCGGGCCGGCGCTCGAGCCTCCGGCATCGACGGCTGTGCCACAGGCTGCGCAGAAGCTGGCCCCGGCGGCAACTGGTTGTCCGCAGTGAGCGCACTGCTCATCCGCGGCGAGCTCGGTCGGTCGTCCACAGCTGGCGCAGAAGCGGGCTCCGAAAAGAAGAGGGGCGCCGCAGCTGCACTGCGGTCCGGGCGTCGCCCGCCTGGAAGTGGCGCGCATGAGAATCGACTCCAGCTCGTGGATGCGGTTTTCGACTCCCATCGCCTGGGCGCAGTGCTCCACGATCAGGTCCTCTCGGAACTGGTCGCGCCGGTACATCTCGAGCATCAGGCCGCCGAGATCGCGGATGCGGCGCTCGCGCTCGTGCATCAGCGCTCGGCGCTCGCGGCGGACGCGCGAGAGATTGGCCACCGGCGGGCGTGGCGGGCGGGCCTTCTTTCCCTTGCGCAGACCGCTCCGCGCCTTGGCTTCGTCCTGCACTTCCGCCTGCGGCTCCTCGTTCGCCGGCGGCTCCTCGCTCACGATCTCGCCGGGCGGCAACTCGGGCGCCAAGGCGGCCTGCTCGTCGCTGGAAGTCTGCGCGGCGAGCCCCGGCTCGGTGCCTGCGGATGGATCGGCGTCGCCTGAGCGACGCGTGCGTTTGAACGAGCGAAGGCGCGCCATCTCGAACGGCGCGAGTCTAGCGCAGCCGTCTCATCTCGGGATGATGGCATGCTTCATACATGAGCAGGCCTTCCCGAGTCTTGTTCGTCGAGGACGACGATGCGGTCAGAAACGCGATCGCGCTCGAGCTGCGCGCCGCAGGCTACCTGGTGCAGGCCGAGCCTGACGGAAGCGCGCTGGAGGAGATCGCCGAGAGCTTCCGCCCCGATATCGCCCTGCTCGATGTGATGCTGCCCGGGCGCAGCGGCTTCGATCTCGCCCGCGAGCTTCGCAACAGGAGCGACCTGCCGATCCTCTTCCTCACCGCCAAGGACGCGGTCAGCTCGCGCCTGGCCGGCTTCTCGGTGGGAGCCGACGACTACGTGATCAAGCCCGTGGCGGTGGAGGAGCTGCTCGCGCGCCTGCGGGCGCTGCTCAGGCGCAGCGGCCGCCTGGAGGCCGACGTGCTCGAGGTGGGAGATCTGATTCTCGACGAGCCCGCTCGCATCGTCAGGCGCGGCGACACGGTGCTCGAGCTCACGCCGATCGAGTTCCAGCTGCTCGGCTTCCTGATGAGAAATCGCGGCGTCGTGCTTTCGCGGCTGCAGATAATGAGCCAGGTCTGGGGCTACGAGGAGCACGATCCGAACCTCGTGCCCGTGCACATGGGCAATCTTCGTCGTAAGCTGGAAGCGAGCGGTCCGCGCCTGATCCACACGATTCGCGGACACGGCTACGTACTACGAGCATGAACGAGCTTCCGAAAGGCACCAAGACCGCGTCGCTCAGATGGCGCTTGACGCTCGTCAGCCTGACCATGCTGGTGCTGGCGCTGGTGGCTCTCGATGCGGCGATCTACGTCGGGCTGCACCAGCGCTACTACAGCGATCTGCGCGCGAACATGACGGCCGTCATGACACACGCCAGCGGCTACAGCCCGAGCGACAAGGAAAGCCTGCAGGTAACGGCGAACAGGCTCTCCCGCCAGAACGTTGTCGCGATCATCGGACTGCCGGGCGCGTATCCGGTCATCGGCAAGCTGCTCGACTCGCCGCAGCCGAAGCTTGCTCCTGTCGAAGGTCCCCCGGTCACGCCGGACGCGGCTTTTGCGGATTTCGTCAGCGCGATCTATGCCCGGTCCGACCTGTACCCGCAGATGAAGAACTCGATGACCGGCGTGAGCTCTAGCGCGGCCCCCGTTCTCTTCGTGGCGAGCAAGTCTCCGGTGGAGTCCTCCCTCCGCCGCCTGCTGATCGCGGAGCTGATCGGCACTCTGCTCGTTGTCGCGCTGGCGGTCGTCATCGTCGGTGTGGCGATCAGGCTGACCCTGCGCCCGCTCGATCGCATGGCGACGGTGGCCGATCGCATCGCCGGCGGTGACATCAGCGAGCGCCTGCGCCCGAGCAAGGGCTCGACGGAGCTGGGCAGGCTCGCGACCGCGCTCGACGCGATGCTCGAATCGCTGTCCGAGTCGCTGACCTCGGAACGCCGCGCGCACGAGAACGCATCGCGCTCGGAGGAGCGCATGCGCGATTTTCTCTCCGACGCCTCGCACGAGCTGCGCACGCCCATCGCCGGCCTGCAGTGGAGCGCCGAGGCGCTTCTTCGCCACGGCCACGAGCGCGAGCGTCGCGAGCAGCTCTCGTTCGAGATCGTCAGGCAGGCTCGCCGCGCTTCCCAGCTGGTCAGCGACCTGCTCGCGATGGCGCGACTCGATCAGGGGCTCAAGCTCGAGCGCAAGCCGGTCGAGCTCGGCGAGCTGGCCGAAGAAGAGATCGAGAGCATCCGCCAGCGTGAGCCGAGACTCGAGCTGCGGCTGACGAGCGAGGGCGGCTGTTCGCTCGTCGCCGACCCCGAACGGATCCGCCAGGTGATCTCGAACCTGCTCGACAACGCCTGCAAGGCGACCGACGGCGCAGGGGAGATCGACGTCACCGTGCGCCGCAAAGGCGCTCTGGCCGAGCTCGAGGTCAGGGACTCGGGCCCCGGAGTTCCGCCCGGCGACAAGGAACGCATCTTCGAGCGTTTCGTCCGTCTCGACGGCGCGCGAGCCACGAAGCAGAGATATGGGAGCGGCCTCGGGCTGGCGATCGCGCGCGGTCTCGCCGAGGCGCACGGCGGCAGCCTGACCTGCGCCGAGTGCAAGGCCGGCGCGCGCTTCCTGCTGGAGCTTCCGCTGAGCGGGCGGGTAGAGCGCGGCGAGCCGGTCAGGGCAGCGCACGCCTCCTAGAGCGAGCGGGCAATAGAAAGCCCCGGCACCGGCCGGGGCTTTCGCATTCACGAGTTTCGTCAGCTGCTACTTGCGCAGCGTCGTCCCGGTCGAGCGCAGATCTTCACAGGCTTCGACGATTCGGGCGGCCATGGAGGCCTCGCCGGCCTTGCCCCATGAGCGCGGGTCGTAGACCTTCTTCACTCCGACCTCGCCGTCGACCTTGAGCACGCCGTCGTAGTTCTTGAACATGTGATCGGCGATTGCACGGGTGAGCGCGTACTGCGTGTCGGTGTCGACGTTCATCTTGACGACGCCGTAGTCGAGCGTCTCGCGGATCTGGTCGAGCGGCGAGCCCGAGCCACCGTGGAAGACGAGCAGGAAGCGACCGTCCTTGCCGTACTTCTTCTCCACCGCGGCCTGGCCGTCGCGCAGGATGGTCGGCTTGAGCACCACGTTGCCGGGCTTGTAGACGCCGTGAACGTTGCCGAAGGTGGCTGCGAAAAGGTACTGGCCCTTCTCGCCGGTGCCGAGCGCGTCGGCCACGGCGACCATGTCCTCGGGGGTCGTGTAGAGCTTCTCGCGGGAGACACCCTCGTTCGAGACGCCGTCTTCCTCGCCGCCGACGACGCCGGCCTCGATCTCGAGGATGATGTCGAGTTCGGCGCACTCGGCCAGGAGCTCGGAGGCGATCTTCATGTTCTCGGCCAGCGGCAGCGGCGAGCCGTCGAACATGTGGCTCTGGAAGAGCGGGCCCTTGCCGGCGGCGATGCGCTTGCGCGACGCCTCGAGCAGTGGCTTGAGGAACGGCTCGACCTTCTCGGGATGGCAGTGGTCGGTGTGCAGGGCGATGTTGACCGGGCACTTCTCGGCGACGATGTGCGCGTACTCGGCCAGCGCGATTGCGCCCAGAGCGCCGTCCTTCACGGTCGCGCCGGAGCCGAACTCGCCACCGCCGGTCGAGACCTGGACGATGCCGTCGGACTTGGCCTCGGCGAAGCCGCGTAAGGCGGCGTTCAGGGTCTCCGAGGAGGAGATGTTGATCGCCGGATAAGCGAACTTGCCGGCCCTGGCGGCGTCGAGCATCTGTGCATAGGTCTTGGGATCAGCGATGGGCATTGCAAACCTTTCGATCAGTTCATTCTTGGCATGGTGGAAAAGCTACAGAGGTAAATACCGAAATCGTCCCGCGCCTGCGTCGGTTGCGGGACCTAGAAACAGTAGGTATTTACTACTAGGCGCTGTCGCGCTCGAGCCGGTAGACGATCGCCTCGCGCCCGTCCAAGCCTTCTTCGATGCGCGCCAGCCGCTCGTCGACGCCGCGCCAGCCGCCGGCGATGAGGTCGACGAGCAGGCCAAGATCCTCGACGCGAGCCAGTCGCTCGGCCTCGATCTCCTGCTCCAGCTCGCCGAGGCGGCGGATGAGCTGGTTCGTGAGCCCGCGCAGCTCCGCGAGCTGGCGGGCGACCGGAAGAGCCTCGGCGCGCAGTCCCTCGCGCACAGCCAGCCCGATCTCCTCGGGCAGTATCGCCTCGAGCTCGGCGCCCATCTGGGTGAGCGCCTCCATCTGCGTCCGCGCCCGCTCGAAAGCCGCACGGGTCTGAGACGGATCGACGGCGCTCGCGCCTGCCTGATCGAGCCGCTCACGAGCTCGTGCCAGTATCTCCTCCATCGGCGGGAAGGCTAACGTTGGCGGCGGATGCTCCTACGCGAACTCGACTACGAGCTACCCCCCGAGCTGATCGCGCAGCGACCGCTCGAACGGCGCGACGACTCGCGGCTGCTTGTCTACGAGCGCTCGAGCGGAGAGGTGCGTCAGCGTCGCTTTCACGAGCTGCCCGAGGAACTGCACGGTGAGCTGGTGGTGGTGAACGACACTCGCGTCGTCCCGGCCCGCCTGCATCTGCATAGGCCCACGGGCGGCCATGTCGAGGTGCTCCTGATCGAGTCGCTCGCAGGCGGCGAGTGGGAGGCTCTAGCGCGTCCCTCGCGCAAGCTACGGCCGGGGATGCACCTGGGGCCGGTGGAGTTTCTGGAGGCGCTCGGGGAAGGACGCTGGCGGATCGCGCTGGAGGGCGAGCCCGCCGGTGAGGCGCCGCTTCCGCCCTACATCCACGAGAAGCTTCGCGATCCGGAGCGCTACCAGACGGTCTTCTCCGAGCGGCTGGGCTCGGCGGCCGCGCCGACCGCGGGCCTGCACTTCACGCCCGAGCTACTCGCGCGCCTCGACGTCGAGCGAGTCACGCTGCACGTCGGGCTCGACACCTTCCGCCCGGTCGCGGTCGAGAGCCTCGACCGTCACCGCCTGCACGGCGAGCGCTACGAGGTGAGCGCCGAGAGCCGGCGGAGGATCGAGACGGCAGAGTGTGTGCTGGCGGTCGGGACGACCAGCGTGCGCGTGCTGGAGACCCTGGCCCGCGGCGGCCCGCTCGCCGGCCGGACCGAACTCTTCGTCTACCCGCCGTTCGAGTTCAAGCGCGTGAACGCGCTACTGACCAATTTCCATCTGCCGCGCTCGAGCTTGCTGGCGCTGGTGATGGCTTTCGCCGGAGTGGAGGAGACGCGCGAGCTGTATCGCCTGGCGATCGCCGAGCGCTACCGCTTCTACTCCTTCGGCGACGCGATGCTCGTGCTCTGAAGTCAATAGACTGCGGGCGATGACCGACCCACCGGCCGCCGCCCCGGAGTCACCCGGTCGCCCGCGTCTGTCGACGCTGCTCTGGAGTCTCGTGTTCGCTCAGATCGTGCTCGGCGGCTTGATCTTCGCCGGCCTACTCTTCGGGATGATCAGCGGGCTCTTTCCGCACTGGGCGAAAAACGGGGACACCCACGGCTTGCTCGGCTGGCCGTACCTGGCCGATGGTGTCTGGAGCGTGGTCGCGGACGGCGTGATCATCGCAGCGCTGGCCGCAATCGGTTCGCTGATAGTGATCCACGAGCTGCGTATTCGAGGATTTCGACCGCGGCCGGGCGTCACGTTCGTTGCTCTGCTGGCGGCGCCGACGGGTTTGCCGGCTTTTCTGCACGCTCATTCGCTTCCAGGTTTTCTGATCGCGCTCGTGCTCCTGGCGGTAGCTGCCCGTCCGTGGGAACCGCGGCTCTTCATTCGCCGGTACTGGAAGGCGGCCGCTGCGGTCGGAGCTCTCGCGCTCGCTTTATCTCTCTCGTACGGCCTGTTACATCCGTTCGGCACGAACATGTCCAGCGGAGCGCAATCCACGACACGACCGGACGCCGAGGAATGGCAGCTTCCGAGGCGCGGCCTCGCGATCGAGACGCTGTACATCAACAATCCCGGTTTCTTCGATGCGACTCTGACCGGAGTCGAGGCGCCGACGGCTCAGCGGCGCTTGAAGGATGTGCTGGTAGGACACTGGGAACCCTGGTTCGGCCCGAAGGATGCGGTCTGGCCGGAAGGGCGACCGAGCGATTTCACCAGGTCGCCGCTCCACCGGCTCGCGCTTCCGGCTCACTCGACTCGTGCGGTCACCGTCGTCTTCCGGCCCAAGCACTGCCGCCATCTGGGCGACCTGGCGCCGGTGCGCTACGTGCGGCTGCGCTACCGCCTCGGTTCCCTGACGCTGAGCCAGCCGTTTCAGTTCCCCGAGCCGCTCGCGCTCTGCGACAAGAGCCGAGCGACATAACGCGGCACAGATTCGGCGCAGACACGTACCACTTTCCCGGATAGCCTTCCTTCAGGGGACACGACCGGTCCCTTGGGGGTGGTTGGGGAGAGACGGCGTGACGAACGAGCAAACGACATTCGAGCTGACGGCGCAGGAGGGCGAGGCGCGGGCCGGCGTGCTCGACACGGCGCACGGTGAGGTGCGCACGCCCGTCTTCATGCCGGTCGGCACCAAGGCGAGCGTGAAGAGCGTCGATCCCGACGAGCTGCGCGCGCTCGGCGCCGAAATCGTGCTTGCGAACAGCTACCACCTGCATTTCCGCCCGGGCGAGGATCTGGTCGAGCAGCTGGGCGACCTGCACGGCTTCATGGGCTGGGACGGGCCGATCCTCACCGATTCGGGCGGCTTCCAGGTCTTCTCGCTGCGCGACACGCTACTGGCCGTCGACGAGGAGGGCGTCACCTTCCGCTCGGTCTACGACGGCGAGGCGGCTCGCTTCACGCCCGAGCTCTCGGCCGAGATCCAGCGCAAGCTCGGCGCCGATATCGCGATGTGCCTGGACGTCTGTCCGCCGGCCGGCGCCGAGCGCGCCGAGCTCGAGCGGGCGGTCGAGCTGACGTCGATCTGGGCGCGGCGGCAGAGGTGGGCGCCGCGTGCCGCAGGACAGCTTCTCTTCGGCATCGTCCAGGGCGGCACCGACCGAGAGCTGAGGCGCCGCTCGGCCGAGGAGCTCGGTGCGCTCGAATTCGACGGTTACGCGCTCGGCGGGCTGAGCGTGGGGGAGGAGCGCCCGGCCATGCTCGAGGCGACGGGCTTCTCGGCGCCGCTTCTGCCGGCCGGGAAGGCCCGCTACTTCATGGGCATCGGCGACCCGGAGGGCGTGCTGGAGGTGATCGAGCGCGGCATCGACATGTTCGACTGCGTGCTGCCGACGCGCACCGCCCGCACCGGTTCGGCGCTGACCTGGGAGGGAAGGATCAATCTCCGCAACGCGCGCTTCGCTCGCGACGCGCGTCCGCTGCAGGAGGGTTGCGACTGCCCGGCCTGCCGCCGTTTCACGCGGGCCTATCTGCGTCACCTGATCAACCAGCAGGAGCTGCTTGGGTTGCGCCTACTCAGCCTGCACAACCTGCGCTTCCTGATCGATCTCGTGGGCGGCGCGCGCGAGGCGATCGTGCGCGGAGAGCTGGCGAGCTACAAGCGCAACGCTCTCGACCGGCTCGCTCGGGAGGCGGCTTGAGCGCCCCTTTTGCAAATCGATCCGGCATGAGGGTAGTTGCAATCTGCACAATTCCAACTGAGGCGCTCGCACATTGTCTAGTCAGGCGCCCGATCGAAGGTCTAGCGTGCGTTCCAACTTCGCTCACGTAGTGCTCTCTCCGGATCAGGCTCCGGCGAAAGAACCGACCGCGGCGGAGGAAGGGCGCACAGACGACGCCTCGAACAGCGATTCGTCAAGCTAAGCTGCAGCTCTAGTGTCCTCCCGCCGACCCCATCTCATCCTGCTCCTGCTGATCGCGGCCACGCTGGCCGCGGTCTTCGTCTTCGCTGCGCCGAGCTCGCCGCTGTACAAGGCGCCGGCGCTCGGGCTCGATCTCCAGGGCGGCCTGCAGGTGGTGAAGAAGGCGGATCCCGCGCCCGACCAGGTCGTGACCAACGAGGCCATGAACCGCTCGCTCAGCATCATGCGCAAGCGCGTCGACAAGCTCGGCGTCTCCGAGCCCGACATCCGCCGCCAGGGCACCGACGAGATCGTCATCGATCTGCCCGGCGTGAAGGACCCGCAGCGGGCGATGGACGTGATCGGCAAGAAGGCGGTGCTCCAGCTCTTCGATCTGGAGACCAAGCTGGTCAACGGCGTCTCGGTGAACAACTACGTGCCGGTACCGAACAAGCTCTTCGATCTGCTCAACAATCCGCTCGTGAAGCCGCACGCGAAGGGCGCGAACGCCTCGAGCTTCTACCTCTTCCACAAGGATCACAGCCTCGCTACGCAGACGCCGTTCAACAGTCTCAAGCAGGTTCAGACCTGGCAGAAGGAGAACCCGAAGCAGACGAGCAAGAGCGACATCGTCCTCGGCGTGCCGAAGACGGAGACGGTCGTCTCCTGCGACCAGGTGACCAGTCGCTACTGCCCGGGCCCGAACGGGGGCTTCCAGCCCAAGCCCAAGCAGACCTGGTACTACCTCTTCTCCGCTCGCCCCAACCTGCGCGGCGCCGACCTGAACGCGGGCGGCATTCGCGCCGAGTTCGGCTCGAAGGGGCCGCAGGTCGATCTCAGCTTCACCTCTCACGGCAACAAGGTCTTCCACCTGATCACCGGCAACGAGTGGACGCGAGGGAACGCATTGCAGTCTCCTCAGCACTTCGCGGTCGTGCTGGACGGAGAGCTGATCACCTACCCGCAGATCGATTTCACCGACAACTCGCTTCAGGGCGGGATCGATCCCTCGATCAGCGGGGCGATCATCGAGGGCATCGGCTCTATGGGCGAGGCCAACGACATCGCCACCGTGCTGCAGACCGGTGCGCTGCCTATTCCCTTCAAGACCGCCTCTACAGATCTCGTCTCGGCCACGCTCGGCAAGGACTCGCTGCACCAGGCCCTGATTGCGGCCATCGTCGGGCTGGCGCTGGTTGTCGTCTTCCTGCTCGCTCTCTACCGCTTCCTCGGGCTGGTGGCCGTCATCGGCCTCGGCATCTACGCCGCCTTCCTGTACGGGGTGATCCTGCTCTTCAACGTCACCCTGTCGCTGCCTAGCTTCGCGGGCATGATCCTCACCATCGGCGTCGCGGCCGATGCGAACGTCGTCATCTTCGAGCGCATCAAGGAGGAGTCCCGCGCGGGCAAGTCGGTGAAGGCCGCGGTAGCCACCGGCTACGAGCGCGGCTTCCACACCATCCTCGACGCGAACGTGGTCACCGCGATCACCGCCGCCGTGCTCTTCCTGGTCGCCACGGCGGGGGTCAAGGGCTTCGCGCTGATGCTGCTGCTCGGCACCGGCATCTCGCTGGTCACGGCTGTTGCCGGCACGCGCGCCATGCTGGGACTGCTCTCGAACTTCCGCTGGTTCAACAACCCGAGCTTCATGGGCGCCCACGGAGCCCAGCGCGGGCGCTGGCTGCAGATCGACTTCATGCGCAAGCGCTTCCTCTGGCTCGGGATATCGGGAATCGTCGTGCTGGTCAGCGCCTTCTCGCTCGGCCTCAAGGGTCTCAACCTCGGCATCGACTTCAAGGGCGGGACGCAGCTCGTTGTCCCTACTTCGAAACCAACCCAGCTCGGGACGGTGCGCAACATCGTCATCAACACCACCGGCGAGACCAGCGCTCAGGTCCAGGGCACGGGAAAGACGGTCGGCGGCTCGGAGAGCTACAAGAGCTTCCAGATTCGCCTGCGCTCGCCCAGTAACCAGGTCGAGAGGACGCTCGAAAGCAAGCTCCAGTCGCAGGCCAACGCGACCAATATCAGCAGCCAGACCGTCTCCGCGAGCTTCGCCAGGGACGTCGCGAGCAGCGCGATCAAGGCGCTGATCGTCTCCTTCCTGCTGATCATCGCCTACATCTCGATGCGCTTCGACTTCAAGTTCGCCATACCGGTGATCGTCGCCGTGCTGCACGACATCGTGATCACGGTCGGGGTGTATGCGCTGACGGGCCGGGAGGTGACCACCTCGACGGTGGCCGCGGTGCTGACCGTGCTCGGCTACTCGGTCTACGACACAATCATCATCTTCGACCGCATCCGTGAGAACGTGCCTCTGATGCGCCAGGCGCCGTTCGCGCGCATCGCCAACGTGTCGATCTGGGAGACGATCCGCCGCTCTCTGGCAACCACCTTCATCACGTTGCTGCCGGTTGGAGCGCTCTTCGTCGCCGGCGGCGCCACGCTCAAGGACTTCGCCTTCGCGCTCTTGATCGGCATCACGGCGGGCGCCTACTCCTCGATCTTCGTGGCGGCTCCGCTGCTCACGATCTGGAAGGAGCGCGAGCCCGAGTTCGCGCGACGCCTCGGCGTCCAGGACTTCCAGCGCCTGGGACGCGGCGAGCCGGTGGGCAAGGCCCTGCCGCAGCCGGCGATGGCGGTGGCCGACACCGTCGTAGCAGCCGGCATCGACACAACCTCGGACGCTGCCAAGCGGGAGCGCCGCCGGCAGCGGCGACGCACGAGGCCACATGGACGGCCCCGCTAGCGGTTCACGGCAGTTCGTGAGCGAGCTGGCGCTGGCAGCCGTCGGCGTGGCCGCCCTGACAGCCGATCGGATCGACGCCCTGGCCGAGGCTATCGCCGCCCGCGGAAACGTCGCCAGCGTCGAGGAAGCGCGCGAGCTGCTGCGCAGTCAGGTCGAGAGCTGGCGGGAAGACGCGGCACGTGTGGGTGGCCAGGCGGCGAACCGCGTGAGCGCGATCGCGCGCGAGATCGGTCTCGTGACGCGCGAGGAGGCCGACGAGCTGGAGCTACGGATAGCTCAGCTCGAGCACCGCTTGCATCTGATCGAGCGCGACAGCGACTCGGCGTGAGAGCCATCCGGCTGACGGCGACAAGCTCGAAGCGCTTGCCCCGGCCTCGCGTCGAGGCGGTGCTGGCAGCCGCGTCGGCGCTGGTGGGCGTGATCGCGCTCGTCTCGGCCCTGACACCCGAGCTGGCCAACCGCGCCGATCTCGTCAGGGGCGTTCTCCCGCCGGGCTTCCCCGAGCTGGCCCGGGTGCTTGCACTCTCCTTCGGTCTGGCTCTGCTTCTGCTCTCGCGCTCACTGGCGCGCGGGCGGCGGCGGGCCTGGACGCTGGCAATGGTCGCGGTGATCGGAGTCGCTCTTGCCCATCTGGCGAAGGGCCTCGATTTCGAGGAGTCGATCATCAGCCTGCTGCTCGTGGTCGCGCTTCTGCGCTATCGCTCCCATTTCGACGCTCCGGGCGACCCGGCCGCGCGGCGCCCGGTTGCCGGCACCCTGCTGGCCGCGACGGCGATCGTCGGCGCCGGCATCTTCTTCGGCGCGCACGGCATGCCCGATCGCCTCGACGATCTGATCGGAGCGGTCGCGCTGCTGCTCACGCTGCGCTCGCTCGTTCTCTGGCTCGGCCCGCTACCCGAGCACGTCAGCCAGTCGCTAGAGGAACGGCACCGCGCCAGAGAGCTGGTCGAGAGCTTCGGCTACGACAGCCTCGTCTTCTTCAGCCTGCGGCGCGACAAGAGCTTCTACTTCTCACCCAGCGGCGACTCCTTCCTGGCCTATCGCCTGGTCGGCAGCTCGGCGCTCGTCAGCGGCGACCCGGTGGGCAAAGAGAGCGAGTTCGCGAGCCTCGTGGCCGATTTCGTCGCGCGCGCTCGCGACAACGGCTGGCGCGTCGCCGTCGTCGGCGCCGATCGCGAACGCCTTCGCCTCTATCGCGAGCAGGGGCTGGGACGGGTGATCAAGATCGGCGACGAGGCGTTCATCCGCCCTGAGCTTTTCTCGACCGAGGGCCGCGCCCTGCGCAAGGTGCGCCAGTCGGCGCGGAAGGTCGCCGAGCGCGACGGCATCCGCTTCCGCGTCGTGCGCGTGAAAGACGCCGACGAGGAGCTGCGACTGAACATCGAGCAGATCTCGCTCGCCTGGCTGGCCGGGCGCCGCGAGCGCGGCTTCTCGATGGCCATGGACGACCTGTTTGCCCCGGGGGGCGTGTTCGCCCTCGCCTACGACAGGGGCGAGGAGCCGATCTCCTTCCTGCACCTGGTTCCCAGCCCGGCCGGCGGCGGCTACTCGCTGTCGACGCAACGGCGGCTGCCGGGCTGCCCCGGAGGGATCTCCGAATTCCTCATCGTCGAGGCACTGGCCTGGGCGCGTGAGGCGGGAGTGAGCGAGCTGTCGCTCAACTTCTGCGCCTTCCGCAGCCTGCTGAACGTCGACGAGCAGGGGCGGCTGCGCTACCGGCTGGCGCGCAGGACGCTGCTCGGGCTCGACTCCGTCTTCCAGCTCGAGCGCCTGAGCTCGTTCAGCCACAAGTTCCGGCCGGAGTGGCGGCCGCGCTACGTCTGCCTGGAGCGCCTGAGCGACCTGCCCGCGGTCGGGCTGGCCTATCTTCGCGCCGAGTCGCTGATCGCGGCGCCGCGCCCGCCGAGCCGCAAGCGGTTGCCGGGATCGGCCTAGAGCCGCTGCAAAAGGCGATTCGGGCTCGATTGCCGTGGATACAAGTCTCGTATGAAAACGGCCTTCGTGAGCGCATCCGTGTCGTTCTTCCTGTCAAACTGACGGCATGGCCGCGCATCCCACCGCGAGCAATCTCGGTCGCCTCTCGGAGATCGCGCAGGTTGCGGTGCGACACGGGTTCGGTTACCTGCTCGCGCGCCACCATCTGGGCGATCTGATTCCCGGGCGGCGAAAGTTGCGCCTCGAGGAGCCGGCCATCTCGGAGCGAGGCCGTCACCTGCGCGCGATGCTCGAGGAGCTCGGCCCGACCTTCGTCAAGTTCGGCCAGCTGCTTTCGATGCGCCCGGATGTGCTTCCGCCCGACGTGATCAGCGAGCTGCGCGGGCTGCAGGACGACGTCAAGCCGTTCGCCTTCGCCGAGGTGCGCCGCGTCATCCAGGAGGACTTCGACCAGTCGCTGGAGCGGCTCTTTGTCGAGTTCGACGAGGTGCCGGTGGCGGCGGCCTCGATCGGGCAGGTGCACAGAGCGGTGCTGCCGAACGGTCACACGGTCGCGGTCAAGGTGCAGCGCCCCGGCGCCCCCGAGCAGATCGAGTCGGACCTGAGCCTGCTCTACCAGGCCGCGCGGATTCTCAAAGAACGGGTGCGAGCCCTCGACTTCGTCGACGTACAGGCGGTCGTGGACGAGTTCGCCCGCTCGATCCGGCGCGAGCTCGATTACCACCAGGAGGGTCGAAACGCCGACATGCTGCGCAGGCAGTTCGCCTCCAACACGCACGTTCGCGTTCCGCGCATCTACTGGACCTACACCCGCCCGCACGTGCTCACGCTCGAGTACCTGGAGGGAACGCAGCTCGCCGACCTAGGCGACGATCTCTCGGACGAGGAGCGCCGCACACTGGCCAACAGGGTCGCCAGGACCTGGATGGAGATGATCTTCAAGCACGGCGCCTTCCACGGCGATCCGCATCCGGCCAACATCCTGGTGCTCGGCAGCGTGGACGAGATCGGGCTGGTCGACTTCGGGCTGGTCGGTCGGCTCTCGGACGAGGACATGGGCCGGCTGACGCGCCTGTTCATCGATGCGGCCGCCGAGAATGTCGATGCGCTGCCACAGCGCATGTACGACCTCGGCGTGCGCTGCCCGCCCGCCCGCGAGCAGGAGTTCGCGCTCGAGCTGCGCGAGAACTACTACCGCTACCACGGAGCGAGCCTGGCCGAGATCGATCCGCTGCAGGTGATCCGCGAGGTCTTCGCGATGATCTACTCGCTCAACCTGCGCCTGCCGACCAGGTTCCTGATTCTCGACAAGGCGCTGGCGACGCTGGCGGCGGTTGGGGTCGAGTTGACGCCCGATTTCAACGTCTTCGAGATCGCCAAGCCCTACGCCCGCGATCTCATACGCCAGCGCTTCAGCCCGGAGCGAGTCCTCCGGCGCGCGCGTCGCGACGGGGTCGAGCTGGCGCGGATCGGGCGCGAGCTGCCCGACGTGCTGCACGGCGTCTTGACCCAGACGCGCGAGGGCCGGTTGGAGATCGGCTTCGTGCACAAGGGCCTGGAAGATGCGATCCACCAGGTCTCGGTGGCCTTCAACCGGCTCGTCATCGCCTTCATCGTGATGGGCGGGCTGCTCGGCTCGAGCCTGATCGGCATCTTCGCGCACACCGGCCCGAAGGCGCTGGGCGTCAACGTCATCTCCTTCGCCGGCTTCATCTTCTCGGGCGTGCTCGGGCTCTGGCTGCTCTGGGGCGTGATTCGCTCCGGACGACTCTGAGCACCGTCTCGAGGAGCCGTGACCGCGCCGGCCGGTTGGGGAAAGCCCGTCACGATTCCGCCGTTAAGCGGGCCGAAAGGGACACTTTTCACGCCTTGCGCGGCCTGTTAGCGTCGCCTGCATGAGCGCAGCAGTCCTACTCGCCGAGCCGGAGCCACAGTTTCGCGGCCTGCTCGAGCGCCAGCTCTCGGTGGCGGGCTTCGCGGTTGCCTGTGCCGGCGCCGGCGCCGAGGCGCTGAATCTGGCCGAACAGGCCTTGCCCGATCTAGTCCTGGTCGGTCACGAGCTACCCGATGCCTCCGCCGTGGAGATCTGCAGGCGCCTGCGCGAAGGCGAGCCCGGCCGGAGATGGAATCGCGAGGTGCCGGTGATAGTGCTCGGCGGCGCAGAATCCGACGCGATCGATCGCGTCCAGGCCTTCGAGCGCGGCTGTGACGACTACCTCACCCAGCCCTTCCACCACCAGGAGCTGGTGGCTCGCATCCGCGCGGTGCTGCGCCGCGCCGCTCCCGACTCGCGCCAGTTTCTCGTCGCCGGTGAGATCGAGCTCGACCGGCAGACGCGCAGGGTGACGGTGGCGGGCGAGCGCGTCTTACTCGCCGCCAAGGAGTTCGAGCTGCTGGCGAAGTTGGCCGGCGCTCCCCACCGCGTCTTTTCGAAAGAGGAATTACTTCGCGAGGTCTGGGGCTTCCGCTCGATCGGGCGCACGCGTACGGTCGACTCGCACGCCTCGCGCCTGCGCCGCAAGCTCGCGCACCCCGGCGCCGGCCCCTTCGTGATCAACGAGTGGGGAGTGGGTTACCGGTTGCTGGACGGCTAGCGAGAGGCGCTTAGTGCTGGCGAGGCGAGCGCGTTTTCTCAGCTTCAAGATCGAGGCGCTTCGGACAGACCGAATTGCAGTCAGGTGCCAGACTGAAGTCCGGCACCTGAAGTTGATTCGAAGTCGAGCAGCCAGCGCTTGACGCTGAGCCCGCAGCCGAGCCCGCCGTAGCCGCGCAGCGAGCCGTCGGCGCCGACCACGCGGTGGCAGGGGATAACGATCATCAGCGGGTTCGAGCGCATCACGTTGCCGGCGGCGCGGGCGGCGCGCGGTGAGCCGGCCATCGCGGCCAGCTCGCCGTAGCTGACGGTTCCGCCATAGGGAACGTGCGCGACCGCCTCGTCGCGCACGCGCTGCACGAAATCGTTCGCGTCGAGATCGAAGGGGAGGTCGAACTCGCGCCGGGCCCCAGTGAAGTACTCCTCGAACTGCCTCTTGGCCCGGGCGAGAATGCTGCCCGGCTCTGGCTCGGGCTCGCGGGTCTTCTCGATGCCCGAGGAGGAGATGACGACGTGGGTCAGCCCAATCTCGGAGGCCTCGATCATGAGCAGGCCGATCGGCGTGTCGACGAATGTGCGCCCGGTCGAGCGCGGCATGACGAAGGTCTCGTTCTGAAGCTCTGTCGCGACGGTCATCGTCCCCTCTCCCTGTTCGATGAGAGAGTGACTCTAGCGCGCCGAACGCGTCTCGGGGATCCTCATCCAGAGCTGTTTGGCGGGCTTCCATGACCAGGCCGGATCGTCCAGCTCGAGCGGTAGGCGGCGCCAGTCGGAACGCATCCGCGCGAGGGTTTCCTCCCAGCTGCGCAGGCCGCTCAGCGCATCCGTTCTCTCGACGTCGCAAGCCCCGACGGCGACCGCGGCCGTGACTGCGCTCTCGGCGTCGAGGCCGCGCAGGAGTGCGGTCAGCAGTCCGGCAACGGTGGCGTCGCCCGCTCCGGTGGTACCGGCGACTTCGACCTCGAAGCACGGAGCCCAGAGCTCCCTGCCGGCCCAGTCGGCGGGATCGGAAGGGCGGGCTCGGCCGAGGGCGGCGATCCGCTCCGGCGTTCCCGTCTTGAGATAGAGACCGCGCTCGCCGAGCTTGATCGCGGCGATGCCCACGCCGAGTTCTGCCAGCTCCTCGCCGAGCTCGTGTAGAAGCGCAGGCTCGCTCGGATCCGGCGCAAGCCGCTGCCGCGACAGCTGCTCGAAAAGTGGCCGCCGCAGCATGAACAGAAGCTCGTCGAGGCTGGGCGAAAAGACGTCGACGAAGGGAAGGACTGCTTCGAGGATCTCTCGCCAGTCGACGTGGCCGCTCTCCGAGGCCGGATCGGGATAGCTCATGTCGAGCGACGTTGTCACGCCGGTCGCCCGCGCGCGCTCGAACAGATCGACCAACCCGCGCCCGCCGTTTCGGTACATGCGCCGCATCAGCGGTGGATAGCCGAAGTGAAACAGCGTGGAGCGCTCGAGCAGCGCGAAGTCGATGTCCTCCGCGCCGAAGGAGCCCGCCGCTCCGGGGTGGTGCAGGAAGAGGCGATCGACGCCGGGCGGGCTGACGATCAAGGTGTAGGGAGTCGAGCTCTCGCCGTCCACTTTCAGCCCCGCCGATAGGCCGCTTCCGTGGGACTCGACGAGCTCGCGGACGATGTCCCCGAAGGGGTCGTCGCCCACCTTGGCCGCGAGCGTGGTCGGTATCCCGAGGGCATGAAGGGCGAGACCGGCGTTCGACACGAGCCCGCCGGGCGAGAGCAGCGCGACTCCGGCCTCGATCAGGCGGCCGGGACGAAAGGCCTCGCGAAAAGATTCCTCCGTCGAAGGAGCGAGAGTTGGGATCACGTCCAGGCAGATGTGACCTGCGACCACGGCGCTGACGGGCTTGCTCACAACGTCCATGTTCCAACTCCAGGCCGTTCTGACGCAAGCCCGACCGAGCGGGCCGAGCTCAAGCTTGCAGCGGGATGAGCAGATGCGGGGTCAGGTAGACCTCGACGAAAGCCGCGATGAGAACGAGCGGGACGGATACCGAGATGGCTCGAAGAAGCAACCGTCCCGGCCTCGAGGCCGGCCTGAAGATGCAGCTGGCCGCCGCCGCAAGCGGAAGAAGCAAGGCACCCAGCTCGGGCGTTCCGTGTACGAGGGTGGTGAACAGCGCCCAGTGCGAGACCAGGCGCCCGTCGAGCGCGCGGGCCTGCTCGGAGAAGACCCACCAGAGCCCGGTCAGCAGGCATACGGCGACCAGGGGATAGAGGATGCGGGCCGCCGCGTTCACGCCGGGGTGATCCCAGGTGTCGTGGATGTCCCAGCTCCAGAGACGAGCGATCGGCCATGCCAGCATCGAGATCGCGGCCAGCCAGGCGGCGTTCATGCCCGCGATCAGCGCGACATCGGAGAGGTGCGGATAAGCCGAGAGAAGCACCGAGCCGGCGGCGTCGTAGGAAGAGGGACCGCTTCGCAGCGCGGCCGTGACGACGATCGCCGCCTGTAGCAGTAAGGCGCCACCCAGCGCCGCGACTCCAATCCAGCCGGCGCGTCTGTCGAGTCGTGTGATCGTGTTGGCCTTTCAGTCCTCGCCGGCGGCGATTGCTTGCTCACTTCTCGGCGCCCGTCCCCGGCGGCTTGAACTCGAGCCCTCGAACCGCCCTCACTCGATAGGCTCTAGATCGTGCGCGTCGCCGTCGTTGGTCATGTCGAGTGGATCGATTTCCTGCGAGTCTCTCGTCTGCCCAGGCAGGGTGAGATAGCGCACGCCAGTCGCGGTTGGGGCGATGCGGCTGGTGGCGGCGCGGTGGCGGCCGTCCAGCTTGCGAATCTCGCCGGCGACGCGATGCTCTTCACCACCTTCGGAGCGGACGAGCGCGGCCGCCATTCGCGGGAGAGGCTCGAGGCGCAGCGCGTCCAGGTGATCGCCAGCGAGATCGATCTGCCGCAGCGCTATGGAGTCACCTTCATCGACGACGATGGCGAGCGAACGATCACGGTCGTGGGGGAGAGGCTGACCCTGCGCGGCGACGACCCCGATCTGCCCTGGAGCGAGCTCGAGCGGGCAGACGGCGTCTATTTCGTCAGCGGCGATGCGGAGACCGTTCGCCAGGCCCGCAAGGCGCGCGTGCTGGTTGCCGCCTCACGCTCCCTCGAGGTGCTGCAGGAAGCCGGCGTCGAGCTGGATGCGATCGTCGGCAGTAGCTCGGACGCCGGCGAGCGCTACGAAAGCGGCGACCTCGATCCGCCGCCGCGTCTCGTCGTTCGCACCGAAGGAGAAGATGGCGGCTCGCTCGAGCCCGGCGGTCACTACGACTCGGTCGAGCCTCCCGGCCCGATCGTCGACACCTACGGCTGCGGCGATTGCTTCGCGGCAGGGCTCACCTACGGTCTGGCCGCGGGAATGCCGATCGCCGAAACTGTCGAGCTGGCGTCTCGTTGCGGCGCTACCGTCCTCACGGGCAACGGCCCCTACGAGCGTCAGTACACGCTCGCCGGCTAGCTCAGCCTTCGCTCGGCCGGCTGGCGCGGCCTCGATTCACGCTATTTGCGGGCTCGCCCGGGGCACCCCAGCCCACCACCCGGTTTCAGCGTATTCAGAAACTCTGGGCCGCTGCGTAACGAAATCGCCCCGAATCTCACTCCATAGCGTCGAGCCGGCATCCGGTGGACCTCGGCGGGCTTCCGTGGAGGATCGAGCACGTTTCCCGTCGTATTGTGTTGCAATGTGGGAAATTGTGGGGTAAAGTGGGGCCACGTGGACCACTCAAACGATCACTCTCATGCTTTCCGGCGAGCACGAACACACTCTTGACGAGAAGAACCGGCTGACCCTTCCAGCCCGGTTCAGGCCCCGCTTTGCCGAGGGCCTGGTGCTCACGCGCGGCATGGACAGCTGCCTCAGCATCTACACGAAAGAGGAGTTCTCGCGCTCGATCGAGGCTCGCCTCGCCGAGCTCGATCCGCTCTCCCGCGAGAGCAGGCTGATGCACCGTTTCTATTTCTCGGGCACGGTCGAGGCGGTTCCCGACCGGCAGGGAAGAGTGATGGTGCCGCAGGCGTTGATTCAGAGTGTCGGTCTCAAGCGCGAGGTCATGGTGGTCGGGGTTCTCGATCACCTCGAGATCTGGGATCGCGCGGCCTGGCGGGATTACATGAAACAAGTAGAGGAGAACGTCGAAGATGCTGCCGAACGCCTTGCAGCCCAACGCGACTGACCACGTTCCCGTCCTCGCGGATGAGGTGCGGGAGCTGCTCGCCGTTCGTCCGGGGGAGACGGCGGTCGACGCGACCTTTGGCGCGGGCGGTCATGCGCGCCTGCTCGCGGCCGACCTGCGTGGCGAGGGAAAGCTGATCGCGATCGATCGCGATCCAGCGGTGCGTCCCTACTTCGAAAGCTTCCGGCGCAGAGCCGGGGTACAGGCGCGTCTCCTGCACGGCGACTTCGCCGACGTGCTCGAGCGCCTGGCCGAAAACGGCGTCCGCGCCGACGCGGTCCTGCTCGATCTCGGCGTCTCGAGCATGCAGATCGACCGGCCCGAGCGCGGCTTCTCCTACGCGGTCGACGCACCGCTCGACATGCGCATGGACCCGTCCGAGGAGTATTCGGCGCGCGACCTCGTCAACGAGGCGAGCGCGAAGGAGATGGAGAAGATCTTCCGCCGCTTCGGCGAGGAGCGCTACGCCAGGTCGATCGCGCGGGCGATCGTGGAGCGCAGGCGCAGAGAAGAGATAACGCGCACCTCCGAGCTGGTGGAGACGATCAGAGGCGCCATTCCGGCGCCGGCGCGGTTCGGCGAGGGGCATCCAGCCAAGCGCGTCTTCCAGGCGCTTCGTATCGCCGTCAACGACGAGCTGGAGTCGCTCGCCGACGCGCTGCCCAGCGCGCTCGAGCTGCTTCGCCCCGGCGGTCGCCTGGCCGTGATCAGCTTTCACTCGCTCGAGGATCGAATCGTCAAGCGCTTCCTGCGCGCCAAGGAGCACGGCTGCATCTGCCCGCCCGACTTCCCGATCTGCACCTGCGGGCACGAGGCGGAGATGCGCCTGCTCGGCCGCAAGGCCATTCGCCCGAGCCCGCGTGAGCTTGCCATCAATCCGCGAGCCGCTTCGGCTCGCCTGCGCGCGGCGGTGAAGCTGTGAGCGCGGCGACTGCACGTGTTGCCACCCGGCCGGCTGCCAGGACTGCGCCGAGGCCTCAGGCATCGCGGGCCGCACCGCAGCGAAGAAGGCGCAAGGCCGCCCAGCGCAGCGTGCGCGGCGGCATCGTCTGGATCGTCGCTCTGGCAACGCTTCTGACCGGCGTCGTCGCCGTCAACGTCGCCGTCCTGCGCCAGAACATGCAGCTCGAGAGCTACTCCAACGAGCAGGCGCAGCTGCGCGATCAGAATCTCGATCTCCGCTCGCAGCTTTCTCAAGCAACCTCCTCACCGCACATCGAGAGCGTCGCCCAGAAGAGGCTCGGTCTGGTCGTTGCCACGCCCGACCAGACGACCTACGTCCGGCTCGGCGCGGGCGGAAAGTGACCCAGCGGGCGGCGAACCGAAGAATTCGCCTGCTCGGGGCGGCACTGGCACTTGTCCTTGCGATAGCTCTCGTTCGGGCGAGCTGGATCCAGGTGGTTCGAGCCAGCTCGCTTGCCGCTCTCGCCGACGCGCAGCAGACGCAGACCGTTCCCGTCCCGGCGCCGCGCGGCTCGATCTTCGATCGTAACGGCGTAGAGCTGGCGACGAACGAAGACTCCGTCACGATCTCTGCCGATCCCAAGCTGGTCAAGTCGCCGGCGAAGGAGTCGCGGCGTGCGGCGATGGTGCTCGGGCTCGATCAGCAGGCTGAGGCCGATCTGCTCGGTGCCCTCTCCGATCGCTCGAAGGGGTTCGTCTACGTCGCCAGGCAGGCGCCGGCCGCCAAGGCCGGGCAGCTGAAGCGAATGAAGCTTGCGGGCTTCGACTACACCCGAGAGCCGAAGCGGATCTATCCGCAGGGAAAGCTCGCCGCCCAGACGCTCGGCTTCGCCAACATCGACAACCGGGGCGTGGCCGGGCTCGAGCTCGAGTACGACCACTCGCTCACGGGACGTGACGGTAAGCAGACGGAGGTCAGAGATCCCGCCGGCAGTGTGATCGACGTACAGAGCAAGACTTACGAGAAGGCCGGCACCGATCTCACTCTGACGATCGACAACACGATTCAGCTCTACGTGCAGCAGGTGCTGGCCCAGACTCGCAAGACGTATCACGCGCGCTCGGCCTCGGCCGTCATCCTGGATCCACACTCGGGCGCTGTGCTGGCGATGGCCACCGTGCCTTCCTATAACGCCAACAACACCTCGAGCACCTCCAACGAGCTCACGCGCGACCGGGCGGTCACCGACGCCTACGAGCCCGGATCGACCTTCAAGCTGGTGACCGTCGCCGGGGCGCTTTCCGAGGGTGTTGTCACACCGCAGACCACTTTCACGCTGCCGTATTCGATCAGAGTCGCGGATAAGACGATTCACGATTCCCACCCGCGCGGTACGGAAAGCTTGTCGGTGTCGCAGATCCTGACCCAGTCCTCGAACGTCGGCGCGATCAAGATCTCGCAGCGACTCGGTAGCGAGCGGCTCGCCGGCTGGATCAAGCGCTTCGGTTTCGGCGAGACGACGGGCATCGACTTCCCGGGTGAGAGCAAGGGCATCGTGCTGCCGCTCGACCAGTGGTACGGATCGGCAGAAGGCACGATCCCGATCGGCCAGGGAATCGCCGTGACGCCGATTCAGCTCGCCGCCGCCTACGCGGCGATAGCGAACAAGGGCGTATGGCTGCAACCGCATCTCGTGGAGCAGATCGGCAGCAAGCCGGCGCCGGCTCCGAAGCGGCGCCGCGTGGTGAGCACCGCGGTGGCCGACGAGCTGATGACGATGTTCGGCAGCGTCGTCGACAAGGGGACGGGGACGGAAGCCGAGATTCCCAACTATTCCGTGGCGGGAAAGACCGGCACCGCCGAGAAGGCCGATTCCAGCGGCGGCTACTCGAGCTCCAAGTACGTGGCGTCCTTCGTGGGCATCGTGCCGGCCTCGAATCCGCGGCTGGTGATCCTGATCACGGTCGACGAGCCGAGCACGATCTGGGGTGGCAGCGTCGCGGCGCCTGCCTTCCAGCAGATTGCGCTCGACTGCCTGCGCTATCTCGAGATTCCGCCCGACCGGTCGAGCTGATCCGGCGAGCGACGCAGAGAAGAGACTGGTCGGGGCGGGTTGGTAAACTCGCCCCGCGATGGATCTGGAGCGTTTGAGCGCGGCGCTCGAGCCCCGCGAGACAATCCGGCGTGCTCCTGTCGAGTTGCGCGGCCTGGCCTACGACGTGCGCGCCGTCGAACAGGGCTCGCTCTTTTTCTGCGTGCCCGGGATGCGCGCGGACGGGCACGACTTCGCGCCCGAGGCCGTGCAGCGCGGGGCCGTCGCGCTGGTGGTGGAACGTCCGCTGGAGCTGGACGTGCCGCAGCTGGTGGTCGCTTCGGCGCGCGCGGCGATGGCCGAGGCCGCCGACGTCTTCTTCGGCGAGCCCACGCGCGAGCTCCAGCTGGCCGGGGTCACCGGCACGAACGGCAAGACGACGACGTGCTATCTCGTCTACGAGATCCTCGCCGCTGCCGGGCGGCGCCCAGGACTGGTGGGAACGGTCGAGAGCCGCGTCGGCGGAGAGCCGCGGAAGCTGGCGCGAACGACGCCCGAAGCGATCGATTTGCAGCGTCTCTTCCGTGAGATGCTCGATGCCGGCGACAGGAGCTGCGTGATCGAAGCCTCCTCGCATGCGATCGAGCTGCACCGGCTCGATCGGGCTCACTTCTCGGCGCTCGCCTTCACCAATCTGAGCCAGGACCACCTCGATTTCCACGAGACGATGGAGAACTACTTCGCCGCCAAGCGGCGCCTGTTTCTCTCGGGCGAGGAGACGCCCGCGGCGATCAACGTCGACGACGCCTACGGGCGCCGGCTGGCCGCCGACCTGCGCGCCCTGGGCCAGGAGAGAGTTCTCACCTTCGGGCGCGGCGGCGAGGCCGATCTGCGCCCCGACGAGATCGAGCTGGGCGCCGCGGGAACGCGAATCCGCCTCGGCAAGCTCGTGCTGCGCAGCCCGCTACGCGGCGCCTTCAACGCCGAGAACGTGCTCACCGCGGCGGCGCTGACGCGTCTGCTCGGTGTCGAGGACGAGCAGATCGCGGCCGGTGTCGCGGCCCTGAAGGGAGTGCCCGGGCGCTTCGAGGTGGTCGAGCGCGGCCAGCCCTTCACCGTCATCGTCGACTACGCACACACGCCCGATGCGCTCGCCAGGTTGCTCACGGCGGCGAGAGAGCTGGCGCGCGGCAGGCTGATCTGCGTGTTTGGCTGCGGCGGCGACCGCGACCGCGAGAAGAGGCCGCTGATGGGCGAGATCGCTTCCGAACTCGCCGACGTCGCCATCGTCACCTCGGACAATCCGCGCAGCGAGGAGCCACGGGCGATCATCGACGAGATACTGAGCGGGATCGAAGGAAAGAAGGTCGAGGTGGAGCCCGAGCGGAGGGCGGCGATCGAACAGGCGCTGACGCTGGCGCGCGAGGGCGACGTCGTGGTCATCGCCGGCAAGGGGCACGAGCAGGGCCAGGAGATCGCCGGCCAGGTACTCCCCTTCGACGATCGAGTGGTCGCCGGGGAGCTGCTCGACCGGCTCGGGTCGGGCGGATGATTCCGCTTTCCCTGGACGAGGTCGCCCGGCTCTGCGAAGGAGAGCTGACGAGAGCGAGCGGCGCCGCGGAGATCACGGGCGTGGTCATCGACTCGCGCCGCGTTCAGCACGGCGACCTCTTCGTGGCGATCAATCGCGGCAGCGAGTTCGCGCCCGAGGCGCTCGAGCGCGGTGCGGCGGCGGTGCTCGTGCCGGCGAATGCCGAGGCTGCGCTGGCCGCGCTCGCGGAGGCGGTGCGCGCCCGCTCCGGCGCCCGCGTCGTCGCCATCACAGGCTCGACCGGCAAGACCTCGACCAAGGACATTCTGGCCGCGCTCTGCGCGCCGCAGCTCGAGACCGTGGCGGCGGAGGCGAGCTTCAACAACGAGCTCGGAATTCCGCTCACCGTCTGCCGGCTCGAGCAGACCACCGAGCTGGCGATAGTCGAGATCGGAATGCGCGGCCTCGGCCAGATCGAGCAGGCCTGCGTTTTCGTCCGTCCGCATATCGGCCTCGTCACGAGCGTCGGGCCGGTGCATCTGGAGTTGCTCGGCACGGTCGAACGGGTCGCCCAGGCCAAGGCCGAGCTTCTGCGCGGGCTGGAGCCGGGCGGGATTGGCATCGTTCCGGCCGGCGAGCCGTTGCTCGAGCCCTTCCTACCGGCCGGTCTGGATCTGCGCCGCTTCGGCCCGGGCGCGTCGTCGTCGCTCGTCTCCTTCGAGCCCGCCGGCGAGGCCTCCCGCGCCGTCTTCGAGATCGAGGGTGAGCGGATCGAGCTGGAGCTCGCCTCGAGCGCCCGCCATCAAGCCGAGAACACGCTCGCCGCGCTCGTGGCCTACCACGCGCTGGGGCTGCCGCTTGAAGGTGCGCAGGAGGGGGCGCGGACGATTAGGCTCTCTCGCTGGCGCGGCGAAGAGATCGAGCTGCCCGCCGGAGGACTTCTCATCAACGACTCCTACAACGCCAATCCGACCTCGCTTGCCGCGGCGCTCGAGCATCAGGCCCAGCTCGCCGCCGGGCGCAGGCGCCTGGCCGTGCTCGGGACGATGGCCGAGCTGGGCGCCGAGAGCGAGCGCTATCACCGTGAGATCGGCGAGCGGGCCTCGCAGCTGGGCGTCGCCGCGCTACTGGCGGTCGGGGAAGGCGCTCGCGCCTATCTCGAGCTGGCCGACGGGGTGGCCGAGCGCGAGTGGGCGCCCGATGCCGCGGCCGCTGCGGAGTTGGTGCTGGAGATGGCCCGGCCCACCGACTGCGTGCTCGTCAAGGGCTCGCGTGTCGTAGGTCTGGAACTGGTCGCAAACGCGCTCGAGGAGGCCTTCGTAGCGTGAGCGTCATCCTCCTGAGCAGAGTCTTGCCGGAGGACATCGCCCTTCCGAGCCCGATGGTGAGGGTGATCGTGGCCAGCATCCTCGCGCTCGCGATCTCGATCTCCGCCGGGCCGCGCTTCATCGCCTTCCTGCGCAATCACGACGTCGGCCAGCACATCCGCGAGGAGGGGCCGGCGGGACACGTGGTCAAGCAGGGAACGCCGGTGATGGGCGGCGTGCTCTTTCTCGGAGCGGCCGTGATCGCCTTCCTGATCCTGAGCGAGTACACGATCGAGGCACTGACGGTGCTCTTCATCATGCTCGCCTGCGCCGGCATCGGTTTCGTCGACGACCTGATGAAGCTGCGCCGCCGCCGCTCGCTCGGGCTGGCCGGTCGCTGGAAGATGCTCCTGCTCGTCCTGATCACCGTCGGCGCCGGCTACCTCGCGCACCGCGCCGGCCAGCCGACCTGGATCGCTGTTCCCTTCACGAACACGCACCTGCACCTGGGCATGGCCTGGTACGTACTGCTGTTCTTCGTCATCGCGGGCGCGGCCAACGGCGTCAACCTCACCGACGGGCTCGACGGCCTGGCGGCGGGCACCGGCATCATCGCCGTCTTCACCTTCCTCTCGATCGCGGTGATCGCCTATGTGCGCTCCTCGCCGCATCCCGGCTTGCGCGAGCCCAGGCTCGTCGATCTGGCGATTCTGGCGGCGGCGCTGATCGGAGGACTGATCGGCTTCCTCTGGTACAACACCTTCCCGGCCGACGTGTTCATGGGAGACACCGGCTCGATGGGCATCGGCGGTGCGCTGGCGGGCTTCGCGATCATGACCAAGACCGAGCTCTTGCTGCTCTTGATCGCCGGGATCTTCCTGATCGAGGCGCTCTCGGTGATGATCCAGGTCTTCAGTTTCCGCTTCTTCGGGCGGCGCGTCTTTCTGATGGCGCCGATCCACCACCACTTCGAGATGAAGGCCTGGTCGGAGTCGAAGATCATGGTGCGCTTCTGGATCCTCTGCGGCATCCTCTGCGCCCTTGCCTTCGCGCTCTACTACCGCAACTTCATCGGCTTCAACTTCCACGTCCACCCGTCCAGGTGAGCGAGTTTCCCGATCGCGTGCTGGTGCTGGGCCTGGCCCGGTCGGGGCGGGCGGCGGCGCTGGCTCTGGCGCGGCGCGGCGTGACCGTGGTGGCGGTCGACCGTTCGACCGAGCTCGATGTGAGCGAGCTGGCCGGGGCGGGCATCGAGCTGAGGCTGGGCATCGACAGCGAGCGGCTGCTCGAGGGCGCGGGGCTGCTGGTGAAGAGCCCGGGCGTGCCGAGCGAGGCGCCCCTGGTGGTCGCGGCGCGCAAGCGAAGGATTCCGGTCTGGAGCGAGGTCGAGCTGGCCTCGCGCCTCTTTGCGAATCCCTTGCTCGGCGTCACCGGCACGAACGGAAAGACGACGACGACCGAGCTTCTGGGAGCGATCTTTCGTGCCGCGGAGCGCAAGGTGGAGGTGGCGGGCAACGTCGGCCGCGCGGTCTGCGACCTGGACGGCGAGCTCGATCCGGACAGCTGGATCGTCTGCGAGCTGTCGAGCTTCCAGCTCGAGGACATCGACCGCCTGCGCCTGCGCGTCGCGCTGCTGCTCAACGTCGAGCCCGACCACCTCGATCGCCACGGCTCACTCGAGGCGTATCGCGATGCCAAGCTGCGCATCTTCGAGAACCAGCTCGAAGGCGACGTGGCCGTGCTGCCGCGCGGATTCGGCGAGGTGCCCGGGAGCGGCCGCCGCGTCGAGTTCGACGCCGCGGATCCACTTCCGGCCGAGCCGCTGATCCCGGGTGAGCACAATCGCGAGAACGCGGCCGCCGCGACGCAGGCGGCGCGCGCGGCCGGAATCGCCGACGAGGCGATCGCCAAGGCGCTTCGCACCTTCCCCGGCGTGCCGCACCGGCTCGAGCCCGTCGCCGAGGTCGGCGGCGTTCGCTACGTGAATGACTCCAAGGCCACCAACACCGCCGCCGCGCGCAGGGCGATCGCCTCCTACTCGGGGCCGCTGCACATCATCCTCGGCGGGCGCGGCAAGGGGGAGTCGTTCGACGGCCTGGCCGAGTTGCTGCACGGTCATCGGGCCCGCGCCTATCTGATCGGTGAGACGGCCGCGGAGATTGCCGGGGCGCTGGAGCGAGCAGGCGTCGCCTTCGAGCGCTCCGGGACGCTCGAGCAGGCTGTCGCGACGGCTGCAGGGAATGCAAGACCGGGCGAGATCGTGCTGCTCGCGCCGGCCTGCGCCAGTTTCGACCAGTTCGAGAACTTCGAGCAACGCGGCGATGTCTTCCGCTCGCTCGTCGCGAAGCTGAGCCCGCGCGGCTGATTTCGGCCTCTCTCCACCCGGTCGAGGGTAGGAAGCCCGCTTGCGCGGTCGAACCGTCCTAGCGTGACTGGAAGTTGGTTCGAGGAGACGGGGACGGTTCGCAGGAGCGCGCCCGGGCGTACGAAGCGCGCGCCCGCGACGACGTCCTCGCGCCGGTCGCAGGGCACGGCGCGCTCTGCGCGGTCCGCGGCAAGAGG
>JBAWEP010000004.1:0-5000 GCA_049591255.1 Gaiellaceae bacterium
GGGCGAAGTGAGAAGTGCCGTAAACGAAGCACTCCACCGCCTGGCCGCGCTCGGCGGCGGGCTGCGTCCTAGCATCGCATCCACCGAATCGCACCCAGTCGGCGGGTCGTCATTCCGCTCCGCGCTCCGGTGGCGGGCGAAGTGAGAAGTGTCGTAAACGGAGTACTCCACCGCCCGGCCGCGCTCGGCGCTGCGTCCTAGCCTCGCACTCGCCGATCACACCCAGTCGACGGGTCGTCATTTCGCTCCGCGCTCGGTGGCGGGCGAAGTGAGAAGTGCCGCGAAACGAAGCACTCCACCGCCTGGCCGCGCTCGTGGCAAGCGAGGTGAGTGCTCGAAGTTCGTCCTGCGCGAACTGGCTCGGGCACCCGAATTCGATACGAAATCTGCACGTTCTCGCGCGGATTGCCGCGGCTCGGGACAGTAACTTGAACCGACCCCGCGGGCGGGTGGCTCGGTGGCGGGCGAATAAAGAACTGTTAGTCGCCAGTAAGGCGCAACAACCTAGGGCCGCGGCGGCGCCGGCACCGGCGCGGGCAGGTAGAAGCGCTTCAGCTTGCTGAGCAGGCCGGGCTCCGCGACCTCCGCGCAGGGATCGAGCCCGCGCAGCTCCAGTCGCTCGAGCTGCACGCGGCCGGCACTGCGAATCGTGACAAAGCCGAGGTCGGCCAGCAGGTCGGTGGGAAAGATCGCGCGATGGCAGATCAGCCGCTGTTCGAAGTCGTCCTCTTCCGAGTAGCGATACGCGAAGGCCTCCAGCGCCTCGGCGCCTCTCGATCGCGCCTCGCCGGCGGCCGCCAGGAAGAGCGACTGGATTACCCAGGGAGAGGCTGGATCGATGAGATAGGCACAGGTGACGAGTACGGCGTCGGCCGAGGCCGGGCCGGCCGGAAGCTTCTGCGAGCGCGGAAACAGGAAGGCGGGCCCGTACTGCATCACTCCGAGCGGGCGCTTGTCGTCATCGATATAGAGCATCCCCCAGGGGCCCCAGCTCTCCTCGGCCAGATCGATCCAGCGCTTCTTGTCGACCTTCTTCGCGCCGCGCTCCTGCCACCACACACAGCCGTGACAGACGGTTGGAGCGCCAGGCAGCGTCCCGCGCGAGAGCGGCTCCAGGCGCGGGCTCATTCCTGCCCGGGCTCGACCTGGGCGACGACGACGTCGACCGCGGACAGGTCGACGTCGGCCATAACCTTCAGGTAGCGGCGCACTCTACGCTGCACCTCGCGCGCGACGGGCGCGATCGGCATGCCGTAGTCGAGCACCACCGGTATCTGCATGTGCACCCCGTCGTCGCCGACGCGAACGCGCACTCCAGGCTGCCGGCGCAGGTGGCCCGTGATCACACGGCGAACGCCCTCCACCTCTCGCGCCGCGTCCGCCGCGTAGCGAGCGAGCACCTCCGGCGAGATCAGCGCCTGTCCGTCCATCAGCTAAGAGCTTATCTCGGTATGAGCGTCTGGCCGAGACGGCCGAGGCGCCGAGCGCAGATGCAGCTCGGTCGCCTCGGGGCGGGCGAAGATGCGAAAGGGAAGAAAGGTCGTGCCGAGCCCCGGAGTGAGATGCAAGAGGCCACTCGGGTACTCCATCAGGCCCCTGCCGCGGCGATCGCGCGGGTGCGCGAAACGGAGCTTCCCGCCCGGGTAGGGAAGCGCGATCTGACCGTCGTGGAGGTGCCCGGCACAGATCAGGTCGAACGACTGCGCCGGCATCCGCTTGGCGATGCCGGGAAAGTGGCTGAGGCAGATTCGAAGCACCGCCTCGGGATCGGCGAGCAGCTGCGGCGCCGCGCGCTTCAGGTGGTAGCTGCGCGGATCGACGCCCACGATCTGAACCTGCTTGCCCCGGATCTCGATCTCGCGCGCCTCGTCGAAGAGCAGCGTCGACGGCTCGAGCTCATGCACGGCCGAAGGGCGCGAGAACGGATCGCGCGAGAGGGCGTAGTCGTGGTTGCCGAGAACTACGAAGCAGTTGTCGAGCTTCCCGAGCAGGCGCCTCAGCTCGGCCTCGCCGCGCGGGCGCGAGAGCAGGTCGCCGCTCACCAGCACCAGGTCGGGCCTACGCTCGCGCACCCAGTCGATGGCGTTGACGACCGCCCGGTGCCCGTGCGAGCGAGCGCCGAGGTGGAGATCGCCGATGTGGGCGATGCGCAGGCCGTCGAGCTCTTCCGGCAGGCCCGGGATGGGCACCTCCAGCTCCATCAGCCGCAACCAGCCGGCCTCGAAGACGCCCCAGCCGAGCACCAGGAGCGCCAGCAGCGCGAGCACCACGATCGCCCAGATCATCTTTCGCCTCCCAATGGCGACTCGAGCCGGGCGAGCACGCTTTTCAGCGGAACCACGTGGCGCGAGACCCCGAGCCGGGCGGGCTCCAGGCCGGCGGCCAGCGCGACGAGCTGCGAGAGGTGGAAGATGGGCATGTCGAGCTTCTTCCCCCGCGCCCGTTCGGCACTCCTCTGCCAGCCGTCCAGCGAGAGGTGGCAGAGCGGACAGGAGGTGACCATCGCCTCGGCGCCGGCCTCGCGCGCCTGCTCGAGCGGGCGCACCAGCTCGGCCAGCGATGTCTTCTCGCGCGCCAGCAGAATCGGAAAGCCGCAGCAGAGCGTCTTGGCGGGGTAGTCGACGGGCTCGCCGCCGCAGGCCTCGATCACGGTCTCCAGCGAACTGGGCCGGTCGGGATCCTCGAAGCCCATCAGCGCGGAGGGACGAAGCAGCTGGCAGCCGTAGAAGGGCGCCACGCGCAGCCCGCCCAGCTTCTTCACGGCGACTTCCCGCAACCTCTCCAGCCCTTCGCCGCGGGCGATCAGCCAGAGCAGGTGCGTTACCTCCACGCCGCCGGAGTAGGTTCTCGCGCCTGCGCGCTCGAGATTCTCGTTCACGCGCGCGCGCAGCTTCTCGTCGGAGAGCTGCCGGGCCGCCTGCCTGAGGTTGAGCGTGCAGACGTTGCAGACGGTGAGAATCGTGTCCAGGCCGGCATGCTCGGCCTCGCCCAGGATGCGCGCGTTCAGGTGCAGGGCGTAATCGGGATCGGCCGTCTGGATGTCGCCGGCGCCGCAGCAGGTGACGTTCTCCAGCTCCACCAGCTCGAGCCCCAGCTTGGGCGCCAGCGCCCTGGTAGAGAAGTCGAGCTCGCGTGCGGAGAGCCCGGCCAGGCAGCCCTTGTAGTAGGCGATCCGGCGCGACGAGGTCGCCATCAGCTCTCCTCCTTGGGCGCGGCCGGCTCGGGTGCGCGTGCGGACCGGGTGCTCTCCAGCGCCCGCTCGCCCTGGACGATGCCTGCCGCCCCGCGCCGGTCCTGTCCGGCGACGATGCGGCGCAGCTCGCGCGCCGGAGCGAGTTCGCTCGCCTTGTGCCGCGGCAGCGGCAGCGGCGCCTTGCCGCGGCGGAAGAGGCGAACGGCGAGCGGGATCTTCGTGATCGAGACGGCGATGCCGAGCGTCTTCACGACCAGCTCGCTCTCGCGCAGCCAGCCGGTGGTGCGCGCCGAGGTAACGAACCAGCGCGCATGCCTGGCGCCCCGGTCGCGCGTGACGCCGGCCACGAAGGCCTCGGCCCCGAGCTTGGCGATCGCGTCACGCGGATCGACTCCTTTCGGGCAGCGTTCGTTGCACAGGTAGCAGCGCGTGCACTCCCAGATGCCGTGCTCGCCGCTGAGCGCCTTCAGGCGCGGCCGCGTCTCCTCCTCGCGCGGGTCGCCGACCAGGCGCCAGGCCTTGGCCAGGGCATGCGGGCCGAGGAACTCGGGGCTGACCGTCATCGCGTCGCACTCCGAGACGCAGGCGCCGCAGTTGATGCAGAGCGCCTCCTTGCGCACGGCCTCGAGCCGGGCGGGTGGAACGACCGTCTCGCGCCCGTCGGCGGGCGGCTCGGAGGTCGGGCGCAGGAAGGGCTCGACCAGGCGCATCTTCTGCCACATCGGCTCCATCTCGACGACCAGATCGCGCACGACGGGCAGATTCCCGATCGGCGCAATCAGCGGAATGTGCCCCTCCGCCACGAGCTCGGCCACGGGAGTGCGGCAGGCCAGCGCCGTCCGTCCGTCGATTCTCACCGCGCAGGAGCCGCAGATTCCCTCGCGGCAGCTACGGCGAAAGGCGAGCGTCCCGTCCAGCCCGTCCTTGATCTCCTCCAGGCAGTCGAGCAACGTCGCCTCGCGCCCGAGCTCGAGCTCGTAGAGCTGCAGCCGTGTCTCGCCCGTGGCGGGGTCGGAGCGCTCGATCTGCAGGCGGACGTTCATCGATGACGTCCAGCGCGAGCGCCGTCGTGCCTCGCATCCCGACCGAGTGGGTTTCGGGCGTGGAAAACCTGTGAATCGAGAGTTCCAATATCGAGACAGCCAGGTCCTTGACACCAAACGGTGTCGGACACCAAGGTTGCTCTCGTCCTCGCGTAAAAACCGCTGAGCAGGCAATTCTCGCTTCGAACAGCTTCCCCGTGTCCGACGACATCGTTGGGTGTCAAGGGAAGAACTGCAACAGAAGTGAGACGCTCCACGCACGGCCGCCGAGCGATACCGACATGTCCTTTGCGAAGCACGTTCACAGCGGCGGCCATCAGTAGCTCCTGCTCCGCGGCTGCCACCTGGTGATCGTGACGGGCTTCCAGGAGAGGTCGAGCCAGTCGTTCGACCAGCGCACGAGCGAGTGCTTGAGGAAGTTCTGGTCGTCGCGCTCGGGAAAGTCCGTGGGCCGGGAGTGGGCGCCCCGGCTCTCGCGCCGCTCAAGCCCCGCGCTGACCATGCAGAGCGCCAGATCGAGCTGGAAGCCCAGCTCCAGCGCCTGGGTGAGATCGCTGTTCCAGACGTCGCCCTTGTCCTCCACGAGCACGCTCTGGTAGCGCTCGCGCAGATCTTCCAGCAGCTCGAGCTGGCGGCGCATCTTTCCCTCCGCGCGGAAGACGCCAAAGTTCTCGTGCATCGAGCCACCGAGCTCGGCGCGGATCGCCTTCGGCCGCTCGCCCCGGCGGCGCTCGAGCAGCGCCGCGATCTCCCGCTCGCCGTCC
>JBAWEP010000005.1:0-32729 GCA_049591255.1 Gaiellaceae bacterium
AACCAGAGCTGCAAGCTCGTGGATCCGCGAGCGCCCGCCTACGTCCTCCAGCTCGCCGAGCTTGTCCAGCTCGTCGGTGAGGGTGATCGCATCGACCGGCTCGCCTCTTCCGTAGAGGGCGAGTGCCGCCCGGTAGATGCGCCCGTGGCTCTGCCGGTAGAAGTCCTCCGCCCTGCAGATCTCCGAGACCGCTCCGATCGCGCCGGGTGCGAGCAGCATCGCGCCGAGGACGTACTCCTCGGCTTCGACGTTCTGCGGCGGCACGCGCGCAGACTCGACAAGACTGACGGCGGCAGACGTCATGCACTCATCCTCGTCTCGATCGAGCGGCGGCACAAATCGCCCCCGCTCGATCGACTACGCACCGCCTGTTGATAAAGGACGTGTTCGAAAAAGGGCGTAGCTATCCGGGCAAGGGAACGCATGTTCGTTGATTTTGAACAAGGACTCGGACATCTTTTCCACAGCATCTGCGGGCTTATCCCGAGATCTCACGGTCTCTGGGGAAAACGTTTTACGCGCACTTTGCGGGAAAATCGTTCGCGAGTCGAAGCTCGCCTCGCCGATTATCCGGGCTACCGGAGCAATCGGGAGAGGCGGCGATCGGCGAGCTTTCGTCCTCCCGTCTGACAGCGCGGGCAGTAGTAGATCGTGTGCTCCTCGAAGGCGATGCGCTCGATCGGGGTGGCGCAGACGTAACAGGGCTGTCCCAGCTTGCCGTGCACGCGGTAGACGTCGTCGTTCGAGAGCCCCTGCTCGCGCAGATCGAGCCCGCGCCTGAGCTCCGACTCGATCGCCGCGCCGAGCCGCTCGAGCGCTTCGCCGTCCAGCTCGCCCGCGAGGGCGAAAGGCGACAGTCGGGCGTTGTGCAGGATCTCGTTTGCCCAGGCGCGCCCGATTCCCGCCAGCACGCGCTGGTCGCGCAGGAAGCCGTGCAGGCGCCGCCGCTCTCCCTTGCAGATACGCGCCAGCGTCGCGGGCTCCAGCCCGAGCGCGTCGGGCCCGAGATGAGCCAGCTCGCTTTCGGCCAGCTCGGGTGTGAGCAGCCAGACGCCGGCCCGCTTGCGCTTGCCGGGCTCGGTCAGGATCAGCCGGGCTCCACCGGCGAAGCCGAGCTGGAAGGCCGGCGCCGCGGGGCCGCGCTTGCCCGCCGCGAGCAGGCGCAGGCGCCCGGCGCTCATCAGGTGCACCATCAGCACCAGCTCTCCGTCGTCCGTGGGGAAGAGCAGGCGCTTGCCGCGCCGCCGGGCGCCGGCGAGGCGGCGGCCTTCGAGCACCTGCAGTGGCGGCTCGGCCGTCTTCAGCGTCGCCAGGTGGGCCGGGCCGGCATGCTCGATCGGCGCGCTGGAGACCGGCTCGTCGAGCGAGCGGCGAAGCGCTTCCATTTCCGGCAGCTCGGGCAATTCCGCTTCGAGCCTAGCGGGTATTTCCCTGCTCGTGGGCGGTTGCCAAAAGACTTGTTGACAAAGACCCGAAGATCGGTTTTCTTGTGCGCGTGCCCGGATAACGTCGGGCCGTAGCAAACGAGCCGGGGCCAGGAAGGCCGGCTCTTTTCATATCTGGTCGAGGAACCCGTCCCCAGCGCGAGAGAAAGCCGAGGTCAATGCTCACCGTCGAGATCTCCCTCCCAGACGTCGAAGAGCTACAGCGACTGGCACAGGAGGGCCAGGAGAAAGGGTTCCTCTCGTACGACGAGATAACCGTGGCGCTCGAGGACGTGGAGATCAGCAAGGAGCAGGCCGAAGACTTCTACACCTACCTGATCGACCGCGGCATCGATCTCACGCCCGGCGAGTCCTACAAGTACCTGCCCTACGAGCAGCCGCTCGTCTCGGAGGAAGAGACGAAGGCGCCCAAGCTCGATCTCTCGGTCGAGCCCTCGCTCGACTCGCTGCGCCTCTATCTGCGCGAGATCGGGCGCGTCCCGCTGCTCAGCGCCGACCAGGAGGTCGCACTGGCCAAGCGGATCGAGCGCGGCGACATGCGCGCCAAGATGCACATGATCGAGGCCAACCTGCGCCTCGTCGTCTCGATCGCCAAGAGCTATCTCGGTCGCGGCCTTTCCTTCCTCGATCTGATTCAGGAAGGCTCGCTGGGGCTGATTCGTGCCGTCGAGAAGTTCGATTACCGCAAGGGCTACAAGTTCTCCACCTACGCGACCTGGTGGATCCGGCAGGCGGTCACCCGTGCCATCGCCGACAAGGGGCGCACGATCCGCATCCCGGTGCACATGGTCGAGAAGCTGAACAAGGTCGTGCACGTCGAGCGCCAGCTGGTGCAGCAGCTCGGTCGCGACCCGCGCCCGGAGGAGGTCGCCCGGGAGCTGGATCTCGAGCCCGAGGAGGTGCGCGAGATCATGCGCATGTCCCAGCATCCGATCTCGCTGGAGAAGCCGATCGGCGAAGAGGAGGACTCCTCGCTGGCCGACTTCGTCGAGGACGAGCAGGCCGAGTCGCCCTACGACAACGCGACTCTCTCGCTCCGCCGCGAGGACATCACGGTCGTGCTCGACGCCCTGTCCGAGCGCGAGCGTCACGTGATCGAGCTCCGCTACGGGCTGAACGGACAGCGACCGCGCACGCTCGAAGAGGTCGGTCGCGCCTTCGGAGTGACGCGCGAGCGCGTGCGCCAGATCGAGACGATGACGCTGCGACGGCTCGAGCAGCTGCCCGAGGCGCAGGCGCTTCGCAACTGCACCTAGTTCTCCGCGAAAAGTCGGCCGGCGAAGCCGGCTATGACTTTTCGCGGTAGTAACTCCGCGTACGAGTCACAGCGCCTTTGGCGCGGGTGCCTCGTCTGCTCCTATAAGCGGGGCGGGCTGACTGTGGTCGTGGTCAGTGTTCGAGGCGTTAAGCCGGGGATGGCCTCCGCTGAGCCGTAGCCGCGCATGTCGGCTGCGGCGGTTGAAGGACGAAGGCGGCGCCCAGATTCCAGGACTGAGCTGTGGAACAAAGGAAGCACTTTCGTCACCAGCGCCCCTTGACAAGAATTGGTGTCGGACACCGGGGGGCGGTCGCTACCGAGGGAAACCGCATCACTAGTGGTGTTTTCGGTCGTCGCGACTTCGCCGGGTGTCTCGAATACCGGGAGCGTCAGAGAGTTCTCGGTGTCAAGATCGTCGTTTTCCTTAACAGGGTAGGGCGAGACGGCGATCGCTAGAGTCGAGGTGTGCCCGTGGCCTTCGACTGCACCTGCGGTGTTCGCTGGTGGTCGCCGCCGGATGTCACCTGTCCGCACTGCGGCCACGAGGTGGCGTGCAGGCCCGACCCGATTGTCTGGTCGGTCGGGCGGGTGCCCGGCACGTCGATCTTTCTGTCGGCTCAGATGCGAGACGAGAAACGTTTCGGAGAGCTCGTTCGCTCGGGCATCGAGGTATTTGCCGATGTGGCAGGAGGCGCGCCGTACATCTGGCGGCCGAGTGCGGGCATGGTCCGGAGTTTCGGCGTTCGCTACCTGCGGATCGACGGGGTCGAGGATCTCAACGTCGATCTACCGGACTTCGCCTTCGATGCCGCCACGGCCGCCCTTGAAGAAGCCCGGCGAGGTATCTCGACGCTCTTCTTCTGCGCCGCGGGATTGAAGCGCTCGCCGCATCTGCTTTTCGGCGTCCTTCGCTCGTGGGGCTACGACGCGAAGTCGGCATGGAGCGCGGTCATAGCGGCGCGCCCCTTCGCGGATCCATGGGATCCGTATCTGGCGTCAGCCGAAAGATGGCTCGCGGCCAGAAACGGGCGCGAAGCCTAGAACGGGAACGGCTTGCGCGCGAGAGCGCAGAGAACCTGCGCCGTCACCCAGGCCGGCGTGGTGACGTAGCGGGCGCTGTAGCGGAAGCTGCCATCGCGGCGCTGGAGTTTCTTCAGGTAGCGGAAGGGCGCCGTACCGGGATCCTTGCGGGCGGCCGCGAACGCTTGGATCGCCCAGGCCGTCGACTGGGCGTCGGAGTCGGCGCCGGGCGAGACGGCGAAGCCGCCGTCTTTGTTCTGGCAGCGGCGCAGATAGCGGACGGCGCGCGTGATCGATGTCGAGCCGGCACTCGCGCCGGCGGAGCGAAGGGCCTGAACGGCGGCGGCCGTATCTCCGGCGTCGGAGGCGGCGCGCGGGCTCCAGGACCAGCCGCCGTCCTTGCGCTGGGCGCGCAGGATGTAGCGCACAGTGCTCTTGGCGGGCTTTCGGCCGGCGGCGCGGAGAGCGAGCACGCCCCAGTAGGTTGAGTTGAGCGCCGGCCCGATACGTCCGCTTGGCCGGCGAAGCTGCGCGATCCGATCGGCGAGTGTGGAGACGTCGCGAGCGAGCGCGGCCTGGGCGAGCAGCCTCAGCTCGAGATCGGTCGCCTGCGGAGCCGGCGCCTGCGCCAGGTAGTCGGCGGCCGCCCCGGCCGATACGCGACCGCTCGCCTCCAGGCCGAGCACGGCCCAGGCCGTCAGCCCCGCGCTCGAGGCGGCGCCCGGCTCGGCGAAGCCGCCGTCCGGCTGCTGGCGCGCGAGCAGGTAAGAGGCCCCGCGACCGAGCGGGCTCGCCGCCGTGCAGGTCGAGACAAGCGCGAGGCTGGCCAGAAAAGCAAGGAGAAGAATGCGCCCGCGTCGGTTCACGAGGCGCCGAGCCTAGCAGCGGGGGACGCCGGAACGATCCCCGCTGCAGCCCAAGGCGCGAGCCGGTAGTTTTTGCGACTCATTCGCAGTTACGCGCCGAAACGAGGGAGACCAGTTGACGACGACTCACCGCAGTCCGGCTCTCGCCGCCACCAGCGTCGAGGAGGCCGTGGAAGCTCTGCGCGAGCGCGGGCTGAGAGCCTCGGCCGCTCGCAGGCTCGTGCTCGAGGCGCTGTACGGCGCCGAGGGCCCCCTCTCGGCCGAGCGAGTGGCGGAAGGCCTGGAGGGACGCTTGCCGCGCTCCGATCTGGCCTCGGTCTACCGCAATCTGGAGACGCTGGAGGAGGTCGGGCTCGTTCGTCACGTCCATCTCGGCCACGGCCCGGGCCTCTACGCGCTCGCCGCTCCCGAGCACGAATACCTCGTCTGCGAGTCCTGCCACGCCGTGCGCACGGTCGCGAGCGAAGAGCTCGACGCGGTTCGCAGCCGGGTGCGCGAGCAGTTCGGCTTCGAGGCTCGCTTCACCCACTTCCCGCTCGTCGGGCTCTGCCCGGAGTGCGTCTCCGAAAGCCACGAGCACTAGGCGCGAGCGTGCACATCCCCGACGGCTATCTCAGCCCCGCCACCTGTGCGGTCGCCGGCGCCGCGATGGTGCCCGTCATCGGCATCGCCTCCGCTCGCGTGAAGCGTGTCGTCAGCGATCGTCATGCGCCGCTCCTGGCGCTCGGCGCCGCCTACAGCTTCCTGGTGATGATGTTCAACATCCCGATCCCGGACGGAACTACGGCGCACGCCGTGGGGGCGGTGCTGATAGCCGTTTTGCTCGGGCCCTGGGCGGCGGTGGTCTGCGTCAGCGTTGCGCTGGTCATCCAGGCCCTCTTCTTCGGCGACGGCGGCGTGCTGGCGCTCGGCGTCAACGCCTTCAACATGGCGCTCGTGATGCCGTTCACCGGCTACGGCGTCTACCGCCTGGCGGCTCGCAACACATCCCTGACCTCGCGACGGCGGGCGCTGGCAGCCGGCCTCGGCGGCTATGTCGGCCTGAACGCGGCCGCGCTTTGCACGGCGATCGAGTTCGGGCTGCAACCCGTTCTCTTCCACTCGGCGAACGGGACGCCGCTCTATGCGCCTTTCCACCTCGCGCAGACGATTCCGGCGATGGCGCTTGCGCACCTCACCATCGCCGGCGCCGCCGAGCTGATTCTGACCGTGGGCGTCGTCGCCTACCTGCAGCGGGCGAATCTTCCGCTGCTTCGCATCAATCATCCCGGCGTGGTCGACACCGACGAGGAGCTGGCTCCGGTGCGCGGGCTGCCGGCGCTCCGCTGGGCGCTCGTCGGGATTGGGACGATGATCGTCCTCTCGCCGCTCGGGCTGCTCGCGCCCGGTGGCGCCTACGGCGAGGACGCGCCCGTCGACCTCAATCTGCACAAGTACGGGCTGAGCGCGATCCCAAGCGGGCTCCAGCACTACAACGGCTTCTGGAGGCACACGCTGCTTCCGGACTACGGCGTCTCCTCGGGCGAGCACGCGAATCTCGGCTACCTCCTCTCGGCGCTCTTCGGTGCGCTCGCCGTGGGCGCGGCGGTCTTCCTTCTTGTCGCTGCGGTTTGGGCGCTTGCACGGCGGCGGCCGCAAGAGCAGGCGGGGTAGAGGTGGCAGAAAGCGCCGCCACCCCGGCCTGGCTGCTCGAGAGCGAAACCGCCGCCTCTCCGATCGGCTGCAGCGGCGCTCGCCGCCGCGAAGGCGCGCTCGAAAAGACGCTCGACGGACTTGCGAAGGTGCTCCGGCAGGCGATCGCGAGCGAGGAGACAGCGGCACGATCGGGCCTTCTGCAGAGCCTCGATGCGAGAGCCAAGCTGCTCGGCGTCGTCGCGCTGCTCGTTGCGGTCGGGCTGGTGCGGCATATTCCCGTGCTCGCCGGCATCTACCTGTTCACGCTCGTGCTGGCGGCCGCGTCGCGGATCGGGCTCGGCTGGTTCATCAAGCGCGTCTGGCTCTTCATTCCCCTCTTCAGCGGCGTGATCGTGGCGCCGGCGATGTTCAGCTTCGTCACGCCGGGCGAGGTCGTTCTACCGCTCGGGCACTGGCTCGGCCACGACGTCGGACTGACGCGCCAGGGCCTGACCTCGGCGGGATTGATCGTCTGCCGCGTGGCCACGTCGATCTCGCTGGTCGTGCTGCTGACGCTGACGACGTCCTGGCCGCGGCTGCTCGCCGCACTGAGGGCGCTGTTCGTGCCGCGCCTGCTCGTGCTCGTGCTCGGCATGGCCTACCGCTACATCTTCGTCCTGCTCGACTCGATCTCGGAGATGGTGACGGCGCGCAGGGCGCGAACCGTCGCCGCCCGCAGGAGCGGGCGCCGGGCTCGGGCGATCGCCGGCTTCTCGGGCGGAGCGCTGTTCGGCAAGGCGCACGCGCTGAGCGAGGAGATTCACCAGGCGATGCTGGCGCGCGGCTTTCACGGCGAGGCGAGGACGCTGGAGCGGCTTCGCTTCCGCGCGGTCGACGGGATCTGGCTCGCCGCGTGCCTGGCGCTGGCCGTGCTCGTCGTGGGAGGGGACAGGGCGCTTGGGCTTTGAGCGAGCATCTGATCGCGCCGGGCTGCGCCGGGCTCGGGCTTGTCCGGGTGCGTTTGAGACTTGGCACGCAATCGGCACATTCGCGGCGATTTCTCCGGCTACCGTGTCACGACCCCGCGGGTGGGTGGATGCGGGCGGGGGGCGGAGTAACGCTCTGCCGCTCCCGGACAGCGCCAGCACAACGACAGAGGCCGCCACCCCGAGATGAGCAGCGAGCCGCTACTCAGCGCCGAGGGTCTCCACTACGCCTATCTGGAGCGCTTCACCGCGCTCGAGGACGTTTCGCTCGAGGTGCTCCGCGGCGAGCGGCTGGCACTTCTCGGCGCCAACGGCTGCGGCAAATCGACGCTGCTCAAGATCCTGGCCGGCCTGATCTTTCCCGACCGCGGCAGCTACCGCGCCTTCGGCGAAGAGGTGAGCGAGCACAGGCTCCAAGACGAGCAGTTCTCGCGCGATTTTCGCACTCGCGTCGGCTTCGTCTTCCAGAACAGCGACGCGCAGGTGTTCTCGCCCAGCGTGCGCGAGGAGATCGCATTCGGGCCGCTGCAGCTCGGTCTCGAGCCGGGCGAGATGGAGGCGCGGATTGCAGATGTGATGGAGATGCTCGAGATCGGCGAGCTGGCCGAGCGGGCTCCCTACCAGCTCTCGAGCGGGCAGAAGAAGCGGGTCGCGATCGCCTCGGTGCTGGTGATGAACCCCGAGCTGCTGCTCTTCGACGAGCCCACGGCCGGGCTCGATCCGCGCAGCCGGCACTGGCTGCTCGAGCTGATGAGCGAGCTCGGAAAGGCCGGCAAGACGATCGTCTTCGCCAGCCACGAGCTCGAGCAGCTCGAGTGGATCGCCGATCGCTGCCTGGTCGTCTCCGAAGATCATCGCCTGCTGGCGGAGGGCGCGCCGGGCGAGATCCTCTCCGACAGGGAGCTTCTGTTGCGGGCCAATCTCATCCACGAGCACACCCACCGGCACGGGTCTCTCCTGCACAGTCACCCGCACGAGCGCGGTCACCACGCGGCGGGAACGGGCGGCTGATTGCCGCGCCCGGTTGCAGCGAGTAGTTTTCGCTCGCCGTGATTCGCGCCACTGTCAGCAGCCGTGCCGGGCGCTTGCGCGAGACGCTGGCGGACGGGCTCGTGCGAGAGGCTCTGGCCGCCGCGACGCTCGCGGGCCTTCTCGCGGCGCTCTATGCCTGGCTCGGGCCACCCGGAAACGACCTCGCCGCACACATGTACCTGCGCTGGGAGCTCGTCCAGCACGGGCTCGTCTTCTGGAACAACTACTGGTACTCGGGCCGCTACAGCTACATCACCTACAGCCCGCTCTACTACCCGCTGGCCGCTCTGATCGGGATTCGCCTGCTGGCGACGATCTCGATCGCGGCATCGGCCTTCGCCTTCTCGATGCTGCTGGGACGGCAGTGGGGAAGGCAGGCGCGCTGGTCGAGCCGCAGCTTCGCCGTGCTCTGGGCGGGCATCGTCTTCTCGGCCGCCTTCCCGTTCGAGCTCGGGGGCATGCTGGCGCTCTTCTCCATCTGGGCTCTCCAGGCTCGCGCTCGCTGGCGCTTCGCCGTCCTCTCCTTCCTGACCTTGCTCGCCAGCCCACTTGCCTTCGCCTTTTTGCTGCTGGTAATCGCGGCGTTTGCTCTGGCGCGCGCGCGGGAGGGCCTGTGGCGCATGCGCCAACCGGCGCTGGCGCTGGGAGGCTGCCTCGTGCTTGGTCTTCTCGCCTGGCGCATGTTCCCGACGAGTGGCCGCTATCCGTTCCAGCTCACGATCCTGCTCGAGCTGGCGGCCTTCTGCGCGCTCGGCGCCGCGCTGAGCTGGCGCGTCGAAGGGGCGCGGCTAGTGCGCTGGATCTTCCCCCTCTATCTCGGCGCCGGCCTGGTCGTCTACGCCGTCTCGTCGGAGCTGGGCTCGAACATCGCGCGCCTGCGGCTCTTCGCCCTGCCGATCGCGCTTCTCCTCTCTGCGCTTCGGGGGTACCGTCCGCGCCTGCTCGTAGCGCCGGCGCTGGCGCTGGCGCTCGTCTGGAACCTGGGCCCGATAGTGGACGGCTTCAGCAAGGGGCAAAGCGACCCCAGTAACACGCGGCAGTACTGGGCGCCCGCGATCGACTTCCTGCACGGGAAGCTGGCGCCCTCCTACCGCGTCGAGTCGGTCGATACCGCCAACCACTGGGCCGCCTACTACCTGCCCCAGGCCGGCATCCCGCTCCTGCGCGGCTGGTTCCGCCAGGACGACTATCCGCAAAACGAGATCCTCTACGACGATCTGACCAGCCGCTCCTACCTCGGCTGGCTGCGTGGCCTGGGCGCGCGCTACGTGATCCTGACCGATGCTCCGAGCGACTACAGCTCGCGTGACGAGGCGGCGCTGATCCGCAGCGGGCGCTCGGGCCTGAAGAAGGTCTTCCGCTCGACCAACCTGACGATCTACGAGGTTCCCCGTCCTCGCTCGATGATCGACGGCCCCGGTCAGCCGCGCGTGCTCGCGCTGAGCTCCGCCCGGATCCGGCTCAGGCTCCCCGAGGCGGGTCACTACCGGCTTGCCGTGCGCTATTCGCCCTACCTGCAGGCCGCCGGCGCCTGCCTGCGCAAGCGAGCCGACGGTATGACGGAGATCGCCGTCCGCCGCGGCGCCGTGACCACAGTGGCCTTCGATTTCGACCCGAGCCGGGCGCTACACGTGCTCGCGGGCTCGGAAAACGGTTGCTCTTGAGGTGCGGAGCGAGCCGCGTCATGTCGGCTCGACTCGACGAGCAGGCCTCCAGCTATCCTCGTCTCTCACGGTTATGCGGCAAGCCCAAAAGCGACGGTAGCGTGGGCGCGCGTTCGCAGTAATGTCCTCGTCTCTTCTGCCGATCTAGCTAAGCGGTTCTGTCCTACAGCTTTTCGGTACTTCGAGGAGGGGGTCCTCTTGTTCGAGCGTCTCGGGCGGTACGTCGTAGCCCATCCCTGGCGAATCATCGCCGCCTGGGTGATCGCCGTGGCGGTCATCGTTCCGTTCGCGCCGTCCTTGAGCAGCGTCTCGAGCTCCGACCAGGCCAGCTTCCTGCCCAGCTCATACGAGTCGGTGCGGGCCGAGAAGCTTGTCCAGAAGGCCTTCCCGGGCAACAGCGGAGCCTCGGCGATCTTCATCGTCGAGCGCGGCGACGCGCACAAGCTGACGCCGAACGACCGGCGCGAGATCAGCACGCTGGCCGCCCGCCTGCAGGCGTCGAAGATCTCGAGCGTCGAGCGCGTCACCACCGGGGTGCGCCTCTCTTCGCCGAATGGCAAGGCTCAGCTGATCGACGTCGCCTTCCGCGGCCAGTCCGAGGACTCGTCGGTTCAGCAGGCGGTGGGCACGCTACGAACGAGTGCCAACAAGATCCTCGTAGGAAGCTCGCTCCGCGCCGGGCTCACGGGCGACGCGGCGATCCAGGTCGACTCGAGCAACTCCTTCGGCTCGGCCGAGAGGGTCGTCTTCATTGCCACGATCGTGCTCATCCTGGGCATGCTCTTGGCGGTCTTTCGCAGCCCGATCGCCGCGATCTTCCCGCTTGCCTCGATCGGGCTCGTATACGTGCTGACCACCAAGGCGCTGGCTGCACTGGCGGAGGCGATCGGCTTCCGGCTCGACGAATCGACCTCCTCGCTTCTGATCGTCGTCCTGTTCGGCATCGGAACCGACTACATCCTCTTTCTCCTCTTCCGCTACCGCGAGCGCCTGGGCAAGGGCGACGACTCGAAGACCGCGATCAGGCACTCGGTGCACAAGGTCGGGACGGCGATCGCTTCCTCGGGCCTGGTCGTGATGGCGGCGATGCTGGCGCTCGTCCTGTCAGACCTCGGCTCCTTCCGCAACATGGCGCCCGGTTTCCTGCTCAGCGTCGGCACCATGCTCATCGCCTCGCTGACTCTGGTTCCGGCCGTGCTGACTCTGCTCGGCCCGAAGGTCTTCTGGCCCTCGAAGCGCTGGCGTCGTGAGCGGCACGGACGCATCTACCCGGCGCTCGGGCGCTTGATCTCGCGCCGGCCGGGGCTGACGGCACTCGCCTCGGGTGCGCTGCTCGTGGGGCTCGCCTCGGGCGTGATCTATTTCAAGGCGAGCTACGACGTCACCAGCAGCCTGCCCTCGAACACCAAGTCGGCGCAGGCGATCACGAGCCTCGACAAGGCCTATCCGCCGGGCTCGCTCAACCCGACCCAGATCCTCGTATCGAGCAAGCAGCGCCTCACGACGTCCGACCTGGCGCCGATCACCGCACGGGTCAAGCACGTCAAGGGCGTCGCCTCGGTGGTCACGGCGGGCTTCAGCCCCGACCGGCGCACGGCCGAGCTCGACGTGAATGTGCTCGCCAATCCGAGCTCGCAGGCGGCCATGTCGCTCGTCTCGGGGCCGGTGAGAGGGGCGGCCCAGGCCGCCGCGGGCAAGGGCGACTCGATCTTGATCGGAGGCGAGACGATGTCGCTCGCCGACGTGAGCCACGCCACGACTCGCGACTACACCATCGTCTATCCATTCGCGGCCGCTCTGATCCTGCTCATCCTCGGCATCGTGCTGCGCAGCGTGATCGCGCCGCTCTATCTCCTGATCGGGGTCGGGCTCGGCTACACGGCGACTCTCGGCGCCTCGGTGCACGTCTTCCAGGGCCTGCAGGGGCACTCAGGACTGCTCTTCATGATGCCCATCCTCGTCTATCTGTTCGTGGTCGCGGTGGGGACCGACTACAACATCCTGCTCACGACGCGTCTGCGCGAGGAGATCGTGGGAGGAGCGTCGCCCCGTCGTGCCGCGGCTCTCGCGGTCGAGCACGGAGGCCCAACCGTTGCCTCGGCCGGAATCATTCTCGCCGGTACCTTCGGCTCGCTCATGCTGACCGGGGTGAGCCTACTCTCGGAGATCGGGTTCGCGGTCGCGTCGGGCATCGTGCTGGTGGCAATCGTGATGGCGAGCATCTTCGTTCCGAGCGTCGCCACCCTGCTCGGTCACTTCATCTGGTGGCCTGGTCATCAACCGGGGCACCACCTGCGCGACAAGGCCAAGCAGCTGGTCGGAGACGCGCTTCTTCCCGCCAAGCTCGAAGACGGGCCGGCAGCTCCCTAGACGACGAGTACGAGCGTGCGCAGGCTCGGCGACCCGCAGCTATTCGCGCGGGTCGTCGAGCTATGCCTGTGTCACGCGTGAGACGGATGATGATGGTGGAAGGAAATCTTCCTGTGACGGCTCTCCGCCTCGGCTGCTGCCGGAGCCATCGCCGGCGTCGGGCTCGGTGAAGCGACCAGTATCCCGAACGAGAGAGCGGCTATCAACACGACGAGAGCGCCGGTGCCGTAGCTGTAGCCGATCGCCTCGAGGGCTCGCATGCCGGCTCCCGACGAGGTTCCGTTGACGCCGCTGGGAGCGCCGGACGACCAGAGCGGTAGCAGCGACGGGCCGATCAGGAACCAGATGCCGCTGGCGCCCGTGACCAGGGCCCCAAGGATCTGCTGCCCTCGGGTCAAGCCGACGAGCATCAGCAGGCCGCCGACTATCCCGGCCACGCCGCCGACGAACCAGACGGTTGCGTGATTTTGATTCCAGACCCAGGAGCTAGTCGTCCCCACGATCCTGAAGCTGAAGGACGGGCCCGCGAAGGCGACAATACCGCCCCAGGCCGCCACGAGCCCGGCCACCAGACCGAGCAAACGAGTGCTCGAACTTGACGTTCGCATGATTCGATTCCCCCTTACTTGTCAAAGAAGTGATGCTCAGAAGTTCATCCTTGAAACCCGCGAAAGAGGCGTGATCGAGGTTCCGCTTGGCCGCCATCGGGAACACGGAAATCGATGCGAATCGCGGTCATAGGAGCATCTGGTTGGCTGGGTGGAGCGATTACCCGTGAGGCGCTTTCGCGCGGGCACGAGGTGACTGCGATCGGGCGCGACCGAGTCCGCCTGGAGAGCGTCGGCGCGACGGCGGTGGCACGCGCCGACGTAACGGACAGCGAGGCGATCGCCGAGGCCGTCAGGGGGCACGACGCCGTCGTCTCCGCGGTGGTCGATCGCGCGAGCGAGAACTGGGACGTGATTCCGCGGGCGGCCACGACGCTGCTCGAGGCTCTGCCCAGAGCGGGCGTGACGCGGCTTCTCTTCATCGGCGGCGCCGGCAGCCTCGAGGACGAGAGCGGAACGCGGCTCCTCGACAAGCCCGATTTCGTGCCCGAGTACGTGCCCGAGGCGCTCGCGGGAGCCGAGGCGCTCGCCATCTTCCGCAGCTCCAGCGGGGAGGTCGAGTGGAGCTACCTGAGCCCCTCGCCGATGCTGATCCCGGGTGAGAAGAACGGCAACTATCGCGTCCGGGGCGGCGACACGGTGTTCACCGACGAGCGCGGAGAGAGTCGAATCGCAGCGGGCGACCTCGCCTCGGCGGCGCTCGACGAGCTCGAGCAAAATCGCTTCACGCGGCAGAGGTTCACGGTCGGGTACTGAGCTCGCGCCTCGGCGGGCTCGCGAATCGGCCACCGACGAAAGCTCGATCGGGGCGCCGAGTTTCGATGCGAAACCGGCACAGGTTGGAGCGCTTTTTCCCGATACCGTTCCATCGCCCCGCGGGAGGGTGGGGGGTGGTGGGTGGGCAAAGGCGCCCGAACCCCGAGTCTCACGCGCCCCCCCGCCGGCTCCGCCTCACGAAGCGATCCGACGAAGTACGCTACGACACAAGCCAAGGAGGAACCGTGTCACGCAAGCCTCGTCTGCGCCCGCTCGAGCTGAAGGACGTCGAGCAGGTGACCGCGATCTACACCCACTACGTCGCCAGCGGTGTCGCCACCTTCGACGAGGTTGCGCCCGACGAAGGAGCCTGGTCGGTGAAGGCCGGCAGCATCGTCGCGCGCGGGCTTCCCTTCATCGTCGCCGAGGTCGGCGGCGAGGTCGCCGGCTTTGCCTACGCGACCGTGTGGCGACCGAGGCCGGCCTACCGGCACACGGTCGAAGACACGGTCTACGTCGCTCCCGACAGGCTGCGCCAGGGCCTGGGGGCGATGCTGCTCGAGGGCATCGTCCAGGGCTGCCGAAACGCCGGCGTGGAGCAGGTGATCGCGGTGATCGCCGATACGGGCGATCCCGCCTCCGAGGCGCTGCACCGGAGTGCCGGCTTTGCGGAGGTCGGCCGCCTGACCCGGGTCGGCTTCAAGCACGGTAAGTGGATCGACACGGTGTTGATGCAGCTCAGCCTGGCGCCAGACGGCGACTAGCGCGAGCGTCTGTTGGCTCCGGTCGCGCGCTAGGCGAGCGCACGCCTCAGCTCCTGCGACTGCTCGATCAGATCGGCATGCCCGGTGTACAGCTCGACATGCCCGTCGGCGAGGTGGGCGGAAAAGGCCGGATCGCCGGCCGCGGCGCGCTCTCTGATCAGCGCTGCGAGCCAGCGCAGGCGCGCGACCATCGTCTCTGGCAGGCGAGCCTTCTCGTCACTTCTCAGCCCGTAGGCGTCTGCGAACTCGCGCACCCGCTCGGCGTCCCGATCGTCGAGTCTTCCGAACGGCTCGCGGATCAGACAGAAGCGATAGGCGCCGTAGGCCACGTCGTACAGGCGCGGGCCCGGACGGGCCGTGTCGAAGTCGATCCAGGCCACCGGCAGGCCGCCCCGAAAGACGCAGTTGTAGGGCGCGGCATCTCCGTGCAGCACCACCTCGACCGGTTGATCGGCGGGAAACTGCCAGACGAGGCCGTCCGGATCGAATCCCGTCGTCGCGTCGTGGTAGCGGCGCAGCAAGCGCGCTGTGGCTCGCAGCGCGCTCGTATCGAGATCGAGGCCGCTCGGCTCTTCGACGTCGCCCGCGATCCATCCCAGCACCTCATAACCCACTTCGAGCCCGAACGGCTCCGGCGCTCCCTCGAACCCGGCGCGGCGGACATGCTCGAGTAGCCGCAGCACCGAGCGCGACCAGGGTCGCTCGGGCCGGTAGAGGCGATCGCCGCGGCGAATGACCTCGTTGATCCCGCCGTGGTAAACCTGCTCGTCCATAGCGTCGAATGATCGCAGCAACAAGGCTCGCTATCTTCCTCTTGTGAACGCGCAGGTCGCCGAACGACTCGTTCGCCAGTACGTGGAAGGCTGGCGCCAGGGCGACGCGGCGATGATCCTCGCCGCGGTCACGGAGAACTGCGTGGTCACCGAATCGCACGGCCCCACCTACCGCGGTAGGGATCAGATCGCCCGCTGGGTGGACACCTGGTTCGGCGCCGGCGGCGAGGTGCTCGTCTGGGAGATCCGCTCGCTCGAGCTCGCGGACGGGGCGGCCTTCTTCGAGTGGTCGTTCGCCTGTCGCTGGCTCGGTGAGCGATATGACTTCGAGGGCGCCTCGGTCGCCCGCTTCGAGGAAAGCCTGATCTCCTACATCCGCGAATACGCAACCACAGCGCCCCTCTACGACTGGGAAGGAAGCTGGCGCTGACTCCAGCCAGGGCGACGGGCGCACCCACCAGGCCGCGGAATCTTCAGAGGCGAAATGGGGCTTCAGTCTCGAAGTAACATGCGATACTTTGTCTTCGACGTGGCGGCGCGGATGTGACGAAGCCTCGGCTGCTGGTGGGGGGACTGGCGCTGATAGCCCTCGCCCTCGCAGCGGGCGCTTTTCTCGTCTTCCGCTCCGGATCCGGCGACGAAGCCGGGACCGACTCTGCCGTTGCCGAGACGATTATCGTCAGGGCCGGGAAAGCCTCCGCGGCAAGGTTCGAGCTCGGTGGCGAAAGGCACGAGGCGAGGCTGATCGAAGCGATCGGCTCCTCGGCGCGGCTCGTCTTCAGCTCGGAGAATCCCAGCGAGGTTACTCTGACACGCGGGCTGCCAACCGAGGTCGACCTGAGCTCCGATTCGGTCGCCGACGCCACTGTCACGCTCACCGCGGTCTCGCGGGACTCCGCGCGACTAGAGATCGCTCCGCTCGGCCGGCGCGTATGGGACGAGCGCTCGTTCGAGACCAGCGGTGGCTTTCGTCCCTACAGCCACTGGAACAACTCCGCACGCGAGGACTTCTCGGTCGTTCCCCAGAGTGATTCCAACTTACTGCTCTACGTATCGGCGGATCACAAGCTCAACTGGGAGCGCTACGACAGCGGCGGTGCGCTCGTGACCTCGCCGAGACTTGCGCTCGGCACGGTCGATCCAGGCGCCGGCAATCGCGCGATCAACTCCGTTGACGGCGCCATGGTCGGGGGCGGGCTCGCCGCCGTGATGGCGAGCAACCGCACCGGCGTGGTGCTTCGTAGCTACGACGAGAATCTCGTCGCCGCAGGGCAACCGCTGTTCATCGGGAAGCAGTTGCTTAATCCAATCGTCGTCCCGGTGGGCGAGCGCGCCTACGTGATCGCCTCGGGAAAGTTCGATCCGCCCGAGAATGAAGGCGGCTCGGCTCGCCTGATCGTGACGGAGGCCGATCTGGCCGACGGACCGAGGATCGTGCGTCAGCAGGCCGTCACGGAGACCCAGGGCCGTGAGCTCGACATCGCCTCCGATGCGGCGCTCGATGCGGAAAGCGGGCGCCTCGTCGTCGCCTACAAGCATCGCCTGCCCAGCAACAAGCTCGAGATCAGGCTGGCTGCCTTCGACCCCGAGACGCTCGCTCCGTCCTGGACCTCCGTCCTGGCGCCCGGCGCCGGGCGTGGGGTCGCTCCGAACGTCTGTGTCGCCGCCTCGGGCGGGAAGGCGACCGTCGTCTGGATCCGTGACAGCGCCGCCGAGGGCGGCCATCAGCTGAACGTCGTCAGCGCCGACATGGCCAGCGGCGAGCTCACCAGCGTCTGGGGTGGCCCGACCGCGAAGTCGTCACCGCGCATGGTCGACCTGTACCCATGCGAGTTGGTAGAGAGTGGTTCCTCTCTCTCCTTCGCCTATTTCGACACGTACGCCAAGCCCGACGCCCCGGTCGGATCGCCCGACCGAGGCCGCTTCGTACTCTGGCCCTGGAACGGAACCGCGTGGGCGAGCCGGTCAACCATCCTCGAGGGTGGTAAGCCGCTATACGCCGACCCGATGTTCGACCTGAACGCCTTTGCGCAGGTGCCGGCCAAGGCGATCTGTGGCGCGCCGATCGCGCTCAAGGGCACGACCGTCAACCGCGGCTCGCGTCCTGCTCGGGCGGTCACCGTGGTCGCGAGCGCGAGCGGGCAAGAGGTCGGTTCCGTCACGTTGGGCACGATCGCCGCCGCGTCGAGTGCGGATTTCTCCGTTCCCTGGACGGTGCCGGCCGACCTCACGCAAGAGGAGGTCGAGATCTCGTTCTCCCTCACGACGACGAGCGAGGAGTACACGACGGGAAACAACGTCGCACGCTCGATCGTCGCAGTGCGCCAGAAGGGGCTCGTGATGGGACGTGCCGTCAACGTCTCCTCCGACGTCCGTCACAGAACGCACTTGTACCCGGGTCTCGAGAACGCGACCGTCACGATCGGCGGACGAACAGTGCTCACCGATGTGGCAGGCACCTTCACGATCGACGATCTTCCCTTCGGCAGCTACCCGGTGTCGGTCGCGAAGGCAGGCTTCAACCGTCTCGAGACGCAGGTGACGGTCTCGCGCACCAGGCCGCTCTCTTTCGTCTCGGCCGAGCTGGACGATCACGGCGTGATCACGCTTCAGGTAGTGGATGACTCGGGCGAGCCGCTGGAAGGCGTCGACGTCTTCCTGCAGGACTACGAGGAGCAGGAACGGACGCCGGCGAGCGGCCGGCTCAGCTGGGACATCTCGGCTCGTGCTTACACCTTCTCGTTCGTCAAGCGCGGCTACGAGTCGGTTCCCGGCCGGGAGATCGAGGTCGCGCTCGGCCAGGAACGCACTCAGACGATCGCAATGCGCGAGATCACGACCGGTTTCCTCGGCGGACGGGTGATCGACAAGAAGGGCGCTCCGGTGAGTACTGCCACCGTCACGATCGCGAACTCCCGCGACGAGATCGTCGCAAGGCCCGTCGTGAGCGCGGGCGGAACCTTCGAGCGGATCGAGTTGCCCGCCAAGCCCGCCCAGCGCTATACGGTCACCGTCTCGGGGATCGGGCTCACGATCAGCGAGGTCGTGCAGCTCTACGGCGGCGACGACTTCTTCATGACCTTCGGGCTCGTGCCCGGGCGCGGCGAGCCGCGCGTACGCTCGGCCACGGAGGGCTACACGTCCTGGATGATCGATGCCGGCTGGCCCGGTCTGGGCCCTGTCTCCGGAGCGGACATGTACACCTGGTTCGGCAACTACGCGATCAGCGTCGGCGCGGAGTACTGGAAGGGAAACGACGAGCTATCGGCCGTCGATGTGACCGTCTGGGGTGGAACCTACGAGACGCATGCGACCAAGTCGGAGATCGATTTCTCGGGTTGGTTCGAGCCGCCCGACACGGGCAGCGTCTTCGATCTCACGAACTGGGCGGACATCCCCGCCACGCTCGCTTCGGAGCACTCGAGCGACCTGCTCGATATCGCCGGCGCGCTCGTGGACGGCTTCTCGGGCGATGAGGCCGACGACGACTCGGTGGTGACCGGTCAGGGCAGAGAGCTACTGACCTGGAAGGAGGCGAGAAGCGACTTCAGTCCCGAGCCCGAGTTCGACTCCTCGGCGCCGCTCGAATCGATGTGGAGTGTGGTCGACGCGGTGCCGAGCTCGTTCGCCATCCCGATCGTGATCGGCGGCTCGAGTGTCCAGGAGACGGCCGTACGAGTCGATCAGGTAGATGTCGTCAGGCTCGGCAGCGGGCAGCCGGTCGAGCTCAACGGCGCCGCGGCGGAGTGGTCTTCCTTCCAGGGGCCCGAGGGCACGGAGAATCAAAACGGCAAGCGCTACGAACTGGCGCAAACCGACGTGCCCTACGACGAGGTCGTCGTCTACGTCTGGCTGACGGTGCAGAAGTACTGGCAGGGAGCGCCCGGCGGCACCTGCTTCCAGCAGCGCGAGCAGCAGGTCGTCGTCTTCCACCCGGGCCCGCAGCGGATGGAGGGTTTCATCGCCCCGGGCGACCTCTATCTGGACCCGTCGCGCATGCAGTCCTAGCGGTTCGTTTTCCCGGCTGGACGCTATGAGTCAAGCGGCAGCAAGGAACGGCGCTTGCTCCGTTTCGGATCGCCGGATGCGGAGAGAATCCATTCCTATCGATAGATACGAGGCGCCAAGATGACCAGAGTGCAAAAGAAGCGAAAGGGCTCGGACGACAAGAGCGCTGAGCACAAGGGGCACGAGCACAAGTGGAACGAACACGGCACGTGCGAGATCTGCGGAGCGAGCCCGATCGAGGGTCGGGCCTACCACGATCTGTTCCGCGAAGGAAGCCGCCCCTCCGCTTAGCCGGATCAAGCTCGAGACGCGTCGGCGCCGGCATCGGCGTCGGCGCAACGGGCCACTCGGCCGGCAAACAGGTCTTCGTCACGCCTCCGGCGCGGTAGACAGCTTCGGGCGGCCGATCAGGCGCAGGAGAAGATCGAGTGACTGCTCGGGGCCGGGCCAGAGTTCGCGGACCGCTCGTTCGTCGCCGCGCAGCAGGTGGCGGAGGACGAGGGCCAGGATGATCGCGTCGTCGAGCTGCCCGATCAGCGGGATGAAGTCGGGAATCAGATCGAAGGGAAGCGCCAGGTAAGCGGCGGTCAGTGCGAGCAAGAGCCTGCGCCGGCGCGGCACGCGAGGATCGCGCAGGAGCCGGCCGACCAGCACGACGCAGTCCGGAACGAAGCTGGCAAGCGCTCGCGCCTTCCTCCGGCCGCCGGCGAGAAAGAGAACGACGATGACGATGCCCCAGGCGAGCGCGAGCGCGCCAAGCACCACGATCGTCCAGAGCTGCCAACTCACAACACGGACGTTACCGCCGCGGCGCTGGTACGCAGGTGATGTTTGGCCCGGCGCTCAGCGGCTATATCCACCTAAATCGATAAACGAAGGGAGGGAAAATGAGAACACCTTGGAGAGAGCGGGAGGTCGTGGATGCGATCTGGGCCGGCCCGTTCAGAAGCGGCGACTCCGCGCATCGCGCGGACGCGATCCGCCGGGGAGACCTGAGCGCGTTGATCCGGCTTAGCATCCGTATCAGCGCTTAGCACCGCAAGCACGCTCTGCGCCGCCTTCGGGCGGCAGCTCTCTTTTCACCCCTTTCGAGGGGTTTTTTCTTGCCCGTTAGGTGGCGTTTGCTTCCGCTGGCCGACGGCGATTCCCCGCCGCTCAACGCCTTTCATCATCGTCGCGATTCGCCGTCGCGACGTCTGCGCTACGTCGACCACCGCGTCTCCCTCGCGTTACTGGCTGAGCTTCGCGAGGAAGACGCGGCGGTCGGTAGTCGGTTCGAATGTCTCAGGAGGCGGTCTGTGTGACGCCGGAAAAGGCAGATCCAGAGCCACCGGAGTTCGACTTGGTCACCTTGACCACCCAGCATGGATAGCTGGCGGAGGAATGCGTCTGGCCCCCACCCTGGTCGAACCAGGCGACCGTACTTGGGTAACTCGTGGCGCAAACGCCATGGCCGCTTGCGGAGGTCGCCCAGTTGCTCCCGTACCATGTGTACGAGGTGCTGGTCGCGGGATCGCCACCCCAACTGCCGTCAACGGCCGTCAACGTTGGCGCGACGTAGTTGATGGAAGGGGGGCTAACGATATAGGGCGGATTAGTCGCCCTGATCACGTCCGACAAGGCCGAATCAGCGAAGGCGCTCGCTCCGTTCGACGTCGCCGTCACCCTGGCCTTGACCCTAGAGCCGACGTCCCCTCTCTTGGTCACGTAGGTCGTACTTTCTTCGCCCGAGATCATTGCGCAGCCGCTTCCGTCGGCGTTGCAGAGGAACCACCGGTAGATATACGTGAGCGACACTCCGGTCCAGGTGCCATTGTTGTTGATCGTCAGGCTGTCTCCGTCCCGGATCGACGCTGGTGGGAACGAAGGCGCAGCCGAGTTGTAGGGGACGATGACAGCGCTCGCCAACGAGGTGGCAGCGACCACGCCGTACGGATTCGTGGCGCTGACGACAACGCGGATCGTCGCGCCGACGTCTGCGTTCTGGAGCGGGTAAGTACGTGCGATGGCGCCCGAGATGTTCGAGCAGCTGGAGCTGGCTCCCGAGGAGTTGCAGCGTTGCCACTGATAGGCGTACGCGGTCGGAGAGTTGCTCCAGACACCGTCCGAAGTTGAGAACACCTGACCCCCCGTACCCCCCGGTGTGATGACCGGGACGGTGGTGTTTACGGGCGCACCAGTGGCCACCGCCACAGACTGAGGAGTGGTGACGCTCGCGGAGCCGTAGGGGTTTGTGGCCCTGACAACGACCCGGACGCTTGCACCGACGTCTGCCGCCTGGAGCGTGTAGGTGCTCGACGTTGCACCGGAGATATCCGTGCACGAGGTAGCGGAGGCACAGCGCTGCCACTGGTAGGCATACGAGGTCGGAGATTCGCTCCAGGAGCCCTCGGAAACCGTGAGCGACAGTCCCTGCTTCGAAGTGCCCGTTATGGTCGGGAGAATGGTGTTGGCAGGTGCACTGGTAACCACCACGCCGGTCTGCGCCGAGCCGGCGCTCGCGGAACCGCCGGCGTTCGTGGCGCTGACTGTTACGCGCGTGGTGGTACCGATGTCAGCGGCCTGGAGCTCGTATTTGCTCGACGTTGCGCCCGAGATGTTCGAGCAGCTCCCACCCGCGGAGTCGCAGCGTTGCCACTGGTCGGCATACGCGGTCGGAGAGTTGCTCCAGGAGCCATTTGCAGCCGTGAGCGACTGACCCTGCTTCGCGTTGCCGGAGATCGACGGTAGGACTGTGTTCACAGGCTTCGGCGTCGCCGCCGCCGGTTTCGGGGCGGGCTTGGCAGCCGGTTTGGCGGCGGGCTTGGCCGTTTTCTTGACTCCACAGGTCTTCGTCCTCGGCGTCATGCAGTAAACGGATATCGGAGAGGGAAGCGTGCGAAGGGCGTGCTTTTTGCTGAAGACCGCGATCTTCCACACACCGACCGAGCCGGGCTTGGTCTCCTGAACGCGAAGTCGCGCAGCACGCCCGGCGCGAAGAGCCTTTGCGAGGAGCTTGCTCTTCAGCGTCGTTCGCTTGCCTGTCTTTCGCTTTTCGAGCCTCGGCACCCGCTCAGGCACGAAACGGCTACCGTGGCGCCGGGCCGGAGGTTGCGGATCGCCACGGTGGTTCCCTTGCTGCTGATCCAGAATGCCCGCAGAGGAACCGGTGTCTTCGTGGCGCTCGATTGAGCAGTGTCGATCGAGACGAACGCGACCACGATCAGGAGAGCGATCAGAAGCCGGGGGATGGTCGAGATAGCGATGTGCTTACGTCCCAGTGACTCGGTATCCATATTTCTTCAGTCCTCCTATCTCGTTTCTTAACTGGCGGCTTGAACTTCGAATACTTCTGCTAGCCCCTTGATATGCCGTCGTATCGAGAGCGCGAGCGGCACGTTCGAGCTTCTTGTATGCGAGTGAGATACGCCGTGCCGCCGCCGCGAGTCGCGTGGCGTTCGCCGTATCCCCCTGCGCACCGGCCTCCATGAGCCGACGTGATGCGGTGTTGAACGAAAGAGCGAGAGCATGCGCGCGAGCCGCCTGCTGTGGCGCGCTTTTTGCGCGCTTCAATGCGTCGAGATTTCGTTTGCTGGTGGACGAAAGTGACGCGAGCAAGCTGCTTGCCGTCTTGGCCAGCGCCTCGTTCGGGCCCGGCGTGAGCGGATGAAGTCCCTTGAGCTTCAGCAGCGCGACGATCCCGCTGCAGGACCCGGTTGCCGGAACGCTCGCCGAGGCGCCGAAGCAAGCCACTCCCACTCCGCTCGGCCTTGCGGCGACAACGAAGAACGCGGCCTTCCCCGCTTGCCCGGGTACGGCGACGACATAGCGATACGCCTCTATCGACCCCATCCGTACGAGCGTCGGCGCGATATGTCGCCCCTTTTCGAGCCGGGCGGGAAGCAGGGCCGAGCCGCTCGATTGCGTCCTGCCGGCGATGAGAGTCTCGCCGTCCTGCGCTGTCAGCTGGATTGCATGCGTCAGGCCGAGCGCTGCAGCTGTCTTTGCCGAGACGGCGCTTCGCCGCCAATCGGCCGGAACGCGCAGCGTCAGCGCTCCACTGCTGACCGCGCTCAACTGCGGATCGCGCACCGAGCTCCTGGAATGTCCCAGCAGGAAGCCTGCGGCCGCGATCACCCCGATCAAGATCGCCGAGAGCAAGACGGGCATCAGCGGGAAATGCCTCTGCCGGCCGACCTCGGGAGTCTTGAGCATGCTCAGCGCCGGCTGTCGGTCGATCACAGTCTCCGACCTTCGGTCAGCAGCCCAGTTGCCGGAGTCGTGCAGCGCTCGTTCTGCCTCGATCGCCCGATCGGTCTGTTCCCTGAGCCACGCCTTCTTCGCGTCGCGAATCATCGCACCCGCACCTGTGTAACGATCGGCTGGACTCTTGCTGAGCCCGCGATTGAGGATCGGGTCGAGTCTCGCCAGATCTGGTCGAATCGAGCTCAGCGGGGGCGGCGGATCGGAGAGATGCGCAAAGAGGATCGCGGCCTCTGTGTCCTTCGGGTACGGAACCTGTCCGGAGAAAACCTCGTATAGAACCGCGGCAAGCGAGTAGATATCGCTCGCGGGCGTGAGAGTCTCGCCGCGGATTTGTTCCGGCGAGACGTAGTCGAGAGAACCGACATACGAGCCGACCCGCGTGAGCGAGTTTTGCCCGGACGCTTTCGTCAACCCGAAATCGGCGAGAAAGGCGCTTCCGGTAGCGGCATCGACGAGGATATTCTGCGGCTTAACGTCCCGATGGATGAGTCCCGCGGCGTGAGCGGCGTCGAGTGCATCTGCGATCTGCTCGAGGCCGTTGAGAACTCCTTCGATCGAAGCTTCACCGGCGATCAGCAACTGTTTTAGGTCGCAACCACGCACCAGGCGCATGGCGATATAGAGACCGTGTTCGCTTTCGCCGGCCTCATAGACGGTGACAATCGCGGGGTTGTCGACGGCGGCCTGGAGAGCGCCTTCTCTCTTGAAGCGCTCGCGAAACTCCTCGTCGTCACTTACGTGCGGCGATAGCACTTTGAGCGCGATCTTTCGATCGAGCGAAATCTGCGTGGCCTCGTAGACGATCCCCATCCCACCGCTGCCGATGAGACGTTCGACTCGGTAGCCGGCGACCATCGAACCGGCGGTAAGCGCGCCTAGAGTCCGCACGGAGAAGCTGCTGTTTCGGCTCGCCGATCCATCATCGCCTAGCAGGGATTGCAGGACTCAGAGGGCGGCGGAGCGGCGGGGGGCGGGGAACTTGGCGCTCGGGAGGGAGCGCTTGGAGCGGACGTAACGAGGCTTACGTGAGTGACCTTGGGGAGGCGCAGTGGCGCCACGAAAGTCGGGATCGCGGGCAGGACGATGGTCGACACAGGAGGCGTCCTCAATACCGCAGGCGGCGGTAACTCTCTCACTTTGGTTTGCGCCATCGAGCGACCCGCGAAGAGCGAAGCCGCGGCCGCCGCGATCAAAACCAGCACGAGCCCGATGAGCCATCGGCGATCGCGAAGCAGGCTCAAGTCGCCGAGCCTAGGGGAAATTACCGGTGGGGGGTCGGTGCTCATCGTTGAGGATCGCCCTGGCTCTTGGCCGAAAGCGTGCTCAACTTAATACCGATTTGCCAATAAGTCCAGAGCCAACTGAAAAATCGCTATGGAGTTAGCCCCAGAAAAGGACCATCCCTCCGTGGTACCTTCGGGTCTTGTTTTCATCTCCGATCCCGCCTAGATTCCGCCCAAGTCCCCCCGATCTCAACCCATGAAGGAGTGACCAGATGAGCACCATCGGTGCAGAGATGGGCCAGATGCAGCAACTGAAGTCCACGTTCGACAGAGAAAGCCAGACCGTTGCCCAACTAACCAGCACGATCTCGGGCCAAGTCGCCAACACCTGGTGGAAGGGCCCGGCCGCCGATCGCTTCCGCAGCGCCTGGGAAAGCCAGTTTGCCCCCACGCTCCGTCAGCTCGAGACCGCCCTGCAAGAGGCAAGCGCCGAAGTCGCACGCCGTTCCGACGCGCTGACCCAGGCAGGTTCCTGAGCTCGGACAGCCCTGACCACCTGAGTGCAGGAGATCCCCCACATGTCCCACGGCACGAAAGACAAGTTGGGTGAGACTGAGCTCCACGGTCTCTCCCGGCTTCTTCTGTGCTCGATGGGTGAATCTCCTAATGTTCTCTGCAACTCGACTCTTCTGAGCGCAGGGGGCTAGAGCTGTCGAGTTCGATGCCCGGCATACCCGGCGATCCCATCGCGATGAAAGCCAAGGCCACGCTCTTGCGGTCCTTAGCAAGGGAGCTCCACACCTGGGCACACGGAGTAGACGAGCGGGTGGACGGGATGGAGTTCGAAGGTCGCGCTGCGAGACGAGTTCGCCACCGAGTGGACGCCTGGAAAGGCAAGATCAACCGAGCCGGAGACGAGCTATATAACCTATCTCGCCTTCTAGACCGCTCGGCCGCGGACGTTGCGGCTCTACAAGCAGCGGAGCGCCGACGACTGCGTAAGGCGGCGGAGGACCTCTTTTGAGCCGGATCGTCGTCAACCCGCGGGATCTTCGTGCGACCGCCAAATTCATGAACACGGCGTGGTGCGAGCTCCGACCGATCCCTAGTTATGTCGACGGAGGAGATCGCCCCGAGATGCCTCCCCCGATCGCCGCGGAGTTTCAGGCGGTTAACGACTATTGCGGCGCAGTCATTCGCGAAAGCCTGAACGAGCTCGAATCGATTTTCGGCGAGTTACATCGGCGAGCGCTGTGGGCGGAGCTCGTAAGCGCGTATGAACATCACTTCGATGCGCCCTTCACTTTGACCGCCCTTCGCCACCTGAATGAGCTTCTCAGGGAGAAGGAGGCCATGCACTGGGCAACCCCAGTCGGAGAACGAGGGGAAGACGTTGACAGCATAGAAGAGGACGATCTCTTCTTCGACATCGTGACGCTGCCAGTGGGAGGCGTCTTGCGGCTTTTCGGAAAGAAAGGCGCAAAGAAGCTAATCAAGCAAGTCGCGAAGATATTTGCGAGAGACGCCGCCGAGGGCGGGTTCGACAAGGTCGTGCGTGAAGGCGTTGAATCTCTTGTACTAGATTCTCATATCACGAGGGAAATCGCTGGAGATGTCGGAGATAGTACTCCGATGGAGTATGGTAATCGTGTTCACAGAGCGCTTCAGAAGCTGGCGCGAGAAGAAGACTCAAGTTGGATACCCGAGTATCGCATCAAGGGCATCGGTCGAGCTGATCTGGTCAAGGGCATCGGTCGAGCTGATCAGGCAAGTATGGTCAACTTCCGTACGGGCACTATCATAGAGATCAAGCCGTATAACCCTCGGCAGATAAAAAAAGGCCTCAAGCAACTGAGCAGATATAAATCCGCTCTTGAGAATAGATGGCCGGACATCGAGTGGAAAACGCAGCTTATTACATACGTCAGGCCGTAGGAGCGTAATGAAAATGAATACGAATATCATCGCCAAGGTGTTCGACAACTGTTTGCGCACAGCTGGTTTCAAGAAACATGACGGCGCGAACTGGTATCGGCGTACGCTTGATGTGATATCGGTTGTCAGCCTCGAGAAGTCACGCTTCGCGCCTGAATATTACTGCCATCTTGGCTTCTCCCTGTCGAAGCTCGAGCATGTGGAGTACCCGAAAGCCTGGGATTGCCACGTCGACACACGGTGGGAAGTGCTCCTCGAAGACCGAGACGTCCCGCGACTCGTCGTGCTCATGGATCTAAACACGGAGATGGAGCCAGCGGCACGAGAGCACGATCTGCGCGAATTGATTGAGTCGAGCCTGATCCCAGCACTGAGACACGGTGACAATCTCGAGCAGCTCGCGACCTTGTTGGGAACGGGCCGAGCAGGTGCTGATCCCATCGCTCGAGAGATGCTCGAAAAGAAGAGTGGCTGAAGACGGCGAGGTCATCTCGATGATGCAGCGGCAAGCATCAGAGCTCGACATCCCGCTTGCTGAGCTTCGCCTGGATGACATCGAGCCCGACCGCAGATCTCGTCTAGTCGCGAGACATCGGCAACCGCGGCCAAGAGGCTGATAGAGGAGTTCTCATAGGTGCCTTTGAGCGACTCCAGGAACGACGATGTTCTGTTCACTCTCGAAAGTACCAACCTGCGCCAGTACCTTCTCGTCTTGTTCTGAGCCCTCCTTCGCTCTAGATTCCGCCCAAGTCCCCCCGAACGAATTGGAAAGGAGCACCAGATGAGCACCATCGGTGCAGAGATGGGCCAGATGCAGCAACTGAAGTCCACGTTCGACCGCGAGAGCCAGACCGTGAGTCAGCTGACGAGCACGATCTCGGGCCAAGTCGCCAACACCTGGTGGAAGGGCCCGGCGGCTGATCGCTTCCGCAGCGCCTGGGAGAGCCAGTTCGCCCCCACGCTCCGCCAGCTCGAGACCGCCCTGCAAGAGGCAAGCGCCGAGATCGCACGCCGTTCCGACGCGCTGACCCAGGCAGGTTCCTAGGTCGTTCCTACCAATCCCCGTCTGAGCGCAGGAGAGCACCGACTTGTCCATTCCAGGCAATCAGAGGAATATGCGAGCCGACGCCGCACGCTCATGCTCGCAGTCAGAGGAGATGCGCGTCTGGACAGCCCGCATGGACAGCGAAGTGGATGGGATACAGCTCGAAGGTCCCGCCGCCAGGAGCATCCGAGCCACAACGCGCGCCCGAAACGAAGCGGTCGCGCTACCGGCCACGGAGCTCCGGGGCCTTTCCCAGCTTTTCCTGCGCTCGGCGGGTCAACCTTTTAGGGTCTCTCGCAGCTCGATGCTCCAGAGCATGGGAGCAGTAGCTTGACCAGCCCGATACCGCTGATGCCCAAAGGCGATCCAGCCGGGATGCTGGCGGAAGCGGCCCGCTTGAGACTCCAGGCGGACAAGGTCAACGACCTTGTCGACCACGTCTATCGAACAGCGATGGACATCACGTATGTGTGCCCGATCGCAGAAGACTTCCGAAACAAGGTGACCGCCTGGAAGAAGTGGCGTAGTAACGACGTAAAGCGACTGCTCGAGGTCTCCTATCGACTCAAGCGCTCGGCCGCGAAGGTTCAGGACCTCCAACACGCCAGGGCGATGGCGCTCTTGCAACAAGCGCAAGGAGATAGAAGGTGAGCGCCGCCGGGGGCAGGTGGAAGTTCGATCCCGAGGCGATGAATCACGCGGCTCGGCTGATCAACTCGGTCGGGGGTGAGCTCGAAGCCCTCAGTACGAGCATCGGCTCCAATCGCCCCGAGCTGGGAGAAGACGTCGCCGAGTTCTACGACTCGAGCATCCGCGGGGTCAAGTTCGATCTCGCCAACCCAGGCACGGAACTCCTGATCTACGACCTCACCCACACCCTGGCGGCGTTGAAGATCGCAGAGGAGGGCGGGTCTTCCTTCAGCCTGCGGGATTGGGGCAAGGGCTTCGTCGCGGGTATCGAAGACGTTGGGCGAGGTCTGTCCGAGTGGCGTCACCCGATCCGAGCCGGAAAAGCAACCTACGAAAGCATCAGACACCCGATTCGAACGCTCGACGCGATTGCGCTTGCGATCTATCTCCAGGAGCAAAAGGGCGGGAGGGATCGCGGCGCAGGCTATAGCTCCGCGCTGATCCTGAGCATCATTCTGGGTAAGAAGGTGCCTGCGGGCGTGAAGGTGATTAAGGGGAAGGCGCCTAACGTCATTAAGGGGAAGGTGCCCAAGGTAAAGGTCAAGGTGCCGAAAGCAGTGCACCGAAGGCCCTTAACCGGCGCACTCGCGGTCAAAGTGACGGCTAGAGTGAAGCTTCGCAAGGCAACAAGAGCGGCTATAATCCGGCGAGCTAAGAAGAACGCTAACGGCGATTTTCTTGACCCTAATACGGGAGAGATTATTCCGCGTAACGGACCTTTTGATATCGGACACACAAAGAAAAACGAGTATAGGCGAGTGAAACAACGCGCTATTAAAGAAGGATGGACGCGACAGGAATTCATCGAATACGAAAACAATCCATCGCACTATCAGATAGAAAGCCCGCATGCGAACAGATCACATGAGTACGAGGAGCCGGGGAATGACTGAGGGATCATCGATATGAGCAACTCTAGTAGTGATGCGCTTATTGAAGCCGTGATTATCGAAGATGTAGATGAAGTGAATCGCGTAATCGCAGATGGAGCGGATGTTAACGATAGCGATAAAGATGGCTTCACGCCTCTTCATTTCGCTGCGCAGAATAGGTCGCCAGAAATCGCCAGCGTTCTAATTTCGGCCGGAGCGAATGTGAATGCCTCCGACACCCACGGTAATAGTCCCCTTTGGGTTGCTATATTTAGTTATGAGGGCGACGGAAGTATCGTTCAGTTGCTTCTTGATAATAAGGCCGATCCGTATCACAAGAACAAAGCCGGTAACACGCCTGTCGGACTAGCGCGAACCATTGCCAATTACGATGTCGCTAAGTACTTCGATAACATACCCTGATACACAACACCGGTAAACGGTTGCAAGAATCGCATAGGAGCACGATCTGAATCTCGAGCGCCTCGCCGTGCAGCTTGAAAAGCAGCTGAAGTCTGGCGATATCCACCTCGCAACCTTCAGCGACGAAGATATCGCTGCCGTAACGCCTCTGATCCCGAGAGAGGAACGGTCGGTCCCTCTCTCTTCGCTGGACGAACTCGGGGAGGACGAGCTCGAGAACGCCCTCGCCGCGGCTCGACAGTCACTTCGAGACCACGGCTTCCTGGTAGAAGGCGAACCCGACAAAGCGCTCGGTGAGCTCGCCGCGATCCTCGAGTTTCGCTCTGATCCGAGCCTACTCGTGATCGTCGAGCATCTTTCTCGCGACGAAGAGGACCATGCGCTCTATCTCTACGGCGTCGGTTCGGTCGGTTATCTCAGTGAGGTCGCGCAGGAAGGAACACACACGTTTACCTTCTGCTCCCGCTCGTCGACCGCAGACAAGCTCGCCGATCTCGTCTACTCGAGCTCACAGAGCGACACATCTGACGGCCCGCCGCTAGAGAAGCTCAACGAAACCGCGTCGCCGGGCTGGGGCGAGTTCGAGCGCGCTCTAGACGCGGTGCAGGTCATCACGAGACTTTCGTCCTCTATCAGGATCGCGCCCGACACGTTTGAGGTGAACGCCCTCGCGTTCGCCGCCTGCGAGAACGGGGTTTGGGGCTTTGCGGGGGAAAACGATGAAAAGTCGTCCGCGATCTACGCCCGGGCTCTATCCCGCGGGTCGGTCCGGGCCGCCATCGGGGAGTTCCTGGGCGAGGACGAGATCACCGCCCCTTCCGATCCGGAGTGAAGTCGGCTTTCCGCGGTCGGCGCGACCGCCGGTGTTGAGTTGTCGCAGTAGCAAAGTCCCGCATCGACCCGGTACCTTCGGGTCTTGTTTTCATCTCTGATCCCGCCTAGATTCCGCCCAAGTCCCCCCGACCTCTCTAGTGGAAAGGAGCACCAGATGAGCACCATCGGTGCAGAGATGGGCCAGATGCAGCAACTGAAGTCGACGTTCGACAGAGAGAGCCAGACCGTGGCCCAGCTGACGAGCACGATCTCGGGTCAGGTCGCAAACACCTGGTGGAAGGGCCCGGCGGCCGATCGCTTCCGCAGCGCCTGGGAAAGTCAGTTTGCCCCTACGCTCCGCCAGCTCGAGACCGCCCTGCAGGAGGCAAGCGCCGAGATCGCACGCCGCTCCGACGCGCTGACCCAGGCAGGCTCCTAGGTCGCTCCTTCCAGTCCCCCGTCTGAGCGCAGGAGACCACCGACTTGTCCAGCACGATTCCAGGCGACCCGGCAGGTATGAAAGCCAAGGCGGCTCGCCTTCGCTTGCAGGCCGACGAGATCTTCGTCTGGGCCGACCGAATCGACGCGAAGGTGGACGGGATGCGGTTTGAAGGCCGCGCCGCAACCCGCCTTCATTCCACGATGCAGACCTGGAAGACGGACGTGAAGCGGGCGGGAACAGAGCTTCAGGACCTCGCCCAGCTTCTCCTGCGCTCCGCCGGCGACGTCGAGACGCGCCAGGCCGCTGAAGCTAGGCGTCTGGCGGAGCAGAAAGGCCACAAGTGAGCGACCGCGTCGTCGTCAACCCGGGCGATCTCGAGAGTACAGCCAAACTGATGGGCATCGCCCGGGGCGACCTTCAGCTGCTCGCGCGGCGAGTCGTCTCAGACGATATGCCCGAAATGCCCGCGAGCATCACCGCCCAGGTGCGCACCGGAGCCGCCCGGACTAGCGCCACGCTCTTTAGGCACTCGAACGAGCTCGAGCAAGTTGCCTCCGACCTTCATCGCCGAGCGCGGTGGGCCGAGTTGACGAGCGCATACGAGCTCAAGTACGGCGTACCTCCGAGTCTGATCGTGCTCCGGTCGCTTTGGCGAGATCTATCTAGTCCGTCTCTCCGTGACCTGTCCAACGCCAACCTGCTACGGCGGCTCGGGACTCTACCGTTCAGTCTCAGAAGTATCGCCGGAGCGCCAGCGTGGATAGAAAACTACAACACCGCCGTGGATATGTTCGGCCCGGTTGCGGTTGGTGATCAGCTCACGTTATCCACCGCCGCGGAAGCGACGATGTACGAGCACTTCCCAACGTGGAACAACGGTTGGTTCGGCACGCGAATAATCTCGTCTTTACCGGAAGATGGTCGCGTGGCTCGCCTTCTTTCCAATGCCGCTCGAGTATCCCCGTTCTTGAACAAGGCCAACGTCATCGTTAGTGGAGCAACCACTGTATGGGGCGGATACGAAACGTTCAACGACATTCGCTCGCACAAGGGCGGAGAAAAGATTGCCGTGGACGCCACCGGAACTGTCCTGAGCGGTTCGATGGCCGTTTACTCGGGGTATCTGGCGCTCACTCTAGCCCCGCCCCCTGTGCTCGTTGGGATCGTCGTCGCAGCGGCAATTGCCTGGGGCAGCGCGGAGGCATGGCAACACAGAAAGGCGATCGAGCACGTCGTAGTTGCCGGGAGCAAGGCCGCTGCCAAGGGTGCGGCGTGGTACTGGGAGCACACGACGGTGGAAGGCCTGGCGTGGCACTATCGCCACGATATCGGTCATGTTCTGAACGACGGCAAAGATATTGCAGCATCCGCAGCCAGCTCCGCATACGATACGGGGAAACACGTCGCTGGTTCCGCTTACAAAGAAGGCAAGCATCTGCTGCACGATGCGGAACCCTGGCATTGGCATATGTGAGAAATGGCACGTATCGACCCATCACGAACAGCGCTCGAGCTCGACAATGACGAGCTCGGGGCGGCTAGCGCGCTACTCCTGACGCCTGACGCGGAGTTTCTGGCCGAGCCCAAGGCCGTCGAGATCATGGAGCGGTTGGAAGCATCCGGCGTCACGGTCGATCGAGAGTTGCAGGGTTACGCTGCTCGTATCGTCGCCGTCCTTGCCCAGCCGGATTTCAAGGTGATGGTCGAGCGGTTCACTGTCGGGGATGTTCAGCGAGATTTCGCCGCGGTTAGAGGCGAGTTCGGTGTCTGGGGCGAGCCGACGAGGGGTAGCAGCAAGGAGTTCACTCCGATCGAGCCGTCGCTCATCGCTTGGGCGATCTCTCGTGCGGTCGGGCTCGGGCCGCGATCGGAACCAC
>JBAWEP010000006.1:0-45800 GCA_049591255.1 Gaiellaceae bacterium
ATCCTGTTCGACGCCGTGCGAAAGCACTGTCATCTCACGGCTCCTGCCGCCAGCGGCGCCCCGAGAAAGCGAGACGCGATCGGCTCGAATCCGGGCCGGATCCGGCGCTCTCTCACTTTCACCCGGATCGAGGAGACCGGCTCTTTCCCGCAACTCTCTCCTCTCTCCGCAGGACATCTCGGGGGCTGTCTTGCCAATGGCACTTGACGGGCTAGTTCCACTTCACGTGGCAAGGGGAAAGCGCGGAGTAGCTCTATCGAGCGGCTTAACGGCGCTGCCGAAATCCGGAGGAATGATGCCGAACCCAAGCGAGCTCATCGACGACCTGATCGCCGGGACCCCGGACTGGCGCGGGGCGACCTTGGCCAGGCTTCGGGAAATCATCCACGACGCCGACCCCGAGGTGATCGAGGAATGGAAATGGGTCAGTGCTCGCCGCCCGGGCACGCCGGTGTGGGAGCACAACGGGATCGTCTGCCACATCAACATCCTGAAAGAAAAAGTGAAGCTGACGCTGCACGAAGGCGCGAGCCTCCCCGATCCGCAGAAGCTCTTCAACGCCGGCCTCGAGGGCAACAAGGCCCGAGCAATCGATGTCTACGAAGGCGACAAGCTCAACGAGGGCGCCCTGAGGGCTCTCATCCGCGCCGGCGTGGAACATCGGCTCGCCAAGGCGAAACCGGCCCGTAGGAAGAAGTAGGGAATGAAGCCCGCCAGAGCGGACGCACCCCACCAGTAACCCGGTGGCGGATTCGCCGCGGCCCTGGTTTTACGCATGCATTACCTCGGATCGGATACACCGGACGGGAAAGCGACGAGTTCCGAGGAGGAAGAGGTCATGCGAGTTATCCATTCCATCGAGGAGAGTTTTCGCGTCCATCGCACGCTGCGGTTCGCGTTACCGCTGATTGCGGTCGCCGGGCTAACGGCTGTATTGCTCCCCGCCGTCGGCTCGGCGCAAGCACAGGCCGCCCCGGCGAACACAGCTGTCCCGACTATCGTGGGAACGCCGGTCGGGGGCAACACGCTGACCGCTTCGAACGGCACCTGGTCGGGCTCGCCGACGACGTTTGCGTACCTCTGGCTCCGCTGCCCAGCTGATGGCGGCGCAGCGGACGGATCGAACTGTGGCGTGATCCCGAGCGCAACCACAAGCGCGTACGTGCTGGGTACCGCCGACGTCGGCTTCCGCATCCGGGTGCGCGTGACCGCGAGCAACGCGGATGGATCGGTGAGTGCGGTCTCCAACGCCACGAGCGCCGTCACTGCCGCCGTCGCACCGACGCCGCCCGCCACCGGCTGCCCGAGCGGCACCGGCCCAATGCAGATCGCGCAGGTTTCGCCTCCTGCACGGCTCCTCATCGACCACCAGCAGGTGACGCCGAGCCCGGTTACCCGTTCGACGACGAGCATCGTCGCGCGCTTCCACGTCACGGCATGCGGGGGTAGAAGCGTCCAGGGAGCACTCATCTACGCCACGACTGTGCCCTTCAGCCAGTTCTCGATCCCTTCCGAGCAGCCGACGGGCGCAGACGGCTGGATCACGTTGAAGATGCAGCGCCTGTCCAAATTCCCGGCCTCGCCCCATCAGCGTTTGCTCGTGATGTTCGGGCGTGCTCGCAAGGCAGGCGAGAGCGAGCTCGGGGGCATCTCGACGCGGCGGCTTGTCGCATCGCGCGTCGACCTGTCTCACTGATCGCCACTTCGACTGAGCCGCCGCAGCAAACGCTTCGGCGGCTCAGTCCCACACAGGTAGATCCGCTATGTCGATCGTGGCTGCGCGAGAAGAGCGGTCAGAGGGCGGCGTCTGCGATCTCGGTTGGGGCGATCGGTAGATCTCGCCGAGGCACGAGAGCGCCGCTTCGCACCAGCCCGAGTAGTTCTTCGTAGCCGCCGATCGGCTCGCCGTCGATGATCACCTGCGGAACGGTGGTGCCGCCCGTCAGCTCTTTCAGACGGCAGCAGCGATCGTCGCCGTCGATCTCGATCTCCTCGTATTCGAACCCGTGGCGATCGAGCAGCGCCTTCGCCCGCCTGCAGTACGCGCACCAGGAAGAGGTGTAGAGGCGGATCCGCTTTGGCGGTTGTTTGCCAAGCACCATATATTGCAATACTATACAACCATACGGCTGTATAATGGTAGTAGGATGAGACCGGTTTTCCCGGCTCACACACTACTCGCAATGAAAAGGAGATTCGAAGATGGATGTTACAACCGAGAGCTTCGAACGTGATGTGATCGAGCGCTCGAGCGAGCGTCCCGTCGTTGTCGACTTCTGGGCCGCCTGGTGCGCTCCCTGCCGCGCGCTCGGGCCGGCGATCGAGAGCGAGGTCGCCAAGCGCTCGGACAAGCTCGAACTGGTGAAGGTCGACGTTGACAGCGAGAGCGCGATCGCTGCGCGGTATGGAATCCAGAGCATCCCGACCGTCGCGGTCTTCCGTGACGGCGAAGCGGTAAACGGCTTCATCGGCGCCTACCCGGCGGGAACGATCGGCAAGTTCTTCGACGAGCTGCTCGCCGAGGACGAAGCGGCGGCGCAGCAGGTCGTCTGAGCTTCATTACACATTCGGAGCATCCCGGCCGTCGCGGTTTCCGTGACGGCGAACCGGCAAATGGCTTCATCGCTTCATCGGCGCCTATCCGGCGGGAACGATCGGCAAGTTCTTCGACGAGCTGCTCGCCGAGGACGAAGCAGCGGCGCAGCAGGTCATCTGCGCCTTATTCCATTCACCCAAGGAAACGAATAGGAGGTCGCATGGAGGTAAAGGAGTTCCACTTCCCGCTCGAGGTCGAGTGGCTGGCGGGCCGCAAGGTCGTCACCCGCGTCTCGGGCAAGCATGGAGTCGAGGTAGCGCCGCCGCCGGAGTTCAAGGGGAAGGAGCCCAGCGTCTGGAGCCCCGAGGATTTCTTCGTCGCGGCGGCGGCCTCGTGCCTGGCGGTCACCCTGACGGGATTCGCGGAGCGCGAGGGCCTGGCATTGCGACGGCTTCACGTGAGCGCAGACGGAGTCGCCGGTATGCGCGACGACGATCACTTCGGCTTCAGGCGAATCGAGCTGCGGCTTTCGGTCACAACGGATCCCGGCCAGGAAGCGCTGGCGCTCGAGCTCGCCGAGAAGGCCGAGGAGGCCTGTCTCGTCACCGCCTCGCTCGACCTGCCGGCCTCTCTCGAAGTTCAGGTCACGACCGCGGCGGGACGCCGTCCACAGGACGATCCCGCGGCGTATGCCGAGTCGATCTGAGACTTGGATATGAGCCTCTTCTCACGCCATGAGGGCGTAGACGCCGCGCAGGCGGCGGAGCTGCTTCGCACGGGCGCTGCGACCGTGCTCGATGTTCGCGAGCCGAGCGAGTGGCGGGCGGGCCGGATCCGTGGCGCGCTGCACATTCCGGTTCGCGAGCTGGCGACTCGTCAACGGGAGCTCCCGCAAGGCAAGATCATCGCCGTCTGTCGCACGGGGAGCCGCAGCGCCTCCGTGACGCGGGCGCTTCTGGCGGCCGGTCACGACATCCAGAACCTCGACGGAGGTCTCGTCAGCTGGGCTCGCGCCGGGCTGCCGCTTCATCCGCCCGGCGGCCGGGTGGTCTGATGCGAACGAGCGCTTCCGCGACAGCCGCGGCGGGGAATCGGCTTCCGCACCATCGCGCCCTGCGCGATATAGATTGGTGCTCACCATGAGTCTCCCCCACCCGCTACCGAACGAGCTGAGCGAGCTGATCGCCGCTCGCTTCCGCGTGCTCTCCGAGCCGATGCGGGTCACCCTCATCGACCGATTGCGAGAGAGCGAGGCCAGCGTCAGCGAGCTCGTCGAGGCCACCGGCGCGTCGCAGCAGAACGTCTCCAAGCACCTCGGTGTGCTGCTGCAGGCGGGCATCGTAGGCCGGCGCCGGCAGGGAATCTACGCCTATTACCGGATCGTGGACGAGGGCGTGTTCGCGCTCTGCGAGCAGGTTTGCGGCAGCATGGGACGCCAGCTCGAGGAACTTGGCGCGCTGATCGGCAAGCGAGCCTGATCCCGCGTCCCGTTCACAGGTCGCGGATCTCCCAGGGACTCCTCCAACCGGGCCCGGAAAATCGGCATGGGGCGCGACCTGAGATCGCGCCCCAATCGCGCTGCGGCGGCGGCGACTACTCGGCCGCCGAATCCGCCTGGAAGAGGTGGAAGGCGTTGCCCTCGCTGTCCTTGCAGTGCGTGAACCAGCCGACCTTTGGGATGGGCTGCTTGTCCTCGGCCTGGCCGCCGAGCTCGCGCACCTTGGCGATCGAGGCGTCGATGTCGGCGCTGGCGAAGTAATAGTTCGGGTAGCCGGCAGCCTTCTCGGACGGGAAGACGGCGACTCCCGCCTGCTCGCTTATACGGGCGATCCGGTAGTCCATCTCCATCATCCCCGAATCCTCGAACTTCCAGCCGAAGAGCCCGCTCCAGAAGCGCTGCGCGCGATCGGCGTCGGTGGAAGGAAACTCGATGTGCACGATGTCGCCGGGGTTCATATCTCACTCCTCTCGTCTTCAGGTCTCTGCGTTCTGGCAGCCAGGTTCCCGCCGCGGCGAAACGCGACACCTCGAAAACGTCGTGCTCGAGTGAGAACGGGGAGGGCGAAGATGAAGAGACTAGAGCGTCGCGCGAAGGCGGTTGCAGAGCGCCGCGACCTCGGCCTCGCCGCCGCGCGGAGCGTCGTCCCACTCGTCCACGCGCGGGCCCCAGAACTCGCGCGGCGTGCCCACGTGGCGGGCGACCACCTGAACGTGGTGGTGCGGCACGTGGTTGAAGGTGAAGGCGTAGACGTGCTCGGCGCCGTCCTGCTCGAGCGCCTTTGCCAGGCGCGTGACGATCCGCGCCAGCGCGCAGGCCTCGTCGTCGGAGAGATCGGCCAGGCCGCGGGCGTGCCGCTTCGCGTCTACGAAGAAGTAACCGAGGTAGCCGCCGACCATCGCCGGCGGCGCGTGCGAGATGAGCACCTGCTCGTCTTCGTACAGCACCTCGCCCACGAGCATGCCCTTGCCTTCGTGCTTCTCACAGATCGGGCAGCCTTCCATGCTTCCACCGTAACGGACTTCGGCGATCGCGGCTGGAAGAATCTCTTCTGGCAGATTCGTTTAGTCTCGTTCCGCGATGGACGAGGCTCATCTGACGGTTGTCGCTAGTGGCCTCGACGCCGAGATGCTCTGCGGACTGCTTCGCCTGGAAGGGATCCGCTGCAGCTATCGCATGACCGATATCGTCGCCGGCGCCTGGACGATGGGGATGGGTGGGCTCCTGACCGGCCCGATTGAGGTTGTAGTCGACGCCGCGAAGCTGGAGCGGGCGCGAGAGCTGCTCGAAGCCGGTGGCACGACCTGAGCGGGCGTGTGAGGCGCCGCCGGAAAGCTCGGTAAAGAATCCAGGCCGACCTCGCGTCTACCTGCCAGTGGGTACTTCAACTAAAGAGCTCGAGCTTCTGTACCGGAACCGCTTCGGCGCCTTCCGGAACGGGCTCGCGCCGCTGTGCGGCGGCTTCGAGCGCGCGCACGACGCGGTGCAGGAGGCCTTCGCCCGAGCGCTGCGCGAGCGGGACCGGTTCCGCGGCGAGGGGTCGCTGGAAGGCTGGGTCTGGCGGATCGCCTTCCGGGTGGCTCTGGACGAGCACCGAAACGGCCACGAGATCGAGCTGGACGAGGCGTTCGAGCGGGCCGCAATCCCGAAGCCCGAGCGCGATCGGGAGCTGGCCGAGGCGCTGCGGCGACTGCCGCCACGGCGCAGGCTGATCGTCTTCCTGCGCTACTTCGCCGACCTCCCCTACGCCGAGATCGCCGAGCTGTGCGAGATCAGCGAGGGAACGGTCGCCGCCACGCTCGCCCGCGCCCACGAGGAGCTCGCCACGGCACTTTCACGCGAAGGGGTGGAACGATGACCGATCACCGCAAGCTGATCGCGCGCCTCGAGGCGCTCGTCGACCGCAACAACCAGCCCGACTGGGAGGACGTTGTTCGGCGCGCCGAGGCGCCCGTGCAAGAGCCGCGCTCGGCATCGGCGCGACGGTCGAGGCGCTCTTACCTGGCGAGGCGCTTCGTGCCTGTGTTCGTGCTGGCGGCAGTCGTGTTCGCATTCGTCTTGATCGCACCCTGGCAGCGCGGGCCCGAGGGAACAGTGATGGAACGGGCGCTGGCGGCGCTGGGCGACAGGCCGATTCTCCACGCCGTCTTGCTCAGCGACACCTCGTGGAGCTTTGTGGATCTGGCCAGCGGCGAAGAAAAGCCGATGGTCGACCGGCAGGAGATCTGGTACGACAGCAAGCGCCATTTTGAGCGTATTCGAACCACAACCGAAGGTGGCCTCAGGAGCAGATATAGCAACGACCTGCTTCTGACTCCCACCGGAACCTGGGCCTCGACATGGGACGACGTGGAGGGCCCACGGCCAGTTCCGTCTCTCGACCCCGCGCTGGAGGAGTTCTTCGACGGTTATCGCTCGGCACTCGAAAAGGGAACTGCGTATGTCGCCGGAACGGGAGCGGTCGACGGACACGACGTGATCTGGATCGAGTTCGCGACCAAACGCAGGTGTCCATACCACGCTTGTAGGGAGCGAGTCGCGCTCGACAAGAGCAGCTCACTACCGATCCAGATCGCCTGGTACCGCAAAGGTACGGCAGTGTCCAGAGGTATCGACGTGGCGTCTATCGAGACGTTGCCGGCCGGAGGCGCCGACTTCTCGAAACCAAAGAGGGTCGCGGAGGGCTCCAACTTCTTCGTAGGACGTCAGGCCACTCCGATCACTTTATCCGGTGCGACGGAGGAGCTTCCGGGCGCATTCTGGGTCGGAAAGTCGATCTCTGGGCTGGAGCTGTCGAGCGTCTCACGAGTAGATCTGACGACTCGAGAGACGCCGGAGCCCACCTCCGCGGAATCGATCGATACGACGATCGAGTTGCACTACGGAAACGACTCGCCTGCGGTTCTGTTTTCGAAGCCTCTCGAAACGACAGAGGGGCCGAGTAGAGGGCACGTCGTGATCCACGAAGCCGCCAAACCGAGTACTGACGTTTGGTCCGTCCCCTCCGATCCCGTCCCAGGCAGCATGCTCAGCAACGGTAAAGGCGAGGGGGCCCTAATGAAGGACGGGATCTATGTCGCCATCTACGCCTCGAGCCAGGAGTTGCTGATCAAAACGGCCCGCGCCCTAGAACCGATTCAACCGTCCACCGAAACCGGCTAACCGCGCTCGATCTCGGCCGCCACAAGCTCCGCCCAGCGCTTCGCCCTCGGTAGCGGAACCAGCCCCAGCCCGAGCGGGCGCAGCGCTATCCCGTGCACGGCTCCCGGAATGAGCGTGTAGCCGCCCTCGACACCAAGCGCCCGAGCTCGCTCGAAACCGGCGCGGGATAGGCGCGGAGAGACGCCGGGAATCCCCGGCAGCGCGCGATCGAGCGAGCCGTGGATGACCGCGAGGCGGCGTCCACGCAGTCCCTCCAGCGGCAGCCGCGGCGGAATCCAGGGCGCCAGGCCGACGACCGTCTCGACCGACGGCTCGGCGGCGGCCGCGATCGCCACGCCGCCGCCCATCGAGAAGCCGAGCAGGAGCGTGCGCTCGCCCGCTGCCGCCTCGATCGCGGCGCGGGCGTCTCGGGTGCACGAGTCGAAGCGGCGCCAGGATTTGATGCGGTAGCGCAGCTCGGCGAAGCGAACCTGCGGGAACTGCGGTCGCAGCCGTTCCAACAACCACTCGATCGTGGCGCTCCAGGTGCCTTCGACCTCGGCGCGCTGGCCGCCGTTCATACAGACGACCGTCAGCGGGCCGTCGCCGCGGCCATCGCCGCCCGTGATTCGCAGCTCCGCGCCGGTGGAGAGTCGCAATTGTCTCATTATTCGAACCGTACCCGGCAACCGCGTGGGAAAGACCGATTTCGGCGATTGTCAGGCAATCCTGGCAGCGTTAGGCTTGGTTGAGGATGCCGAAACCTAAGAGCCGGCGGAGCGCTGCGACCGGCGAGACCGGCTCTCACGAGACTGCCGGAGCAAAAGCCGCACCGGCGAAAGGCGCATCGGCATCTGTAGATGCTCCGGGGCCAGCCGCGAAACGCGCCCTGCGTAGCAACTCCTACGTGTTGTGGCTGCCCGCAGTGCTACTGATCGCGGGCTTGGTTGTCTCATATCAAGCGGCCGCGTCACACCAGCACTCGCAGCTCCGGAGCCTGCGCGAGAAGACGAGTGCCAAGCTCGAGCCCATCCGCAGCGACCTGAGCCGAAACACGTTCGCGGCGGCGTATCTCACCGAAGGGCTGGCCAGCCTGATCGCGATCGACGGTGAGCCCTCTCCAAAGCGCTTCAGGGCCTTGGCCAGCGACCTGATGAGTAGCAACGACGCCATCCGCAATATCGCCATTGCGCCGAACAACGTCGTCTCACAGGTCTACCCGCTGAAGGGCAACGAAGCGACCTTGGGGCTTCGCTACGCGGATAACGCCGCCCAGTGGCCGATGATCAAGCTCATGATGTCCGAGCGGCACATGGTGGTCGCCGGACCGGTCTCCCTGGTCCAGGGCGGCGTTGGAATCATCATCCGCCGTCCCATCTACGTTGCCGATCGCGCAAGCGGCGGAGGGACGCGCTACTGGGGACTGGTCTCGACCGTGATCGATTTCCCGACGCTGATCGCCCGCTTGCACCTTTCTTCCAGCGCCGCTTCGCTTCGACTCGCTCTGCGCGGCGTCAATGGTCAGGGTGCCGAGGGAGGAGTCTTCTGGGGAGACAAGCGCGTATTCGGCGACGCTCCGGTAGTCAGCGACATCACGCTCCCGTCCGGAACCTGGCGACTCGGCGGCGTGCCGGATAAGGGCTGGCCCGACTTCGACGCCCTCGACTCCTCTTACTTCCAGGGTGGCGGTCTGGCGACCCTGTCGCTGGCGGGGCTGCTCTTCGGGCTTCTTCTGGCCAGTAGCGCGCGCCGGCTCGAGATCGTTCAGCGAACTCAGGCCGAGACGGCTCTGCGCGATAGCGAGACCAGGCTGCTGACGGCTCAGGAAGTCGCCCACCTGGGCTTTCTCGATTGGAATCTCGAGACGGACAAGATCGCGTATTCCGACGAGGCTTATCGTCTTTTCGGGATCGGTCGAGACAGTGCACCCGACACCCCCGACCCGCTGATCGCGAAAGTCGTCCATCCCGAAGATCAAGCGCTCGTGCAGAAGCGGCTGGCAGAGGCGGCGCAGGGCCTGTCGAAGTTCGAGCTCGACCATCGCATTCTGCGTCCCGATGGAACGGTGCTCTGGGTCACGACTCACGCCGAGCTCGTCCGGGACGCGGACGGCGACCCGGTCCGGCTCCTGATCACTGCTCACGACATCAGCGAGCGAAAGGCCGCAGAGCGCGAGAGCGCGCGCGCCGCGGAGCAGTCGCGCCGCTACGCCGAGCGGCTCGAGGGCCTTTGGGAGATCGACCGCCTGATCCTCAGCGCCCACTCGACCGACGAGTTGGCGAACGCCGCTTTGGCCCGCACGCGCAAGCTGCTCGACTGGCCGCGCGCGAGCATCCTGCTCGTCGACCGCGATGCGGGAGAGCTGGTGATGATCGCCTCCAGCTCCGAGCGCGAGTCTCTCCTTCGGCCGGGCTTCAGAACGCCCCTCGAGGGGCTCGGCGAGCTCGACGATCTGCGCCGCGGCGAGGTTCGCACCTATTTCGACATCAAGGACGCGCCCGATTGGCCGGTGCGGCAGACCCTGCTCGAGGTGGGTATCCGCACGCTCGTCTTCGTCCCGCTGATCGTCGAGGAGGAACTGATCGGGATGCTCGGGCTCTCGTCCGAGTCGGTCGCGGAGCCCTTATCTGAAGAATCGACCGAGATCGCGCGCCAGGTCGCTACCTCGCTGGCAGTCGCGCTCCAGCAAGCCATCCTGTACGAGCGCCTGGAGGAGCGTGCGAGCGAGCTCGAGGAACGCGTCGCCGAGCGAACGGTCGAGCTCGGGGAGGCGAACGCGGAGCTGGAGGCCTTCGCCTACTCGGTCGCCCACGACCTGCGGGCACCGCTGCGGGCCATGACCGGATTCAGCCAGGCGCTCGTCGAGGACTACACGGTGGAGCTCGGCGAAGAGGGAGCCGACTACGCCCACCGCATCGCCGCCGCGGCTTCCGCAATGGATGGCCTGATCGCCGACCTGCTCGCCTACAGCCGGCTCGCGCGCGGCGAGATGCGGCTCGCGGCCGTGTCGCTGCGGGACGCGATCGACGAGGCTCTCTCGCAGCAGCGAGACGCGATCGCGACATCGAAGGCCGAGCTGACCGTCGACGAAGCTTTCCCGGAGGTCGAGGGCAACTACCGAACGCTCGTGCAGGTGATCTCGAATCTCATCTCGAACGCGCTCAAGTTCGTCGCGCCCGGTCATCCGCCCTGGGTCAGGATCGGCGCCGAGCTCGCCGGGGCGCGAGTGCGGTTAAACGTCGAGGATCGAGGGATCGGCATCGACCCCGAGCACGAGCAACGGATCTTCCGCGTGTTTGAGAGACTCCATGGCGGTGAGAGCTACCCGGGGACCGGTATCGGGCTGGCCATCGTCAGAAAGGGCGTAGAGCGAATGAACGGACAGGTCGGAGTCGAGTCGCAGCCGGGGAAGGGCAGCCTCTTCTGGATCGAGCTCGAAGCCGCGAGGGAATCGTCGTGAACGTTTCCGGCACCGCAATCCGCGTGCTGCTCGTGGAGGACGATCCGAACGACATCGTGCTGACCCGCCGCGCCTTCCGCAAGGCCGAGCTGCCCGAGCCGATCGCCGTGGTCGAGGACGGCGAGCAGGCCGTCGCCTATCTGGGCGCCACCGGCGAGTTCGCCGACCGGCGCGCGCACCCGCTCCCCGATCTCATCCTGCTCGATCTCAAGCTGCCGCGCCGGTCCGGCCTCGAGGTGCTGGAATGGTTGAGGCAGCAGCCCGGGCTGCTGCGCATGCCCGTCGTCATTCTCACCTCCTCGCGAGAGTCTTCCGACGTGAACCGCGCCTACGAGCTGGGCGCAAACTCCTACCTGCTCAAGCCCGTGACCTTCGATGCGCTGGCGAAAATCGTGTCGGATCTCGATCGCTACTGGGGCGCACTGAACGTCCGTCCTGAAGTGGAGCGCCCGACGTGAGCCAGGGCCTGCGCGTATTGATCGTCGACGACAACCCCGATGATCGACGCCTGGCCGCGCGAGCCCTTGCGGCCGAGTTCGGCGGGATCGAGCTGACCGAGGCCGGCGACGCCGAGAGCTTGAGCGAGGCGCTCGAGCTGGGCACTTTCGACGCGGCGATCACCGACTACCGGCTGCGCTGGACAACCGGCCTCGATGTCCTGCGAGAGATCAAGCAGCGCTTCCCAGACATTCCGGTCGTGATGTTCACCGGAACCGGCACCGAGGACGTCGCCGTCGCCGCGATGAAATCCGGCCTCGACGACTACGTCATCAAGTCGCCACAGCACTTCGCGCGCCTGCCGATGGCGCTCCAGGCGGCGATCGAGCGCCAACGCGGAAAGAGCGCCGAGAACGAGCTGATCGCGGCCGAAGCTCGTTTTCGCGCCCTGATCGAGAATGCGACCGACATCGTCGCCGTGGTCTCGGAGGATTCGACCATCACCTATGCGAGCCCATCGGTGCAACCGGCACTCGGCTGGAACGCCGACGAGATGGTCGGGCAGTTGTTGTCGGATCTCGTACACGACGAGGCAGTCGGACAACTGCGCGAGGGGTTCCGCGCGCTGATCGAGGAGCCCGGACAGACGATGGACGTTGCCTACCGGGTGCGTCACAAGGACGGCTCCTGGAGGCAGCTCGAGGGGAAGGCTAGGAGCCTGCTCGACAACCCTTCGGTACGGGGCATCATCGTGAACGCGCGCGATGTCACCGAGCGAAACCGGCTCGAGGAGCAGCTTCGCATCACCGAGCGGATGGAAGCGCTGGGACGTCTGGCCGGCGGGGTCGCGCACGATCTGAACAACCTCCTGACGGTGATCTCGGGCAGCGTCAGCTTCCTCTCGGAGGGACTTCCCGCTGACAGCCCGTTGCGGGACGACATAGCGCAGATCGAGATCGCCTCCAGTCGCGCCAACTCGCTGATCGGGCAGCTGCTCGACTTCGGGCGTCGCCGGCCGGGCACGCCGTGCTCGCTCGACGTGAACAGCGTGATCACCGACTTCGAGCCGATGCTTCGCAACCTGCTCGGAGAGGGTGTTCTGCTCCTCACTCAGCTCGACCCCGCCCTGGACAGCGTCAAGGCCGACCGCGTCCAGCTCGAGCAGGTGATCGTGAACCTGATCATCAATGCGCGGGACGCGACCTCGCGCAAAGGCACCGTCACGCTCAAGACCGGAAACCTGATCGCCAGCGAGCACGAGCCCGCCCTCGGGCTGACGCCGGGGAGCTACATCTGGCTGTCTGTGACGGACGACGGAGTCGGCATGACCCAAGAGGTCAGGGAGCGCATCTTCGAGCCCTTCTTCTCGACCAAGGGCGGCGAGGGCACAGGTCTCGGCCTGGCCAGCGCATACGGGATCGTCACGCACGACGGAGGTACGATCACCGCCGATAGCGAGCCCGGAAGCGGCGCGACATTCCGCGTCTTCCTGCCCTGCTCGGCGTAAGCTCGCCTCGATTGGCCGCTCGTCGCTTGAATATACGGCGAGATACTTCGGCAGCCAGCGAAGGAGAACCGACGTGAAGCTACTCGTTCTTGGCGGGAATGGAAGGACCGGCCGGCTGGTCGTGGAGCGGGCGCTTGCGGCCGGGCACACGGTCACCGCCTTCTCGCGCGACCCGTCCAAGGTGAAGCTGAGCGACGAGCGCCTCAGCATCGTGAACGGCGACGCCCGCTATATCAGCGACCTGAATGCCGCCCTGAAGGGCCAGGACGCTGTGATCAACACGATCGGCGGTGGCGAGCGCAAGCTGATCGAGAAGACGACCACGTCGCTGCTGACCGCGATGCGAGAGAGCGGCGTCAAGCGAGTCGTCTACATGTCCACTTTCATCGCCACGCCGAACTTCAAGCCCAGCGGGACGATGAGGCTGTTTCCGCGGCTGGTGCGCGGGATGGCGCAGGATGACCTGGCGGGCGTGCGACTGGTCGAGGGCTCGGATCTCGAATGGACGATCGTCTACGCAACGATCCTCAAGAACAAGCCCGGAGCCGACTTTCGCCCGGTCGGCCCGGACGAGATCTTGACGGCGAAGAACTTCGTCAATCGAGCCGCCGTGGCCGAGTGCCTGCTCGAGGCGGTCACCGACCGCGCAACCATCGGGCAGGCGCTCTTGATCACGGGAGCCGGTGAGCGCATCGCCGCCGAGCCCGGCAGCTGAGAAGCACCGCATCCGTGCCACGAGCGCCCTCATCTCCCGCCGCTCCGGATCTGCCGGTTGAGCTTGCGCGCCTGAACGAGCTTCCGGGCGAGCTGCGCGAGCTCGAGCTTGAGGGAGCACTGCTTGAAGGTGTCGATCTGAGCGAGCGCGACGCGACCGGGCTGCGCCTGTCGGAGAGTCGGCTGGAGCGGGTGGAGCTGGCGGGCGCGAGGCTGCAGCGAGCGAGCCTGAGCGACATCGCGGTCGGCGCGGGCAGCTGGGCGAACCTGGCCGCCGACTCGCTGCTTCTGAAGCGCGTCGAGCTTCGCGGCGTGCGGCTGACCGGCGCGACGCTCGGCACCGCATCGCTGGAGGACGTGGTCTTCGCCGACTGCCGCGTCGACCTCGCCCGCTTCCGCTTCGCCAAGCTGCTGCGCGTCCGCTTCGAGAGCTGTCGGCTGGAAGAGGCCGACTTCTACTCGGCAAGCCTGAAGTCGGTTGTGTTCAGCGACTGCGACCTGAGTGGAGTCGGTCTGGCGGGAGCGACCTTCGTCGAGAGCGAGATGCGCGGCTGCAAGCTCGCCGGGGTTGGCAATCCCGAACGCCTGCGCGGCGTGCGGATGCCCTGGGCCGACGTGGTGCAGGCGGCCGACGTGCTGGCACTGGCCGTGGGCATCGAGATCGTCGATTAGCCTCGGAACGGCGCGGGTTGCGCGCGACCATCGAGTGGACGATACTCGGCGCAAGGCATGGCAGAGAAGGCGCTCGCATACTCTCAGGGCCTCTCCGACGTCGGGCTCCGGGCGGAGACGATCGGGCAGATGTGGAACGAGGTGGTTGCCGCTCACGGCGATTCCCCGGCGCTCGTGTCCCGTCATCAGGGCATTCGCTGGACCTACGCCGAGATGGACGAGCAGGTCGAGCGCTGCGCCCGGGCGCTGATCGCCGAGGGAGTGCAGAAGGGCGACCGGGTAGGCATCTGGGCGCCGAACGTGGCCGAGTGGGTCGTGGTGCAGTTCGCCACCGCGCGCGCCGGCGCGATCATGGTCAACATCAATCCGTCCTACCGCGCGCACGAGCTGGAGTTCGTGCTGCGCCAGTCGGGCTGCTCGATGCTGATCCTGGCGCCCGGTTACCGAAACGCCGACTACCGCGCCTTACTGAGGGCCGCCGAGGCGCCGGCGCTGACCCGCTCGATCGTCCTGGGCGAGGGCTGGGAGGCGCTGCTCGAGCGCGCCGGCGAGGTCTCCCCGGAGCAACTGGCCGAGCGCGAGAGCAGCCTCGACTTCGACGAGGCGATCAACATCCAATACACGTCGGGCACGACCGGCTTCCCCAAGGGCGCCACGCTCTCGCACCACAACATCCTGAACAACGGCTTTTTCATCGGCGAGACGCTGGCCTACACCCCGGCCGATCGCGTCTGCCTGCCGGTGCCCTTCTACCACTGCTTCGGGATGGTGCTGGGCAACATGGCCATCGTCACGCACGGCGCCTGCATCGTCATCCCGGGCGAGGGCTTCATCTCCAAGGAGGTGCTGGAGACCGTCAGCGCAGAGCGCTGCAGCGCGCTCTACGGCGTGCCGACGATGTTCATCACCGAGCTGGCCTCGCCGGAGTTCGACAAGACCGATTTCTCCAGCCTGCGCACGGGGATCATGGCCGGCTCGCCCTGTCCGATCGACACGATGAAGCGAGTGCAGAGCGACATGCACATGAACGAGGTAACGATCTGTTACGGGATGACCGAGACCTCGCCGGTCTCGACCCAGACGCGCCTCGACGATCCGCTCGAGAAGCGCGTGACGACCGTGGGCCCGGTGCATCCGCACGTCGAGGTTAAGATCATCGACCCGGAGAGCGGGCGCACCATTCGCCGCGGCGAGACAGGCGAGCTGTGCACGCGCGGCTACTGCGTGATGCTCGGTTACTGGGAGGACGAGGAGGCAACGCGCGACGTGATCGACGCGGCGCGCTGGATGCACACCGGCGACCTGGCGACGATGGACGACGACGGCTACCTGAACATCGTCGGCCGGATCAAGGACATGATCATCTGCGGCGGCGAGAACATCTACCCGCGCGAGATCGAGGAGTTCCTCTACTCGCATCCGCAGGTAGTGGACGTGCAGGTGATCGGCATCCCCGACCCCAAGTTCGGCGAGACGATCTGTGCCTGGATCATTCCTCGCGAGGGTGCTCAGGTCGACGCCAAGTCGATCAAGGACTTTTGCCGCGGCCAGATCGCTCGTTACAAGATCCCGCGCTACATACGCTTCGTCGACGGCTTCCCGATGACCGTCTCGGGCAAGGTGCAGAAGTACAAGATGCGCGAGACCGAGATCGCCGAGCGCGGTCTGAGCGAGCTCGAGACGGCGTAGATCCCGCGTTTTACTTGCACGGCGGGATCGGCGGCAGCGACTTCAGCGGAAGGAAGACGATGTCGGCAATTCGATTCGCCTTCTTCTCGGGTGGCTTGCCTAGAGCAAGGCTCTTCGGGCCGAGGTGGGTATCGCCACCGGGGTTGATCTCGATGTACCGACCGCGAGAGGCGTCGGCAAGGTAGGCCTTTGGCCAGACTGTGAAGGAGACATAGTGGCCGGCTAGATGAACCCAGTTCTCGATGAATTCACCCTTCGGCGCGGTGTATACGCGGCGCGGCGCGACGTCGAGCGACGGCGACCACCAGAGCGACCGCCAATTGTCGGTCGCATAGGCGATCGCCCGACCGTCGGTGACGGGCACCAGCCCTCCGCGCACCTTTCGAAGTGCCGGCGGGGTAGCCACCACGCGTCCGGTCGTCGCGTCGGCGGCCCGCATGATCGTCAAAGCGCCCGGTTTCATCGACTCGGGCCAGACGACTAGCGGTCCGGAGTGGCCGGGCACGAGGAACGAGCCGGCGAGATGGCCGCGGCGGATTATCCGACTAAGGCCGCTTTTCAGATCGACGACGCGTATATCGCCGAGCCTGTTCGGTCCTGACCCCTGTTCCCAGGTGGCATAGCCGTCGAGCACAACCGCTCCCTGCCATACGCTCGACCAGAACTGCCCGGAAGGAGAGCGAGTCGCCGCCCCAATTTGCTGCAAATGACCCGTGTGCGAATCCCACGACCAGACGCTGTAGTCGTCCGGGTTTCGAAGCGAGTGGTACTCCGTCCAGACGAACCAGCGCCCGTCGAAGCCACCCAATGCCTGATCTCTTGCGGGGTTATTGAACCGCTTGATCTTGGCGTATCGACTGCTCGCCGCATCGAGCCGGACAATGCCGGAGTAGGCCTTGGTATACAGCTCGGCGAAGAACGAGCGCCGGTCGTTCGCAAGCGCCAGTGGTACCACGGAGCCCTGGCGAGAGAGATCCACGAGACCGCCCTTGAGCATCTTCTCCCAGGCCGCGTTCGGATCGGCCTTGCACCAGGTCTGTCCCGTTCCAGCGACACTCGTCTGTGAGGCGCGTGCAATTCCACCTGCAGTGGATGCCCCGGAACGGCAGCTCATGGCTATGAGGCAGCAGAACATGAGCACCGCGGCAGACCGAAGTCCGCCGCGGTAGCTCCTGCCGTGGAAGTCACCAGACGTAGCCACGACCTCCCACAATCTGCACGATCGTACTGCTGGACAACGTCGAATATGCGGGTACGTTGCCTGCCCACGCAATGCCGGGCGCGCCATGTACCGAGTCCTCGTACATCGTATAAGCGCCGCCATTCGTATATCCGTAGATATCGAACCAATGGAAGATGGTCGTATTCGGATGCCCCACGAGATGCGGACCGCCCGGGACCTCGTAAGCATCACCGATCAACGGCGCTCGTATTACTCCGATATTGGTCACGAGACCCAGCTTGAAATACTCAACGTCCGAGGAACTAGGTGAGCCGGGCACTGGCGTTCCTACGTAGTTGTTCCGCGATTGGTGGCTGTTCATCACCCTGGGAACAGGTCCTGATGAGCCATTGAGCCAGCCTGTTCCGCTCGTTGTCGTTCCGAGCTCACTCGCCAACTGCGCCTGCGTGAACCATTTCCCCATCTGGCCGAGGGCCTCGTTCACGGAAGCCGGCCCGCACCAGTAGGAGGTCTTCTGCGGGTTTTGGTCCTGAGTCAGGGCGGAGGAGCCTGATGTTGCCGCGGCGACATTCGAGCTTGCGCTCGCGGCCGTCGCGCTCGGGCTTACGTTCGTCGCGCCCGCGGCTCCCGAGAGCAACCTGGTGGCCGCTTGACGCTTCTGATCGAGGGTCGTCTTTTCGTCGGGAGTAAGCGGTGGCACCGGAGCAGGGTCATTCGCCGCCTTGTAAGCCGCGATTTTGTCATCGTTCGCCGACTTAGCGGGATCGCCACCCCTATTCGGCGCAGCGCCCGCGGAGATCGCGCCCGCGTACAGAAGTGCGGAACAGAGCACGGCGGTTGCGGCGAGCACGGTTCTTTTCGAGAAGTGCATAGGTCGTCCCCTCTTTCGCTTGACACGGTCTGTCCGAGCCGGATCGATTGCGGGGACCGGGAATTTGCAGGCGGAACCGATCGGCACGTCGCGTGCCGGCGGCCCGTAGTCGCGGCGGCTCGTGTACGAGCACCGCTCTCGATGTGTCGTTTCGCACCGCGACGGGGCGTTGCCTTCTCGCGTGCGAAGCTATTTGCCCTGCGCTTGATCCGACTGGAACGCTGAGATCCTAGAAGGCGTCCAGGCCGAGATCAAGATGTCTCTTGGAGCCCCGCCCAGGTCGGACAATGGGAGGCGTTGAGAGCGCCAGTCGCGCAATGGGCACCCTTCTCGAGCGCTGTTAGAGTCGCGGAGTGCCACCCGGTGCCGCGTTCGGCCATCTCGGCAGAGTCGTTTCCCGCAAGGAGAAGAGAAGTGTGCGAGCGCTACTCCTGTCGTTCGTTCTGGCGGTAGTCCTCCTCGCCGCGGCCTGCGCCGGGACGCGCGGATCGCGTGAGCGAGCGTCGAACAAGAAGGCCGTGCGCCTCGTCTTCGCCGGTGATGTGATGCTGGGGCGCGGAGTCGCGCCGGTCGCCGCGGCGAGCCCGAGCGAGCTGTTCGCCGGCATCCGCTTCGAGATCGCCTCGGCCGACCTGGCGATGGCCAATCTCGAGTCGCCGCTGACGGCGCGAGCACACGTCTCGGGGCCGGACGCCCTCGAGGCGAAGCCCTCCTCCGCACGCCTGCTCAGGTCGGCCGGCTTCGACGTCCTCTCGATCGCGAACAACCACGCCGGTGACGCCGGGCCCGGGACGGTGAGTGACACGATGCGGGCGTTGAAAAGCGCGCAGATCACAGTCGTGGGAGCGGGCGCCACGCGCGAGCAGGCGTTCGCGGCCAGGATCGTGCGCGCCGGCGACTTGCGCGTGGCCCTTCTCGCCTTCGATACGACCATGGAGGGACCGCCGCCAAAAGACGGCGATGCCGGTGTCGCCCGCTGGGATGCGGCGCTCGCACACGAGGCGGTGGAGGCGGCCCGAGCCCGCTCGGACATCGTCGTCGTCGCCCTGCACGGCGGCGCTCCGTACGCGCCCGAGAGCGATCCCTACCTGATGCGCCTCGGCCGTTCGCTCGCCTCCTGGGGTGCCGACATCGTCTGGGCGGCCGGACCCCACGTCGTTCAGCCCGTCCGGCTGATCGGGCCGAAGCAGGGCCGGCGCCCGGCGGTCGTTGCAACGAGTCTGGGCAACCTGATCTTCGACCAGCACATCCCCGGTACGCGAAGCGGCGCGCTGCTCGAGGTGCTGGCCGGCGCCGACGGCGTGCGGGCCTACCGGGTCGCACGTACCGTCGCCGCGGCGCCCGCGAGCTTCCTCGGCTGGAAGAAACCCGCTGCGAACGCCGTGGCGCTCGACGGCGGCTGGTGGACGCTGACCGGCGCCGTCCGCCTCGCTTCGGTCGGTCGGGCGCCCAGCCTGGCGGGATTCAAGGGAAAGGTGACGGCGGCGGCGATCGGCGATGCCGAGGGTAACGGCGGCCGCCAGCTCGTCGTCTCGTTCCGGCGACCGTTCAGCTCGACCAAGGTCAACGTGCTGGTGCCGCGGCGGCGCCTGCTCGACCGGCACAACCTGAGCGCACACATCGGTCTCTACCGGCCGCGCGACCTGCGCCCGCTCTGGGTCGCCGGCACCCTGCTTCGTCCCGTCGCCCGCCTCGCCGTCTGCGACGGCTCGCTCGCGGTCGCCTACTCGACTCTCAACAGCAGCTCGATCGCCGGCACTGGCGCCTGGAGGTGGGGCGGCTTCGGCTTCGCGCCGCTCACCGACCTGCCCGGATCGGGCAGGCCCGCCTGCGCCGACGTCGACGGCGACGGTCGGCTCGATCCACTCATCCTCGAAAGGAGCTCACGATGATCCGCTCAAAGCGCGCGCTCACCTGCGTAACGCTTCTCGTCGTTGTCGCCGCCGTGGCGGCCGGATGCGGTTCCACGGCGAAGAAGGCGGCGACCACCGCGACCGCCACCACGACCGCCACCACGACGAGCACGCAGCCGAATAAGCAAGTCGCCTTCGCGCTTCCGACGTCGCTCGTGAACTTCGCCGCGTTCAGCCCGGTGCCGCTTCTCAATGCCGATGCCCCGGCCTACGCGGGGCCGGCCACGCCGAGCTCGCTGGCGAACGTCACGGTGGTGAAGGCGCTACGGAGCGAGATCGCCAAGCCGGGCGTGAGCGCGGCGCTGGAGAAGAACGGCTTCGTTGTCGTCCCGGCCGACTTCAAGCTCTTCCAGTACGCCTACGAGGGCAACGACTACCAGGGCTGGCCGGTGTTCGTGACCACCGACGCGGCCTATCACGACTGGCACCTGGCCTTCGACAAGCTGCTGCGCAGCGTCGAGCAACAGGTGCTCCTGCCCAAGCTCGAGCAGCTCGTCTCGGGAGCGCTGAGAGCCGCTCAGGCGCAGGCAGCCGAGCTGAGAGGCTCTGCGCTCGAGGATGCGGCCTCGCGCGCCGAGCAGATCTATCAGGTCGCCGCAGCCGAGCTGGGCCAGCCGGTGGATCTCGGGCCGCAGGCCAAGAGGGAGAAGGCGCTGATCGACGCCCATACAGCCGCGGACGCGACCTCGCCGATACTCGGCTCGAACATCGACTACTCGATCTTCACGCCGCGCGGCCACTACACCCGCACGCCACAGCTGACGCGCTTCTTCGTCGGGATGTCGGTGCTCAGCCAGCTCTCCTTCTGCCTCCCCGGCAGTTTCAAGTGCCCGGGCGCGGAGCCCGCACGGATAGGGATCCTCGCCGCGCGCGTGCTCGATCGCGAGCCCAACCTCGTCGCTCTCTGGCGCGACATCTACGAGCCAACCGCCTTCCTGGTCGGCACCGCCGACGACTACACGCCGCTCGAGGTCAAGGCGGCGGCCGACGCAACGTCCGCCGCCGGCGGTCTCGACGAACCTCGGGCTTTCGTGAGCGACGCAGCGGTGGAAAGGCTTGTCCGGGCTCTCGTCAAGGCCCGTCCGGTTCAGATCAATCCCGAGCGCGCCTCGATCCGGCTGATGGGCACGCGCTTCGTGCTCGACTCCTACCTGCTCGATCAGCTCGTCTATCCGAACGTCGGCACTCAGGAAAAGCCCCGCTACACGCCCTCGGCGCTCGACCTGGCCGCGAGCTTCGGTTCCGGCTACGCCGAGCAGCTGCTGGCACAGGGCGGCGCAACCGCCTACGCCCACTACTCGAGCCAGCTCGAGAAGGTGCAAAAGGCCGTGGCCAGCCGCCCGGCGAAGGACTGGGGCTCGACGGTCTACGACGCCTGGCTCTACGCCCTGGAGCCGATGTTCGTGACGCACGGCACCGCCTACCCCGACTTCATGCGAAACGAGGCCTGGACGGCGAAGGACCTGCAATCGGGCTTCGGCTCCTACACGGAGCTCAAACACGACACGATCCTCTTCTCCAAGCAGCTGATCGCGGAGGGAGGCGGCGAGAACCTGTTCGAGCCGCCGCCGCGCAACTGGGTCGAGCCCGACCCGGTGGCCTACGCCCGCCTGATCGAAGCCGTCAAGCTGATGCGAAACGGGCTGAGCGAACGCAGCCTGCTGACCAAATCGGCCGGCAACCTGCTCGCCAGCGAGCTGGACATGTTCGGCTTCTTCAAGCGCATCGCAAGCGACGAGCTGGCCGGAAGGCCGATCTCGAGCGCTGACAACGAGCGTCTCCGCTACATCGGCGGCGAGATGGAGGCGATCTGGTGGCGTACCGCCGACCTGTCCAAGTACGCCTCGCCCACCGACGCCGACGACGAGGCGCTGGTGGCCGACATCGGCTCCAGTCCGAAGGGCGTGCTCGAGCTCGGTAGCGGGCGGATCGATCGAATCTACGTGCTCGTCCCCGACGACCAGGGCAACTTTCAGCTGGCGGCGGGCGGCGTCTACTCCTACTACGAGTTCCTGAGCCCGCCCGGCCAGCGCCTGACCGACAAGGAGTGGCAAGGCCGGCTCGACAGTGGCAAGGCGCCGGCTCGCCCCGACTGGGAGAAGGTGCTCTTCGCGCGCTAACCTTGCTGTCCGGGCTCCTGTACCGCCTCGCCGCGGTATGGGGGCCCGGTTCGAGTACCTTGAGCAGGTGAAGACAAGCGCCGGAATTCTGCTCTACCGCCGCGGCGAGGCCGGCCTCGAGCTGCTGATCGCTCATATGGGCGGGCCCTTCTGGGAGCGAAAGGACGCGGGCGCCTGGTCGATCCCGAAGGGCGAGATGAAGGAGGGGGAGAACACCCTCGAGGTCGCCAAGCGGGAGTTCGAAGAGGAGCTCGGCTCCTCGCCGCCGCTCGAGCCCTATCTCGATCTCGGCGAGGTCAGACAGGCGAACGGAAAGAGGGTCGTCGTCTTCGCCGTAGAGGGCGACCTCGACACCGGCAGCGTGCTCTCGAACAACTTCGAGATGGAGTGGCCGCGCGGCTCGGGACAGATGCGCGAGTTCCCCGAGGTCGACCGCGCTGCCTGGGTTACGCCGGAGAAGGCGTCCCAGAAGCTCATTCCGGCGCAGGTGCAGTTCGTGCAGCGGCTGCAGAGCGTCCTGGGCTCGGCTACCTAGTCGCCCGGAAGGTCGTACAGGACACGACCCTCGTTGTGCGCGATCGTCTCGCGCGAGATCGGCGAGTCGCCGTTCAGCCGCAGCCTGATCAGATCGTTCTCGCGCAGGTACGAGTCGCCGGCGGAGACCATGCGGTGGTTCTCCTCGATCACGCGGAAGCTGGTGAGCGGGCTCCGATCGGCGAACGCGTCGATGTACAGATAGTCGTTATCGAGCGAGACCCGCAGCTGGTAGGCCTCCTCGCTCTCGTTGCGGAAGCGCAGGTCGACATAGTTGTAGTTGACCGTCGCACCCGCCCCGAAGGGAACGGAGCGGTAGGAGTCGGGAAAGCAATCGAAGGAGTGCCGGTGGCGCTCGCTGATCGAGAAGCCGAGGTGCAGCGCCACCCAGTAGAGCGCGTTCGACAGTTGGCACAGCCCGCCGCCGGTCGAGACGGTGAGGCGCCCATCCACGATCGTCATTCCGGGGAGGTAGCCGTTACGTCGCGAGCTGCGCCCGATGATCCTCCAGAAGGAGAAGCTCTCGCCGGGCGAGATCGTGATTCCATCGATCGCCCTGGCGGCGATCCGGAGATTGACGATCTTGTTCTGCTGCAGCGAGTACCAGGGCTCGGGATAGTCCCGCAGGAGCCGGGCCTTGTGCGAGAAGACGGGGTACGAGTAGGAAGCGCCATCGGGAGACCGAACGGCGGCAAAGCGCTCGCTCGAGGCAGCGTCGCTCAGTCGCCTCAGCAGCACACGCAGTTCGACTTTCGCCCGAAACGGAACGAGGCGCCGAATCGCCCCTTTCCTCGACTTGCCCAAAGCTACCTCCCGGTCGTCGACGCCTCCGCTGGTGAGCGTATTTCTCTCGGATACCGAATGTCAAGGACGTGCGCCACCATGACGCGATTCCCCGGGGAGGTAGAGAACCAGCGCCTCCAGCTCGGGCTCGGTGCCTCTACGCGCCCGACCCCGGCCTGACCAGCCCGGCCTCGTAGGCGAGCACTACGGCCTGCACCCGGTCGCGCAGATGCAGCTTGCGCAACACGCTCGAGACGTGCGTCTTGACGGTCGTCTCGCTCACGAACAGCTCGCTTGCGATCTCGGCGTTGGTCAGCCCGCCGGCGATCAGGCGCAGGATCTCGAGCTCGCGCGGAGTCAGCGAGTCGAGCTCGGGCGGCGGCCTGCGCCCGGGCGCGCCGAGCGACGAGGCGAAGCGATCGAGCAGGCGCCGGGTGATCGAGGGCGCCAGCAGCGCCTCGCCCGAGGCGACGACGCGGATCGCCTCGGCCAGCTGCGCCGGCTGAACGTCCTTGAGCAGGAAGCCGCTGGCACCGGCCCGCAGCGCCTCGAAGACGTACTCGTCGAGATCGAAGGTGGTGAGGATGATCACCCGAGCCTGCGAGCCCGCCTCGAGCAGGCGTCGCGTCGCCTCCACTCCGTCCAGCACCGGCATGCGCACGTCCATCAGCACCACGTCGGGCTCGAGCTCCCGCGCCAGCTCGATCGCCTGGGCGCCGTTCTCGGCCTCCCCCACCACCGCCAGATCGTCGCGCGCCTCGAGGATCATGCGAAAGCCGCTGCGCACCAGCGCCTGGTCGTCGGCGATGAGTACGCGGATCGTCAACTCGGCTCCTTCCGGCCTAGCGGTAGCCGCACCTTAACGGCGAAGCCGCCGCCGGCCCGGGGCCCGGCCTCGAGCTCGCCCCCGAGCAGCGCCACCCGCTCGCGCATGCCGATCAGACCGTGCCCGTCTTCCGCCCGCTCGCCCGGGCCGCTGCCGTTGTCGCTCACCTCGATCGTCAGCTCGCGACCGTGACAACCCCGGCCGCGCGCGATCTCGACCCGGGCTCGGCTCGCCTGCGCGTGCTTGAGCGTGTTCGTCAGCGCCTCTTGCACGATCCGGTAGACCGAGAGTTCGACCCCGGCCGGAAGCTCGCCAAGGCTCGTGTCCAGCTCCAACTCAACCTCCAGCCCGGTGGCACGAACCTTGTCGATCAGCGCCCCGAGCTCGGTCATGCCGGGCTGAGGCTCGCGCTCTTCGCTTTCCTCGGCGCGCACGATCCCGAGCAGGCGCCTGAGCTCGGTCAGCGCCGAGCGCCCGCTCTCCTCGATCGAGCTGAGCGCCTCGAGCGCGCGCTCGGGCTTTTGCTCGAAGACGTCGCGCGCGGCGGCGGCCTGAACGACCATCACGCTGACCGAGTGGGCGATGACGTCGTGCAGCTCGCGCGCGATTCTCGCCTGCTCCTCGGCCGCGGCATGGCGCGCGTGCTCCCCTTTCTCGCGCTCCAGCCGCTCGGCGCGTTCCTCCAGCTCGCTGAGATAGGCGCGGTGGGCGCGCACGTTGTCACCGACTATCCAGGCGACGGTGAAACCGATCAGATGCACGATGACGAGGTGGCCGATCTGCTCGTCCGACTGCTCCTGCAGGAAGAGCGGCGAGGTGGAAAGGACGATCAGGCCGAGCAGGCCGGCGTGCAGCGAGGAGCGGCGATCGACGACGTGCGAGGCGACCGTGTACATCGCGAGCGCCGAGGCGAACGGAGGCAGCGACTCGTAGCGCAGCTCGAAGAAGAGAGCTGCGACCACCACGACGGCAAAGACCGTCAACGGATAGCGGCGGCGCACGAGCAGGGGCAGCGCCTGCGCCAGGCCGAGCGGAATCGCGTAAACGAGCCTGGTGTCGCGATCGGCCCAGGCCGTGGTTGCGGCCAGAACGAGGAGGAAGAGAGCGACGTCGATCAGAACGGGCCTGATCCGTCCCGATCCGCGCCTTTGCAGTCGCTCTCTCATCGATCGAACCGTACCCCGCCTGAACCGCTCAGGCGTCCCGCGTGAGCGTGCGCCAGAGCCCGAGACCGCCGAAGACTCCAACCCAGAGCGCAAGCACTATCAGCGCGGTCGCGTGGGATGGAAGGATCAGCGTCCCCGTGTCCGAAGGCGGAAGCGGCGAGAGCCCCTCCATCGCCACGCTCAACAGCGCATCGCGAGACTTGCCGAGCGCTCCGATCGCGTGCAGGATCCCCTGCACCGGAATGAGGTAGGCGATCAGGACGCTGATCGCTGCGCCGCGCGAGCCGATCAGCGAGCCCAACCCGAGCGCCAGCAGATAGACGACGCCCGCGCTGAGCAGCACCCACAGCCCGGCCTTGACGTAAAGCGCCACGCTCGGTGTCGCCAGGCCTCCTGCCAGCACGACACTGAGAACGGCGGCGAGAGCGTAGGCCGCGGCGACGAACGGCAGCACCAGCGCCAGCCCGCCCGCAGCGCGAGCGAGATAGAGCCGAGCGCGCGAACGCCCGCTCGAAACGAGGTCTCTGTATACGCGGGAACTCAGGTCCTGCGTACCGGCGGCGGCGCCGACCAGCCCGACGGCGATCATCCCGCCGATCTGACCCAGCAGTATCAGCGCGACCTGGAACTTCTCCGTTCCGCCCGCCGGACCGTACTTGCTCGAGTTGGACAGGTGGAACAGCTCGAGCGCCGTGTACGTGACGATGATCGCGCCGACGGTGAGAAGCGCGAGCGGAAGCCAGACGCCGCGGCTCTTGCGCAGCTTGAGCAGCTCGGCTCGCTCCATCCGGAAGGGCAGGCGCAGGGAAAGTGGTATCTGGGTAGTCGTGCTCTCCAGGCTGGTCATGCATCGTCCTCTCTGAGATTGAGCTGGTTAGGAACCGTGCTCGAGCGAGAAACGGGGGCTCGAGACCGCGAACGGCAGACAACGGGCACTCGCCCGCCGCCGCTATGTCAGGCGTCGCGCTTCTGTGTGCGCCAGAGCCCGAGCCCGCCAAAGATCGCCACCCAGAGCGCAAGCACGATCAGTGAGGTTGCGAGCGACATGTGCAGCTGGTCGCGTGCGTCCGGTGGTGGAAGCGGCGAGAGCCGCTCGACGGCCACGCTCAGCAGCCCATCGCGAGCCCGCCCCAGCGCGCTGATACCGCGCAGAATCCCCTGGACGGGCAGCAGATACGCGATCAGGATGCTGATCGTTGCCGCTCGCGAGCCCACCAGCGAGCCCAGCCCGAGCGCGATCACGTAGACGATGGCGCCACTGAAGAGCACGTACAGGCCGGCCTTCACGAACATCGTCACACTCGGCGTGGCCAGCCCGCTCGCGAGCGCGACGCTGAGGATGGCCGCAAGCGCGTAGGCGGCCGCCATCAGCGGCAGCAGCAGCGCCAGACCGCCCGGAATGCGCGCCAGGAACAGGCGTGTGCGAGAACGGCCGGTGGAGACGAGATCCCTGAACACGCCCGAGTTCAGATCCTGAGTGCCCGCCGCGGCTCCAACCAGGGCGGCGGCGATCATGCCGGCCACCTGACCCAGCAAGAGCAGTGCCCCCTCGAACTTGTCCGTCCCGCCGGCGGGGGCGTACTTGACCGAGTTCGAGACGTGGAACAACTCCACCGCCAGGTAAAAGATCACGATCGCTCCAACCGTCAGGATCGCGGTGGGAACCCAGACGCCGTAGCTCTTTCGTAGCTTGAGCAGCTCGGCGCGCTCCATCCGAAAGAGCGGATGCGGCGGTTGGGGTGCTTGAACTGAGCTCTCAGAGGTGGTCATGAGTCTCCTCCCAGGCGGCGAGTGATCTCGAGGAAGCGGTGCTCGAGCGATACGTGAGAGGGCTCGAGACGGTGCACGGCGATACCGGCTCCGACCAACTTCGTGTTCAGCTCGGCCGCCACCTTCTCGAGCGAGGCGTCCGGCATCACCAGGACGCGCAAGCCGCCGGCCGTCTCCTCCACCTCACGCAGCGAGCCGGTGCCGTTGACGGCGCCGAAGGCCTTGTGCGGCTCGTCGCAGCCGATCGTGATGGCGCCGTCGTCACCGGTCGAGAGCTCGCTCAAGGAGCCCTGGGCGACGATCTTGCCGCGGTCGACGATCGCCACGTGGTCGCAGATCTTCTCGACCTCGTCCAGTAGGTGCGAGGAGAGAACGAGCGTCCGCCCCTCGGCGATCCAGGTCCTTACCAGGCCGCGGAACTCCTGAATGCCACCCGGGTCGAGCCCGTTGGTGGGCTCGTCCAGAATCAGCAGCTGGGGGTCGGAGAGCAAGCAGCGCGCGATACCGAGCCGCTGGCGCATGCCCTGCGAGTAAGTCGAGACGTGATCGTCGGCGCGGTCGGCCAGGCCAACCTGCTCGAGAACCTTTCCGATGCGCAGGTGCGCGGCCGGCTCGCGCGCGGCCGCGGCGACCCAGAGGTTCTCGCGCCCGCTCAGGTGCTTGTGGAAGCCGGGCTCCTCGACGATGGCGCCCACTCGCGCGAGCGCCTGGGAACGCTCTTTCGGCATCGGGCGCCCGAGCATTCTCATCGTTCCCGCCGTCGGCTGCGTCAGCCCGAGCAACATCCTGATCAGCGTCGTCTTGCCGGCGCCGTTCGGGCCCAGGTAACCGAAGGCCGAACCGCGCGGAACGCGCAGATCGACGCCGTCCACGGCCACCTGTCCGTCGAAGCTCTTCTTCAGGCCCTCGGTCTCGATGACGTACTCGTTTTGCGCTGCCATGATCCTCCTCGCTCGATAAGAGGCAAGTTACCCTCGAATGAGCTTCTAAACCTCAGGCTGGAGGCCGAGATGACCTCCTCCTCGAGGAGGATCTTCTTCTCGCTCGCTCGGCTACTCGATACGGCCGGCCTCCACTGAGCCGCCAGCGCTCCCGAGAAAAGTGAGATGGCAATCCCCTCGATACGGCGCTTCGGAAAGTGGTTGCGCCGTGCGTTCGGCGTGACCGGCCTCCCGGAGCCGCCCGGCACCGCAGAGGGGCTGAACGACGATATTCGGCACGCAAGCGACACACTCTCGAGTGCTTTATCTCGCTACCGTTTTACGCCCCGTGGGAGGGTGGGGGGTGGTGGGTGGGTAAGGCGTCCGAACCCCGAGCGAGATGAACCGACCTCCCCGGGGCGACTCCACAACTCAGAGATCACGCCGCGCGAACACCGCAAGCACGGCGACCGTAACGAGCCCGAGATAGGCAAGCGACCAGAGCCAGAGCTGGCCCGGGCCGGCCTGAGGACCGCCGAACGGGCCAAGCGACAACACCGTCTTCGTCACCCCGGACGTCCTGGCCGTCAACGCGAAGAGCGAGCGCTGGTAGAGCGCCTCGAAGGGCGCCACCCACGAGCTGGCCTCGGCGATTCGCTCCAGCGAGTGAATCTTCATGACGACGCCGATCTGACCCAGCAGACCGGCGACCATGCCGATGCCGAACAGCATGAAGACCGTGATCCCGTTGGCGATCGGCGCCAGAAAGACCGAGCCGAGCAGCGACAGGGCGGCGATGATCGTGACCGCCAGCATCAGCGCCAGTACCGGCTCCAGCTGCCGGTCGGGCGTCCAGTGCAACGTGTGCCGCGTGATCGCCAGAACGACCGCGTAGACGATGGCCACATAGGGGACGCAGACCAAGACCGCCGCTAGCAGCCGGCCGCCGATCAGCGACGAGCGCCCGACGGGACGGGCGACGAGCGGTTGCAGCAGGCCGCGTTCCGCCTCTCCCCTGATCGCTCCCAGGGTGAGGAAGATCGCAAGCACGCAACCCAGGAAGTAGGTGGCAAAGAGCGCGAGACCGAAGACGGATGCGCCGCGAACAACGTTTTCGTCCACCACGCCGCTCGCGAAGTTGTTCGTCTGCGAGAAGACGAAGCGAGCGCCCAGCCAGTAGAGGGCAATGAAGGCAACGGTGAGTATGAGCACGGCCATGAAGACGCGCCGGCGCAGCGTCTCGCGAAAGGCGTAGAAGGCCACCAGGGCAGCGTTCACGTCGAGTCTCCCCCGGTCAGCTCGAGGAAGGCCTCCTCGAGCGTGGAGCGAACCAGGCGCACCGAGAACACCTCTTCGCCCGCGGCCACCAGCTCGCGCACGACCTGCGGTACCTGCTCGCGCGAGACGTCCTCGATCAGGCGTACGCCGGCGTTCGTCTCCACCTCCAGGCCGCGTGACTGCGTCAGCTCGTTCATCGCTCCGGTCGCGACGAGGCTTCCGTGCGAGAGAATGGCGACCCGGTCGCAGACGAGCTCGACCTCGCTCAGCAGGTGCGAGTTGAGCAGCACCGCGATCTCGCGCTCGCGCAGGCGTTCGAGCAGCTCGCGCACGGTGCGCCTTCCGGCCGGATCGAGCGCGCTCGTCGGCTCGTCCAGGAGCAGCAGTCGCGGCCGGCCAACGAGCGCCTGGGCCACTCCCAGCCGCTGCTGCATTCCCTTCGACATGGCCGAGACGCGCACCTCACGCGCATCCGTCAAGCCCACCAGCCCAAGCAAGTCCTTTCGCTCGCCGGCGCCGCCGCCCGAGCTCGCCAGCCGCTGGTGCAGCACGAGCACCTCCTCGGCGCTGAGCCAATCCGGAAAGCGAAACAGCTCGGCCAGGTAGCCGATCGCCGCCCGAGCCGTGCGCGAGCCGGCGCGAGCACCGCAAACTCGCGCCTCGCCGCCGCTCGAGCGGACGATGCCGCAGGCGATCTTGGTCAGCGTCGATTTTCCCGCACCGTTCGGCCCGAGCAGCCCGACCAGCTCGCCCGCCGCTATCTCCAGATCGACTCCGGCAAGTGCGGTCGTTCGTCCGAAGCGCTTGACGAGCGCTCGCGTGGTCAGCGCCGGAGGCACGAATGGGATCTTAGTGGCGGCCGATGAGCGGATCGGTCAGCGAGAGGCCGGCCGAGCCCTGAAGCTGGTTCCAGACGTAGAAGAGAATGAGCGCCGCACCGAGCAAGGACAGGTTCTTGAGGAAGTTGATCTGCTGGGACTGCCTTGTCATCGGCTCGCGCTCGCGCCAGAAGGCGTGCATCACGGGCGTGATGGCGACAAGGAAAGCGGCGATCAGGAGCGCGCCCAGATCGCCCCAGGTACCAAGAGCAACCAGAACGGAGCCGACGAGGATCATCAGTCCGCTCACGACGACACTCAGCTCCGCAAAGGGCACCTTGGCGCTTCGCGCGTAGGCGGCCGTGCCCTTGTGACCGATTATGTGACCGCGCAGGCCCGAATTGAAGAACATGATCGCGAAGAGAATCCGGCCGGCAAGAAAAACCCAATTCATCCGAGGCTCCTTGAGATAGATCGAGGTTGGCGGTAACTGCAGCTTTCTACCCGCCGCCCCGCCCGTCAAGCGTGCCGGGTTTTTCCGCCATTCGATGAGCTTTCCGCCTCGCGGATTCGTGTCTAGAAGTCACCCACTGGTTATCGCGCTCACCCCGCTCGATGGATTGAACACGCCGGTCATCAGGCGCTGAGCAGCGAAATCGGATGCTCACAGACCTCTCCGAACCACCGTCTGGGCGATTTCGCATGCGGTAGCCACTGGAACTAGTCCGACAGACGCGTTAGTTTCTGCACCAACACTGCGACCACTAGGCCGCAAGGGACTGACTGAAAGGAAACGAATGAGTCTCGACAAAGTCTCGATGGGGCGGAGGGTTCTTCTTGGCTCCGCCATCGTTCTGCTTATCTGGTCGTTCTTCTCCTGGAACGGTGTCGGCGGTTGCGTCGGCTCGTTCTGCGTGAGCGTGACGATCACCGCCTGGCACGGCTGGGGCACGGCGATGGGGATCGTCCTCATCATCCTCATCCTTTGGGAGGCGCTCCTGCTCTTTCAGGTTCTCTCGCCGGATGCGTTCAAGCTTCCCGAGCTTCCGGTCAAGCCGATGCTGATCTCGCTTGCGCTCGGCGCGTTGACCGTTCTCTTCGGAATCATCCGTGTCTTCGAGTACAGCGCAAGGAAGTGGGAGATCTGGATCGCATTGCTGATTCTGATCGCTCTCGCCGCTGGGGTCTTCCTCCGCTTCCAGGAAGAGGGCGGCACAGCAGCAGCCAAGTAGGCACAGCAGCAGCCAAGTAGTCTCTCCTCGAGTTCAGGCCTTAGCGAAGCGAGCCCACGGGCTCGCTTCGCGCTTGAGGTCGCGAAACAAGGGCAAGGCCGGCGCGCAATCAGCCGCCGCAAACGTGGTCGCGTTTGCGCATGCCAATGCCAAGCCCCCACCCGGGAGGGCTGTCTGCGCGCCCGAGGCTAGGGCTCAGTCGCCCCAGTCGAAATCGCGCGAGTGGGCCCAAACGCTCTCTGCGAGCTCTGGAAGCCCCTCGACAGTCTCCTCACCCGGCCAGGCGAGCTCGACTGCTTCTACCGGTGCAGGCACTCCATCCATTGTCTCTTCGAGCCGTGCCTGCTCTTCTGTCTTGAACAACGGGTGATTTTCGAACGGGTCCTCGGACGCATAGCGCTCGAGAGGCATCGAGTGATCCAGAGTCGAGTTCCTTTTCTTGAGCTCCAGATGCTCCTCGATTGCCTTGGCGAGAAGAGAGGGTGTCTCAACCGTCATAGGATCGGTCCTCCTGCTCGGGGTCAAGGCTTATTCGGCGGTCGATTGTAGCGGATCTTCGACCATCGAGAGTAGGGAAGGTGTCGGACGCAAATAGCTCGGACTTGAGCACATATCGTTGCCAGTTGGCAATGTTCGCAGGCACTTTTCGAGCACGAGCGGCGAGAACGGGTGGCTATCAGCCGGCGAGCTCGACCCGGTTTCGACCGCCGCGCTTGGCGCGGTAGAGAGCCTCGTCCGCTGCGGCGAGCAGGCGCTCGCGACTGCCGTTGTGGACGAAGCCCGCAACTCCGAAACTGGCCGTGATGGAGATCGCCTGGCCGTCCTCGATCGGGATTCGCCGATCGGCGAGCGTCTGCCTGATTCTTTCGCAGAGTCGAGCGCCGCCCGCCGGATCGGTGCCGGGCAGGATGAGTGCGAACTCCTCCCCGCCCCAGCGCCCGGCGGTATCGATCTCGCGCAGCGAGTGGTTGAGCACGAGCGCCAGCTCCTTGAGCACCGAATCCCCGGCGGCGTGACCGTAGCGATCGTTCACATCCTTGAAGTGGTCGATGTCGAGAATCGCGAGCGTGAGCTCACCGCCCAGGCGCGAGGCGCGAACGATCTCCTCGTCCAGCGCCGACTCGCTGCGGCGGCGATTTGCCAGCCCGGTCAAGCCGTCGACCAGCGCCTGCCGCTCGACGATCCGGTGCAGGCGCGCATTGTCGAGCGCCACGGCCGCGTGGCCGCAGAGCAAAGCCACCATCTCCAGCTCCTCCTCGCTGAACTGATCGCCGCTCAAGATCAGCGTGCCGAGATTCTCGCGACCGGCGCGCAGCGACCATTCGCTCTGCTCCTTGCCCTTTTCGGGCTCGCCCGCGATGAAGCGCTCCCCGTGCGGGCCCGTGATGACTCCGCCGCTGGCGTTGGTCGCCTCGACCGCCGATTCCACCACGACGCGCAGTAGCTGAACGGCATCGTGCGAGACGCCGAGCCCCTCGCTGAAGCGCAGCGTCGCCTCCCTGAGCCGCTTGCGTTCCTGCTCCAGCTCCTGCAATCGCGTCTCGAGCTGCTCGGCCATCTCGTTGAAGGCGACCGCGAGGCTGGCGAACTCGTCATGCCCGCGCACCGGCACGCGTTTCTGCAGATGCCCGCGCGCAATCGCCCGTGCCGCCCGGGCCAGCTCGCCCACGCTGCGTACGATCACCTTGCCCTCGAAGAAGGCAATCGTGCCCATCAGGACGAGGAACCCGAGCAGGACGAGAAGCACTCGTATCTCGAGGCGAAAGACCGCGTTGCTGACGCGCGCCTGCGGAGTGACGAGTGCGAATCCCACCGATCCACGAGCGCTGACCGGGTGCGAGACCACCACCCGATAGTCCTTGCCCCGGAGGCGTACCCGGCCGATCTCGTCCTCGCCCAATTTCGCCTGCGCCCCGGTCCCGGAGCTGGGGCTGAACACGCGGGTACCTTGCACGAGCATCAGTTGCTCGTCGGCGGAGATTCCTGCCAGGATCTCGAAGCGACGCAGATTGGCCGGATTGAGCGGCACCGAGGCGATCAGTTCGCCGCCCGGTTTCGTCGATCCGACGAACTGAACGCGGCGCTCGCCGGCGTACGGGTACGTCTTGCCAACCCGTAGATCGCCACTTTGTACGCGCAAGCCCGGCAAATCCGCGATATAGGCCGCCAGCACGGAACGATCACGCTGGATCACGGCTCGCTGAAAAGCCGTCGAGCGCGCGAGTCGCTCGGCACTCTTCTGCGCGCTGACCAGCTCGTTGTCGTATGTCGCAAGCGTTGCTCTCAACCCGGCCTGGAGCCCCTCGTCGACCCGGTTCTGCTCGCTTCGCTCGATGACGGCTGTGAATCCGAGGAAGCCGGCGAGAAGCGGGACGACGGCAAGAAACACGAAGTAGAGAACGAGACGGCGTGCCAGGCTGGTCACGATCGGTGACCTCCCTCGAACGAGCTATAGTGTTGCAAACGTTTGCGGATAAGAATGGGGTACATGAGACCTGTTTGGGGGAGCCGGTCGCTGTTCTTTATACGCGCGGCGTTGATCACGTTTGCTGCACTCGTTCTCGTGATCTGGGCCGTGGCTGCTCCGCGTGTCCTTTCCCCCAACTCGCCGTCTCCATCCGCCACGCCTGAAGCATCGACGCCGAAGTCGGTCGAAGTACCACTCGGGTCGTTTTTAGCAAAGCCGCCGTCCATCTCGAATCAATCCAGTTCATCGAAGCATGCCTCAGGCTCATATTCATCGGGCGAAGCGGCCGTCGAGACGAGAGTGATCGGCCAGGCGGCGAGCGAGAGCGCCGCCACGTCGCTCGACGACGCGAAGGCCGCCAGCGAGCCGAAGCGTCCGCGACACGTCTCGAGCGGTGGCTCGGAGACCCCACCGGCGAGCACGACTCCCACGGCCACTCCTCCTGCAACGACGGATACGACGACGACGACCACCCCTCCTGCCACGGCGCCCATTGCGACGCCCGTGGTCGCACCCGTCACGACGCCGACAAGCACCCGCCCTACTCATCCTTCGCACGGCTCGTCGCCGGGTAAGCACTCAGATGCTTCGAAGATCCCGATAAGCCCCAATCGCCACCATCCGAACGGCAATGAGCGCGGGCACGACCGGGGCTCCGGACCGACTCCCCAGCAGACGAGCGAACCGGCTGCGCCACCTGCTGCGCCGACACCAACGAGCCCCCCGCCCTGCGATCAGCAACCGCCCGAGGGCGGTCAGCAGAGCCCCAGCGATCCGCCGGGCAATAGCCACGGCGGCGGCGGACATGATCGAGAGCACCACTCGGGAGACGGTCACCACTCGTGGCCGCCTGCGCGATAGAGGCACTCGGGGTGTGTCAACCCGTATAACGGGCGCACAGGCTCGCTCGGCGCCGAAGTGGGTAGAAGCAAGTACTAGGATCGAACAGCGACCGATTGGAGACTCAATGGTTCTCTTCCGTTCACTCCTCCGCCTGCTGATCCGCGTCAAGGGGCGAACATGGGTTGTGCTTGCGGCGTTCCGCATCTATCAGCACCTGCCGCGCTTTGCCAAGCGCCGGGTGCGCAAGCGTGCGTTCCGCGCCGCCCTGCCCCGCCTCGTCGGCAAGCTGACCGAAAAGACCCACGGCGGCCCGCGCTAGCGGTCGAGCCGGGCGCTCGCTGCCTCAGCTCATCGATTCGACGTTCGAGCCCTGCTCGCGCGCCTGAAGGTCGTGGTAGAGAACGATCAGGAAGGCGGCGTAGAAGGGAGCGACGAGCAGCTCTCCCAAGACAAAGCCGGCGAGCGTGACGATCAGGATCACGTTTCCACCCCCGAGCGAGAAGAGCGAGACGATTATCGCGACGACAGTGCCGGCGAAGAGAGCCAGCACCCCGCCGAACAGAACCGTCCCCAGCGCTTTGAAGAAGTTTCGGTGAACCAGCAGCCCGGAGCGACGCAGGGATTCTCGGATCCCCCTCTCCTCCAGCAGCATCGCCGGCAGCGCCACGGAGTAGGTCCCGGTCGCCCAGAGCGAGAAGACCGCCAGGACCAGCAGTACGAGCGAGTACTTGCCGATCGCCGTCAGCCCGGGAAGCACCAGCAAGGCGACCGTCGGAACGACTGCAATCACCAGTAGCGTCGTCAGGCAGACGATCGGGCCGAGCCGGCGCAGCGCGACTTCGATCGCTTCTCGTGCGCCTGGCTTGGCGCCGTTATAGGCCTCGGCGGCCACCTTCAGGCAGGCAGCTCCCGAGAGCATCGCAGCAATCGCGTAGACGACGGCTACCGGTACGAGCAGCCCGATGGCAAGGCTGTGCTGCGAGCCCGAGCTGTTGGCCACCCAGACGATGGCGGCCCCGAGGAGCACGCCGACGGGCAGCGTGAGTAGCGCAGTGATGCGCAGGAAGACGAGTATGCGACGAAAGGCGAGCCCGGCCCCACTCTCGAGGATGTCGCTCAGGGCGCGCTTGCGCTGCTCGGGCCGGCTCATGCCCGCGGACGATACCGCTTCAGCCCCAGCCAGATGTTCGACTGCCGCAAACTCTAGGATGAGCGCCCGTGAGTGAAAGCCTGAATATCGGGCCCGACGGGCTCGGACGCTGCTCCTGGGCGTCGGCACCGCCCGAGTTGCGCGAGTACCACGACAACGAGTGGGGCCTGGCGCTGACCGATGACGACGCGCTGTTCGAACGGATCTGCCTGGAGGCTTTCCAGTGCGGGCTTTCCTGGCTCACCATCTTGCGCAAGCGCGAGGCCTTTCGTCGCGGTTTCGCCGCGTTCTCGATCGAGGCCGTGGCGAGTTTCGGCGACGCCGATATCGCCCGGCTGCTCGCCGATCCTGGAATCGTTCGCAACCGGGCCAAGATCGTCGCCTCGATCGAGAATGCGCGCCGCTCGCAAGAGGTGATCGCAGAGCTCGGGTCGCTGGCGCAATTGATCTGGCCCTACGCCCCGCCGGCTGCAGCGGCGCCCCGCTCCTACGCCGAGCTGCCGACCGTCACACCGGAGTCTCGAGCACTGGCCAAGGAGCTCAAGCGCCGCGGTTTTCGCTTCCTCGGCCCGACCACGGTCTGCGCGCTGATGCAGGCCTGCGGCCTGATAAACGCTCATCTCGCCGGCTGCCATGCACGCGAGCGCGCCGACGCCGCCCGAGCGGATGCATTGAGCCGGCTCGCGTAGCCGACTCAGGTTTCGCCCGTATCATCCTTGTCATCCGGCAAAGCTGGAGCTAGCTTTCGGCGGAGATGAGTCTTCGCTCGACCGCCTCGGGTCCGTTCGCGCTGCTACGCCACGCGGGCGTGCGGAGGCTGTTCTGGGCGACGCTGATCTCGAGCGCGGGCACCTGGCTGGCGTTCGTCGCGCTTGCCCTCGACGTCTACGACCGAACGCACTCCTCGATTTGGGTCGGGGCGCTGCTCGTGACCGAGACGTTGCCGATCGCGCTGCTCGGCTTTTTCTGCGGGCCCTTGCTCGATCGCCTGCCGAGGCGATCGCTGATGATCGGCGCCGATCTCTCTCGCGCGGGCGTCTTCGTCGCCCTGGTCTTCGCGCCGAGCGCCTGGTCGATCGTCGCTCTCGCCACCTTGGCCGGGATAGCCGCAGGCTTGTTCATGCCGGCCGTCTACGCGGGACTTCCGAATCTCGTCGAGGAGCGAGAGCTCGCCGGCGCCAATGGGTTGTTCCAGATGGCCACCAGCGTGACAATGATCGCAGGGCCGCTCAGCGGTGGGGCCATCGTCGCCTTCGGCGGGCCTCACCCGGCCTATCTGCTCAACGCGGTCAGCTTCGTTTTCGCGGCGCTCCTGGTTGCCCGCATCCGGGCCTCCAGCCTGCAGTCGATCACCGCGGCCTCGCGCGGCTATCTGCACGATCTCCTCGACGGCGCCGCCACCGTTTTCCGCTCGCGCCCGCTCCTTACCGTCTTCGTGGCCTGGAACGTGGCGGCGATCGGGATCGCTGCGATGAACACTGCCGAGGTCGAGTTGGTCAAGCATGATTTCGGCGCCGGCGACATCGGTTACGGCCTGTTCACTGCCGCGACGGGCCTCGGTATCTTCATCGGAGCCTTCAACGCGCGGGCGCTCTTCCGAAAGAGCTCCTTCGCGACCGCTTATGCGCTTGGCTTTACGCTGCTCGCCGCAGGCATGGGACTGGTTGCCCTACTCCCGCCCTTCACCGTCGCGGTGGCGATCCTGGTGGCCGGTGGAGCGGGAAACGGCCTGCTCCTGACCGCCAATGCGATGCTCGTGCAACAGGGCGCGAGGGACGATCTGCGCGGTCGCTCGTTCATGCTGATCATGAGCGCAAACGCGCTTGTTCTCACCGTCGCCTCGCTCGCTGCCGGCGCGCTGACCGATTCGCACGGAGCGCAGCTAGTCTGGGCGCTGGCCGCGGCCGCAACGGCGCTCGCGGGCTTGATCGGCGTGCTGCTCGCCCGCTCGCTTGCTCCGGCCGGAGAGAGGGCGACCGAATCGATCCCCGAATCGCTGGGCGAGCTGTCGACCGAGTCGCCGCTCAACCTGTAATCTGCGCGGCCGCGCCGAAAGCGGCGACCGGATCAAGACGAGATCGGGAGAGTCATGAGTCAGGAGAAGATCATCATCGGCGAGGTGCCCGTACTGGTGAGCCGTCCCGGCGGGCACGAGCGGGCGCCGCTCGTTCTGCTCTCGCACTGGTTCAGCGGTAGCAAGGAAGGCTGGAGCGATCGCTTCGACGAGCTGAACGAGAAGGGTTACGTCGCCGTAGCGATGGACAACCGCCTACACGGCGAGCGCGCCGGAGCGGGCTTCGGCTCGCTGATGCCCGGCGGCAAGCTCGACGTTCCCAGCCTGCGCCGCGTGATGCAGGAGACCGCGGCGGACATCAGCGGCCTGATCGACCACTTCAGCCAGGACGACTCGATCGACCGCGATCGAATCGGCGTCGTCGGAATCTCGATGGGCGGCTTCGTCAGCTACGCGGCGCTCGTGAACGACGCGCGCATCAAGGTCGCGGCGCCGATCATCGCCTCTCCTTACTGGGGAGACATCCCCGGCGACACCCCGGTCGATCTCGACGCCGATGCCGAGGCCGACCTGGCCGACTTCTCGCGCCGGAACGAGCCCGCGAGCCGCAAGGAGACGATTCCTCCCCGCGCCCTGCTGATGCAGATCGGCGCCGACGACGTCCACTACGACGTAGCTCGCGTCGAGCGCTTCTACGAAGAGCTGCGCCCGCTCTACGGCGACCAGGCAGAGCGGCTGCGCCTGATCGTCCAGCCCGGCGTCGGGCACGAATGCACGCCCGAGATGTGGGCGAACGCGGTCGCCTGGCTCGAGCACTACCTCTGAGCTTGATCCGCTCGCCGCTGACCTAGCTCGGCGCGCCCGGAATCGGGAAGGCACGCGTGAGCTCCAGCACCTCGCCGGCGATCCGCTCGATCACGCTTTCGTCCTCACGCTTGGCTGCCTCTACTCCCTCGTCGATCCAGCGGGCGATCTCGAGCATCTCGGGCTCCTTCATGCCGCGGGTGGTCGCAGCCGGCGTGCCGAGACGGATGCCGGAGGGATCGAACGGCTTGCGCTGATCGAAGGGGACGGTGTTGTAGTTGAGCGTCAGGCGGGCGCGGTCGAGCGCCTTGGCGGCGACCTTGCCGGGAACGTCCTTGGAGGTCAGATCGACGAGGATCAGGTGGTTGTCGGTACCGCCCGAGACGAGGTCGAAGCCGCGCTCGACCAGCGCTTCGGCCAGCACCTTCGCATTGGCCACGATCTGAGCGGCATAGGTGCGGAAGTCCGGGCGGCTCGCCTCACCGAGGGCGACCGCGATCGCCGCGGTCGTGTTGTCGTGCGGGCCTCCCTGCAGCCCGGGGAAGACGGCCTTGTCGATTGCGGTCGCGTGCTCTTCGTCGCACATCAGCATCGCGCCGCGCGGGCCGCGCAGCGTCTTGTGCGTCGTGGTCGAGAGCACCTGGGCGTAACCGACCGGAGAGGGGTGGGCGCCGCCGGCGATCAGGCCGGCGATGTGGGCGATGTCGGCGACCAGGATCGCGTCGATCTCCCGCGCCACCTCGGCGAAGGCCGGAAAGTCGATCGTGCGCGGAATCGCCGTGCCGCCGCAGAAGATCAGCTTGGGGCGTTCCTTGCGCGCCAGCTCGCGCACCTCGTCCATGTCGACAAGGCCGCTCTCGGGGCGCACTCCGTACTGAACCGCGTGAAACCACTTACCCGTCGCCGAGACGCCCCAGCCGTGCGTGAGGTGGCCGCCCATCGGCAGCGCCATCCCCATCACCGTGTCGCCGGGCTCGAGAAAGGCCATGTAGACGGCGAGGTTCGCCGGCGAGCCCGAGTACGGCTGGACGTTGGCATGCTCGACGCCGAAGAGCCTCTGCGCCCGCTCGATCGCCAGCGGCTCCAGCTCGTCGATCACCTGCTGACCTTCGTAGTAGCGGCGATGTGCGTAGCCCTCGGAGTACTTGTTGGTGAGCACGCTTCCCAGCGCCGCGAGCACGGCGGCGGAGACGTGATTCTCGGACGGGATCAGGCAAATCGTCTGCGACTGCCGCTCGAACTCCCGCTCGACCAGCCCGGCGACGGCGGGATCGACCTGCTCGAGAGTCTGATTCGAATTCTTCTGCGCGCTCACGGGACACCTCCTGAGTTGGATCTGGGTGCCCAGGCGCTCGGCTCGGATTGCTGCCGTTCCCCGGTGGTTTGCTCCACCTATCCGCGCCAGTCGCGGCAGCTCGTTCAGTGTAGCGCCGCCGGTGGAAGCCCTCCACGAAGGCCTCCGCGGAGGCCTTCGCTCGAAGGCTCTCACGCCAGGAGGTACTCGCCTTCGATTCTCACGATCGCGCCTCCGCCGAAGCGAACCTGCAGCTCGCCGGATTCATTCTCGCCCGCGACCAGCTTGATCCTGTTCGGGTTGGCCGCGTCGCCGTTCTGCTCGAGCGAGATCGGGTGGCCGTCCCAGATACCCGTGCGAAGGAGGTGATTGCCGAGGGCCGCGTTGCCCGAGCCGGTGGCGGGATCCTCGAGATAGCCGAAGAGGGGCGCGAAGACCCTGGTTCGAAAGGAGCTGGCCCTGTCGCTGACCTGATCGCTGTAGACCAGCACGATGTCCAGCGAATGCTCGATACACAGCTGCTTCAGCGCGTCGAACCCCGGCGCCGCCTCCAGTACCGCTTCCAGGCTCGTCATCGGCACGATCAGTGTCTCCAGGCCGGCGTTGACGACCGGCACGCGACCGTCGAGATCGAGAGTCTCCGGATCGGCTCCGAGGGCGGCGGCGAGCTCGGCCGGAGCGATCGCCCGCGAGGAGAAGGTCGGCTTCGGCGCCGAGATGAAGACGGCGTCCTGGGCCTCGATCCGATTCTCGACCAGCAGCTTCCCCTTGTCGGTGACGATCTCGACGAACGGCTTCTTCGCCGCCTCGGGGTCGTTCCGGAGCAGGTCGTACATGATTGCGATCGTGGCGTGGCCGCAGAACTCGACCTTGCGCTCGGAGGAGTAGTACTCGAGGCCGAAGGTGCCTCCGTCGATCCTCGTGAGAAAGCCCACCTCGCTGACGAAGCCCTTCAGCTCGCGCGCAACTCGCTGCATCTCTCCCGGAGACAGCGATTGCGATTCGAGATATACGGCGGCGGCGGGGTTCCCGGCCGAGCGGCCCGTCGCGAAGGCATCGATCTTCTTGAAGGCGAGTCTCTTCTCCATCCTCGTGGCGGTCAGGCTACACGGATGGAGAGAAAATCACGCGCCGGGCCGCGGCCGCTCGAGCGTCTGCGCCAGCTCGAGCAGCATTCGCGCCCCGATCCCCGGCGGATCGACGACCAGCGCGCGCAGCCGCCGGGTGGGAGCCGGCGGCGCGATCGGTCTGAGAACGACGTCGTCTCGGAGCGCGACCGAGATCCAGGGCGAGGAGAGCGAGACCCCGAGCCCGGCCGCAACCAGGCTCTGGGTGGCGAGCGGATCGTCCGTCTCGAAGATCACCGAAGGCTCGAAGCCGGCCGCGATGCAGGCGTTGACGATGATCGACGAAGAGGGATCGGGAGCGCCGACGATCCAGTGCTCCTGGGCCAGGTCGCTGAGCTTCACCTTCGCCTTGCGCGCCAGCCGGTGATCGCGCGGTAGAAGAGCGAGCATCGGCTCCTCCCCCAGCTCGGCGATCTGGATGCCGCTCGGCTGCAGTGCCAGATCGGGACGGGAGAAGACGAGCGCGAAGTCGAGCTCGGCGCTGCGCAGAAGCGAGAGCGCCTCGTCGTGCCCGCAGCGCTTGAGGATGATCTCGGCCTCGGGCGCGTGGGCGCGCAGGCCGCGCACGAGCTCGGGGATCATGCCCACGAACGAGCTGGGAAATCCGCCGATGCCGACGGCCAGGCGCACACCGCCGGAGAGCTCCGTGAGCGAGGTCTCGAGCTGAAGCAGCTGGCCGCGAATCGCCTCGGCGTGCTCGACGACGAGGCGCCCGGCCGCGGTCAGGCTCACGCCCTGGCGGCTGCGCACGACCAGCGGCATGCCGATGTCGCGCTCGAGCTGGGCCACCTGCCGGGACACGGCCGGCTGGGTGAAGTGCAGCGCCGCGGCGGCGGCCGAGAACGAGCCGCGCTCGCCGACTTCTCGCAGGGTCTGAACGAAACGGAGGTTCATAACGAAATCTTTGGTTCTCCTACATTTATCGTACTTGCGCTCATACTATGCCTCCGCCACACTCTTCCTGTCAATGGCGAATCTCGCGGAAGGAAGCTCGATGGAGAACACGGTTGGAACGGCAACGCGCAAGCTCGGACACTCCGGCATCGAGGTCAGCGCGATGGGGCTCGGCTGCTGGGCTATCGGCGGCGCCTGGACCTGGGACGGCACCCCGGTCGGCTGGGGCGAGACGGACGACGAAGAGTCGATCCGCGCCATCCGCGCCGCGATCGACCTCGGTGTCAGCTTCTTCGACACGGCCGACGTGTACGGCTGCGGCCGCAGCGAGCGCGTGCTCGGCAAGGCGATCGCGGGAAGAGCCGAGGAGATCGTCGTCGCAACCAAGTTCGGCAATGTCTTCGACGAGGAGACTCGCAACTGGACGGGCGAGGACGTCTCGCCGGCCGCCATCCGTGCGGCCTGCCAGGCATCGCTCAGGCGCCTCGGCCTCGATCGAATCGACCTCTACCAGCTGCACATCTGGTCGCTTCCACAGGCGCAGGCCGAAGCGGTGGCCGAGACGCTCGAAGGGCTGGTCGCCGAAGGCCTGATCCGCGCCTACGGCTGGAGCACCGACGACCTCGATTGCGCGCGACTGTTCGCGCCCAGGCCCGGCTGCACCTCCATCCAGATGGATCTCAACGTGTTCAAGGATGCAAGCGAGCTGCTCGCCATCTGCGACGCGCACGACCTCGCCTCGATCAACCGCGCTCCGCTTGCGATGGGCATCCTGAGTGGCAAGTTCGGGCCCGACTCGAAGCTACCGGAGAACGACGTCCGCGGCCAGCTCGGCCCCGAGTGGGTGCAGTTCTTCACGGACGGACGGCCGCAGCCGGCATTGCTGGAAAAGGTCGACGCGCTGCGCGATGTTCTGACCTCGGACGGACGCACGCTCGTGCAAGGTGCCCTGGCCTGGATCTGGGCCCGCAGCGAGCGGACGGTGCCGATCCCCGGCTTCAAGAGCGTCAAGCAGGCCGAGGAGAACGCCCGCGCGCTCGAGTTCGGGCCGCTCAGCTCCGCCCAGATGAGCCAGGTCGGCCAGATCCTCGACGCCAACCAATGACGATGAGCGCACCGGCAAAGAAGCAGTCGATCAAGCGGACGCTTGGCCGCTCGGGCATCGAAGTCAGCGCGCTCGGCCTCGGTTGCTGGGGAATCAGCGGCACCTGGACCTGGCAAGGCCGCCAGATCGGTTATGGCCGGATAGACGAGAAGGAGTCGATCCGGGCCATTCGTGCCGCGATCGACCTCGGTGTCAGCTTCTTCGACATCGGAGATTGCTACGGCGCCGGCCGCGGCGAGCGCACTCTCGGTAAGGCGATCGCGGGGCGAACGGGCGAGGTCGTGGTGTCGACCAAGTTCGGCAATGTCTTCGACGAGGCCCGCAGCGAGCTCGTGGGCGAGAACGTCACGCCCTCGTACATCCGTACGGCCTGCGAGGAGTCGCTTCGACGCCTCGGCCTGGATCGGATCGATCTCTACCAGCTCGAGATCTGGTCGCTTCCCCGCGCCGCGGCGGAGCAGGTGGCCGAGACGCTCGAGGAGCTCAAGGCAGAGGGATTGATTCGCGCCTACGGCTGGAGCACCGACGATCTCGACTGCGCGCGAGTTTTCGCGGGCAAGCCGGGCTGCAGCGCCCTCGAGCACGACCTCAACGTCTTCAGGGACGCTGCGGAGCTACTCGCGATCTGCGACGAGCACAACCTCGCCTCGATCAACCGCGCTCCGCTCGCGATGGGCATCCTGAGCGGCAAGTTCAGCCGCGACTCGATGCTGCCCGACGACGATGTGCGCGGTCAGTTGGGGCCAGAGTGGTACCCACACTACTTCCAGGCAGGGCGGCCGCTGAGCGAGCTGCTGGAAAAGATCGAGGCGGTGCGCGAGGTCCTGACTTCGGACGGGCGCACGCTGGTGCAGGGCGCGCTGGCCTGGATCTGGGCACGCAGCGAGCGCACGGTGCCGATTCCGGGCTTCAAGAGCGTCAAGCAGGCCGAGGAGAACGCCCGCGCACTCGAGTTCGGCCCGCTGAATGCCGCCCAGATGAGCCAGGTCGCCGAGATCCTCGCGGGCGACTGATAGAACAACCAACGTAGGAGCAACCAGAAATGGAGACGGAACAAGTGACGATGAAGCGCACACTCGGACGGTCAGGCATAGAGGTCAGCGCGATGGGGCTCGGCTGCTGGGCCATCGGCGGCCCGGTGGTCTGGGGCGACGGCACGGAGTTCGGCTGGGGGAAGATCGATGACAGCGACTCGATCGCGGCGATTCGGCGCGGTCTCGACAGCGGAGTGACGTTCTTCGACACGGCCGACTCCTACGGCGCCGGGCACAGCGAGCACGTCCTGGGCAAGGCTCTCGGCAAGGACCGCGACCGGGTCTGCATTGCTACCAAGTTCGGCTGGACGTTCGCCGACGACGGCAGCCGCCGAACGTTCGGGTCGGACGGTTCGCCGGAGTACGTCCGCAGCGCCTGCGAGGCCTCGCTGCGCCGGCTCGGAACCGACCACATCGATCTCTATCAGCTGCACATCGGCGATCTGGAGCTGACCGCCGCCGATGCGGTAGCGGAGGTGCTGGAGGAGCTCGTGAGCGCGGGCAAGATTCGCGCCTACTGCTGGAGCACCGACAGCATCGAGCGTGGCGAGCGCTGGGTCGGCAGGCCGGGCTACAGCGCGATCCAGCACAACCTGAACGTGCTCGAGGACAGCCCGGCCCTGATCGAGCTGTGCGAGCGCGAAGACCTGGCCAGCATCAACCGAAACCCGCTGGCGATGGGCTTCTTGAGCGGTAAGTACACGAGGGATACGCGCGTCTCACCCGACGACTTCCGCGCCTCCGGCATCGAGTGGGTCACGGTCTTCGACGAGAACGGGGCACCGCGAGCGGAGTGGCTGGACAAGCTCGACTCGGTGCGCGAGATCCTGAGCTCGAACGGGCGCACGCTCGTGCAGGGCGCGATCGCCTGGATCTGGGGCCGCAGCGAGAAGACCATCCCGATCCCCGGCATCAAGACCGCGGCGCAGGCCGAGGAGAACGCCGGCGCGATGCAGCACGGCCCGCTGACGCCCGAGCAGATCACAGAGATCGACGCCATCCTCGGCCGCTGAGAAGAAAACGTCAGAATGGAGAGCCGGTTCGAGCGCTAGCCTCGGGCCGGCTCTCGGCATCCCAACCGGAAAGGACTCGAAAGTGACCGTTGACGTGCCCGGCTCAGAGAACGAGCAAGCGAAGTCCTGCGCCGCGAGATGGGAGAAGCTGCTCGACTGGCTCGACAACTGGTTTCAGCCCGAGAAAGTAGACGCGCACGACTTCGATGCAGGCGAGCGCGAGCTGTTCGAATCGCTTGCTTCGGCCTGGCTGGGCGCGGCGCCGGGGGCGGGAAAGATCGCAGTGTTCGAGTCGGTGAGCGACAAGCTCGGGCGCAAGCGCGTTCTTGATCTGATCGCCAAGATATGCGCGGACGAGACCGGCGGCTACTGGCGCGGGCTGGCTCGAGAGGGAGGCGGAACGCTCGACGATCTCGTGCGCCTGCTCTGGAATCCGCTGCCCGAGCTCAACTTTGAGTTCAGCTCCGAGTCGCGTCCGGACGGGCTCCAGTTCTGCGTCACGCGCTGCCCGCACGCCGAGCTCGCCGCCGAGCTGGGTGCAGCAGACTGGCTCTACGCTCTCGTCTGCGCGGGTGACCCGCACATCGCCGCCGCATTCGACCCGCCGATTCGGTTCAGGCGCACGAAGACGCTGATGCAGGGCGACGACTGTTGCGATCACGCTTATTTCGTGGACTGAGCGAGGGTCAAGACCGCCAGACGCCGCGCCGTCGAGATCTGTCACGGAATCGACACGTCGACGGGCGTTTATCGCTACCCGAGGACGGTATGTTCGAACGACCCCGCGGGCGGGTGGCTCGGTGGCGGGCGAAGTGAGAAGTCCCCAGGATCAATCCAGCTCTGAGCGAGGATTGAGCCACTAGGTGAAGCGCCCACACACGTTGTGAACGGCTGAGAGATACATCCGGCCCTCCTTTGAGGCTGTGAGTCGACGAAGACCACGCCCAAAAGGAGGGCCAAGATGAACCTTCACGCTAACGCCAAGC
>JBAWEP010000007.1:0-7044 GCA_049591255.1 Gaiellaceae bacterium
CCCCGGTATCCCGCGAGCCGCGCGCCGATGCGCGCCCGGCCGGCAAGGTCGCACCGGCTCCAACCGGTCCGATCACGGTTCCTTCCGGCGTCAGCGTCAGAGATCTCTCTCAGGCGCTGGGAATCCCGGTGGCCCAGATCATCAAGATCATGATGGGCATGGGCGAGATGGTCACGATCACGCAGTCGCTCACCGACGAGGCGGTCGTTCTGATCGGCGCCGAGCTGGCGCCGCCGCGCGAGATCAAGATCAAGCACGCCGCCGACGAGGAGGGCGAGCTGGAGGCCGAGGAGACGCCCGACGCGCCCGAGGATCTCGAGCCGCGCCCGCCCGTGGTCACCATCATGGGTCACGTCGACCACGGCAAGACGACGCTGCTCGACGCCGTGCGCAAGACCGCGGTCGCCGCCAGCGAGGTGGGAGGCATCACCCAGCACGTGGGCGCCTACCAGGTCGAGCACGGCTCACGCCGCATCACCTTCGTCGATACGCCCGGTCACGAGGCCTTCACGGCGATGCGCGCACGCGGCGCCAACGTCACGGATATCGCGGTGCTGGTGGTCGCGGCCGACGACGGAGTGATGCCGCAGACCAAGGAATCGATCGCGCACGCCCGCGCGGCCGACGTTCCGATCGTGGTGGCGGTCAACAAGATCGATCTCCCTGACGCCAATATCGACCGCGTCAAGAGCGATCTCGCCTCCGAGGGCCTGCAGCCCGAGGAGTGGGGGGGAACGACTCAGTTCTCCGAGGTCTCGGCCAAGAAGAACATCGGGCTGGACGACCTGCTCGAGAAGGTGCTTCTGGTGGCCGACCTGGAGCTCGATCTGAAGTCCAACCCCAACGTCGAAGCCTCCGGCTCGATCATCGAGTCGCGCCTGGACATCGGTCGCGGCCCGGTGGCGACCATGCTCGTCCGCCGCGGCACGCTGCGAGTCGGCGACGCGATGGTGGCCGGCGGCTCCTGGGGCAAGGTGCGAGCGCTCTACGACTATCGCGGCGTCCGCGTCAAGGAGGCCCGCCCCGGAGATCCGGTGGAGATTCTCGGCCTCGACAAGCCGCCCGCCGCCGGTGAGAGCTGCCGCGTCGTCGCCAACGAGCGCCAGGCGCGCTCACTCGCCCAGCAACGCGGGCTGCGCCTTCGCTCCGAAGAGGTGGCAACGCGCTCGCGCCGCCGTGTCTCGCTGGAGACGCTGTTCAGCGAGCTGAAGGAGGGAGAGGTCAAGGACCTCAACCTGATCCTCAAGGGCGACGTCGTCGGCTCGGTCGAGGCGGCGGCCAGCGAGCTACAGAAGATTCAGCACTCCGAGGTGCGCGTCAACGTCATCCAGTCGGGCGTGGGCGGCATCACCGAGAACGACGTCATGCTCGCCTCGGCCTCCAACGCGCTGATCGTCGGCTTCAACGTGCGCCCGAACGCCGAGGCCCGCACGGCCGCCGACCGCCAGGGCGTCGACATCCGCACCTACCGCGTCATCTACCAGCTCACCGAGGACATCGAGAAGGCGCTAGTGGGCATGCTCTCAGCCGTCACGAGCGAGCACATCCTGGGCGAGGTGGAGGTGCGGGCCACCTTCCGCGCCTCGCGGGTGGGAACGATCGCCGGCTGCTACGTCCTGAGCGGCCTCGTCCGCCGCGGCGCCCGTGTCCGCCTGCTGCGCGACGGATCGATCATCCACGAGACGACGATCGGCCAGCTCAAGCGCTTCAAGGACGACGCGCGCGAGGTGACCGAGGGCTTCGAGTGCGGCATCCTGCTCGACGGCTACAACGACGTCAAGGAGGGCGACGTCTTCGAGGTCTACGAGATCCGCGAGACCGAGCGCACCAGCCTCGACGAGCCCGCTCCGCCGTCGGCCGGCTAGCCGAGCCACCGCTCGAGCGCTTCAATACCGGTTGTGGCCAGAGGCTATGTCGGCATCCTCGTAACCGAGCTGCGCTTCCCCGAGGCGGGCTCGCTCAAGGACAAGCGCCAGCACCTGCGCTCGACCAAGGCTCAGCTGCAGAGGCGCTTCGGTGCCTCGGTGGCCGAGACCGACTTCCACGACGTCTGGCAGCGGGCCGAGCTCGTGATCGCGCTCGTGGCCGCGGAAGCCGGCGCTCTCGAGCAGCTGATGGACGGCGTCGAGCGCTTCCTCTTCAGCCAGGCCTACGAGGCGACGCTGATCGAGCGCACTATCGTCGTGCCCGGCGACGAGTGAGCCAGGCGGCGACGGCTAGAGCCGGGTGCTTTCCAGCAGCTCGAGCACCTGCTCCAGCGTCGGCGGATTGACGCAGCCCGGCGTCGTCGTGCAGACGAGCGAGGCCAGGGCGCTTGCAAAGCGCACCGTCTCCTCGTCGCCCCAGCCCTGGAGCAGGCCGTAGATCAGTCCTCCGCGGAAGCTGTCGCCGGCGCCTGCGCTGTCGACGATCTCGACCTGGATCGGGGACAGCTCTCTGCGCTCGCCGGGCGGAACGCGACCCGGCGCCGCCTGACCCTTGCGACCGCGCGCGTACCAGAGCGCCCCCGAGCCCGAAGTGAAGATCACGAGACCGGGGCAGCGCTCGAGGTACTTCTCGAACAGCTTCTCGCGCTCGTCCTGCGACCTGTGCGCCTCGGGGTAGGCGTGCGCCATCAGCTCGCCCGAGACGGCGACCACATCGGCCAGCGCGGCGAGCTCGGAATCGTAGGGAGCATCCGAGGTGACAAGCGGGATGCCCGCCTCCTTCGCGGCGCGGGCTGTCGCCAGCGTCGCCTCGCCGAAGGAGGGGTCGACGCATACGACCCGCGCCTCCCCGATGCGGGCGAGGTTCGGCATCTCCCACTGCCGCGTCGTGCCGAGCAGGTCGCCGTAGCGACCGAAGACCGTGCGCGACTCGCCGTCGGAGATCGTGATCTCGTTCACGCCCTGGTAGCCGGGCTTGACGACCAGGCCCGAGCAGTCGATCCCGCGCGACTCGAGAAACTCGAGCGTGCCGCGGCAAGCCGGCGTATCGCCGATCCAGTTTCCCTCCAGCACGACCGAGGCGCCCAGGCGGGCCAGCACGATCGCACTGCCGGTGGCCTCGCCGCAGTGGTTCTCGAGCGTCTCGACGATCTCGCCGTAGCCGTCCGGCTGCGGGAACCGTCCCTGGATGCGCACGATGATGCCCGTCGACACGTGGCCAAAGAGATAGACGTCGGTCGCCGGGCGCGCTTCCGATCGAGCGGGCATGCCGGAACAGTAGACAAACTCTCGCCGCCGCCAGGCGCGAGGAAATCGCCGCCGCGGACATAAAGGGACATCACCGCGCGCCGCGTCGCCTGAAACCGCTTGAATGGAGAGTGATGTCCGGAAGAATGCGCCGAGTCAACGAGTCGATACTTCAGGCTTTGAGCGAGGCCCTGCCCACGCTCAAGGACCCGCGCATCGGCTTTGTCACCATCACCGCGGTGAGAACGACCGCCGACCTCTCCAGCGCGCGCGTCTATGTCAGCGTGCTCGGTGCGGAGAAGAAGATCCCGGGAGCGATCGAGGCGCTGAACGCCGCCCGCGGCGTGCTCCAGGCGAGACTTAATCGCGAGCTTCGCATCAAGCGAATCCCGCAGCTCACCTTCGAGTACGATCCGACCGCGGAATATGCGGTCCGAATGACGAAACTGATCGAAGAGCTGGCTCCTCCCGATGACGACAACGAAGGCTGATCTCAAGGCGGTCGCGCAAGGAATTCGCGACCACGACGACTTCGTCATCTCGGTGCACGAGAACCCGGACGGCGACGCGCTCGGCTCGATGCTCGCGCTCAAGCTGGCGCTCGACCAGCTCGGCAAGCGCGCCACGATGTTCCTCGCCGGCACGGCCCAGATCCCGTTCGAATATCGCTTCATGCCGCTGGACGAGCTCGTACGCGGCGAGCCGGGCGACCTGCTGGGTCGCCCACTGCTCTCGCTCGATGCGGCCAACGAGGCGCGGCTCGGCAGCGATCAGCGCCTGCTCACCGAGGCGCCCTTCGTCGCCGTGATCGACCATCACCACGACAACAGCCGCTACGGCACGGTCAACCTGGTCGTCGCCGAGGCCTCGTCCACCAGCGAGGTGCTGCGCGACGTCTTCGCCGAGCTGAAGGTGCGCCTGACGCCCGCGATCGCCGAGGCGCTGTACATCGCGCTGGTCACCGACACCGGCCGCTTCCAGTACGCGAACACCTCGCCCAAGACGCTGCGCCTGGCCGCCGAGCTGATCGAGGCCGGCGCCGACGCGCACCGCATCTTCCAGCACGTCTACGAGACGATCGAGCTGTCGAAGCTGAAGCTGCTGGCCCGCGCGCTCGAGCACGTCGAGGTGTACGAGGGCGGGCGGCTGGTCATCTCCTACCTCGTGCGCACCGATTACGAGGAGACCGGCGCCTCGAGCGGCGCCTCGGAGGGCGTTATCGACTCGCTGCGCGCGGTCGCAGGCGTCGAGATGTCGGCCCTGATCTCGGAACCGCCGGAGCGCGACGGGCGCCGCGTCAGCCTTCGCTCCTCGCGCGACCGGCTCGACGTCTCGGAGGTGGCTCGCGTCGCCGGCGGCGGCGGCCACAGGCAGGCGGCCGGGTTCTCGAGCAGCCTCGGCGTTCAGGAGCTGATCGCCTTCCTGCGCGAGCAGTTCGTCGCCAAGACCTCCGACGAGGCGGGATAGTCGTGGCGATACCGCGGGCACTCGAGCCATCCGGACTCGTGCTCGTGGATAAGCCGAGCGGGCCGTCCTCGTTCGCCGTCGTGCGCGACCTGCGCTCGAAGACGGGAGCCCGGGCCGGCCACGCCGGGACGCTCGACCCGTTTGCAAGCGGACTGCTACTAGTGCTGCTCGGCTCGGCGACGAGGCTGGCGCGCTACCTGGTCGGGCTCGACAAGCGCTACGTCACCGAGATCGACCTCTCCTCGCGTACCTCGAGCGGCGATCTGACCGGCGAGGTGATCGAGCGCGCCGAGGCGCCGGCCCGCGAACAGCTCGAGCACGGCCTGGAAGAACTGCGCGGCGAGGTCGAGCTGCGCGTCCCCGCCGTTTCCGCGATCAAGATCGGTGGCGAGCGCGCCTACCGCCTCGCCCGGCGCGGCGAAGCGCCGGAGATGCCGCTCAGGCGCTCGCGCATCGACGATCTGCGCCTGCTCGACTACTCGGGCGGCGTCGCCAGGCTCGATCTCCGCGTCAGCTCGGGCACCTACGTGCGGGCGATCGCCGACCGCCTCGGCGGTCATTGCGAGAGCCTGCGCCGGCTCGAGATCGGGCCCTTCTCGCTGGAGAACGCCTCGAGCGAGCTGATCCATCCCGCCAGCGAAGCGCTCCCGTTTCTCCCCGCGCTCGAGCTGAGCGAGGAGGAGGCCGAGCTCGCCGGAAACGGGCGAGAGCTGGCGCGCGACGAATCCGGCTTGCTGCGACTGTGCCGCGAGGGCAGATTGATCGCCGTGGCGCTGGGCAAGAACGGTACGGTGAGGCCCGAGACAGTGATGCCTGTATGAAAGTCGTCCGCGATCCGATAGATCTGCCGCAGACCGCGCGGGCGGTCGCGATCGGCTCCTTCGACGGCGTCCACCTCGGCCATCGCCGCGTGCTCGACACCGCCTTCGAGACCGGCCTGCCCGTGGCCGTGCTGACCTTCGACCCGCACCCGCGCGTGCTGCTCGGGCAGCCGGTCGAGCTCTTGACCACGCTCGAGCGCAAGGTCGAGCTGCTGGCCGAGTACGGCGTGGAGGAGATCGTCGTGCTCCGCTTCGACCACGAGCTGGCGGCGATGACGCCCCACGAGTTCACGCTCCGCCACCTGAACCCGCTCGGCGCCCAGATCGTCGTCGCAGGCCCCGATTTCCGCTTCGGCCACGACCGCGCGGGCGATCTCGCAGAGTTGCAGGAGGAGGGACTGCTCACCCGCGTTGTCGAGCCCGTTCCCGGCGTCTCCTCGACCGCGATCCGAAACGCCTTGCACGAAGGCGACGTGATCGCCGCCGCCGGGTTGCTCGGCCATCCCTACGAGCTCGACGGGCGCGTCGTCCCGGGATTGGCGCGGGGTGGACGGCTCGGCTTCCCGACCGCCAACCTGGCCTTTGCGCCGCATCAGCTCGTGCCGCGTAACGGCATCTACGCCGGCCTGGCCGAAGCGCACCGGGCCGCCGTCTCGATCGGCGTCAACCTGCACTTCGGCGGCGGCGAGCGCCGCGTCGAGGTGCATCTGATCGACTTCGCAGGCGACCTCTACGGCCAGCGGCTGGTCGTCGAGCTGTGGCAGTGGCTGCGCGAGGAGCAGGTGTTCGAAAGCGACGAGGCGCTGAGCGAGCAGATCGGCCGCGACGTTCAGTCGGCGCGAGAAGCCGAGAGGCCGCCAGGCTCATGACCGCCCTGCTCGTTCTCGCGGCTTCGTTCTCGTTCTTGCTCGTCGCGATGGTCGCGGCCATCGCCTGGGCGATTCGGCACTCGCGGCGCTAGCGACAATCGATTATCCGAGCAGCAGCCCGGTGCCGCTGCGCCGGGGATCGCCTAACCTCTTCTGCTCAGGTTTTCCGCCATACCGCACCGATACGCCGCCGGCGCGCCTACTGCTCTGGCCGTCAAGGCCGCCGCTTATCGTGCCGAAGAGTTGGGCATGTATGAAGGACTCGCGAAGTCAGTCGCGATTCTCGTATTGGGAGCAGTTGCCGGCGTTCTGTTTCTGCTCCTTTACCTTCTCGCCCACAGGATCCGGCTGGGTCGGGCCACGTCTGTCGCAACATCGAGCCGTCTCTCTCTCGTTGCTTCGCTTGGGTCCCTGGCGGGCGTCTGTGTCGTATACCTCATCGCAACCGAGTTGTTGAAGCCAAAGGGGACATCGCTGTATGAGTGGGTCACCTTCGATCTTCATAACACGGGCTTGGCTATCTTGGCGCTTCCGATCGCGATCTTGATGGTGTCTGTCCCGCTGCTGGCGACGCTAGCGGCGCTTAGCTGTCCTGCCCACGGACGTTGTGAACGCGGCTGATCGGAGGCCGGCCTCCGATCGAGCTGTGCGGTCGATAGCGGTTGTAGTAGCGGACGAAGCTTAGAAGCGAGCGAGCACGAGCGCCCGAGTTCG
>JBAWEP010000008.1:0-47634 GCA_049591255.1 Gaiellaceae bacterium
TCCTCGCATCGACATAGGAATGCCGCTCTGCCACACTGGCTCGGCTACTACAACGAGCGCAGACCACACAGCTCACTCGGAGGCCTTCCCCCGATCAGCCGCGTTCACAACGTCTGTAGGCAGGACACGTAGGAGCAGACGAGGCACCCACGCCGAAGGCGTGGTGACTCGTACTAGCGAACGCCGCCGGAAATCACAGATTTCCGGCGGATCAAGCGGCCCTTGTGGAACGAAGTTGGAACAGGGGCGAGTGGTGGAAGCTAGGCAAGCTGCTCGATTGATCTACCTAGTACTGCCCGAGGAATGTCCGGTCGCTGGTCCGGTCGCGTTGAGTCACGAGACGCTCAACCTAGCTTGGTTATGCGGAATGGGCGCGAGCAGCTGCGGTGACTGATTCGCAGTTTCTCTGCTTCTCCTCCTGCTCAGGGGCAGGGCGAGGCTGAGCTGGGAGTGGCTGCCTATACCGGTCGCCTACTGTTTTTCATTCCGGTCGGCTACCCGGTCGCGTCGACGAGCGGCTGGTTGGAAACAGCTTGGTTGAGCCAAAATTCGAGCGTTTGGTGCCACGACTCTCTATGTTTTCCGTGTACACGCGAAACGCAACGCCGCCGAGCCAGGTCGCCCCTAAGCGCGAGCAGCCTTGGCCTTGAGGAAACCATCGGTCCAGACGACTGCCCGGTCGCTTGACCGGTCGCGTTGAGTCACGAAGCCCGTAACCCCGTTTGGTTGTGCGGAAAATGGCTGAGCAGCTGTGGGGACTGATTCGCATTCTTCATGCTTCTCTCTCCTTTCGAGTGGCTAAGGGCGCTCACTAACCACTTGCACGACCGTCTGACACTCGCTATGGTTCCGATCGTAACCTATAGGCAAGTTCAGGTTGGGGGTGACGCTTAGTCAGCGCACTTGGTCGCATTGGTCGGCTTTGAGCCACTTCGTGTTCGGCCGATCGAATGACCACCACAGGAGTGACAGCCCTTAGGGAAGCAAGCGATAGGGGGTATGGCCGTGGATCGTAGGTTCTCTTTCTCTCGCGAAGAACGTCAGCGCCGTTTTCGGCCTACAGGGCGATTACTAATGATACTTGTAATGCTTTCCGTGTTTCTTCTCTCTGCAGGGGTCGCATACGCCGACATTCAGTGGTTTTATAGTAGTGACACACTAAAGGCTCCTGGAGCCGGTTTCGCCGACACGACTGTAGTCCATCGCGAATTCGACGATTCTTGCTCTAATAACGGTGTTACGGGCTGGGTACGATCCTATTACACCAAAGGTAACGGTAGTTGGCAGCTCCCCACCATGTATGCGTCAACGCTATGCGGCACCAATAAAGCACATCTAGGTCCGTCGCAGAATTACGGGGACGGGACTCGTGCCGTACAAGCGAAATGCGATAATTACGATGGCATAAACTTGTATTTGGGGTGCTGGACAAGCCGACCATCGTAATCGGCGACGCCAACTCAGAACTTCTGAATTCGAAAAGAGGTCACATATGAGGATCGGACGACTGAAAATCGCAGCAGGTGTCACGATTGTGGTGGGTTGCGGTGCGTTGGTTGGCGCCGCATTAGCTATCGCGAGCCTCACCGACAATAGCTCAAGCGTTACCGCGTTCAGCAATGGGTCCACGCTGAGCGCTTCTTCAACGGCGGATGTCTCGAACTTAGCCGCGAGCGTAACGCGCTGGAAGAATGAAGACTCTAATTCTGGATCAGGCACACCGCTTGCTTCGCAAGCAAGAGACCTTATAACCAACGCCGGTCCGGGGAACGATACGCTAAGTGCATTTCCAACGTCTACTGGCATGGTTTGCTACGAGATTAATGCAGCGGGAACATGTGGCCGCGTTGATACTTCGACAGGTATTTCCTTCGGAATGCTCGGGGGAGGTGTTGGTGGCACTCGAGTCTTTGGCGTAGCGGCGGACAAAGTCGTGAAGGTCCAGGTGCAGGTCAGCGGGACTCTCTACGATGCTATTCTCAACAACAACGGGTTCTATTTCCAGCTTCCCGTTGGGACGAGCGAACACCAACTGCAGGTCATCGCGACCTGGGATGATGGAACTACACATTCAGTCCCCGGCCCTCCGTAGACGAAACGAAGAACAATCTCGATCTCACTGCGCCTGACCTGAGTTCGGTCGAGATGGGGCAATAACAGAGTTCGGAAGTTTCAGAGGCCGCTCCTTTTGGGGCGGCCTCGTCATGGTTGCTAGGAGGAATTTCGGTCGGTTGTCCGGTCGCGTTGAGTCGCGATGGGCTAGATCCGCATGGCTAGGCGGAGTGGGCGCGGGCAGTGACGGGGGACTGATTCGCAGTTTCTCTGCTTCTCTTTACGTCTACGACCGCGGGGAGGGTCTAAAATCAGGTAGTGTCCGATGACGTCGCACTAGCTGTCCGAGAACGCCGCGACCCGAAGGAGACAAAATGCCGAAGAGACGTCTCATCCTCTCGCTGGTTCTTGTTTCACTGATAACGCTCCTCGTTGTCGCTCCAACCGCAAGCTCACGCTCGCTCAGCGTCGGTAACGTCTACGTCTCATATCCCACCTGGATGGCGAACTGCCCCGGTGGCGGAAACGTCATTGGCATTCATGCTGCTAGCGGGATGCTGTGGTCAACTCCTCCGCAGGGGGATTGGGGAGACGATCTGATCTATCCTCGCGTGAACCTGAACGCACGTAACCCAATCAGCGCACAGCTCTACTGCAAACGCCCGTGGTATAAGGGCGGCGGTGTCTACCTGGGACCCGCTGTCCAGGCCTATATCTACCCTACGCGCAAGGGTCAGACCTTCTGGGTAGGCCCATCGGGGCAGAGACACAATTAGCTCGACCAGAACAGCCCCGAGGTTTTCGCCTCAGGGCTTTTCTTTTTTTCTGCAGTTAACGATAATCTAGGCGCGAAATCGTGTTACTATCTACTTATGAAACACCCTATACTTATTGCAACGATAGGGCTCATCGCGTTGACTGCACTTATCTGCGGCTACGTACTATATGAAAGAACAAATAGTCTTAGCATGAGCGATAACAACCTCAGCGAGGAAGTGTTTAAACAACGGCTTGAGATTAACAAACTTGAGGTTTGTATCAAGCAAGCAACGAGAGATTGTTCCGTTAACTAGCTCATCGTCTCTTGCACGATAAATACGGTCCTCCATTCCTTGACAAGACCTGGTAAAATGGGTCCCTGCTAGGAAGAAAGGAGGGCCTATTGTATGAATGAACCTCCGGCTTCAATAAAGAAGCCAATCAAAGAAGAAACAACTCGGGAAGCTCAACGGTCGGCGCAAGCCGATCGTGGTCTTTCTAGGGACAATGAAGGCTCGAACTCCGCCGCCTTAAGAGCCGCCATCTACCTCAGAGTGTCCACTGCCAAGCAAGCCGGTTCTGGTGGAGAGCCTGAGGGCTACTCCATCCCTGCTCAACGCTCAGCCTGCCACCGTAAGGCCGAAGAGCTGGGAGCATCAGTGGTGTCTGAGTACGTTGATGCTGGAGCCAGTGCCCGTTCAGCTGACCGTCCAGCTCTTCAAGAGCTGCTGAATAGGCTGGAAGATGAGCAGGATGTTGACTACGTCATCGTCCATAAGGTTGACCGTCTCGCTCGTAACAGAGCCGATGATGTAGCCATTGGTCTGACCATTCACCAGTCAGGGGCAGTGCTGGTCTCTGCCTCTGAGCAGATCGACGACACTCCAGCAGGGACACTCTTGCACGGCATCATGGCCACCATTGCTGAGTTCTATTCCAGGAACCTATCCCATGAAGCAAAGAAAGGGTTGCATCAGAAGGCCAAGCTGGGTGGTACTCCAGGCTATGCACCACTCGGGTATCTGAACTCCAGAGAGCAGGTTGATGGTCGAGAAATAAAGACCGTCATTCTCGATCCGGATAGAGCACCACATCTGCAGTGGGCTTTTGAGGCTTATGCCTCAGGAGATTGGTCGATCGGTGATCTGGTTGAGGAACTCGCTCGCCGAGGTATGAAGACCAGGCCGACGGCTACCAGACGCCCAGTACCTCTGAGCCGCAGCCAGGTCCACCGTATCCTTTCCAGCTCTTACTACATAGGGAGACTTCCTTACGGTGGGGTGGAGTACGAAGGCAATCACCCTCCACTGACTGATCCGGCAACCTGGCATCAGGTTCAAGGCGTACTGGAAGCCAGAAGAATCTCCGGGGATCGTTCCTGGCGCCACGAGCACTATCTCAAGGGAACTCTGTTCTGCGGAAAGTGTGAGAGCCGTCTGGGCTTCTGCTACACGAAGGGCAGAGGCGGTACCTATGCCTACTTCTTCTGCCTGGGTCACGCCAAGAAACGCACCGACTGCGACATGCCTTACCTGCCAGCAGAGCTGATGGAAGAGCATGTGCTTCGGCACTGGCAGAAGCAGAAACTGGCACCAGAACTCATTGAGATGATCAGAGCCGCAGTGACTGATGAGATCGCCGAGACCAAAAAGACCAATGAGAAATTGCTCTTCACCCAGAAGCGTCGCCTGCAGAAACTGGAACGCACCCGCCAGAAGCTGATCGATGCCTACCTGGTCGAAGCCATCCCCGTGGCTGATCTCAAGCAGAGACAGCAAGCCTTAGCTGTAGAGCAGCGTGAAGCCGAGAGACTGATCGAACTGGCCAGTGCCGATGTTGAGATCGCTGGACAGCACCTGGAGATTGCTCTTGGCCTGCTGGAGAACTGTGACCGGCTGTACGCCGGTGCCAACGAATCCATCCGAAGAGACCTGAACCAGGCCTTCTTCTCAGGCCTGTTCGTGAGCAAGGAAGGAATTGTCAGAGCCGAGCTCAATCCGCCTTTCGCTCAACTTACCGATCGCAGCATCGGCTGGGTTGAAGAGCAAGAGCTAGGAGACGAGGCGGACAGCAGAGAGCCACGCCCAAGTCCGGAGCCGCAGGGCAGCCCCAACGCAGCCCAGAACGCCTCCCAGAGGCCCAGGGGCGCAGAGAAAGCCGGTGGGCCAACCCAGGACACACCCGGGGCTCAAAGCCAGAACCCCGCCGCCTACCGGCAACGGGGTTCTAACGTCGACCTCTTGGCGGAGAGGGCGGGATTCGAACCCGCGACCCACCTTTCAGCGAGTACGCGATTTCCAGTCGCGCTCCTTAGGCCAACTCGGACACCTCTCCGTGGCCCGGAAACGATAGCTCGCGTCACTGGCCGGTGCCGGGCTCCCGCCGGGCGAAGCGGAGCTACACCCGCCGTCGGCCAGAGACGCGAGAGTTCTTCGGAGTCCATCCGGTTCAGCTCGCGTCAATTGCCGGTTCCGGGCTCCCGCCGGGCGCCGCGATCCGCCGGAAGTCTCACGACTTCCGGCGGAGAGGGGGAGTCCTTCAATGCGTCGGCGCGGCGATGGTGACATCGGCTCCGAAGTCGAAGAGCTTCGTCGCGGAAGTGCTGTCCTTGCTCTTGACCTGGATGCGGCGAACGAGCCTGTCGGCCACCCAGACGTCGATCGTCTCGGCGTCGGCCGGGTACTCCAGCTCGAACCAGGCCAGCTCGCCGGGAGTCAGCTTCGCCAGGGCAGCGCGCGAGCTGGCGTCGAGCTCGATCCGGTAATGGGTCGCCTTGCTCTCGTCGATCGTCTCTGGCCCCAGATCGCTGACCTGGGCGCTTTTCAGCGCGGCTGCCAGGACGGACTCGGACGCGCCGGTAAGAGTGGCCAGGCGATCGTTTGGCCCGACCGGTTGGAAGGTGGTCTTCCCGCCCGCGGTCGTCCACATCTTGTCGCCCACGATCGTGACCGTCTCGCTGCCGGCGCTGCCGTCGGCCGACAGGCTCCTGGTCTGGATGCGCACGTCCGCGCCATTCATCTCGCCCAGCGTCGAGCTGGAGGAGCCGTTGGAGTATCTCACGCTGACGCTGGCTCGCAGGCTCGTCGCGGCGCCGGTGTTCGACGCGGCCGTCTGTACAGCGGCCGCGGCACTCGATTCGTGCCCGGGCAGCAGGATGCCGGCGCTGACGGCGGCGGCGACCACCAGAGCGGCGGCGGCAAGAGCCATTTGCCGGCCACGCCGGCGACTCGTGGGCCGGGCGTGCGGGGCGGTCGATCGTTGATCGTGGGTGGTAGCGGTCGTCATAGCAGCCTCCAGTATCGATTCGTATCGGATCGATCCCTTGGCCGGCGCCTGCTCGCTGCGTGCCGGATCAACGTGAGCGAGGGACTTCATGAGTCTGTCGTCGGTGCTGGTCATGAGCTTCCTTCCTCCGTCGATGGGGATCCGCCCGCTACGTGTCCGGATCCCTGGCTTTCTTTCCGCTTCAACTCGTGGGCCAGCTTGCGGCGTGCCTTGTAGAGGCGCAGCGACACGGCGTTCGGGCTGCTGCCGAGGACGATTGCCATCTCCTTCACCGACAGCTCGTCCCACGCCCGCATGATCAGCAGCTCGCGGTCGTCCGGCGGCAAGGCCGCCAGCGCCTCGCGAACGGCGCCGGAAGATTCCCGGGCGGCGTCCGGCGGCGATTCTCGCCCCGCCGTCTCGGCAAGCCTGAGGCGAAGGTTGTCCTGACGATCGATCGTGCGCTGGTGGTTCGCGATGACGCGGCGGGCAACGCCGAACAGCCACAGGCGCGCCTCGCCAACCGGTACGTCGTCGTGTCTCCGCCAGGCGACGGCGAAGGTCTCCGCGGTCACGTCGTCGGCGTCGTGGCTGGAGTCGCAGCGCCTGCGGGCGAACCGCCAGATGTCGGCGAAGTGAGCGTCGAACAGAGCGACGTAGCTCGATTCGGCGGTCGACGCCTCAACCAGCTCGGGATCGATCTTCACACCTCACGCATGTCCGGTCACCGCCGAATCTTTCCATCGAAGCGCCTCGATCGCGCGGATCAACCGACTCGGTCGTCGGGAGGGGAGCCAGATCTATCACCAAGTAGAGCCGGGCGCCTCGATCCGCCGGAAGTCTCACGACTTCCGGCGGATTAAGCGGAGGGGGGGAGATTCGAACTCCCGACCCGCCAATGACGGGTAACGGTTTTCGAGACCGCCGCATTCGACCGCTCTGCCACCCCTCCGAGCCGATCGAGGAAAGACTTTACCTTCTCCGGGTTGCTCAATTAGCTACGCCGCTAGAACCCTGCCCACGATGCCACTAAGCCGACAACGCGTCTGGAAGCAGTCGAGTTGAGGCACCGAAGGCGCAGAGGCTTTTACTCTCCACCGCGAAAAGTCGTCGCCGGCTCTGCCGGCGGACTTTTCGCGGTATCCTGATCGCGCTTGGAGAAGTGGCCGAGTGGCTGAAGGCGGCGCCCTGCTAAGGCGTTAAGGGGGTCTAATCCTCCTTCGAGGGTTCGAATCCCTCCTTCTCCGTGAAACGGCCGGCCGCATACCCGCTCTCAGCGCGAAGGCGAGCGAAGGGGTAGCGGCCCCGGCTCCATCCAGTGACCGAGAATCCCCCGATGGGGTGCTGCCGGAAGCAGCCCCAGCGGCGAAACTCTAGGTGCCGGCTCCCCCTCATCCCGGCACATAGCGGCGTCGCCCGTCTGCGGCTTTTTGCGAAGGCGGGCTTCGCTCTTTCTGGGGGACGTTTTCAGCCTGACGGGACCGCGAGAGCGGCCTGACTGCGCCGATAGAGGTGCGCGCGGCGGCGGTTGCCGACGATCTCGAGCATTCCCATCGCGCGCAGGCAGTAGGTCATCTGCTGCGCCAGCCGGCGGCTGACGGCCGCCGCCTCGGCGAGCTCCGCGGTATCGAACGATTGCGGAAGTTGCGTGGGCAGTAGCGCCGCCGCGTCCTCGGGGCCGGCGAGGCGGACGCGATCCGAGACGCCCGCGAGCGACCGCCCGCTGACGACCCAGCCGTGGCGCCTGAACGCCTTTCCCGCCTGGTGCACGCGAACCTCCTCTTCCTCGGTCAGCAGGATCTCGAGCTCGAAGCCCGGCCTGCAAAGCAGCGTGGGAATGCTGACCAGGCGAGCGAAGACGTCCACCGCCGCGCCGTGCCGCGGAGAACGGCGCGAGGAGAGGATCTCGCCCTCGCCCGAGAGACGAACGATCCTGCGCTCGCGGGCCACCGGAGCCACGACCCTGACCGGATGCTCGCGCGTGAGGACGTCGAGCTTGCGCCTGAGCGGTGCAAAGCCGCCCGTCTGGATCTCGATCAACAGGTCGCCGCGCACGATGTCGACGACGTAGCCCGAGAGCTTCTTCTCGACCTCGTCGCCGGGGTGGCGGTACCACTCCTTGAGCTGCGCATGCAGCGCGCCCTCTCTCAGCGTCCCGATGATCGGCCGCGGCGCCGTCTGAAGCTCATCCATCGCCAAGCCTTCGCCTCGTCGTCTCCTTGCCCTTCCGGCCGCCGCAGCCGACATGCGCGGCTGCAGCTCACCAAACGCCATCCTCCGGTCAGACACCTCGAACACTGTTCCCGACCACGGCCAGCTCACCGCGCTTGTAGGAGCAGACGAGGCACCCGCGCCGAAAGGCGCGGTGACCCGTGCACAGCGGTCACACCGCGAAAAGTCTTCGCCGGCTTTGCCGGCGGACTTTTCGCGGCCTCAGTCGTGGATGCGAGCAATGAGCTCGCGGCGGCGGATGACGCGGATCGCCGTGCCGGCCAGGCGCACCTCGTAGCCGGCGTCCTTGGGAAAGAGCACCTTGTCGCCCGGCTCGACGCTGTCGGCGTCGTTACCGACCGCCGTGACGACGCCCGAGCGGCAGCTGTTGTCGGCACTGGCGGGGATGATCAGGCCCGCTCGCGTCTCGGTCTCCTCGTCGGAGGGCTGGATGACCACGTAGTCGTCGAGCGGGTCGATGACGAGCTCGGGCGGTCGCGGTTCGATCATCCTCTCAGGATATTCCCAGCCGGGGTGATGCGCTCCGATTCTTCTTCGCGCCCGCGAGCCGATCCCCATCGGGGGGAGTGGGAGTTTCGGATGGGCATCCGCCGTCTGTCACCGCGCGCCGGGGCGCGTTTAGCCATCGCTGGCGCGGGAGTCCGCGGCGATGAAGAACGGTTGAGCAATTCGTTCCTCGCGATCAGCCCGTAGAGTTCCATCTATGCGCCGCGTTGTGGTCACGGGAATGGGAGCGGTCAGCCCGCTCGGCAACGACCTCGCCACGACCTGGGACGGGCTCGTCGCGGGGAAGAGCGGAATCGACTTCATCCAGGGCTTCGACACCAGCGACTACCCGGTGAAGGTGGGCGCCGAGGTCAAGGACTTCGACCCGACCGGGCTCGCCTCGCCGAAGGATCTGCGCAAGCTCGCGCGCTTTACGCAGTTCTCGCTCGCCGCCGCCAGCGAGGCGGTGGAGAGCGCCGGCCTCCTCGGCGCCTACCCGCCCGAGCGAGTCGGAGTCGTTCTCGGTTCGGCCGTCGGCGACATCGGCACGATCTCGCAGCAGGAGCGAACACTGCTCGAGCGCGGCCCCAGCCGGGTGGCGCCCTGGTTCATCCCCAGCATCCTCACCGATGCGCCCAGCGGTCAGCTGGCGATCGCGTTCGGTTTCAGCGGCATCAACTTCGCCATGGTCGCCGCCTGCGCGACCGGCTCCTACACGCTCGGTGAGGGCGCCGAGATAGTTCGCCGCGGCGCGGCCGACGCCGTTTTAGCCGGTGGCGCCGAGGCCGCTCTCACACCGCTCATTCTGGCCGGCTTCAGCAACATGCGCGGTCTCGCCACCGAGCAGGAGTATCCGCCGCGCGCCTCGCGCCCCTTCGATGCCACCCGCGACGGCTTTGTGATCGGCGAGGGCGCGGGGATCCTGGTGCTCGAGGAGCTGGAAGCGGCACGGGCTCGCGGTGCCACGATTCACGCCGAGATCGTCTCCTACGGCGCCTCGAACGACGCCTTCCATATCGCCCAGCCCGATCCCGAAGCCGGGGGAGTGGCGCGCATGATGAGCGAGGCGCTCGCGGCCGGCGGCATCGAGCCCGAGCAGGTGGGTTACATCAACGCTCACGGCACCTCGACGCCGCTCGGCGACGCGGCCGAGACCAAGGCGATCAAGGCGGCCTTCGGCGACCATGCCTACAAGCTCGCGGTCTCCTCGACCAAGTCGATGCTGGGGCACTGCCTCGGCGCCGCCGGCGCGCTCGAGGCGATCGCCTGCGTGCTCGCGATCGAGCACGGGATCATCCCGCCGACGATCAACTACGAGACGCCCGACCCCGACTGCGACCTCGACTACGTGCCCAACGAGGCGCGTAAGGCCGATCTCTCCTACGCGATTTCGAACGGGATGGGGCTCGGCGGCCACAACGGCTGCGTCCTCGTCGGCCGCGTCGACTAGCTCCAGACAGGGACAGCTCGAAGGCCGGGCGCCGGGACACGTAACCGGCTTCCTTGGCGGGCGATCATTAGTGCGTTAGTGTCCTCGCGACAGTCCGAGGCTTCGCGCCCTGGACTGATTCCCCCAGCGTCGTCAATCCCGAGAGGAAAGAGATGCCAGTTCTGCCAAAGAGTCCGGCCAAGGAGGAGCGCTACTGGGCCTCCGAGTTCCCGCTGGTGCTGCTCCTGATCACCGGCTCGTTCGTGATCGCGTTCGGTCTTCCCCACCTGATCAGCAGGTCCACCAACTGGGCCACGCTGGGGATCGGAGCCGGCGAGGTCCTGGTAGCTACAGCTGCCTTCTTCATGGCGCGCCTGAACACGATCAGAGTGCTCGCCATGTCGGTCTTCGCCGCCGGCGCCATCGCCTTCTACATGGGTCTCAGCGCCGTCTACTGAGCCGAGCGCCGGTTTCTCTTCGTACGCGTTCGTCGCCTTTTCGGGGCGAGGGGCGCGTACGTCACCGATCGGTCGCTTTCCGTGTTCTAGAAGCGAGAAACTCGCCGACGTAAGACTCGTCTTCCTGACCTCGACCGCCGCCCGGCCGTTGTGTGAGAATGGAGCCCCGCCGCAACTGGCGCTACGAGGTGGAGCAAACCACCGGGGAGCGACGGGTTGAGCTGCCGAGCGCCTGGGCAAACCGACGATCCCAAGGAGGGCTTTCGATGGCAACCCAGGCGCGACTAGAGCTTCGCTACGGAATCAACCCGCACCAGGCGCCCGCACAGATACTGGCGGTCGGCGAGAGACTTCCCTTTCGCGTGCTGAACGGCGCGCCGAGCGCGATCAACATCCTCGATGCGCTGCTGGCCTGGAACCTCGTGCGCGAGCTGCGCGAAGGGCTCGGGCTTGCCGCGGCGGCCTCCTACAAGCACCTCAGCCCCGCCGGCGCCGGGCTCGGCGTGCCCCTGCCCGACGATCTCACCGAGTCGTACTTCGTCGGCGATATCGAGCTGAGCCCGGTCGCGACCGCCTATGCGCGCGCCCGCGGCGCCGATCGGCTCTGCTCGTTCGGCGACTGCGTGGCAATGAGCGACGTCGTCGACGAGGCGGCGGCCGCGCTGCTAGCCCAGGAGGTCTCCGACGCGGTGATCGCGCCCGGCTTCGAGCCCGCCGCGCTGGAGATCCTGAAGCAGAAGAAGCGCGGGAAGTACCTCGTGCTCGAGGCCGACCCGGCCGTCGAGCTGCCGAAGATCGAGCGCCGCGATCTGCTCGGGGTCACGCTCGAGCAGCCGCGAAACGACGCCCGCCTCACGCTCGACGACCTGCGCGCGGGAATCGTGACCGAGAACCGCGAGCTGCCAGAAGAAGCGGCTCGCGACCTGCTCTTGGCCACGATCGCGCTCAAGTACACGCAATCAAACTCGATCACGATCGCCGCGGGCGGCCAGCTGGTCGGGGTCGGTTGCGGTCAGCAGTCGCGCATCCACTGCGTGCAGCTGGCGGCGAACAAGGCTCAGCTCTGGCACCTGCGCCGCAGCCCGCGCGTGCAGGCGCTGCCGTTCCGCGAGGGAATCACCCGCCCCGAGCGCGACAACGCAATCGATCTGTATCTGCGCGACGAGATGACGCCGAAGGAGCGCGAAGCCTGGCTCGCGTCCTTCTCGCAGGAGCCGGCGCCGCTCAGCGCCGAGGAGCGCGCCGACTGGCTGGCTCAGCTCAAGGGCATGTCGCTCAGCTCGGACGCCTTCATTCCCTTCCGCGACTCGATCGACCGCGCCGCGGCGGTCGGGGTCGGCTACGTGGCCGAGACCGGCGGCTCGATTCGCGACTCCGAGGTGATCGAGGCGGCGAACGAGTACGGCCTGCTCATGACCTGCACCGGCGTGAGGCTGTTCACGCACTGACTCACAAACCGAGCAAGGTCTCGGGCGCGAGCTCGCTCAGCGAGTCGATCACTATGTCGGCCACGGCCAGCGCGTCCGCGCGAGGCGGAAACACCGGATTGGGTACGGCGACCACGAGCATGCCGGCCGCGCGGGCGGAGAGAAGCCCGTTCGTCGAGTCCTCGATCGCCGCCGCGCTGGCGGGCGCGACTTTCAAGCGCCTGAGCGCCTCGAGATAGACGTCCCGGGGCCGGCTTTCCGCGCTCGACCTCCTCGGACGAGACGGTGACCTCGAACTCGTCGGCGATCGCGGCGAGCTCCAGCACGAGCTCGATGATCGGCCGGTTCGAGGAAGATGCGAGCCCGAGGCGGAAGCTCCTCGCCATGCGCTCGACAGCCTGCACGGCGCCCTCGAGCAGAGGTAGGTGCTGCCAGTAGAGATCCTCGAGCCGGCGCACCACCTCGGCGGAGATCTCCTCGGGCGACTCGACGAGCCCGACGCGCTCATGCATGTAGCGCGACCACTCCGGCGAGCTCATGCCCATCATGTCGCGCTGGGCGCTCTCCGGCCAGGGCAGGCCGTGCTCGAGCGCCAGGGCACGTCTCGCTTCGTCCCAGATCTCTTCGCTGTCGACGAGTACGCCGTCCATGTCGAAGACGACTGCCTCGAGCGGCCTTCCGGAGTCGGCGCTGCCGGTCACGCTTCGATCATAGGCATACAACCGCGCCCGGAGGATTGATCTCGCCGGGCGCGATTGTGCGCTTGCTACTCGGGCGCGCGGCCCGGGGCCGAGCCCCTAGTTGATGTTGCACCTCTTGTCGCCCTGGAGCTGTTCGACCTGCTGCTCGTTCGCGACGGCATCCAGCGCCTTGTCGTACGGGCCCGGAGCGTCGCCGGTCCAGAACACGTCCGGCGTAACGCCCGGCCCCTGGACGGTGGCGCGGTACTTGGTGCCCTTGCCCGTAATCCCGTGCTTGCGGTGCACCGAGAAGCCGTAACAGAACCCGCCGGTTGGCGGATGCGCTAGGAAGCTGTTCTCGCGCTTCCAGCCCGCTCCGTAGCGGGAGTTGAACGTGTCGACGTAGATGTTGCGGCCGAAGTGGTCGAGCGGTGCGCCCTGAGGAGTCTGTGTGAACCCGTAGACCGGCTGATCGAGGTAGGTGTAGAAGCCCCAGAGGTGATCGAAGCGCCCGGCCCACGACCAGTCCATGCTGATCGTCAGCACCGGAATGTCAGTGTTCCAATGCGACAGCCGCAGCTCCCAGGAGTTCCTCAGGCCCTTGGACGGCAGGCCGTAGTTGGCCAGCATGCGCTGCCAGGACTGGACGGCCCAGTGAGAGCCGTCGGGCATCGTGCAGGCGGTGACGAACCAGGCGAGCTGGTCGCCTTGGTAGGGGCCGCAGACGTTCTTGAAGTGCTTCCAGTAATTGCCGTTGCGGAAGAATCCCCAGCCCCCGGCGCGATCGAGCTTGAACGCGACCTGGTTGGTGCCCTTGATCGGCGGGCGGGCGTTGATCGCACCCTTGGCCAGGACGTGGTAGATCTTCTTGCGCTCGCCTCTCTTGGAGTAGGTGAGCATGGCAATCCCGGCTTTGTTCACGGAAAGCCGGACATTGAGCGCGTTTCGGTCGATCAGTTGCGAGGCGTTCGCACTGGACGTCAATACGCCGGCGAGCACTGCAACACAAACGACGAGGAAGAGACGGATCGGCAGACGGCTGGTTTTTCGCATCATTCACACACCTCGAGCTGGCGGGAGAGATTCAACAATGTCGACACGAATCGGATCGGCACGTCTCTTCGGATCCTTAAGCCCTGAGAAGGGTACGTATGGCTAACCGTTACCGCCCGAAGAACCTCAATTCATGAGGCTCCTCGAGCGGTTGGAGGGGATGAGGGACCCGTGCGCTCTCCCAAGCGGATCCCCGCCCGAATCGCGCGATTCGATGAGTCCGCTTGCCGGTTCTATGCCCGGAGGCCATGTCCTCTTCCGTCGGATCGAGCGGCCCTTGTGGAACGAAGTTGGAACAAGGGTGAATGGTGGAAGCTTGGAAAGCTGCTTGACGAAGACCGACAGCGATAGCCTTGGGCCATGCCCGCTGACTGGAGTGACGATTTCACCGACGCTCTCCTAACCTCGGACAGTGACGACCTTCGTTGCTGGGTTCGACTTGAGTGGTGGTACGACCCGGGGAGTCAGAAGCCGCGCTTGGTGTGGATCGCGGAATACCTGGACCCGACTAGTCACACTCCAGCAATGCTGCGGCAGCTCATCGATGATGTCGGTGAGCCCGCGAGCGACGCGTCGCGGCGCAAGGAGTTAGAGGAAGCAGCGCTGGTCACCCTTCGCAACGAGGCGCCTCCCACTTCGGTGCCAGCCTCTCCGGCCAAAGTGACCGTGGAGCAGCGAATTGGTGAGTTCGAGCTATTACTCAGCGCCTGGAGAAGCGCTCGTGACCGCGTCCGACAAGCCGCGCGAAGGGAGGACGACTTCTCAAGGTATGACTTGTACATAGCACTCGCGGAGCTGCTTCATTGGACGTACACGATCGATCTCGTGTTTTCGAACACATGGAAGGGGTTCGATGACGCGACTCGAGAGACAGCATCGGCACGCGTCGACGACGTGATCGCAGACGTGATCGCCCGCAACTTACGACAAGCCAGCGAGTCTGGGCGGAATTACAGGGAGCCCCAGCATGGGATTATTCGCGCCTATCGTCTTCGGCAACAAGATGGAAAGCCGTACGCGCACTGGGCGTACCTAGCAGGCATCGGACGGAACGACCTAGATCCGCGCTTCATCCGTGGACTGAGGTGGATTCGTGGGAAGTTCACTCACATCGGTGTTATCGATGCGACTGATCTTCGGCAATGGAGGGAGGGTGCCGAGCCGCGTTGGAAGTGGCGGCCGGTGTCCGAGATATCCATCAAATCGCGCAGCGGGCCCGAGGAAGACCAAGACGCTTACGATGCAGCGGTGGCTGGGAAAGATGTGATCGGATCGTTGAACATTGCTGGCCCGCTTTGGGACGTCGTGCAGCTCCTTTCGCAGATCCTCGTAGATCAGGCTGCCGGGACCGACCTTGCAATCTCTTGAGCCTCCGAAGCTCTCAAGCAACATTCGTGTTGATCTTCCCGGATTTTGCCCGAGGCGTGTCCGGTCGGTCGTCCGGTCGCGTCGAGTCGGATTTCGTGAGAGTCGCCTACCGGCGCGGAATGGGCGAGAGCAGCGGTGGGGACTGATTCGCAGTTTCTCTGCTTCTCTCCCCTCATGCGGACTCACTCTGGATAGACGGTGACTGCTAGCGCTTCCTGCGGAAAGCCGTTCGGGTCGAGTTCTCCCTTCCACACGACTTCGCTAGTGAACGCCAGGGAATCGAAGTTTGCTCCCGTGACACTGAGTTGAAGGTGGTAGGACGTCCTAGGGCGAAGATCGACTGACGATCCGGCTAGCGGCAGCTTTGCTGACGTTTCCATCCCAGGCAGTCGGCAGAGCTCCACGAGATCGAAGAATCGAGAAGCTCCTGCTGGGACGGTTTGGGTTGTGTGATCCGCATACGAGACTCGTAACGGCTGGCCGCCTGCGAGCAACGGTGCGCGTATGCCTTCGGCGATTCTCTCGCTGACGCTCTCGACGAATACCCCGACCCCCCTTGCCTCTTCCTTCCCCCGCGCCGCCTCCACCCGAAGACGAAAACGAGCGATGATCTTGGACTCGAGGTGCTCCTGAACGATGTCACTAGGTTCCGTATATGTGAGCGAGAGCTGCGGCCGTCGGCGATGTTCGCGAACGAAGGGGAGGAAGATGGCAACAAAGATGCTCACGAGAACGGCAGAGAGCGTCCCAATAGCGACAAGAGAATCCCACCCGAACGCCCACGCGCTGTCGCAGGTTGTTGAGAGAGCCCAGATCTCCACACAAGGGATTCTTCCACTTGGTCTGGCTGGCAGACTCGGCAACGGGCATCCTTCTGACGTCCTTTAGTAAACTGCTCGCGTGATGCGACGACTTGTCGCGCTAGCGTTAGTAGCCGCGCTTTGGGCGCTTGCCGCCTCGGGATGCGGCGGCTCCACCTCTGGCTCCGTCACGGAGGGGTTGAGTCAACCAAACTCACGCCGGGAGACCGCTACCGAAGCCACTTGGAGGCATTCGGTCGAGCAGTTTGTCCGCAATCTTGACACGGACCTGCAGAACCTCACTGCGGCTGCGAGCGCGGATGCCTATGCCGCTGTTGCGAATCTCGGGCCGCTTGTGTACTGCCAGCAGAACCTCGACGCACTAGGTCCGCCGCTGCCCGTTTACCAATTCGCGTACGGGTCTTTCCAGGCAGCATGTGATGAGCTGAGTTTGGGAGCACGGTTGTGGCAAGCAGAGGTTCGCGAGAACGGGGAGAGTTTCTATTCGTCTGTTCTTGCTATCCGGCGCGGCTCCAGGTTCTTGCAGCGAGGCGAGCAACGGTTGAGTACGTACGTGACAAAGAAGCCACCTCTGCAGGGGGAGGAGGCAGAACAAGTCCAGGCGTGGGCGCGCCAGATAGATCGCTACTGGCCAGCGGACATTGACGGAGCTTTCGCAGCAGTTGACAAGAAGCTAGGGAACAGCGTTGCTGACCCGATCAAAGCGCTCTGGGACGAGCACAGCGGCGGTGACGCCCTGAGAGTCACCGACTGTCATTCCGACATCGCACGTTATGCAAAGTCGCCACCTGATGCTCTCGCACGAGGTGTACTAGCTCAACTTCAAGCCAGTTGTCGAGCACTTGAGTCCGCAACATCTCCGAGTTTCTCGAAGCGAGGCTATGAGAGCGCAAAGCGACAGGTTCGCGCTACGATCGCCGAACTTGAGAAGCTGTCGCCCTAGCTACCCCGGGGCTCCATGCTCTTATCGGCGAACGAATGTTCGCTCATAATGGGGGCATGACGAAGAAGTGGGCTGGTGTCTGGAATCGCGTCTCAACTTGGACACGGGGACTTCGAAGACGAGCTGCACGATCTCTTCGCCGTGTTAGTGGCATCAACACACCTGTCGGTGGGATCTCGTGGGTTCCATCGCAGTCCGAGAGAGAAGAGCTGCGCAAGCTCGTCGTCTTCCTGGAAGATCGTCGGGCACTCTTCAATCCGTACGACCTGGAGGCGGAGATCTTTGTTGAGCAGTCGGTACAACAGATTCGATCTGAGCTCACTAAGGTCTTGCAAGCGATCGGGGAGGATGTTCGAGCGGGTGAGCCGCTTCGCAACATGCGCTCAGCCTGTCAGCGCTACCTGACCAAGTCCGACGGGTTCAAAGATGGTCATTTTTGGCATCATCGCCCGCCTCGGCACTTCCACGACCACGGCGGCGATGAGGATGACGATTTCATCCTGGCTCTCGGTGAACTGCGAGGCGTCTTTGGGCTTTGCGTCGGGCAGATCGCTTCGATCTACTCAATCGAGGTGCACGGAGAGCTTGCAGCGCTGCTGCCCGAAGCTGGGAGCGAGGATAAATGACAGAGAGGGCTACTACGCCTACGTCGGCAGCTGTTCGCGAACGAGCATCGAGTCTAGCCAACGAGGTGATGCTCACTATCGCCCTACAGGCACGTCGACTGGGTTCGAAGGAGCCCGAGGACGGCACGTTCATTTTCCGTTGGTGGGCTGACCTGCACATTGATTCCTATGCCATCGATCATCCGAAACGGCATCACACCGAAGTCGATCGGAGGCAGCTGCAGGTTGGGACGTGGGACGGTGAGATCTTCACATGGCTCGCTGACAAGAACAAGCTTCCGCTCCAGCTGAACGTGAACGACGCGAAGGCAGCCGCTGAACGGCTGTACTCCGCAGTGAGAGAGCTGGCTCGACCGGCTCATGCCCCGGCGTCACGTTGAGCCGCTGAACTCCGTTACCTGTGGCTACCCGGTCGGACTACCGGTCGCGTCGTTGAGCCGTGGGCCAGAAACACCTTGGTTGAGCCAGGAATTGAGCGTTAAGGGCAACGACTCTCCTGCATTCTCATGTGCAGCTACATGAAAATGCCGTTACTCCGGCGTAGACTCTCGCAACCGCGTTTGACGAGGGGATGCTCAGGCAGCCTGCGAAGGAGTGATGTCATCAAGCGCGAACTCGCCGTCGCTCGATGCATGAAGCCTGTGGTACTCCTTGAGCACCTTTCCTACGAAGTCCCGCGGCGGCTCTATCCCCGCGGCTCGCAAACTGCGATACTCGCGAAGAGCATCTGCAAGAAAATCGGCCTCGGACTCGTTAAGCTCGGCGCCGCCGACGGCTTCGAGAAGTACTCCTAATCGTTCATCGAGAGCCCTGAGGGCCGAGGTCTGCGCGTCTGCGTCTTTTGCTGAAGGCTCGCCCTGGGAATCTGTCTCGCCCCGATCATCTTCGCTTAAGTAACCCGCCAGCTCCATCAGCTTCGGGTAGGGATAGTCCAGCGCTCGGGCGAGCCCTCGTAGCTTGTTCGGGGAGGGTTCCTTGATGTCGCCACGCTCAAGTTTCTGGATGTACCCGGCCGAGAGACCCGACTTCTCGGCGACGGTCTTCAGCGAGTAGCCGCGAAGCATTCGGATCATACGAAGCGCCTCAAGTCGGCATGAGCACACGGCTGCTACACCGGACAACGCTGGCACTGATTGAGCTGAGGCCATTGTCTGATTCCTTTCTTCTAGGCCGGCCAGCGCAAAGCTTGGCCGGTCAAGCGGACAGAACTGATCTGACCGTCCGCTGGATTGGTTGGAAACGGCTGAATCTTGAAGACGACGGTCGAAGAGTCCGACCTCGCGAAGGGGTGAACCAGTGGTTCTAGAGGCGGGAAGACCTGCATGACCCCTCTTGCAGACGACGACGGAGAGGTGGGTGGTCGTCGCCTTGCACGGGACTGGATTATATACCTCAGGAAGGTGCAGAGAACAAGTGGGCATAAGACGATGTTGATATTCGTCATAAGCAGGCTAGGGGGCTGTTTCTTATCCGATACGACGTATTGACAGAGAGTCCTACATCCACTAAGATTGTGCCACCCTCACCACGGTGGTTTTACCTCACTCAGGTGAGTGGCCGGTCCTTGGAAACTTCATCGTGATGAACATGAGTCCGGGGCAGCTCGGCAAACGTTTGCCCGAACGTTTGTGGAGTCAACGTCAAGATGCCCCCGCCCCGTCCCGAGGCTCTCTGGTCGAGAGCGAGGCCCGAAGGAGACGAAATGTTGAAGCGACGTCTCATCCTCTCGCTGGTTCTTGTTTCACTGATAGCGCTCCTCGCTGTTACTCCAACCGCAAGCTCACGCTCGCTCAGCGTCGGTAACGTCTACGTCTCATATCCCACCTGGCTGGGGAACTGCCCTGGCGGTGGGTCGGTCACCGGCATCTTTGCTGCCAGTGGGAATCTCTGGTCCTCCTCACGGGGCGACTGGGGAGACGATCTGATCTACCCTCGCGTCAATCTCTACCGTTCCAACCCGATCAGCGCACAGCTCTACTGCAGCCGCCCTTGGTATAGGGGTGGAGGCTACTGGGGCCCCGCTGTTCAGGCGTATATCTACCCCACGCGCAATGGTCAGACCTTCTGGGTTGGGCCGTGGGGGCAGAGACACAACTAGATCGAATAAAAAGCCCCAAGGCGAAAACCTTGGGGCTTTTTACTTTCTGACTACGAATGTGAACTAACATCCACGATGAAAGCTATGTTATTATCGAATTATGAAAAACGTAATCATTATCGCAACGTTGACGCTAGTCGCGTTGGCTGCGCTTACCTGCAGCTTCGTCCTATTTGAGCGGACGAATAGCCTCCGTATGAGCGATAACAACATCAGCGAGCAAGCGTTCAAACAACAGCTTGAAATAAACAAACTCGAGGCTTGTATCAAGCAAGTAGCGGGAGATTGTTCCGTTAACTAGCTTATCGTCTCTGACACAAACATCGGTCCTCCATTCCTTGACAAGACCTGGTAAAATGGGTCCCTGCTAGGAAGAAAGGAGGGCCTATTGTATGAATGAACTACCGGCTTCAGATAAGAAGCCAATCAAAGAAGAAACAACTCGGGAAGCTCAACGGTCGGCGCAAGCCGATCGTGGTCTTTCTAGGGACAAAAACAGCGCTGAACCGGCACCTGCCAGAGCCGCCATCTACCTCAGAGTGTCCACGGCCAAGCAGGCTGGTTCTGGTGGTGAGCCAGAAGGCTATTCCATCCCTGCTCAAAGGGCTGCTTGTCACCGCAAGGCAGAAGAGCTGGGTGCATCAGTGGTCAGTGAGTACGTTGATGCCGGTGCTAGTGCCCGTTCAGCTGACCGTCCAGCCCTGCAGGAACTGCTGGATAGGCTGGAAGACGAGCAAGACGTCGACTACGTCATCGTCCATAAGGTTGACCGTCTGGCTAGGAACCGAGCTGATGACGTAGCCATTGGTCTGACCATCCACGAGTCAGGGGCTGTGCTGGTTTCAGCTTCTGAACAGATTGACGACACACCGGCAGGGACACTGCTACACGGCATCATGGCCACCATCGCTGAGTTTTATTCAAGGAACTTAAGCCATGAAGCAAAGAAGGGACTGCATGAGAAGGCCCGCAGAGGCGGTACACCAGGCTATGCACCACTGGGGTATCTGAACTCCAGAGAACAGGTTGATGGCCGAGAGGTTAAGACGGTCATTCTCGATCCGGATAGAGCGGTACATCTGCAATGGACCTTTGAGGCTTATGCCTCAGGAGATTGGTCGATCGGAGATCTGGTCGAAGAACTAACTCGACGAGGAATGAAGACCAGACCTACAGCGACCAGACGACCGGTACCGCTGAGCCGCAGCCAGGTCCACCGCATCCTTTCCAGCTCTTACTACATAGGAAGACTTCCTTACGGTGGAGTGGAGTACGAGGGAAACCATCCACCTCTCACTGATCCAGCAACCTGGCATCAGGTTCAAGGTGTACTGGAAGCTAGAAGGATCTCCGGGGATAGATCCTGGAGACATGAGCACTATCTCAAGGGAACTCTGTTCTGTGCGAGATGTGAGAGCCGTCTGGGGTTTGGTTACTCCAGGGGCAAAGGCGGTACCTATGCCTACTTCTTCTGCCTGGGTCACGCCAAGAAACGGACTGATTGCGACATGCCTTACCTGCCAGCAGAGCTGATGGAAGAGCATGTGCTTCGGCACTGGCAGAAGCAGAAGCTGGCCCCAGAACTCATTGAGATGATCCGCTCTGCTGTGACCGATGAGATAGCTGAGACCAAAAAGACCAATGAGAAGCTGCTCTTCACACAGAAGCGCCGCCTGCAGAAGCTTGAACGTACTCGTCAGAAGCTGATCGACGCCTACATCGCCGAAGCTATTCCGGTAGCTGATCTCAAGCAGAGACAGCAAGCCTTAGCCGTAGAGCAGCGTGAAGCAGAGAGACTGATCGAACTGGCCAGTGCAGACGTTGAGATCGCTGGACAGCACCTGGAGATCGCCTTGGGCCTACTGGAGAACTGTGACCGGCTGTACGTCGGAGCCAATGAGCTGGTCCGACGAGACCTGAACCAAGCCTTCTTCTCGGCCCTGTTCGTGAACAAAGAGGGAATAGTCAAAGCCGAGCTCAACCCGCCCTTTGCCCAGCTTCGGGACTGCAGCATAGGCTGGGTCGAAGAACAAGAACCCGGGGATGAGGCAGACAGTCGCCAGCCTGAGCCGAACCCAAGTCCAAAGCCCGAGGGAAGCGCCAACGCGGCCCAGAACGGCCCCAGGAGGCCCAGGGGCGCAGAGAAAGCCAGCAACCCTGCCCAGGACACACCCGGGGTTCAAAGCAAGAACCCCGCAACCACAGGGTCGCGGGGTTCTAACGTCGAGCTCTTGGCGGCGGGGGTGGGATTCGAACCCACGGGGGGCGTGAACCCCCAACGGTTTTCAAGACCGTCCCGTTCGGCCGCTCCGGCACCCCGCCTTGAACCGCCGGAAATCTATCGATTTCCGGCGGGAACCAAATGAGAGTTGAGCGCGCCTGGCGGCGCTTGCTCAACCTGCTCCCAGGGAGCGTAGTGCTGACGCTCGTGTCTTGTGGAGTTCGAGGCGTGTTGAGGACGGGCGTCCGGTGCGCCGCAGCCGCGCATGTCGGCTGCGGCGGCGTCGCGGGCATCGCCGCGCTCTTGCGCTTGATCCCCGCGAATGAGTTTCGGACCGTGGAAGCGTCGCTTTTGTCTACTCCACCCCGCCGGAAGTCGCCAGATTTCCCGGCGGTTAGTAGCGCCTTGCGCTCGGTCCCCGCGAGGGTCTGAAAGATCGGCGGGTTAGCGGCGAGAGAGCTTCTGTGGCGCCCCGAATGCGAGCAGCGCCTCGGGCACGACGACGCTGCCGTCGTCCTGCTGCCCGTTCTCGAGCACCGCCAGGAGCATGCGTCCGACCGCGGCGGTGCCGTTGAGTGTGTGCACGGGCTCCATCCCGCGCTCGCCGCGGTACCTGACCTTGAGGCGGCGGGCCTGGAAGTCGGTCGTGTTGGAGCAGGAGGTGACCTCGCGGTAGCGGCCCTGGCTCGGTAGCCACGCCTCGAGATCGATCTTTCTGGCCGCGGGAGCGCCGAGATCGCCCGCGGCGACGTCCACGGCGCGATAGGGAAGCTCCAGTCCCTGCAGGATCTCCTCCTCGATCGCCACCATGCGCTCGTGCTCCTGCCAGGAGTCCTCTGGGCGGGTGTAGACGTACATCTCGACCTTGTCGAACTGGTGCACGCGGAACATGCCGTGCGTCTCCTTGCCCGCAGCGCCGGCCTCGCGCCTGAAGCAGGTCGAGTAGCCCGCGTAGCGCAGAGGAAGCTCGTCGGCCTCCAGCACCTCGCCCATGTGCAGTCCGGCGAGCGCCACCTCCGAGGTGCCGGTCAGGTAGAGGCCGTCGGACGGGATCTCGTAGATGTTGGTCTTCTCGGTGGGGAAGAAGCCGGTACCGAACATCGCCTCCTCGCGCACCAGCACCGGCGGTAGCACCGGTAGAAAGCCCTTGGCGCCAAGCACGTCGAGCGCATAGCGGAAGAGCGCCAGCGCCAGCAGCGCGGTGTCACCGATGATGTAGCCGAAACGGGCGCCCGACAGTCGTGCGGCCCGCTCCATGTCGAAGCGGCCGAGCTCGAGGTGGCTGAGCGGATTTTCGATCGCGCGCGGCTCACCGACGCGCCGCAGCTCGACGGAGTCCTCGTCGGTCTCGCCGTCGGGGACGTCGGGATGCGGCGGATTTGGAACCAGCGCCAGCGCCGATTCCCGGGCGGCCTCGGCCTCGGCCAGCTCCTCTTCCAGGCGCTGCAGCTTGACCTTGGTGGCCCTCAGCTGCTCGAGCTGCTCGGGAGTCGGCTTTCCCTTGACCTTGGTCTGAGAGCGCAGCTCGTCCACCTGAGGCACCAGCTCGAGCCAGCGGGCGTCGGCTTCCATCAGATGGTCGAACGCCTCGACGCCGCCCTTGCGGGCGAGCGCGGCGCGCAGGCCGTCTGGATCCGAGCGAGCGGCTTTGAGGTCGATCACGGCAGCAAGTCTACGGGGAGGAGGGTCGAGACGAAAGCCGGCAGGCGAACTAGCGACGCGGCTCGGACGCGAGCATGGCCTCGATCACCTGTGCGACGCCCTCTTCCTGTACGGGCGGGCAGACGAAGTCGGCGCGGGCCAGCACGCCGGCGTGTGCATTCGCGACGGCGACCGAGTAGCCGGCCCAGTCGAGCAGCTCGAAGTCGTTCTCACCGTCGCCGAAGGCCACGGTCTCGGCGGGCGAGAAGCCGAGCTGCTCGGCGGCGAAGCCGAGCCCGGCGCCCTTCGACACCTCCGGGCTGGCCAGCTCGAGGAAGAACGGAAGCGACTTGGCGATGTACAGCCGCCTGTCGAACTGCGCGCGTAGACGTTCGGCGAGCCCGTCTAGCGCCGCCGGGTCGCCGATCGCGACCAGCTTCGTGGGCGGGCTGACGAGCCACTCGAGCAGGTTCCCGACCTCTTCCAACGGGATGCGCTGGTGCTCGGCGTAGGCGTGAGCCTCGGGCGTCATCTTCGCGATGTAGAGGAAGTCGTCGACGTAGCAGTTGAGCTGGAAGCCCTCGCGCTCGATCGCGGCGATTGCCTCGCGCGCCAGCTCGAGCGGAATCGTGATGTGGCGGAGGAAGCGCCCGCTCACGGGATCGGCGACGACCGCGCCCTGGTAGCAGACGACCAGGTCGTCGATGCCCATCGATTGCACGTACGGGCGCACCGAGCGAAACATGCGGCCGGTCACGATAACCACGTGCATTCCGGCCGCCCGCGCGGCCGTGATCGCGGCGGCGGTTCGCGCGTGCACCTCGTAATCCTCGGCGATCAGGGTGCGGTCGAGATCGGAGGCGATCGCCTTGACGTGGCGCGGAAAGTCTTCGGGAAGAGCGAGAGCGGGCATCGGATCGATTAGCCTAGTTGACGTGATCGTCGAGCGGAGCATGCATCCGGGCTGGCTTTCGAACGCCTATCTCGTCGGCGACCGGCCCGGCGGAACGGGCGTCTTCGTCGACAGCGGTGCCCCGCTCGAGCCGCTTCTGCAAGCGGTCGAGGCGCATGAGCTGACCGTGACTCATCTGCTTGTGACGCACGGCCACGCCGACCACACGGCCGGGAACGAGTCGCTGCGGCGCCGCTTCGGGCTCGAGCTGGTCGAGCGCGCGGGCGAGAGCTTCCAGACCGGCGGCCTCACGATCGAGACCCTGGTGACACCGGGGCACAGCGCCGACTCGCTCTCCTTCCTGATCGACGGGAGCGCCTGCTTCAGCGGCGACACGCTGTTTTCCGGCTCGGTCGGCGGCTCGGGCTCGAGCTATACCGATCTGCGCCGCTCGATCATGGAAGTCCTGCTCGCGCTGCCGCCCGAGACGCGCATCCTGCCCGGGCACAGCGAGGCCACCAGCGTGGGCGAGGAGTGGCAGCAAAACCCGTTCGTGCGCATCTGGCGCGGGCTCGATCGCGAGGGCGACGAGCGCTGCCTCCTGGGCGGGCGCGAGGCCCGGCTCGTGCTCTGGGCGCGCGACTACGACGGCGGATTCAAGGCCTGGCTGCGCTTCGAAGACGGCAGCGACCAGATAGTCGGCGGCTCTCGGGTGGAACGCGGGCGCTAGCGCCGTTTCGGCGACGGCCCTCGCTCCAGTTCGGCTGGAGAAGCGACCCCGAACGGCTCTAGGATGAGAAGATGCGGCTTCCGCGGCGCCGGCCTACGGTGAATAGCCTTCTCAGCCGGTCGATTTTCGGGATATGAGTCAATCGGCAACCGAGATCCTCGCTGCGATCGAGGAGGAGACGAGAGAGCGTGAGCTCTTCCGTGAGCACGCCGATGCGCTGGCAGCGGAGAAGATGCGCATGGAGGCCGCTACCCCGCCGGTGATCGGCGTGGCGACGATCACCTGGGAGTACACCGACAGCCCGCACCCGATCTTCCTCGGGCTGCTCGAGGGCATCAAGTCGCGCCTGCGCGCCAGCGGCTGCGATCTGCTCCTCTTCACCACGATCGATCCCGACCCCGACGTCTACCTTCGTCGCTGCCACGACAGCGGTGTCCGCGGCGTCATCCTGCACGGTTTCACCACCGACGACGAGCGGGTATCAAGACTGCTCGAGGCAAGGATCCCCTGCGTCGGCGTCGACGACGTCGGTCTCGCGCCGCGGCTCGGTCACGTCTCGTCCGACAACGTCGGTGGAGCTCTCGAGGCTGTTCGTCACCTGGCCGCGGTAGGCAGAGAGCGGATCGCGACCATCCACGCCCCGCTCTCGCACTCGGTTGGAGGAGAGCGCCTGCTCGGCTATCGCATCGGGCTCGAGGAGACCGGCCTTCGCGCCCGGCAGGACTACCTGGCCGAGGCGGACTTCTTCCTCCACGACGGCATCACGGCGATGGAGAAGCTACTCGCTCTCGATGAACGCCCCGATGCCGTCTTCGCGGCCAGCGACGTGATGGCCATCGGCGCCATGGTCGCGATCGAGCGGGCCGGCCTGCGCGTCCCCGACGACATTGCCATCGTCGGCTACGACGACTCTCCCTACGCGACCATGGTCTCGCCGCAGCTGACGACCGTGCGCCAGGATGCGACGGCACAGGGGATCGCGGCCGCCGAGGGCGTGCTGCGCATGATCGTCGACCCCGCCGCGAACCCGGTCGAGCTGATCGTGCCGGTGGAGCTGATCGTGCGCGAATCGTCTGGCGAAAAGCCAGCCGGCTAGCCGGCTGAGACTTTTCGCGGCCTCTTGTTTGGATGAATCACCGCGCCTGCGGCGCGGGTGCCTCATCTGCTCCTGCCGGCGAAGTGGGCTGGCCGTGGATGTGTTCAGTGTTCGGGGCGGAGAGGCCGGGGGACGGCTTTTGCTGAGCTGCATCCGCGCATGTCGGCTGCGACGGCCGAAAATGCTTCTTCAACCGATGAAAGTCGTCATGCTCGCGAAGCGAGCGGACTTCCGTTGGTTGGCTAGACTGTTGGCTTCGCGGGGCTATAGCTCAGTTGGGAGAGCGCCTGGATCGCACCCAGGAGGTCGGCGGTTCGAATCCGCCTAGCTCCATTCTCGCTTTCTCGGTCGGCTCATCGCGTTAACGCGATGAGCCTGACGCCGCTGGCGGCACGATCCTGTTCGACGCCGTGCGGGAGCACTGTCATCTCACGGCTCGCACCGCCAGCGGCGCCCCGAGAAACCGCGCCCGGTTCGAATCCTGTACGGCCCATTTCTCGCTTTCGGGGGCGGCTCATCGCGTTTACGCGATGAGCCTGACGCCGCTGGCGGCAGGATCCTGTTCGACGCCGAGCGAGCGCACTGCCGTGCGTGCACTGTCATCTCACGGCTCGCACCGCCAGCGGCGCCCCGAGAGCGAGAAAGGCGCCTGGTTCGAATCCGCCTAGCTCCATAACTGTTGTACGTCCCACAACGTATTCCCTGTAAATCGTTTGTTTCTGTGCGTTCTTGGGGTCTTCGGACATTCTCTCCGCGTCCCGTTTTCTCCTGCAAATGACGGTTTTGACTGTCCTCTCTCCTCGACAGCAAAGGGAGACAAGCCACTTCTCCTGATCCTTCCTCCCTCTGCGCCTGCGTGCGAGGAGCAGCGAGCCGCGTCCATCGTGCTGGCCGCGGCGGCGAATGTGGCAACGCAAGACCAGACACAAAAAAGCGGCCTGACACGGTCCCGGTCGCCCAGCCGATCGCAAGCGGTTCTTTCGGGATCACTGCCCCCAACCCGACACCTCGTCACGCTTACCGTTGACCACGGTTACAGGACAGTTGGCGTGCGTGATCACGTGCAGGACTACCGATCCCCACAGCCGTTCGGAGATGTCGCTGTGATGGTGCTGCCGGCTGCCGAGGATGATGTGCCCTTGCCCGCCGGTGTCGCGCTGATCCGCGATCAGCTAGCTCGTTCGCGCAGTAGTCGAGCGAGGTCGCGTCTGAAGAGTGGGACTATGCCCAAAGGTGCCATGGCAGCTGCCAGGAGCATTGTTCGAGACAGTCCGACGAGACCCGCGTGGAAGGGTTCCCAACCTGCGTGTAAGAGGACAGTGAAGAAGGCAGTCCAGGCGATGCTGGATAAGACAGCGAAGCCGAGGACAAGCTCGATTTCGCAGAGATACATTACGGCGACTTCGGACCGCCAGGATCCGGTTAGAACGTAGACCGATAGTTCGTGGTAGCGACTGCGTGCGGTGAGCAGCCCGACTGCCCCCAAAACGATGCCAGCAGCTAACCACCCGAAGCGACTGGACCGTTCGTTCCACGACGTCGCTGGGCTGGTGGTGCTTGGTCCCCTTGCTATGAGCCCTTCGATGGTGACGTTTGCGCGGCCGCCAAATGCCCCGGTGAGGGCGTTGGCGCCGGCAGTGTAGTCACCTGCCGCGAATTGGACATAGCAGGCTTGCAGCATTCCCGTGGGCGCAGAGGGGATGAGAGCTATCCGTCCGAGCAGTTCGTCGCGCTGACCGAGGGGGAAGATCCCCACCACTCGTTGCGGTTTCCCGCCGATGTTGAGGAAGGAGCCCACGCGGACGCCTAGCTGTTCGGCCAGGTCGGTCGAAAGGAACAGACCCGGGCGGGCGGTGGGTGTGGTGGTGCCGGTAAGGGCGCCGATCACATTTCCGGTGCTCCGGGCTTCCCAGAAGCTGAGTCCGGGGCTGGATCCGGCAAAGACGGTCGAGACGGTGCCGACGCCACCGGCAGCCAGGACGCCTTGTTGCCCTTGTAGACGGGCGCAGTCTTTAGCTGGTATGCCGTTGTCAGCTACGACCTTGACCGTCGTGTATCCCCGGGCGATTAGCGACCGGTTCGTGATCTCCACACCTCGGGCGGCGTATAGCTCGCCGAGGGATACGGAGAGGAGACCTCCCAGCGCGATGGCGAGAAGGATCACGGTCCTGCCGGGCTGGGCAGCGAGGTTCTTGAACGCTTCGCGGATGAGGGCTTCGCCGTTCCAGCCGCTCATGCCGGTCCGCTGATCTGGCCGTCGACGATCTCGAGGCGCTGGTCGCAGTAACGGATTAGGTTAGCGTCGTGAGTTGCGACGATCACGACCTGTCCGGCGTCGGCGCATGCACGTAGGGCGCCAGCAACTAGCTCAGTGTTGTGCCTGTCGAGCTGTCCGGTCGGTTCGTCGGCGAGCACGACGGGCTTACGGCTGGAGATGGCTCGGGCGATCGTGACACGTTGGAGCTCTCCTCCAGAGAGTTCGCTGGCCCTGGCCGAAAGCCGGTGACCGAGCCCGACCTGCCGGAGTGCCTGCCGTGCTTCGCAGTGTGCCTCATCGAGTGATACCCCCTGTGAGAGGCGGACCATTGCGACGTTGTCAATAGCGAGGCGTGCTTCTAGACAAGCGGAGTTTTGTAGTACCCACGAAAAGGCGGACCGGCGTAGGGAGTCGCTTTGCGACCGCGATCGCCAGGCGGGCTCTCCGAAGATCGATACCGTGCCGGCCTTGGGACGCATCAATAACCCGAGGATGGACAACAGGGTTGATTTGCCTGAACCGCTCGGCCCGTAGATCGCAGTCACGTGACCACGAGCAAAATGGGTTGAAACCCCGTTGAGCACAGGTGAGTCGGCTCTGGGATATGAGTAAGACAGGTCGGTAACCGCCACCCAGGATGCGCCGGGAGTCATCGGCACGATCGACCAGCGGCTACCTGGTCGGGGTCGGCGACGACGCTTTGGATGGACTTTGGTAGCCCGGTCACTCTGGTGACGCCAGGTAGCCCGCCGGCCGGACTGACCACGAACGCCCTGAGCCTCTTCCCCTCGACGACGAAGACGCAGTACCTCCCGGCAGCGTCAGACACTACGGCCGTGCTGGGCACGGTCGAAACGCTCTCCGGGGAAGCGAGACGAACCACGCCTGTGAGAGAGGCGGACCCGCTGCCAATGGCCGACGCCACCTTCGCCAGCGTCTTCCGCCCCGATATCGCGAAACCGCTAGCGACGGGGATGACAGTCCCGTTTCCGAGCACGAGCACATATCCAGTTGACGTCGAAGGCAATGGAACCGGAACCCCCTGGCTCGACGACGTGGACAGCCGGAACGGCATCAGAGTTCGTGTGCTGGTCACGATTACCTGGCCGGGTGCCGGTGGCGTTGTCCCCAACTGCAAGTCAACCGACGCGGTGGTGACAGAGGCTGCGGGGAGGTAGATCACCCAACTAGGGTCGAACACGCCGGACGCCTTGCTGGCCGAGATGCCGCTGAGTCGGGCGTCAAGTCGCTGAATGGCCGATCGCAGATCCGCGTCGTAGGTAGCGCCAGAGCCAGCGGGTCCCATCCCTAAGCTGGATAGCGCTGTTCGAAGAGCTTCCACGTCGCTGCCGGTAACCCCCGGGCCGATCTGTCTGTAGAAAGGTTGCGGAGATTCCAGCGCGATGCGCTCGATGCCGTTGATCGTCACTACGGGTGTCCCCGAGGTGATGCGTTTCCCGCGACTTATATCCACGGTCGTTATGAGACCGGACCAGTTCGGAGCGCGCAGGCTTGGCCCGGTACGCCAACTCAGCGAGGCCTGCACTGCCTGCGCCTTGTTATCCCGGGTCAACTGGACCGGCATACTGATTGTCGTCGGGGCCGGGTTCACCGACGGAAGTGAATCAGGAAAGAAAGCGACGACCGCCACCAGACCAGCTACCGGTCCGATTATTCCGACTAGCAATACGAACGGTCCGAGGAAGCTTCGACCGCGTCTTTCTGGCGGCGAACCGCCGTCGAAATCCGCGCTCTCGGTTGTCGAGCCCGTCACGATCCGGTTCGAGGCCGCTGCCGCTCGAAACCGGATTGGCCATCGATTTGGGGCGTGACCGATCAAGAAGCGCTTAGACGTCATGACCCCTCGGGTTCCCGGCAGTGCGATGAGCGTGACCCACCCAGTTTACAATGCTGCCGGTCCTCCTCTAGGGTGGCGCTATCGAAAACAGAAACCGTTGGAACCGCGTGGTGCAGGAATTCGATTGTTGCATCTGTTCGGGGCTCAACTTCGAATACGTAGACGGATCACTGAAGATCTGGCCCAGCTTGTCATTGCTGGTATTCGTTGGAACAATTATCCCTGCTGCCCGCATGCATTGGAGAAACGGAGCTCGTTGGACGGAGAGTTGCGGGCCGGTGAGAACTTGCATAGCCCGCCATCGGGCTTCTACGTGCGCCGAGTACGTAGCAATGCAATATCCCTGGGCGGCCTGCTCGGAGGCTTGTTCGGCGATTTTGGCGGGGGGAGGGGGTTCTGCCCCAGTTGACGCAGTCGTCGTTCCGGAGCGGGTCGGGGTGGTTGTCGTCGAAGACGCGGGGGGTCCCGACGGGGAGTTCCCTTGGGCAAATGAGCCGGTGGCGCCTCCGCCCGACGCTATTTCGAATTCGTAGATCTGTGTCCATCCCGGCTGAAGCCGCAGTTGGACTGTTGTGCCGGGAATCTTCTGTTCGATGCAGTCGGCTGCGGCCTGCATTGCCGACTGATAGTCGGAGAATGTCAGACGTGCCTTGTCGAGCAAGGCTTTTTGGAATGGTCCTGGCGGAGGCACTTTTTGCCCGGGAGCGAAATATCCGCCAAGTTCGCCGTTCACCAAACTTTGAGTGATCGAGGCGCTCGAAGGTGACTGGGGTGCGGAGGACTTACTCCCGCACCCCAGTAACCCCAGCACCAGCACGCCACAAATCAGACCCATGTATAGAAGGCCCAAGTGCGACCGCCGCCGGCTCGACTTGATGATCACTCGGTTGCCATCTTCGTCGTGTGATTACGAGTGGACATTGACAGTGGCGATTCCCTGCCATTTCGCGCTGAAATAGGACTGTCCGTAGATGTTGTCGTTTTGCGGAAGAGTCGTGTTCCAGTTGAGAGGCATTGGAACGGTCGAGCATCCACTTCGGTAGGAGGGGCCGATTTGATATGTGCTGAGGTACCCCTTCTGGTCGTACTGCTTCGTGCCAAGGCTCTGATTGCAATGGGGCGAGTCTGCGTAGGTATCGGTGGACGAGATGTGAAGACCGGTTCCGGTGACAGACTCACAACTCCCGCCGTAACAGCTGCTCCCGCTGGCGTACGCAGCAGTCGCCACGACCAACAGCCCGGCAGTCAATAGAGAAGCTACAACAGTCGCAATGAGCTTCGGTGTTAAGCGTGCCAGACTCCTCGCGTCGATTGAGTGAGCGCCGCAGGAAACGGCATGGTTACAAACCAGGGCAGCGATGTCAAACGTTAAGCCTTTGGAAGTCAGTAGGGGACGAGCATCTGCCACGACGAGCATCTGCCGCTCGTTTTAGACGCCGGAGCGCTCGCACGTCAGCTGTACATCGGATCCCGAGTGTCGTAAAATAGGCGTGTTAGCAGGGCTTTTTGCGAGACGCCCTGCTAATCAATGTTTCTGGAGAAACTTGTGGCCGAGCCTCTGGCTCACGAGGATGCCGGCTTTGTAGCGCCCTACTGCTGGGCGAGGAGCCCTCGTAGCGGCTCCGGGAGGTTGTGAAGCTGTCCGGTTAGGACCATTTCTCGCTCTCGGTCGGCCGACCCGTGCGGCCAGGCGCGACTGGCCTCCCGGGTCGGCCTGACGCCGCTGATCGTGCTCCGCCCTTCGGGCCGTGCGAGCCCCACTCGTGGGGACGCACTGTCCCTCGGTCTACGCGCGCTCAGCGGCGTCCCGAGAACGAGAAAGGCGCCGGGTTCTAGTTTGTCTGGCTTCGCCTCTCGATCCTGTTCGACGCCGTGCGGGGTGCACTGTCCAACGTCATCTCCCGGCTCGTAAACGCGAATCGTCGCCGAAGTGGATGGTTGTCGCGTCGCGAGACTCTTCAATCGTGATTGAATACTTCAACTCGCGTTGAAGAGAAAGAACTGCGATCCAGATGACTGCAATCGATACCGAACAACGTGCGTCAACCGAACGCCTGGCGGGCTTCCGCGCGCTTTCCGATCCCGTTCGACTGGCGATCATCGACGAGCTTCGCGCCGGGTTGCTCTGCGGCCGCGACCTGCGCGAGCGACTGCAGCTTTCATCGCCCCTTTTGTCACACCACCTACGAGTGCTGCTCAATGCGGGGCTAGTCCACTGCCGGCGAATCGGACGCTGCCTGGAGGTGGAGCTCGATCTCGACGGATTCGATCGGCTCGAGGCCGCTCTCCCCAAGCGTGCGGAAGCGGAACTGGAGGCGATAGATGCTCGATGAGCAGAAGCTCGCCGAGGCGAGCGGCATGAACGAGGAAGACGTGCGCCGGATCGTCCGTGAGGAGCTGGAGCGCGCACGGAAAGGTGACGCCGGGACCAAGAAGGCGGCAATCATCGCCTCGAAGGGCACGCTCGACTGGGCCTATCCGCCGCTGATCCTGGCCACCACCGCGGCCGCCTCGGGTATCGAGACCAGCGTCTTCTTCACCTTCTACGGCCTGAACATCATCCACAAGGATTTCGACCGCATGCTCAAGGTCTCGCCGGTCGGCAATCCCGACATGCCGATGCCGGTGCCGATGCCGACGCTCGTCACGGCGCTGCCCGGAATGGGGCCGATGGCGACGAAGATGATGAAGGCCAAGTTCCGGGACAAGAACGTCGCCTCGATCGGCGATCTGCTCGAGTCGGTCAGGGAGCTGGAGGTACGCCTGATCGCCTGTCAGATGACGCTGGACGTCTTTGGCTATTCGCAGGACGATTTCATCGACGGAGTCGAGTTCGGCGGCGCCGCCACGTTCCTGGCCGAAGCTCGCGGCGCCCACGTAACGCTTTTCGTCTAGGAGGGAACAGATGGCGGAGACTCATCAGGAAGATCAGACCGTCGACGCCCGCGGGCAACTCTGTCCGATGCCGGTGGTGAAGACGGCCAAGGCGATGAAGGAGCTCGCTCCGGGGCAGCTGCTGAAGCTCCTGGCCACCGACCAGGGCGCGCGCACCGACATCCCGGCCTGGGCCGAGACGACCGGAAACGTTCTGGTCGAGCAGCACGAGGAGGACGGCGTGCTCGTGTTCCTGCTCAGGAAGAGCGAGGACTGACCGTGCTGTCGCAAACCGATCCCGATATCAGGAGGTAATGAAAGTGGCTGAAAAGCTCGTGATCATGGTCACGCACGGCCCCGATGAGCCGGAGCTGGCCACCATTCCGTTTGTGATGGCGGGCGCCGCCGTGGCCTCCGACGTGGAGGTCGTGATGGGCTTTCAGGGCGACGGTTGCCTTCTCTGCATCAAGGGTGAGGCCGAGAAGATCGCGGCGCCGGAGTTCGCCCCGCTCAAGGGCCTGCTCGACTCGGTGCTGGAGTTCGGCGGCAAGCTGCTCGTCTGTACCCCGTGCGTCAAGAATCGTGGCATCGCCCCCGAGGACCTGGTGGAGGGCGCCGAGCTGGTCGCGGCGGCGCGCTTCGTGGCGGAAGTCACGTCGGCCACCAACAGCCTCGTTTACTAACAGAGCGCCTGGAAAGGAAATTGAGATGAGTGAAGTGGATCTCAGCGGGCTGACGCCCGACAAAGTCGTGGACGCGCGCGGTGTGGCCTGTCCGGGCCCGCTGCTCGAGGCCAAGAAGGCCATGGCCGCAGTTCCGGTCGGAAACGTGCTCGAGCTGTGGTCGAGTGACCCCGAGACCAAGGACGACGTCGGCGCCTGGGCCGGCAAGGTTGGGCACGAATTCCTCGGCTCGCTCGGGGGAGACGGCTACGAGCGAGTCTTCGTTCGCCGGGCCAAGTAGCGGATAGAGGGACGGGAGAGAAGAAGAGCATGGCAGCCGAGCGCCAGCCTGAGCACGGTCGAGGGTCCGGCCCTCGCATTCTCGCCTTCTCGACCAACAACATCTCCGATCCGGGCATCGATCTGGCCGGCAGCTCGCACATGCACTACCCAACCAGTGTGGTCGTGATCAGCCTGCCCTGCACGAGTGGCATCAGGCCGGGCTGGATACTGCATGCGCTCGAGCGCGGCTTCGATGGCGTCTTCATCGCCGCCGACGGCGAGGAGTGCGCCTATCTGTCCGACTGCTCGCAGCGTTCCTCGCGCATCGTCGCCGAGGCGCAGAAGCTGATCGAGGCGCACGGCTACGAGCCCTCCAGGTTGAAGATGGCGGCAATCTGCTCGGTCTGCGCCGAGCACTTCGTCCGCTACGTGCGCGATTTCTCGGCCGCGCTCGCCGAGCTCGACGCAGCGAAGGAGGCGAGATGAGCACCGGCGCTGCCAAAGGTAGCGCTGACGGCCGCGCGAGCGGCCGCGACTTCGACGTCCTGGTGCTCGGCAGCGGCATCGGCGGCATGGAGTCGGCGCTCAAGCTCGGCGACATGGGCTACAAGGTGCTCGTCGTCGAGAAGGAGGCGAGCGTGGGCGGCAGGATGGTGCTGCTCAGCAAGGTCTTCCCGACGCTCGACTGTGCCAGCTGCATCTCGACGCCGAAGATGGCGGCGACCGCCCATCATCCCAATGTCACCGTCTTCACCTACTCGGAGGTCGACGCGGTTCATCCCGAAGGAGACGGGCACTTTCGGGTGCAGCTGCGGCGCAAGCCGCGCTTCGTGGACGAGTCGGCCTGCACCGGTTGCCGCCAGTGCGAGGGCGTCTGCCAGGTGTCGGTTCCCGACCAGTTCAACGACGACCTGGTCGCCCGGCGCGCCGCTCACATCCCCTTCCCGCAGGCGGTGCCGCAGAAGGCCCTGATCGAGCGCGCCGGCTCCTCGCCCTGCAGCTTCGCCTGCCCGGCCGGGATCAAGGCCCACGGCTACGTTGCCCTGGCCCGTGGCGGCGAATACGAGAAGGCCTTCGAACTGATTCTCGAGGCGACGCCGCTCATCGGCAGCCTCGGCCGCGCCTGCTATGCGCCCTGCGAGAGCGAGTGCACGCGTGGCAGCCTCGAGGGCCCTGTGCCGATTCGCCGCATCAAGCGCTTCGTCGCCGACCGGCACTACGCATCGGGCGCCGCTTCGGCGCACGTCGCCGCCGAGGCGCAGGGGAAGAAGGTGGCGATCGTCGGCTCGGGGCCGGCGGGACTGACGGCGGCCTGGCAGCTCGCCCTGAAGGGCTACGGCGTGAAGATCTTTGAGGCCGCACCCGAGCCCGGCGGCATGCTCCGCTACGCCATCCCCGCCTACCGGCTGCCGGCCGAGGTGGTCGAGCGCGACATCCAGAACGTCACCGATCTCGGCGTCGAGATCGAGACGAGCGCGCGGGTGGACGGCCTCGAGAAGTTGCGATCGAGCTTCGACGCCGTCCTCGTCGCAACCGGCACACCGGTCGCGGCCAGGCTGGGCGTTCCGGGCGAGGAGCTGAATAGCATCGCCGATTCGCTCGATTTCCTGCGCCGGATCCGGACGGGTGACACTCCCGACCTGAGCGGGCAGACGATCGCGGTGATCGGCGGCGGTAACGTGGCCATCGACGTCGCGCGGAGCGCGCTGCGCCTGGGCGCGGCGAAGGTGCACCTGGCCTGCCTGGAGTCGCGCGCCGAGATGCCCGCCCACGAGTGGGAGGTGGAGGATGCGATCTCCGAGGGCGTCGAGCTGCACGATTCGTGGGGCATCGGGGGCTTCACCGGCGAGAGCGCTGTCACCGCCGTCGAGCTCAAGCGCTGCACGGCCGTGTTCGACGCGGAGGGCAGGTTCAACCCGGCTTACGACGAGACGATCACCGAGGCGCTTGCCTGCGACGAGGCGATCGTCGCCATCGGCATGGGCGCCGACACCGACTCCTTCGCCGCGCAACTGTCCGCCAGGGGAAGGAAGATCGCGGCCGACCCGCACACGCTCGAGACCGGGCTCGCGGGCGTGTTCGCCGCCGGCGATGCCGTCTCCGGCCCCTCGATCATCACCCAGGCCGTAGGCCAGGGGCAGCGGGCCGCTTTCATGATCGACCGCTTCCTGCAGGGACTGGATCTGGAGAGCGCCGCCTTCGACGACCGCCTGCCCGCGGTCGAGAAGGAGGACGTCCTGCGCCGGCAGAAGACGCACAGCCCGCGCGAGCCGCTCGCCGCCCGGGTCGAGATCTCCGCCCGCCCGAGCGACTTCTCCGAGCTGGAGCCGGCGCTGAGTGAGGACGAGGTGCGAGCCGCGACCGCCCGCTGTCTCGACTGCGGCGTCTGCTCCGAGTGCCACGAGTGCATCTCGGTCTGCCCGGCCGATGCGATCGACTTCGACATGCGCGAGCAGAAGCTCGAGCTCGAGGTCGGAGCCGTGGTTGTCTCGACCGGCTACAAGCTTTTCCCGGCCGATCTCAAGCCTCAGTACGGCTTCGGCAAGCTGAAGAACGTCATCACCGGCACGCAGATGGAGCGCCTGCTGGCGCCGACCCGTCCCTACAACACCCTTCTTCGCCCCGGTGACGGAAAGATGCCCGAGCGCATCGGCTACGTCATGTGCACCGGCTCGCGCGACGAGACGGTTGGAAACCCGCTCTGCTCGAAGTTCTGCTGCATGTACTCGATCAAGCAGAACCAGCTGATCATGGGCGTGCTGCCGCTGGCCGAGCTGACCGTCCACTACATCGACGTGCGCGCCGTCGGCAAGGGCTACGAGGAGTTCTTCCAGCAGGCGAGCGCGATGGGCGCCGAGTTCAAGAAGGGGCGCGTGGCCGAGATCCGCGAGACCGAGGAGGGCAACGTCGTTCTCCGCTACGAGGACGTTGAGAACGGTGGCGGCGCGGTCGAAGCCGAGTACGACCTGGTGGTGCTGGCGGTCGGCGTCCAGCCCAACCGCGACACGCAGGCGCTCTTCCCGGGCGGCGAACTGGCCTTCGACGAGTTCGACTACATCGCGGAGACGGACGAGGATCTCAACCCCGCGCTCACCAGCGCGCCGGGCGTCTATGTGGCCGGCGCCGCATCGGGCGCGAAGGACATTCCCGAGTCGATTTTGCACGCGGGCGCCGCTGCGGCTCAGGTGGCCGCCCATCTCGAGCGGCTGAAGGTGAAGCCGTGAGCGCCGAGCGGAAGATAGGCGTCTACGTCTGCCACTGCGGCGGAAACATCTCCGACTACGTCGACGTCGAGCGCGTGATCGCGGCGGTCGAGGGCGAGCCCGGGGTCGAGATCGCGCGCACCGCCATGTTCACCTGCTCGGACGCGACCCAGCAGGAGATCATCTCGGACATCGCCGAGCACGAGCTGGACGGGATGGTCGTCGCCTCCTGCTCGCCCAAGCTGCACACCGCCACCTTCCGCGAGGTGGCGAAGAGGGCCGGGCTCAACCCCTACGAGTACACCCAGGTGAACATCCGCGAGCAGTGCTCGTGGGCGCACACCGACGATCACGAGGGCGCCACCCTGAAGGCGATCGAGCTGGTCAGGGCCGGGATCGCGCACACGCGCCTGAGCGAGCCGCTCGAGCCGATCGAGGTCGAGACCGTGCCGAGGGCGCTCGTTGTCGGCGGCGGCATCGCCGGGCTGCGGGCGGCGCTCGGACTGGCCGAGACCGGGCTCGAGGTCTTCCTGGTCGAGCGCGAGCCGGAGCTCGGCGGCTGGGTCGGGCACTTCGGCGCCATCTACCCGCACGACCGCGACGGGCACGAGCTGATCGCGACCCTCGAGCGCGCGGTCAGGGCGCGAGACGACATCACCGTCTTCACCGGATCGGAGCTGGTCGAGAAGGCGGGCTCCTTCGGCAACTACGTGGTCACGATCGCGGCCGGCGAAGAGGGGGAGAGGATCCAGCTGGAGGTCGGCTCGATCGTGGTCGCCACCGGTTTCGACAGCTACCAGCCCGAGGCCGGCGAGCTCGGCTACGGCATCGAGGGCGTGGTCACCCTGCCCGAGCTCGAGCAGCTGCTGCTCGCCTCCGACGGCGAGCTCCACTTCAACGGCAAGCCGGTCGAGACTATCGCCTACGTCTACTGCGTCGGCAGCCGCCAGCCGGGCGGGCACGAGTACTGCTCGCGCTTCTGCTGCACGGCGGCCGTACACGACTCGCTGCGAATCGCCGAGCGCTCGCCGGAGGTGCGCCAGTACCACCTCTACCGCGATATGCGCACCTACGGCCGAAACGAGCTTCTCTACGCCGAGTCGCGTAAGCGCGGCTCGCTCTACCTCCGCTTCCCCGACTCCGAGCCGCCGGAGGTCGAGAAGCTCGCCGACGGGCGCCTGCGCGTGACCGTGCGCGACCTCCTGAGCGGCGGCGAGGAGCTGGCGATCGAGCCCGACCTGCTCGTGCTGGTCACCGGTGCGGTGCCGAGGCCGAACGAGGAGCTGACCGGCGTGCTCAAGCTCCCGCTCGACAAGGACGGCTTCTTCAACGAGATCCATCCGAAGCTGCGTCCGGTCGAGACCGTCGTGGACGGCGTGCTGATCGCGGGCGCCTGCCAGAGCCCGAAGTCGGCCTCCGAGAGCGTCACCTCGGCGCTCGCCGCGGTCACCCAGAGCGCCTCGATTCTGAAGAAGGGAACGGCCGAGCTCGACCCGCTGGTGGCGATCGTCGATCCCGAGCTCTGCACCTGGTGCGGAAAGTGCGCCGAGGCCTGCCCCTTCGACGCGATCCAGCAGACGTCATTGAACGGAAAGCAGGTGGCCGGGATCGAGGCCGCCGGGTGCAAGGGCTGCGGCGGCTGCACTCCCGTCTGCCCCGAGGACGCGATCGATCTGCAGGGCTACACGGGCGCCCAGATCAGGGCGATGATCGACGGTCTGCTCGAGGGGGCGGCTTCATGAGCCGCGAGGTGCGCGAGATCGTGCGCGAGGAGTCCTGGCGGCGCCCCGCCATTCTCGAGGCGCTCGCCTCGGGCCCGCTGACCGTGCCCGAGATCGCCGCCGCGATCGGCTGCCCGGCCTCCGAGGCGATGTACTGGGTGATGGGCATGCGCCGCTACGGCTACCTGCGCGAGGCGGCCGGAAAACCCGAGGACGGCTTCTTCCGCTACGAGGCGGCTGAAAGGACTGGCTCGTGACGATTAAGGTGAACGGCGCCCTGCTCGAGGACGTGCGCCGGCACGGCTCCTTCGAAGCCTCCGCGTGCATGAACTGCGGCGGCTGCACGGCGGTCTGCCCGCTCGAGATCAACGTTCTGCCCAGGCAGGTCTTCCGCCACGTGATGCTGGGCATGGAGGAGAAGCTGCGCGAGGAGACCGAGACGATCTTCTCCTGCCTGCTCTGCGGGCTGTGCGAGGCGACCTGCTGCTGCGCCACCGAAACGCACATCACCGAGAACATCCGCTCGCTGCGCAGCTACTTGAACAGGAAGGAGTTCGGACTCTGATGCCCCTTCCGACCGGCGACATCATCGGCATCCTCTCCGACAACCTGCGCCTGCGCGGAAGCGTCTTGCCGATCTCGAAGAAGGCCGCATCGGGCTGGGCGCAGAAGCTCGATCTTCCCCGCGGCGGCGAGACCGTTCTCTACTCGGGCCAGATGATCCAGCTCATTCCCTACATCGAGGGGCTGGTCAAGTGGGAGGAGCGCCTGGGCGACTCGTTTCTCGCTCGCTTCACCCCGCTCGGTCGCCTGGCGAATCGCTTCATCAACCTGAGCGCCTTCATGGCCCGGCCGACGAAGCGCACGCGGGCGCCCTACGATCGCGTTCTCAGCGACGTTGCCGGGTTGCTCCAGCGCTCGGGGGTCGAGTTCGGCTACCTGTACGAGGACGATCTCTACACCGGCGCGCTGACCTGGGACCTCGGCGCCGACGAGGTGGTGGCCGCGCACGCTCGCCGCGTCTACCGGAAGCTGAAGGAGCACGGCGTCGAGCGGGTCATCACCATCGACCCGCACACGACCAACATGCTGCGCAGCGTCTATCCGAAGCTCATCGACGGCTACGAGCTGAAGGTGTCGAGCTATCTGGAGGTGCTGGCCGAGCGCGGGCTTCAGCTCCAGTCCTCGCTCTCGGGCGAGGTGGCGCTGCACGACTCCTGCGTCTTCGCCCGCTTCGAGAACGTGATCGAGCAGCCGCGGGCGCTACTCGACCAGACCGGACTGATCGTCAGGGAGCCCGAGCACTCCGGCCGTTACACCTGGTGCTGCGGCGGCCCGGCCGAATCGCTCTTTCCGAAGAAGGCTCTGGCTCAAGCCCAGCGCCGGGTCGAGCAGCTGCGTGCGGTCGCTCCCGAAGCAGTGACGATGTGCCCGCTCTGCCTCGTGAACCTGCAGAAAGCAGCCGGCGAGACGATGAGCGTCCACGACATCTCTCACTACCTGACCCAGGCCTCGTCTTGACCAGGCGCGGAGCGCCCCGCCCGCCCGCCGCATTCTCCGATCTCTGATCCGCTAAATCGGTTGTCTAGCGGGCGCGGCTCGGCGGCGTGCGAGAGAGCTGCACGAGGGCCGCGTTCGCCGGACGGGCCTGTGGCCACTCGGCGATCCAGCTCTCGACGCGTTCCCAGACCGAATGAGCGGCGCGAACGCCCGGCGAACTCTCCGCGCCCGGCAGCGACTCCGAGCCGCCTTCCTGCGCCATCCGCTCGAGCGCCGGCAACAGCTCCTCGTCGAAGGGTACTTCTCCGATCAGCTCGAGCTCCTCTTCGCGGCACATCGCTCGCAGTCTCTCTGCCGCCTCGGCCGAGAGGTCGGCCTTGTTCAGGACGACCTTGACCGGAACGCGTAGCTGCTTCGCGAGCGCGACCAGGCGGCGCAGGTCGTGCTCTCCCGACAGGCTCGGCTCCGCCACGGCCAGGAGCCCGTCGGCGCCCGAGATCGACGCGATCACCGGACAGCCGATGCCGGGCGGCCCGTCGACCAGCACCAGCTCGGCGCCCCGCTGTTCGGCCAGCGCCTTCGCTCGCTCGCGCACGCTCGTGACGAGCTTGCCGGAGAGATCCTGACCCGGCTGTAGCTGCCCGAAGACGATGGCGCCCGTGGAGCACTCGCCGCCGAAGAGCTCGCCGGCCTGGCGCGGCTCGAGCGAGATGGCGCCGCGACGGCAGGCCGTGGCGCAGGCGCCGCAGCCCTCGCACGACCACTCGTCGATCTGGGCTGTGCCGTCGAAGAGCATCGAGATCGCGTCGAAGCGGCAGCTGTCCAGGCAGCGCTCGCAGCCGCTGCAGAGGTCCTCGTCGACGACCGCCTTCTCGCTGCCCGCAAAGGCTTCTCGCGACGTGATCTCGGTGCGGAGCGCAAGCGGCAGGTTCGAGGCCTCGACGTCGCAGTCGGCGACCACTAGCGGGTGCTCTTGCGCCGAAAAGCCTGCAAACAGAGCAGAAAGCGTCGTCTTTCCCGTGCCCCCCTTACCCGATGCGACGACCAGCGTCTTCATGCTGCCGTCTCGCTGTCAACAGGTGTCGAGCTGCGAATGATCGCCCGCCACAGCTCCGAGAACCAGAGCTCTCCGTCGGGGTGCGAGTCGACCAGCAGATCGCCTTCTGCGTAGCGCTCGGCCACGCGGCGATCGAAGGGGATGCGGGCGAGCAGGGGGAGACCATGCGAGTCGCAGTAGCCGGCGATGTCCACCGATCCCGTCCCCTCCCGGTTGAGCACGATCGCGGCGGGCAGGCCGAGAGCGCGCGCCAGCTCGACCATCAGCTCGAGGTCGTGCAGGCCGAAGGCGGTCGGCTCGGTGACGAGCAGGAGAAGATCCACTCCCTGCAGGGTCGCCACGGCCGAGCAGGCGGCACCGGGCGGGGCGTCGAGGATGGTCAGCTCGCCGGCTTCCTTCCCTGCGACTCGCCGCGCTGCGCGAATGACCGGCGGCGCCTTCACCTCACCGATGTCGAGCCGGCCTGTCACCAGGCGCAGGCCTTCGCGCTCGCGGCCGGTCTCGATCTCGCCGACTCGCACCTGCCGCTCTACGAGCACTCCGGCCGGACAGGCCTGGACGCAGGCGCCGCAGCCGTGACAGAGCTCGGGGAAGATCGTGGGCTTCCCGCCGAGAATACGGATCGCTCCGAAGCGGCAGGTATCGCGGCAAGCTGTGCAGCCGCTCGGGCACGCCTCCGCGGGCGCCTGCGGAATCGGAACTTCGACCATCTCGGTACGGGTCTCGAGCTGGAAGAAGAGGTGGTCGTTCGGAGCCTCGACGTCGCAGTCCACGAGCGTGACGCGCGCGCCCGCTCGGGCGGCGAGGAGCGCGAGGTTCGTTGCCACCATCGTCTTTCCGGTGCCACCCTTGCCGGACGCGACGGCTATCGTGAAGCCCTCGGCGAGCCGGTTTGCCTGATCCTCGGCGACCACCTAGCCTCCGCAAACCCACTGGGGCTGAATTACTTCTACGGTCCCTGCCCGAACCGCGTCGACCGCCTGGCCAACCGTCGGCAGCTGCTTGTCGAAGTAGACGTCGATGCCCGCCTCCTTGAAGCCGGCGAGCGGTCGGCCGCCGATCCCCGCCACGATCAGTGCCGTCACACCGTTCGAGGCCAGCAGCTTCACCGGCCCCAGGCACCCTCCGTCGGTATGGGGCAGATTCTCGAGCACCTGCACCGATCCAACCTCACCGCTTGCGATCTCCACGATCGTGAAGCAGTCGCACCTGCCGAAATGTCCTGAACGCTCGGCCTCGAGGCCGCCGTCGCCGCTCGACGGCACAGCCAGCATGATCGTGTCGTTCTTGCTCATCAACTAGCCCCTTTTTTCGGTTCTCCCACGTTCAGCAGCCTCTCCAAGCCGTCCTGCTCGAAGGCCGCGACGGCTTCGCGCACCGTGCTGCCGCTCGCCGAATAGGCCGGAATCGAGGCGAGCCGGAGAGCGTTCGCCGCCTTGGGCCCGAGCTCGGTCGCGAGCACGGCCTCAGCCTTGTGCTCGGCCACGAGCTCGACCGCAGCAATTCCTGCACCCTGCATGGCAGAGCGGTTGACCTCGTTATCGACGGCCTCGTACTCCATCGTCGCCGTATCGACGAAGATGAAGTAGGCCGCCCGGCCGAAGCGCTCGTCGACCTTGTCGGCGAGCGCCGGGCCGGTCGCTGAGACGGCGACCCTCATGGTCTATTCATCCATCCGAAGCCGCGTCCGAAGCCGCGTCCGGGTCCCCGCCCGGGGAATCCCCCGCGCATTCGGCGACCGAGGCCAAGACCGCGTCCCGGGATGGGACCCGGGTTGCTCTGCCCCTCTCGTCCGCCGCACGGACCCAGTCCACGGCCGGTCTGTGGTCCCCCGCCCATTGGGCCGGTTCCATCCTGTCTAGGCATCTTCTTTCTCCTTTTCATCTGGGGCACCCTCTGGTGCGCCCGTGTTTCCAGCCTTTTCTCGAGGCTTGATCGACTTCTCGATCACCCCGATCAACGATCGAAAGGCACGTTCGCGTCGCCGTAAGTCCTCGCCCCACTGCGCGAGCAGCTCGCGACCCTCATTCGTGATCTGGTACTCGCGGCGCTGCGGCCCGAACTCACCCGCCGACCACTCCGACTCGATGAAGCCATCCTGCTCGAGCTGGCGCAACAAGCGGTAGATGCCGCCGGGATCGACGCATACGAATCCGTCGGTCATCTCCTCGACGGTCTTTCGCAGGTCGTAGCCGTGCGCCGGCTGGGAGGCGAGCGCTGCGAGGACGGCCGGCTCCAGTAATACCCCTCGACCTCGGCCTCTGCCGCCGTGTCCCGGTCCGCAGCCCCCGCCGCCGCCCCGTCTGCGCCTACCAAATCCCTGTCCCGGATCCTGCTCTCTCATCGTCTGCACCACCTTTCGCATCTATATGTATAACACATCTAGATACGTGACGACGGTATTTGCCGGGCTCCGACCTTTCAGGTGAGTCGTCCTTCGGCTCTCTCGCCCTGCGGACGTGCGCGCCGTCTAGCTCTAATCCCGAGGGCAGCGTGCCCGTACGAGCGTGTCGATCGCTTCGCGCACGCCCTCGGCGGTCTCGACCGTCCTCACAACCGGTTCCGCGCGCTCGATCTCCAGTCCCACGAGCGCCGGTAGGACGTCATCTGCCGTGTACAGAGTGGCCGGATCGCGCGGGCCGCCGTAGCCGCGCGTGAGGTTGCTCGAGTCGTGGGCGACGAGCAGGAACGTACCGCCGGGGGCGACGGCTCCGGCCGCACGAGCCAGTATCGGCCGCAGGCGCTCCGGCGGGAGCTGGAGGTAGAAGACGATCACGAGCTCAAACGCACCGGTTGGTGGCTCGTACTCGAAGAGGTCGGCTCGAATCCACTCGGCCTGCACCTCACGTTGCGCGGCGAGCAGTCGCGCCTTCTCGAGCGCAACCTCCGAGAAGTCGACGCCCGTCGTTTGCCAGCCCTGCTCGGCGAGCCAGACGGCGTTTCGGCCCTCGCCGCAGGCGAGATCGAGCGCTCGCGCGGGCGCGAGTGCTGCCGTCTCAGCGACGAGGAAGCGGTTCGGGCGAGCCGTCCAGAGGAGCTCGTCTCCCTCGTAGCGGTGATTCCAGTCGCCTCGGTCCACCCATCCATGGTGCCCGAATCCGGGCGAAACCGTGCACGCATCGATCGCTGACAGGTCGATTCAGACCGAGATGAACAGCCGGATCGCAAGCGCAAACAGGGCGAGCACCAGCAGCCACTCGATCACGCGGCCGCTCATGCGCGTCGAGAGGAGCGCGCCCAGCTGCGCACCGGCGATCACGCCGATCGAGAGCGAGATGGCGCGATGCAACCCGTGGCCGTGGCTGAAGCTGCCGGCGAGGAGGTGAGTGATGCTCGCCGTCCCTCCCATGATCGCGAGGATGAAGTGGCTGGTCGCGGTGGCGATATGGGTGGGGAAGCCGAGCGCGCGGATCATCAGGGGAACGTGGAAGATGCCGCCTCCGATTCCCAGAAAGCTCGAGAGGAAGCCGACCACAACGCTGTAGAGGACCCCGCGCCAGATGCGGACGCTGTAGCGATAGATATGCCCCGTGCTGTCGGTGAGCAGGCGGGGCGCTCCGCCCGCGAACTCGTGCTTGCGCTCACGGTTGCCCAGCACAAGCCAGACGGCGAGGCCCGCGATGGTGGTTGCGATCACCAGATCGAAGAGCCGGCGCGAGACGGCGCTGACGAGCAGCGCTCCGCCGATCGACCCCGGAACGGTCGCCAGGGCGAACGGTATTCCGCTGCGGAAGTCGATCCGCCGCTGGCGGAAGTAGGCGATCGATCCCGAACCGGCGTTGAAGAAGACCACCACGAGGCTGATCGCGGTCAGCGTCTGCGCCGATTCGTGCGGATAGAGGATGAGCAGAATCGGGGTCAGCACGAATCCTCCGCCCGCTCCTACCAGCGTGCCGAAGGCGCCGACCGCGAAGCCGAGCAAGATCAGCAGGAGTGCGGTTGTTAGCGAGAAGCCCACTCTGGATTTGTCACGTTTCGGGGGTTTGCGATAGATCCATACCCCGGCGAGAGCTCGGCGAGTCCAGGACAGCAGCGAAAGGCTGTCGAGTCCATAAGGGCCGCGACGGGTAGTTGATCCTTGTGGAAGCCCGAATGCTGAATCTCCGCGGAGCGGTCTGCCTGGTCACCGGCGCCTCGAGCGGAATAGGCCGGGCCGCCGCGTTCGAGCTCAGGCGAGCGGGTTGCGAGCTGGTCGTCTCCTCCGACGAAGAGGAACTTCTCGCGGAGCTCGCGCGGGAGATCGGGGCGACGGCTCTCGCCTTCGACCTCTCCCTTCCGGGAGCGGCGAGGGAGTTGGCGCGAGCCGCGCTCGCGCTTCACGAGCGGGTGGACGTGCTCGTCAACGCGGCCGGCATCGGTCTCTACCGGCCGGTTGCGGAGACCTCCCCGCAGGAGATCGAGCGCGTGCTGGCCGTGAACGTCGCTTCTCCGATCCAGCTCACGGGCGCTCTGCTTCCGGGCATGCTCGAGCGGCGCCGCGGCCATATCGTCAACATCGGCTCGGTCATCGCGCACGCAGGGCGGAAGAACGAGGCCGTCTACGCCGCCAGCAAGGGAGCGCTGGAGCTGTTCACCGAGAGCCTGCGCTTCGAGCTGTACGGCAGTGGAGTCGGCGCCTCGCTCGTCTCGCCGGCGGTGGTCGAGACTCGCTTCTTCGAGCGCCGCGGCGTCCCCTACGACCGCCGCCGCCCGGCCCCGATCGCCCCCGAGCGCGTGGCGCGGGCCGTTGTCGAGGCGATCCGGCGCGACCGCGCCGAGATCGTGCTGCCCGCATGGCTCGGACTGGTTGGGCGAGTGCGCGGCCTGGCTCCGGGCACGTTCCGCCGCCTCGAGCGTCGCTTCGATCGACCCGGGCGCTGACACGCTCAGACCGGCGGCGCCGGGATTTGGCGATTGCGGCCTCTCGGCCACCAGTTCCAGCGGCCGAGCAGCGCCATCAGCGCCGGCACGAGCAGCGCTCGCACCAGCGACGCGTCGATCAATACGGCCAGCGCGATGCCGATCCCGATCTCCTTGACGAGGATGATCTGCGAGGTGGCGAACGAGCCGACAGCGATGCAGAACAGGAGCGCGGCCGCCGTGATGATCCGTCCCGTCCGCTCGAGCCCGATCGCCACCGCCTCGCGATTGGGCAGCCCCGATTCCCAGGCTTCCCGGATTCGCGTCAGCAGAAAGACGCCGTAGTCGGTCGAGAGGCCGAAGGCGATTGCGAACAGCACGACCGGTTGGGTCAACTCGATCGCCCCCTGGCTGCGGTAGTCGAGCAACCCCTGCAGGCGCCCGTTCTGGAAGATGAAGACGAGGATGCCGAAGGCGGCCGAAAGCGTCAGCAGGTTCATCACGAGCGCCTTGAGCGGCAGGATGAGCGACCGCGTCGCCGCGTAGAGGAGAACGAAGGTGGCGGCGCAGAGCAGGCCGATCGCCAGCGGTAGATCCGCGCCGACCGTCTGCTTCTGGTCGAGATACTGAGCCGTCGAGCCGCCCACCGGCGGCCTGGGTGGCAGGGCGCGCATCTCGCGCACGAGCCGCTGCGAGCCCGGGGCGAGGAAGGGCCTTCCGGATGAGGCCTGAACCTCGTAGGTGCCCGGACCGAGCAATCGCGGTGGCCTGACGAGCGCCGCGTCGGGCAGCGCGCGAACGCGCGCGGCGTATGCGCTCGCCTGCGTCGCGGTCGTGTGCTCGAGCAGCGCGTAAGCGGGCGAGGCCGCGCTCGCGGGAAATTCGCTCGTCACCACCTGGTCGACGATTCGCGAGCTCGTTCCGGGCGGCAACACCGAGGCGTCGACGCCGGTGAACCTGATCCCCAGGAACGGCAGCCCGAGCACGACGAGCAGCGCCGTGACGGCGACGGCGACCGGGATCGGCCGGCGCATGAGCAGATGTGCGAGCCGGTACCAGCCACCGCGCTCACCGCGCGCGGCGCGCTCGGCGGCCAGCCGCCAGC
>JBAWEP010000009.1:0-42630 GCA_049591255.1 Gaiellaceae bacterium
GATCCGCTCCGCGCTCGAGGCCGGGGCACTGTTCTGGGACGAGCTGCTCGCCGCGAGCGGTCTCGAGCGCGAGGAGGCTCTGCCGGCGCTTTGGGATCTGGTCTGGGCGGGGGAGGTGACGAACGACTCCTGGCAGCCGCTGCGCGCCGAGCGCCGCTTCGAGACCGAGCACGTCGAACGGCGAGTTCGCCGCTTCGCCCGCTCGCGCGCCCAGGCGCCGACGGCGACGCAGGGTCGCTGGTCGCTAACGCGCGCTCTCTTCGGCCCCGTCCCGCTGCCCGGCGCCGCGACGGGGCCAGGCACCGTACCGATTCTGAAACAATCGCAGGCGCCTGGCGAAGCCGAAAAACCGCCTCTGGACACTGCTACTGGAGCTGTTCCCGCCTCCTCCGGACATGTCCCGGTGCCAGGCATGGTTGCGAATGTGGGTCGATCTTTCGACAGGAGGGCGCTGGCTGAACTGTTGCTCGAGCGCCAGGGCATCGTCACCCAGGCCGGCGTCCGCGCCGAAGGCATCCCCGGCGGTTACGGCGCCGTCTACGGCGAGCTGAAGGCGCTCGAGGTGCTGGGACTCTGTCGCCGCGGCTACTTCGTCGAGGGGCTCGGTGGCGCTCAGTTCGCGCTCGCCGGCGCCGTCGAGCGGCTGCGCGAGCTGAGGCCGCGTCCCGGCATCGAAAACGAGGCACTGGTGCTGGCCGCCGCCGATCCCGCTCAGCCCTACGGAGCAGCTCTTCCCTGGCCCGCTCGCTCGGCCGGGCGCGCGGCCCGCGTGGCCGGAGCACATGTGGTGCTTCTCGGCGGCGAGGCCGTGCTCTTCATCGAGCGGGGCGGCCGCTCACTGCTTCCGCTGCGCGATCCCGACGAGTCCTGGCTCCGGCCGGCGCTCGAGGCGCTGGTCGCTCACGTTCGCCGGCGCGAGATCAAGCGCCTGGCGGTCGAGCGCTTCGACGGCGCTCCGGTCGTGACGAGCGACATCATGCCGCTCCTGCTCGAGATCGGTTTCGTCGCCGGGCCGAGGCGCGCGGTCTTGCGCGCCTAGCTCACGACGGCGGGAAGATAGATCTCGAAGGTCGTCCCTTCGTCTATGCGGCTGTCGACGAAGATCTGTCCGCCGCTTCCATTGACGAACTCGAAGACCATCGAGAGCCCGAGGCCGGTGCCCTGGTCGGAGTCCTTCGTGGTGAAGAATGGTTCGAAGATGCGCGCGCGGATCGCTTCGGCGATTCCGGTCCCCGTATCGCGAACGACCAGGACGACGTACCGGCCTGGAGCGAGCGTGATGTCGTTCTTCAGGAGCGGTTCCGCGAACTCGAGGTTGGTCGTCTTGATCAGGAGGCTGCCACCGCTGGGCATCGCGTCGCAGGCGTTGATCACGAGGTTGATGATCGCCTGCTCGAGCTGGCTTCGATCGCTTTCGATCCGGCCGAGATCGGGAGCGAGCTCGGTGGTGATCTCCACGTCGCTGCGAATCAGTTGGCGGAGCAGCGGCTCCATCTCCGAGACGAAGCGACTCAGGTCGAAGCTCTCGAGCAGGCCGGGCTCATGGCGGCTGAAGTGGAGGAGCTCGCGTGTGACCTCGGCGGCTCGGGCTGTCCCCCGTCTGACCTCCTCCGAGTAGGCGCGGAGGTCTGAGCCTTCGGGCAGATTCGCGAGCAGCAACTCGTTGTAGCCGGAGATCGCCGTCAAGAGGTTGTTGAAGCTGTGCGCGACACCGCCCGCGAGCCTGCCGACGACCTCCATCTTCTGCGCGTGGACGAGCTCGCTCTGAAGCCGTGCCTGTTCCTCCTCCGCGTGCTCCAGGCCGGTGATGTCGTCGATGGCCGCGATCACACCCTCGATCTCACCGTTCTCGCCGAAGAAGGGTGCCGCGTTGACCGACAGCAGTGCGCGCTGCCCGTCGGGCCGCTCGATCGCATAGCGCACGTTGCGGACCTGCTGCCGGGTGGCCATGACTTGCTGGAAGGGTAGGTCGTTTTCGGGGAAGGGCTCGCCGTGGTAGCCGGTGATGCGCCAGGCCGGGGCGTCGTATCCCTGTCCTGTCGCGGCGTTCTTGCTCAAGCTGAGCGCTTCCTCCGCGCTGGCGTTGGCGAAGATGAACTCCGCGTCGCGGTTCAACGCCACGATCCCAACCGGGCTGGTCTCCATGATGCGCCTGAGCAGATCCTGCTCGCGAGACAGCGCCGCTTCCACGCGCTTGCGCTCGGTGACGTCTATGCCGATCGAGACCGTACCGGCGTGCTCGCCCCCCTTCCGGTAATGGGTGTTACGCCAGACAATCTGGCGTTCCTGGCCAGACTTGGTTCGGAGCGGGCTCTCGATCGTCTTCGGCATTCCACCGGCCAGTACGCGTTCGAACTCCTCCCAGACCTGCGGATAGAGCTCTCGCGGTACCACCAGCTCGAACCAGTTCCGGTTCACGAGCTCTGCGCGCGTGTAGCCGGTGATCTCCTCGGCAGCTTCGTTTCAGACCAGGATGCGCCCATACGAGTCGAGGCCGACGACGATCGCGCTTGTTGTCTCCATCAGGTCGGTCGCGTAGTCCCTCTCCGCCGCCGCGGTCGCTTCGGCGAGCTTGCGTCCGCTGATGTCCTCGATCGTCGCGAGTGTCAACGCGACCTCGCCGTTCACCCTCGGAACCGTCGAAGCGATGATGTGTGTCCAGACGGTGCTCCCGTCCTTCCGAACGAACCGCCTCTCGGTGTGAGAGTGCTCGAGCTCGCCGTTGACGAGAGCTTGCAGGGCGCCTCGGGTCTCTTCGATGTCGTCCGGGTGCGTCAGGTCGTCGATTCGCATCGTCCGGAGCTCGGCCTCCGTGTAACCGAACATCCGCTCGAAAGCCGGGTTGCACTCGTGCGGCCGGCCATCGACGTCGGCGAGGACGATACCTACCGCCGCGTTCTCATAGAGCGTGCGGAACTGGGTCTCTTCTTGCAGCAGCGTTCCAAGCTGACGCCGCTTCTTCGCTCGCGGCGAAGACGCGAACCGAACGCGCGGGCGGCGGTTGCGCACGACGAACTCTCCTTGATCAACTTACCAATGGGTATGTATTTCCCAGACGATCAAATCTATACGTCATTTCCTTGTGTCTCGCTGGCTCGATAGCAACGCCGGTTGCGGCGGCGGGGCTGTCGGCCCTTACGCCTGGCCCGCTAACGCGCGAGCAGCAAACGCAGAGTCAGATTCGCCGCCGGGAAGTTACGCAGCTTCGCTCGCAGTAGTTCCGCAGTCATTTAGGTGCCGCCTTTCACGCCGCCAATTACGCAGGCACGAAGCTTGACTCCTCGGGCGGCCACGGCCATCCCCCGATGGGGCGGTGTCGGCACAAAGCACTCGAACGAGTGAAGGCGGCCATTGCCGGCGGCCATTGCCGGCGGCTATCGGCGGCGGCCATTGCCGGCAGCCATCGCCGGCCGTAATGCAGGAGTGCAGGCTCCGAGTGCGTACGGGAAAACGTGGCCGTTCGCGCTCCACATCTCTATCACTCGCTGCGCCTCTTCTGTCTCGGAGCCTTCTCCGAGCTGGAGACCGACATCTCGCACGGCGCCGAGGTCCCGTTCGCCTTCGAGGAGCACGCCGCCCCGGGACGGCCTTCGCTGTACGAGTACAGGCCGCTGGTGCGCGGCTTCGTCGAGAAGCGCTCGCAGCAGCTGATGAAGCTCGGTGATGCGCAGGCCGCGATCGAGGATCTGAGGCACGAGCGGGCCGCCGCGATCTTCGCGCGCGCCCACGCCGGCGAGCAGCTCCCCGACGAAGAAGCGCTCTTCATGACCGTGCTCTTGCCCCTGCTCGTGTCGACCACCGAGGCTTGCGGCGGGTTCGACTGGCACGACGACGCCTTCGATCGCGCCTACATCGAACTGGAGGGCTCTCTCTTCGGCGGTGAGCGGAGCTACATGGCGGTCGCGCCGCTGGTCGGTCTCTCGCTGGGTGCCCAGGTCGAGCTGGGTGACGGAGTGCGCGTGCGCATCTCGCCTCCCGGCGAGCTTTCAACCTACTGGCCCGAGGCGAGCGGCATACTGCCGCGCGATTTCGGTCGTCGTGCCGACCGCATGTCGGTGATCGAGCTGAGGCGCGATCTGGGCGTCGATCAGATCGAGGCGCCCGACGCCCCGGCCGAGCTGGCCGACGCGGTCAGCGCCCTGCGCCTGGCGACCGCCGGCGCCATCGCCGCCGGCCCGGTGCTGTTCGAGCGGCTCGACAAGCGTCCCTACGGAATCCGTCCGATCCTGCCCATCGCCGCCACCGAGCCGTACGGCGAGCCGACGCGACTCGATCCCTTCCGCGGCAAGCTGGCGCACGACCTGCGCGCGCGCATTACTCAGGCCGACGAGGACCGCGCGCTGGCCGAGGCGCTCGATCGCTGGGAGCTGTCGCTCTTCGCCCAGGAGCCCTTCCGCTCGGAGCAGCTGCGCGAGGCTTTGACCTCTGTTCTCGGCGCCGACGAGGGCCTGGCGATGGCGGCGCTCAGGGCCGCGACCCTGCTCGGCGACGGATCGAGCGAGCGAGCCGAGCTGCGCGTGCGCCTGCGCGCGCTGGCCGGAGGCGAGCCGGCCGACAAGGACACGAGCGACGCGATTCGCCGCGCGCTGGTCGAGGTGCTGATGCACGGGAACCGCGCGCGCATGATCGAGGCGCTCGACGAATCGCTGCTTGGCCTGCGCCCGCGCCCGAGCCGCTCGATGGCCATCCGGGCCGCCGCGAGCTAGCCGGCCTGTTGCCTCGCCGTCGCTTACGGGCGGGTTTCGGCACGGACCGGGCACATTGTTGTGATGGTCACCGCGCCTAACCTCTCTGCGTGAAAGAAGCGCGCGCCGTCATCGCCAGGCTCGATCGCATCGAAGCGATGGAACTCGTGGGCGAGCCGCCGGCGCTGCTCCTGGACGAGCTCGAGCTCCTGGTGCCCGAGGCAGCGCGCTGGCTGGAGCGGGAGGGACCGGCACGATTGCCGCCCGAGCCACGCTCGAGCGCGATCGACTCGCGCTGGGTGGTGGCCCGGATTCTCCTCGCTGTTCGCGGCGAAGGGATCGCCCCAGAAACGGCGGCGAAGAGCATTCGCTAGTCTGCCCGTGCGTTGAGTAATAAGGCACCGACACACGAAAATCTCGCTCACTGGGACAAGGTCCAGGTCGAGCGCCGCAAGTCCGGGCACATCTCGGCGCGCTGGCGCAGGCTGGCCGCGGCCGCCGGCTCGGTCGGCGTCGGGCTCTCGCGCATTCAGGTCGACCCCGGTATGTGGTCGACGCCGGCGCACGTCCACGGTCGTGCCGAGGAGATCTTCTTCGTCCTCGGCGGCTCCGGGCTGCTCTGGCAGGAGGGCGCGAACTTCGACATCGCCCAGATGGACTGCTTCGTCTTCACGGGCGGCATGGGGCCGCACACGCTGAAGGCCGGGCCCGAGGGGCTCGACGTGCTCGCCTTCTCGGAGAACATCGGCGATGCCGCCACCTTCCTGCCGCGCTCGAACGTCTCCTGGCTCGGCGTGAGCTGGGTCGAGACGGGGACGCTCGCCCACCCGTTCAAGCTCGAAGCCAAGCAGGGCCCGCCCGAGGTGAAGGAGTCGAGCTCGCTGCGCCCCGCCAACCTGACCCGGCTCAAGGACGTGGCCGCGGTCGGAACCTCGAAGAAGACGACCGGCCGTATCCGGCGCGATCTCGGGCGCGCCGTGGGCTCGCGAAGCGCCGGCCTAGCGCAGATCGCCGTCGCGCCCGGGAAGATCTCCTGCCCGCCTCACTGCCACTCGACCGAGGAAGAGCTCTTCGTCGTGCTCGAGGGCGAGGGCTCGCTCTTGCTGGGCGACGAGGAGTACAAGCTGAAGCAGGGGCACGTGGTCGCGCGCCCGCCCGGAACCGGGGTCGCGCACGCATTTCGCGGGGCCGGGAGCGGCTTGACGCTGCTCGCCTACGGAACGCGCCGCTCCAGCGACCTTTGCTACTACCCGCGCTCGCGCAAGATCTCCTTCCGCGGTCTCGGCGTGATCGGACGGATCTCGCCGGTCGACTACTGGGAAGGCGAGGACTAGCAGCACCAAGCGATGCGCTCGCCGCGCCCCGGGGTGTTCCGTTCGGCGCCGGTCTCGTCCCATCGGGTCATGTCCGCTCGCCCGATGCGGGATCTGTCCAGGCGGACAAGCCCCTTCGGGAAGCGCCCGCTCAGAGCATCGTTTTGTCCCGTCCGGCCATGTCCGCGTGCCTGGCACCGGGACGAGTCCCGGGAGGCGCGTTGCCCTTCCGGGCGACCACGAGATCGGCTCTGGCCAAAGTGCCTGGAAAGCTTCCCATTTCCCGTACCATGTGATCTATGCCGTGTCGGCGGCGGCATGCGAGTCGGGCTCAGTCGCGAGCTACGGGAAGGACTCCGTTTGAATAGGCAGAAGATGGAGCGCCGATGGGGGTCGCAAGCTTATTGTCGCGTCCGCTGGCACGGACGCCCGAAGAAGGAGTGTCGATGGGGCGCGTGATCGCGTTCGCCAACCAGAAGGGAGGCGTCGCCAAGACGACGTCAACCTTGAACCTTGCGGTTGCGTTCGCAGAGCACGGGCTCAACGTCCTGGTGATCGATCTCGATCCGCAGGGCAACCTGACCATGAGTCAGGGGCTGAACCCCGACACCATCGAACGCTCGATGTTCGACGTGCTCGTGCATCGCCTGCCGATCACCGAGGTCATCCAGAGCCGCGAGATCGACGTGGCGGTCAGCTCGATCGACCTGGCCGGCGCGGAGTTGGCGCTCTCGAGCATGATCGGGCGCGAGCGAGCGCTGGACAAGGCGCTCCTGCCGGTGCGCGAGAAATACGACTACATCCTGATCGATACCCCTCCATCGCTCGGCCTGCTGACCATCAACGCCTTCGTCGCCTCAGACGGCGTGATCGTGCCGGTGCAGTGCGAATACCTCTCCTTGCGCGGGCTCGTCCAGCTCGAGAACACGCTCTCGATGGTGCGCGAGAACCTCAATCCGCGCGTCGAGATACAGGGGATCCTGCCCACGATGTACGACCAGCGCACGCTGCACTCGCGCGAGGCGATCGACATCCTGCAGGAAAACTTCGGCGATCTCGTCTTCGGCACACGGATCCGCAAGACGATCCGCTTCGCGGAGGCGCCGGTGAAGGGCGCGTCCGTGCTCAAGTACGATCCAAAGGGAGAGGCCGCGGATCTCTATCGCGATCTCGCCAAGGAGGTGCTCAATGGCGCGAAAACGCGCAAGCATGCGTGATGGCCCGCTGGCGGAGCTGTTCCGAGCTACCGAAGCCGCTCAGCGCCAGGCCGAGCGCGACACCGCCTCCGAGGCGAAGCCCGCGCCGCCGGCTCGCACCCCCGAGCCACTCGAAGAGACCGTCGAGCACACTCCGATCTTCGATGAGCCGCCGGCTCGAGTAGAGCCGTCGCCGCCTGCGATCGACGAGGAGCAGGCCGCCCCGATGCCTTCCCCGGAGCCACCGGCTCCGGCTTCGGCACCTCCAGCCGCCGCTCCGGCTCCGCCGAGCGCTGCGCCTCCGGCTCCGCCGAGCGCCGCGGTGCCCGAAGCGAAACGGGTGAATCCTTACGAGCCGCCTCGCTCGCGCTATATCGAGCCGCTCCCCGAGCCGCCCGCCAGGTTGCACCAGGTGGGGCCCGACGCCAGTGCCTATCTGGCCGTCATCCGCGTGGCGGGCGTCGGTGGCGCCGGCCTCAACGCCATCCATCGGATGATGGATGCCGGCATCTCGCAGGTCGAATTCGTCGCTATCAACACCGACATCCAGCAGCTCCAGATGAGCGACGCGCCGATGAAGATCCACATTGGCCGCGAGCTGACCCAGGGGCTCGGCTCCGGCTCCGATCCGGAGGTCGGCAAGCTGGCGGCCGACGAGGCCTACGACCAGGTCAAGCATGCGCTGCGTGGCTCGGACATGGTTTTCGTGACGGCCGGGGAAGGCGGCGGCACCGGTTCCGGCGCCGCGCCGGTGGTGGCCCGGATCGCACGCGAGCTGGGGGCGCTCACGGTCGGCATCGTCACGTTGCCGTTCCGCTTCGAGGGCACCAAGCGCAAGTCCCAGGCCGACCTCGGCGTCGAGGAGCTGCGTCGCAACTGCGACACGGTCATCGTCATCCCCAACGACCGCCTGCTCGAGGTGCTCGATCGCTCGACCTCGATGCTGGAGGCCTTCCGTATCGCCGACGACGTGCTGCGCCAGGGCGTTCAGGGCATCTGCGACCTGATCACGATGCCCGGGCTGATCAACCTCGACTTCGCCGACGTGCGCACGATCATGAAGGACGCCGGCTCGGCGCTGATGGGTATTGGCTTCGCCACCGGTGAGAACCGGGCCAAGGAGGCGGCCGACCGAGCTCTGCGCTCACCGCTGATCGACACCCAGCTCGTCGGTGCTCGAGGCATCCTGCTCTCGATCGCCGGCGGCGAGGACCTGTCGCTGATGGAGGTGAACGAGGCGGCCGAGATCATCCGCCAGGCCTCCACCGAGGACACAAACATCATCTTCGGCGCCACCATCGACGAGAGCCTCGCCGGCCAGATGTGGGTCACGGTGATCGCCACCGGCCTCGGCGGGCCGGGCGGCGTGCAAAAGGGCTGGCGCGCCAGCTTCGAGCCGGCTCCCCGCGAGGAAGTCGATCCACTCGAGCCGCCGAGCTTCCTCCGAGACTGATCGTTCGGCTTTCGCTCGCCCTCGCTCCGGCGCTCATAAGAGGATTTTTATGAGCCTTGACCACACAGTTGCTATATCAGGCGTTACTCTTCCCTCGCCCGAGTAGCGGTCAACAAGGAGCCAAGATGCAGAAGACAGTCGCCCTGATTCGTGCCGTCCCATCACTGTTGCCGTGGCGGAAGTTCGTCGTCGCGATCGGTATCGGTCTGACGATCTCGGCACTTCGCCTCGACATTCTCGCGGAAACGGAAGGACTGGGCGGCGGCCTCTCCTACTGGACCAGCTGGACCACGCGACTTATCTTGATCGTGCTCATCGCCGCCTGCGCCGGCCTTCTGATCGCCAACGTGATACGCGAAGAAGAGGGCGACCGCTTCCTCGCCGGCGTGAGCGGGTTCGGAGCGATCCTGCTCGGTTTCTTCCTCTTCATTCCGGTCGCGATTGGCTTCGGTCATCTCAGTGAGCTTGCGCTCGGCCCGAAGTTCGGGGTCATAGGGAGCGCCCTGATAGTGCTGGGTGCCCTTCCCGTGCGTGCTCTCTTCTCCCGGCAGCGCTCGCGCGAGCAGCGCGGCCTGCCGCTCTATCTGACCTGGTCGCTCGCGATAGTGGGCCCGGCACTCGTCATCGTCTCGCTCTGGCGCGAGACCTCCGCCAACCCGATCACGAACACCTCGGGGGGGCAAAGCCTCGGCATCGGCGCCACTTATCCGCACTACTGGACGTCCGTCGGCCTGACTGGCGGTCACGCGCTCGGCATCTTCGTGCTCGCCGTCGCGATCGTCGCCATCGCGATGGTTGTGGGTGACATCGTCCTGAAAGCTCCCGCTCTCGGTAGCTGGGCGCTCGCGGCTTCGCTCCTGCTCGTCGGCCTGGCGATCTACTACCCGTGGGGCTACCTCGTCGGCTTCGTGAACATCGCCGCGATCTCGACGGGCGCGGGTCTAGCGATCGAAGGAGGATTGCTCGCAGCCGGCGCCGCCCTGGCGGCCGTCCTGGCCGAGCGCGGCAGCGTCGACCTGCGCGGCTCGGGGTTGAGCAAGCTCCTCGTTGCGGGCGGCATCGCCCTGGCCTTCGGAGGAACATGGGCCAACGTCTCCGGCGGGCAGGGGACTTCGCTCTGGGTCGACGGAACAACCGCTGCCTTCCCGCTCCTTCTCGTTGCAGTCTCGGTCGGGCTGGTGGCTGTTGGTCTCGGCTTCAGGAGTAAGTGGGCTCTCCCTTCGGCCGGCGTCCTCGGCTGGCTGATCGCCGGCTACTTCGCCACGTACGTGGTGGAAGCCTTGCCGAACGATCTCGGGACGCTCGGACCGGCTGCCTGGCTCGGATTGGGCGGCGGGGCGCTGATGGGCCTGAGCGCGCTCGTGTCGTTGCGCAGCCGAGCGGCCTGGAAGCGCCGCGTGCCGAAGATAAACCTCAGGCGCTCGATCCCCTGGCTCGCTACGGCGATCGGAAGTGGGATCGCGATCGGTGCTCTGTGGCTCACGACGGAGGCGAGCTCCGGTGCGAAGACCTCGGATACGTACTGGAACTCCGGCGGCCACCACGCGCTCGGCATCCTGATGCTGGTGCTGGCCGCCTCGACGATCGCCGCTCTCCTCGGCCTGCTGATCACGCGACTCTCGGTGCTGGCCTCATGGGCAATGGGTGCATCTCTCATCCTGCTCGGAGTCTCGTTCTTCATTCCGGTGGTGGAGGCCTTCAAGCATTTCGGCACGCTCCGCAGTGGAGCCTGGCTTGCACTCGCCGGCTCGCTCATCGCGAGCGTGGGCGCTGTGGCGCTGGCGCTGCCGGAGCAGATGCACGCGGGGGCAGAGTCGAAAGAGGCCGGAGCGAAGGTTTCACCGCGGGCTCGTCCGCCGCTCAAGGGCAAGAAGTCGAGGGTTCCCGAGACGCGCCGAGCCCGCTAGCCGAGCCGGCGCGATCGCAGACGAGGTTCGGGGCGTCCGCATCGGGCGCCCCTTTCTGTTTCCCGCCCGCTAGCTAGCGGCTGCGGAGCCTGTTCGTGCGCTCGATGATCTCGAGCGCGGCCCGGGAGTTGTGGTACGGGCACTTCCAGGGCGAGACCTTGGCCATCTCGAGCTCCGGGTGACCTTCGGGAGAGACGCGGTAGTACCACTCGCCGTAGCGGTGGTCGATGACGAACTCCTCGATGAAGCGCCAGCTTGCCAGCGCCGCCTCGAGAAAGTCGTCCCTGCCCGAGAGCTCGAAGGCGTTGAGGAAGCCGACGACGGCCTCGGCCTGCGGCCACCACTCCTTGCCGAGCGCGGGCGAATGGTGATCGATCGCGTCCCAGACGCCGCCGTGCGCCCGGTCGTAGCCCTCGGCGAGCACGTCGTCGGCCATCGCCAGACCGATCGCCTTGGTGCGCTCGCTGATCGCCTCGTCGCCGAGGGCGTCGGCCGCCTCGCCCAGCAGCCAGCTGGCTTCGATGTCGTGACCGTGCGAGATGGCGTCGGAAAGCGGCTTCCAGTCGCGGTCCTGGAACAGGATCAGCTTGTTCGTCGCCTCGTCGCGGATGCGAAGCGCGAGGATCTCCCAGAGCGCCCGGAGGCGCTCTCGCAGCGCCGGCTCGGGCCAGGCGCGAAGCAGCGCCGCATAGGCCTCGAGCAGATGCAGGTGCGTGTTCTGGGAGTAAGGGACGTTGAGATCGATCGGGCTCAGGCGCATGTCCTCGAGCGGGCTCCAATCGCGCGCCAGCGCCTCGACATAGCCGCCGCGCTCGTCGCCCAGCGAGGGCTCGAAGGCGTGCGCCTCGATGCTCTCGAAGAGGCGAATCGCAAGCTCGAGCGACTCCTTGCTACCGGTCGCGCGGAAGTACTCGGCGAAGGCGTAGACGCCGAAGGCCTGACCGTAGGTCTGCTTGCGATCGTCGAGGAAAGCGCCCTCGCTGTCGACCATCCAGACGAGCCCGGAATGCTGCTCGTCCCAGAAGTGCTCGAGCAGGTAGGCGTAGGCCCGGTCGGCCAGCTCGCGGTAGAGCGGCTCCGGCCAGCTGCGGAATGCGGCCGAGAATGTCCAGAGGATACGAGTGTTGAGGACGCTGCCTTTGGGCGCCTCGGTATCGATCGTCAGGTCGTTCGCGATCAAGCCGTAGAAGCCGCCCTTCTCGCGGTCGACGGTGTGCTCGGCCCAGAAGGGAAGTATGTCCTGGCGTAGCTCACGCTCGGCGGCGGCGCCGAGGGCGGTTAGTCGCTCGACCGTGCTCATCGGAGGGCGATGCTAGCAGCCCCGATCGCCGTGGCAGTGGGCGCCGCTACGCTTGATCGATCGTGCACGAAGCAGGCGACTACAGCCTCGGAGACAGCGATATCGCAGCAGAGCGGCTGGCGCTCGTCGCTCGAATCTTCGACCCGACTACTTGCGCCTTTTTGCAGCGGTTGGCGCCGCGGCAGCCACGCTTGGCGCTCGACCTGGGCTGCGGTCCGGGTCATACGACCGAGCTCGTTGCCGAGATCGTCGAGCCGGAGCGAATCGTTGGTCTCGACAGCTCCGAGAGCTTTCTCGCGCACGCGCACGGACGCGTCGATTCGAGGATCGAGCTCGTTTGTCACGACGTGAGATCGGTCCCGTTCCCGGCTCGGCCTGCTGACCTGATCTTCGCTCGGCTGCTTCTCAGCCACCTGCCCGAGCCCGAAGAGCAGGTTGCGCGCTGGGTTGGCGAGCTGGCGCCGGGCGGCGTACTCCTCAGCGACGAGGTCGAGCGAATCGAGTCGCGGCTGGAGCAGTTCGCCCGCTATCTCGCGCTGACGGAAAGAAGAATCGCGGCTAGTGGCGGCGAGCTCTATCTGGGGCCGAGGCTCGACGCTCTGCGCGAGGGAGCCGGCTTCCGGCAGCGCTCGAGCGACCTGGTTCGGGTCGCGCCGCCGACCGGCGAGGTGGCGGCCATGTTCCGGCTCAATCTGCGCGCGATGCGCGCTGACGGTCGGCTGGAAGGCTTCGCCGGCCCCGGCGAGCTGGACGTAATCGGGCGTGCGCTGGACGAACTGGCTCGATCGAAGGCCGAGGGCGAGATCGTTTGGTACTTGCGCCAGACGGTCTTTTCACCAGCCTGAGCCTCTTTACGTCCGTACTGGCCGTGACCGTTCGCCGCTGCTACCGTAGGCGAGCGATGTTCCTCTGCGACGTTCATTGACGAAGCCGCGCGCCGCCGGGCTGTAACGCCCAGGCACCTAGAAGCGCGCCCAGGTTCTTCGCGTCCGTCGCTGTAAGGAGTCGCAACATGTCATCTGCTTTCGCTCTCTCACAACCCGTTTCCGATCGAGCCCGCCCGGCGGTCGAGGTCTCCTGCCTGCGCAAGGACTTCCATCGCCGCGAAGGCCTGCGCCGGCGCCGTGTGACGGTGCTCGGTCCCATCTCCTTCTCGATCGCGCGCGGCGAGTGCGTGGCTGTCCTGGGCCAGAACGGCTCGGGCAAGTCGACACTCGTCCGCCTGCTCTCGACGCTGCTGCTCGAGGACGGAGGCGGCGCGCGCATCTTCGGCCACGACGTCTTTCGCGAGCCGCGGCGGGTGCAGCGGCTGATCAACCGCGTCTCGGTCGAGGCCTCCTTCTTCAAGCGCCTCTCGGCGATCGAGAACCTGAGCTACGCGGCCCGCTTCTACGGTCTGCGCCGCCGCGAGACGAAAGTGGAGATTCCGCGCATTCTCGAGCGGGTGGGCTTTCCGCTGGCGCGCGCGAGCGGGCCGATGGAGGAGCTCTCGCGCGGAATGCAGCAGAAGGTCGCGCTGGCACGGGCGCTTCTGACGTCGCCGGCGCTACTCCTCCTCGACGAGCCGACCACGGGGCTCGATCCGCGCTCCAAGCTCGAGGTACAGGATTTCATCCGCGAGGTTCGTCGCGTCCACGACGCGACCGTTCTTCTCTGCACGCACGATCTGGTCGAGGCCGAGGAACTGGCCGAAAGGGTGGGCATCCTGCACCGCGGCGCGCTGCTCTGCCTGGCCCCGCCGGACGAGCTGAAGCGCCAATACGGCGCCGAGACGCTGGAGGAGGCCTTCTTCTCCGCCACCGGCACCGTCCTCACGGACGAGGAGGTGAGCGAGTGATCCGCGGAACGGCGACGGCGCTGCGCTCGGAGCTGATGGGCATCTCGGGCATCCTCGAGCGCAACGTCTACATCATCAGGCGCTACATCTGGTGGGAGCTGGCCTGGTTCATCTGGACGCTGGCGAACACTCTCTCGATCGTCTTCATCGCCAAGGGCTTCCAGCAGACGGGCGCCAAGATCGACGTCAACGAGGCCACGACGTGGCTCCTCATCGGAGCGCTGGTCTGGAGCTATCTCGGCATGGTCTTCGGCTTGCTGGTCGAGATGGTGCAGTGGGAGCGCTGGGAGGGCACGATCGAGCACACCTTCATGGCGCCACTGTCGCGCTCGATGCACCTGCTCGGCACGGGCATCTTCGGCGTGCTCTACGGGCTCGTCAGAACGGCGGCGCTGTTCGTCGTGGTCGCCTTCTTCTTCCATCTCAGCCTGCCCGGCGCCGACTACGTCGCGGCGCTGGTCGTGCTGCTCGTCGCCTCGATCTCCTTCATCGGCATCGGCATGATGACCTCGGTGCTGCCGCTGATCTCGCCCGAGAAGGGGGTGCAGCTCGGCTACATCGCCCAGGGCTTGTTGCTCGTCGTCTCTGGCGTCTACTACAACGTCAGCGTGCTGCCGGGCTGGATGCAGGCGCTGGCGCGGATCTCGCCGGCGACCTACGCGCTCAGGGCGCTGCGCAGCTCGATCCTCGACGGCAAGGGTGTTTATGCGCTCTGGGGCGACATCTGGCCGATGATCGTGATCGGCGTCATCGCCGTGCCGCTGGGGCTGGCGATCTTCCGCCGCGGCGAACGCTACGCCAAGCGCCATGGGAAGCTGAAGCGGTCGGGTTAGCTCGATTCAGCTCGCTCAGCACCAGAGCACTCACATTCGGCGCAATTTCGGCACGTTCGTGCGCGCTTCTCGTGATTAGGCTGGAATCGGGGATGGGAGGCGGGGAACCCGCTTCTCCGGGGCGGCCGTCCTGGACGGAATCGTGCCCGGAGAGCAAGCTGAACCGCTGGAGCGAGCAGTCAGGACGCCGAGCCAAGCGCCAGATCGAACTGAACTCTGGTTAGGAGCTGACGCAGCCCCCGCTGTCCTTGAGGATCAGCTCGAGCAAGATGAGAATGAAGAGGGCGCTCACGATTGCCAGCGGCCAGGCGTAGAGCAACCGGCGCGGGCGCTGGAACCCCCAGTAGCCGATCGCGTAGTAGGCGCCCGGTATGAGCAGGCCGAGTAACCCGAGCGGGTGCACGAAGCTAACTCCCTCGCCCTCGGGGCAGCGGTAGGTGATCCAGACGGCGGTGGGAAGGCCGATCACGAGCAGAGCGACCATGGCGAAGGCAAACGCCGCGGCGCCGTGGCCGAGGCGGGAGCGCATCGCCCTGGCGTCGGGTAGCCCCGACCAGACGATCAATCCGCCTGCGCAGGCGAGCCAGCCTGCCGCAGCGGTCGCGGCGATCCAGAAGCTGTTCGGGGCGAGCAGCCCGAGGCCGAGAAAAGGCCCGGTCAAGGCAGCCGCTACCGCCACATAAGGGACTCCGCGACGTACGAACCGGAGCGATGTCTCTAGATCGGCCAAGGAGATTGACCATAGCAAGCATGCTATTGGCTGTCCATCCCCGCGCTCGGGCTGCGCGCGCCGGCCGGCGCAGCGCACTAGGCTTTCTGCATGCGAGGCGCGATCGCGGCCGGTCATCCTCTGACCGCCGAGGCAGGAGCTCGAGTCCTGGCCGAAGGCGGCTCGGCCGTGGATGCATGCATCGCCGCCTCCTTCGCCTCCTGGGTGGCCGAGAGCATGCTCAGCGGCCCGGGAGCCGGCGGTTTCTTCCTCGTGCACGAGGCCGCGAGCGCGCGAACCCGCCTGGCCGATTTCTTCGTTTGCGCGCCCGGGCTGGGGAACGGGCTCGGCTCGCGCGCGCCGATGCAGCAGGTCGACGTCGCCTTCGAGCCCGACTCCTCACAGGCCTTCTCGATCGGCGCCGCGTCCTGTGCGGTGCCCGGCGCCCCGAAAGGTCTCGAGGACGTGCACCGGCGCTTCGGCAGGGTCCCCTGGCGCGAGCTCGTCCAGCCGGCGATCGAGCTGGCCCGCGCCGGAGTCGAGATAACGCCGGCGCAGGACTTCATGCACCTGATCCTCGATCCAATCCTGCGCCACAACGCCGAGGGGCGTCGCGTCTACCAGACGCAGGGAGAGCGCTACCGGGCCGGTGACGTGCTGCGCCTTCCCGATCTCGCCCAGACTCTCGAGCAACTCGCGGCCGAGGGCGCCGGCGCGCTCTACGGCGGCGATCTCGGCCGGCGGCTGGCGGCCTACATGCGCGACGAGGGCGGGGCGATCACGCGCGAGGATATCGAGCGCTACCGCGTCATCTGGCGCCGGCCCGTGCGCTCGAGCTACCGCGGCTGCGAGTTCGTCTCCAATCCGCCCCCTTCGTCGGGCGGGATTCTCGTCGCCTACGGGCTGCGCCTGCTGGACGTGCTGGGCGAGGGCGGCGAGCCTGGCAGCGCCGCAGCGCTGGCGCGGATGGTCGAGGTGATGCGCGAGCAGACGCGGGCGCGGGCGGGGCGCGGCTACTCCGGCTCTCTTCGCCGGGGTGGGCTGGCTGCCCGCCTGCTCTCGGACGATTCGCTGCGCGAGGCCGTCGAGCGCATTCGCGGCGCGATGCCTGCGAGGCTCGAGCCGCGAGCTCCCCGGGGCACGACTCACATCTCGGTCGTCGACTCGGCCGGGAATGCCGCCTCGCTCACCTGCTCGCTCGGATCCAGCTCGGGTGTGGTTGTGCCCGGCACCGGCATCCACCTGAACAACATGCTGGGAGAAGAGGATCTGGTTGGCGGCGGTGAGCGTGCCGGCGAGCGGCTGACCAGCATGATGGCGCCCTCGATCGTCTTTGCGAACGGGCGGCCGCGGCTCGTGCTGGGCAGCGCCGGCTCGGTGCGGCTGCGCGGAGCGATCATGCAGACGGTGGTGAACGTGATCGGCCACGGCCTGCCGGTGGAAGAGGCCGTGACGCGGGCGCGCGTGCACCTCGACGAGCCGATCGTGCAGTGCGAAGGCGGCGAGGACGTCGACCTGGCGACGCTCGACGCGCTCGGGCGGCTCGGCTACGAGCTCGTGCGCTGGCGCGACAGGAACCTCTTCTTCGGCGGCGTCTCGGCGGTGGAGGTTCGCTCGGGCGGCGCTCTGGCAGCGGCCGGAGATCCAAGGCGCGGCGGCCACGGCCTGGTGGTCGCATGAGCGGGGTCGCGTGAGCGGGGTCGCGTGAACGAGACGTTGAGAATCCGACGCGCCGCTCCCGCCGACGCCGACGCGCTCTCGCGCCTGGCGCGCGACGTGGCGGCCGAGCCGGGAGGCTGGCTGCTGACGCTCGGAACCTGGCGCTCGACCTCCGACGAGCGCCGCGCGATCCGGCTGCTCAGGCGCCATCCCGACGCGGCGATCTTCGTCGCCGAGACGAGCGAGGGCATCATCGGGCGCCTCTCGCTGACCCGTGACCATCACCCCTCGTCACAGCACGTCGCCGATCTCGGCCTGATGGTGGCTCAGCCCTACCGCCGCCGCGGTGTCGGGCGCGCTCTGCTCGAGACGGCGGTGGAATGGGCCCGTGCGAACGGAGTCAGCAAGCTCGAGCTGCATGTCTTTCCCCACAACGAGGCGGCGATCAAGCTCTACGAGTCCTTCGGCTTCGAGCGCGAGGGCTACCGCACGCGCCATTACCGCCGCGGCCAGGAGTACGTGGACGCGATCCTGATGGCCTACTTCGTAACCGGCTAGAGCATTCGAGCGAGGCGGGTCTTGTCGGGCGAGCGTTCAACTGCCCGGCTATCCGGGAACGATTTTCTGAACACCGAGTGGGCATCTGGCGTATCGTCACCTCGGCGGGTCATCTGACCCCAATTGAATCCGAGCAGGGAGGAGGGGAACGATGGGCCTATTAACCTGGATCGTTGTGGGTGCAATCTCCGGTTGGGTGGCAGGCAAGGTTGTCAAGGGAACGGGCTTCGGCCTGATCCGCGACATCGTGCTTGGGGTTGCCGGCGCGCTGTTGGGCGGTTGGCTTGCCGGCCGGATCTTCAATGTGCACAAACCCATTAGCGGGTTCAATCTCACGACGCTCGTCGTTGCGTTCCTGGGCGCGGTCATCATCTTGCTCGCCTTCCGCTTGCTGAGTAGGAGGCGCTAGGCCGCGCCGGTTACGCCTCGGCTCCCCGACTGCTGCCGGGCGATTCGAAGCCGACCGCAGCCTTCATAGAATGGTCTGGCCGTAAGCACCGGGTTTGTCCGTCGGCGCGTCCATTCGGAGCACTGGGCATGCGGCGGGGCTCCCCGGGGACGATTTCTTGTACCGCGACAAAAAAGGAGATTGGATGCGTGCGATGCGAGTGGTTGAGAGGCTTCGGGCGGTCAGCCCGTCACTCGTCACCCGATTGCTCCAGATCAGCAACAACACCGTCTTGAGCGACGAAAAGTTCATGGCCGTCTACTGGGAGCTGATTCGCGAGAACAGGATGCTGCTGACGATCAGAGAGGCGTACAACATCTCCCGATACGTGAGCGAGACCTCCGCGCTGGGCGGTGCGATTGCGGAAGTGGGCGTCTACAAGGGCGGCGGGGCAAAGCTGATCAGCAGGTTCAAGACGGGGGATACGCCGCTCCATCTGTTCGACACCTTCGAAGGCATGCCGGAGGTGGACAGTGACGTCGATCTGTACAGGAAGGGCGATCTCTCGGATGTGGATTTCGACGACGTGAAGAGCTATCTGAGCGAATGCTCGAACGTCTTCTTCCACAAGGGATTCTTCCCCGAGACGGCCAAGGAGATTTCCGGCGACACGCCCTTCTCCTTCGTGCACCTCGATGTCGATCCCTACGCCTCGACGCTATCGGGCCTCGATTTCTTCTTCCCGCGCCTGCAGCGCGGCGGCGTGCTGATCTCCCACGATTACGCCACCATCTCCTGCCCGGGAGTGAAGATGGCGTTCGACGAGTACTTCTCGGACAAGCAGGAAGACGTCGTGCACCTGTGGGACACGCAGTGCTACGTGAAGAAGCGGGGATGACGCCGAGCAATTCGGAGGCCAGCCGCCGTCGCTCCTAGAATGACGGAGCCTTGAGTGCCGCGTTCGTTCATCTGCACGTCCATTCGGAGTACTCGATCCTTGACGGAGCGTGCAGGGTGCCGGGTCTGACGGCGCGTGCGGCCGAGCTGGAGATGCCCGCGGTGGCGCTCACCGATCACGGCTCACTGGCCGGAGCGGTCGAGTTCTACCGCCAGGCGGCCAAGCAGGGCGTCAAGCCCGTGCTCGGGTCGGAGCTGTACGTCTGTGACGACCGCAACGTGCAGAAGAAGGGCAACGCGCACCTGACCGTGCTCGCCGGCTCGAACGAGGGCTACGGCAACCTGATCAAGCTCTCCTCGCTCGGTTATCTGGAGGGCTACTACTACAAGCCCCGGGTCGACTGGGAGCTGCTCGAGCGCTACTCCAAGGGCCTGATCGTGCTCTCCGGCTGCCTCTCCGGGCGCGTCTCCAAGGCGCTGGAGGAGAGCCGTCCGGCCGACGCCGAGGCCGAGCTCGACCGGCTCGTGCAGATCTTCGGGTTCGACAACGTCTACGTCGAGCTGCAGAACGCCGGCCTGGACGTGCAGCAGCGGATCAATCCCGCCCTCGTCGAGCTGGCTCGCAGAAAGAAGATGCCGCTGGTCGCCACCGGCGACGTCCACTACCTGCGCCGCGAGGACGCCCTTCCGCATGAGGCGCTGCTTTGCATCCAGTCGGGCGACTCGCTCAAGAACCCGAATCGCTGGCGCTTCGACTCCAACCAGTTCTGGTTCAAGTCGCCCGAGGAGATGGCGCTCGACTTCGTCGGTCACGAGGACGCGATGCGCCGCACGCTCGAGGTAGCCGAGCGCTGCTCGGTCGAGATCGAGCTGGGAAAGATCCTGCTGCCGAAGTTCCCGACCCCCGAGGGGCGCGACGCCTTCGAGTACCTCGTCTCGCTCTGCGAGGAGGGGCTACGCCGCCGCTACGAGACGATCACGCCCGAGCTCGAGGACAGGCTGCGCTTCGAGCTGAAGACGATCCGCGAGATGGGCTTCGCCGATTACTTCCTGATCGTCTCGGACTTCGTCCAGTTTGCGAAGCAAAACGGTGTCGGCGTCGGGCCCGGCCGTGGCTCGGCCGCCGGCTCGATCGTCGCCTACAGCCTGAACATCACCGATCTCGACCCGATCCGCTACGACCTGCTGTTCGAGCGCTTCCTCAATCCCGGGCGCAAGTCGATGCCCGACATCGACATCGACTTCTCGGTCGAGGGCCGCGAGCGAGTGATCAACTATGTGGCCGAGAAGTACGGCCGCGACCGCGTCGCCCAGATCATCACCTTCGGCACCATGGCCGCGCGGGCCGCCGTGCGCGACGCCGGGCGCGTGCTCGAGATTCCCTACGGCACCGTCGACAGGTTTGCCAAGAGCATCCCCGAGGGCCCCGGCCAAACGCTCGACGAGTGCCTGAAGCCCGGCCAGGAGCTGCGCGCCGCCTACGACTCCGATCCGATCTGCAAGGAGGTCGTCGATCTGGCCAGGCCGCTCGAGGGGCTCGTGCGCCAGGACTCGATCCACGCTGCCGGCGTCGTCATCGGCGCTCAGCCGCTGACCGACGTCGTGCCGCTGCAGCAGAAGGGCGCCGACCAGGAGGTCGTGACCCAGTTCCCGATGGGCGACGTGGAGCGGCTCGGCCTGCTCAAGATGGACTTCCTCGGTCTGCGCAACCTCGATGTGATCGACACGGCGGTGGAGCTGATCGGCGATCTCGACATCGCGCAGATACCGCTCGACGACGAAAAGACCTACAAGATGCTCGCGCGCGGTGACGCGACCGGCGTCTTCCAGTTCGAGTCCTCGGGCATGCGCGACTCTCTGCGTCAGGTCAAGCCGACCGTCTTCGAGGATCTGATCGCGCTCGGCGCCCTCTACCGGCCCGGCCCGATGCAGAACATCCCCGCATACGCGCGCCGCAAGAACGGTCAAGAGCAGGTCACCTTCTCCGACGAGCGGCTCAAGCCGATCACCGGCCCGACGCACGGGATCTGCATCTACCAGGAGCAGTACATGGAGATCGCCAAGGACCTGGCCGGCTTCACTCCGGCCGAGGCCGACGACCTACGCAAGGCGATCGGCAAGAAGAAGCACGATCTGATGGCGTCGCTGAAGGAGAAATTCATCGCCGGCTGCCAGCAGAACAAGGTCGAGACCAAGGTCGCCCGCGGGCTCTGGGAGGACATGGAGAAGGCGCAGGACTACTCGTTCAACAAGTCGCACGCCGCCTGCTACGCGCTGATCTCCTACCGCACCGCCTGGCTCAAGCAGCACTACCCCTGCCAGTACATGGCCGCCCTTATCTCGTCGGTGATGAACACCAAGGACCGGGTGCCCTTCTACGTCAACGCCTGCGACGAGATGGGCATCGAGGTGCTGCCGCCCGACGTCAACTTCTCCCAGACCGACTTCGCGGTGGTCGAGGGGAAGATCCGTTTCGGCCTGAACGCCGTCAAGGGCGTGGGTGAGGGAGCCGCTCGCTCGATCGTGGCCGTCCGCGAGGAAGGCGGGGTGTTCGCCTCGATCTGGGACTTCGTCGAGCGGATCGATTCGAGCTGCGTCAACAAGCGCGTGCTCGAGGCGCTGGTGAAGTGCGGCGCCTTCGACTCGACGGGAGCCTCGCGCAAGGCCCTGGTCGAGATGCTCGACCAGATCGTCGGCTGGGGGCAGAAGCGCTCGGCCGATCGCATGAGCGGGCAGAGCTCGATCTTCGACCTCGGCGGCGGCGAGGGAAAGCATCAGCCGCGCCACCACCCCGAGATCGTCGGGGAGGAGTACGAGAAGCCCGAGCTGCTCAGAATCGAGAAGGAGGTGCTCGGCCTGTACGTGTCGGAGCATCCGCTGCACGCCATTCGCGACCAGCTCAGGCGCAAGACCGACTGCGGGCTGTCCGATCTCGGCCGCCGCCGCGACGGCGAGGTGGTGGTCGTGGGCGGGATCGTCGGCCACGTGCGCCAGCTCACCACCAAGAAGGGCGACCCGATGGCCTTCATGCGCCTCGACGACGTGAGCGGTGGAGCGGAGGTCGTCGTCTTCAACTCCGTCTATGCCCAGACGCGCGAGCTGTGCTCCTCCGATCAGGTCCTGATCGTGAAGGGCAGGATCGACCACAAGGAAGGCGAATCCAAACTATTGGCCATGGAACTGAAAGCGTTCGAGTCGGTTCCCGAGAAGCGCGAGGTGCGCCTGCGTGTCGACGCGCGCAAGGCGCCGGCCGGAATCGTCTCCGAGCTGGCCGCGCTGGTGCGCGATTTCCCGGGCGACTCGCCCGTTTTGCTGGACGTCGAGACCTCTGACGGTGCCAGGCAGCTACGCTTGGGGCCGGCCTACAAGGTCAAGCCGAGCGGCGATTTCTTCGCCGAGGCCAAGGCGCTTCTCGGCGAGGCCGGCGTAGTCGCCTGATCGCTCGCAGCCCTTTTACCGGTGCGAAGCCGGCAAAAGACGAAATTCTCTCTCCGTAAAAGTTTCGTAAGAGTTGCTTTGAGGGATCTCAGATCACCCTAAACAGGGAGCCAACTGCGCTACCTTGAACCGACAAGTAGAGTGAGGAGACACGGAGAGCAATGACTGCGGCCAACACAAACGTAATCGTCGAATCAGAACTCGATCGCATCGTGCGCTGGCGCAGTGAGGAACTGGAGCGGGCCGGGTACTCGAGCGAAGGCGCCGCCTCTCTGGCCGCTCGCCTCGAAGTCGACCTGCACGAGGCGATCGACCTCGTCAAGCGCGGCTGCCCGGCAGAGATCGCCGTACGCATCCTCCTCTAACGCGTCGAGACGCGCTGAGACGCGCCGCGCCGCGAAGCTTCGCTTCCGCGCCGGCCCGAGTCGTGTGCGCCGGCGAGCCTAGGAGAACGCTCGCAGCGAGCCGAGCGCGATCTTCGCCAGCGAGCGCGGCAGGCGCTGGGCCTTGGCGATCGTGTCGTCCAGCGCGTCTTCCAGCCAGGAGATGTCCTCGTCGGAGACGACCAGCGGCGGCAGTACCTTGATCACCGCCATCGAGTGCCCGGCGACCTGCGACAGGATGCGATGCTTGGAGAAGAGCGGGCCGATCACGAACTGGGCGAACAGGCCCGGTTGAAGCCGGTCGATCGTCCGGTAGACGCGACTCCCCGAACGCGGCTCGGCGAACTCGATCGCCCAGATCAGGCCGCGCCCGCGAACCTCCTTGACGATGTCGTAGCGGCTTGCCAGGCGCGCGCCGAGCTCGAGCAGCTCGTTGCCGAGGCGCTCGCTTCGCTCGACCAGCTTCTGCGAGTCGATCTCGTGCAGGGTCGCCAGGCCAGCCGCCATCGCCAGCTCGTTGGGCGCGAAGGTGGAGCCGTGGCTGAGAGCGTTCTCCATGCCGTCGAAGACCGCCTCGTGCACGGCCTTGGACATGATCAGCGCGCCGACCGGCACATAGCCGCCGGAGAGCGATTTCGCGACCGGCACCATGTCGGGCTCCAGCCCCCAGTGCTCGAAGGCAAACAGCCTGCCCGTCCTGCCGAAGCCCGTCTGAACCTCGTCGACGCAAAACAGCGTGCCGTAGCGGCGGCAGAGCTCCTGCGCCCCCTCCAGGTATCCCGGCGGCGGCAGGTTGACGCCCTTGCCCTGAATCGGCTCGATCAGGAAAAGGGCAACGTCCTCGCGGGTGAGCTCTCGCTCCAGCGCTTCCAGATCGCCGAACGGGACGCGCTCGCAGTCGGGTAGAAGCGGCCCGAACCTGTCGGTGAACTCCGGGCAGCCGTTGACCGAGAGTGAGCCCAGCGTCAGGCCGTGGAAGCCGTGATCGGCCGAGAGCACGCGCGAGCGCTTGGTGGCGGCGCGGCCGAGCTTGATCGCGGCCTCGATCGCCTCGGTGCCGCTGCTGGTGAAGAGAACGCGTTCCAGCCGCGCCGGCGTTCGCGCCAGCAGGGCCTCGGCGAGCAGCGGCGGAAGCACCGTCGTGCCCATCTGCACCGAGCCCGGGAGATCGAGCTCGAGCGCTTCGATCAGAGCCGCGCGGATGCGCGGGTTGTTGCGCCCGACGTTGAACATTCCGAAGCCGCCCAGCATGTCGAGATAGCGGTTTCCGTCGGCGTCCCAGAGGTAGGCGCCCTCTGTGCGCGCCCACTCGCGATCGAAGCCGATCGTCTTGAGGACGCGCGCGAACTGGGGATTGATCGTCTTCGCCCAGAGCTCGGTTGCTTCTGCGCGGCGCTCGGCAACGAGCTCTGCGAGGCTGAAGGCCTCGAATCGCTTGTCTCCGTTCGGGCTAGGTGTATGTCTCATCGCAGCCATTTTGACGCATGACCTCGAAGGGGACGGTCGCAGCGAGGGTAGCTCGAAATCGGACGCTCGTCGCGACGAGCGACGATACACAACCGGACTTGGCTTCGGGCGGCTTCTCGCATCCCCTGCCTCGATCGTTTCGGGCAGGCCTGGCAAACAGAATAGGCTCTAGACTGCAAGGCGCTTTTACCGCCGGAGTGCACGGAAACGTTTGACCGAGTCCGCCGCGGGCTTGGCCGAAAGGGTAAACCAGCGGGAAACCGGGAAACGGAGCTGAAGTTTAGTTTCGAAAACCACGACCTTCGTCACCGCGCGCGGCGCACCACCGCTCGACGTGACCTGAACAAGCGCCGCGATCGGGACGAGCGGCGCCCAGAATGGAATCGCCGTATCCACTCTCCACGCACAATCAGCGTCCTCGGCGTCCTCGGCGAAGAGGGCGAGAATGGTCTCGCGAGCGAATGACGGAAGCGCTTGACCGAGAGATGGGAGAGAGCGCCGGAAACCTGCCGGGCGACGACGCGATCCTTCCACTCGCCGCCGACGAGAACTTTCCGGTGGCGATGTCGCTGCTCGGGCGGCGGACGCGCACTCACCTGACCGCTATCTACGGCTTCGCGCGCCTGACCGACCAGATCGGAGACGAGCTCGCGGGAGACCGTCTTGCGCTGCTCGACCGGCTCGAGCGCGACCTCGGGCGGGTCTTCTCGGGCCGGCCCGAGCATCCCCTCCTGCAGCGTCTAGCGCCCACCGTGCGCGAGCTGGATCTTCCGCGTGACCCGTTCCTGCGCCTGATCGAGGCGAACCGAGCCGACCAGGAGAAAAAGAGCTACCAGACCTTCGCCGAGCTGCTCGCCTACTGTGACCTGTCGGCCAATCCCGTTGGCGAGCTCGTCCTGTACGTCTTCCGTCGCGCGACGCCCGATCGAATCGAGCTCTCCAACCGGATCTGCACGGCCCTGCAGCTCGCCGAGCACTGGCAGGACGTCGGCGAGGACTACGGCCGCGGGCGCGTGTACATCCCGGCGGAAGACCTGGAGAAGTTCGGCGTCGAGCCGGGCGAGCTTGGCGCCACGCATGCCGATGGCGGCCTGCGCAGTCTCCTTTCCTTCGAGGTGGAGCGCGCTCGGGCGCTTCTCGACGAGGGCGCGCCGCTGGTTGGGCGGCTGCGCGGTCGCGCTCGGCTGGCGGTCGCCGGTTACGTCGGCGGTGGGCGTGCAGCGCTCGAAAGCATCGTCGGGGCCGGCTTCGACGTTCTGGCTGGCCCGCCGCGGGCGAGCGGCAGGCGCCGCGCGCTACTGATCCTGCGCGCCTGGGGAGCGGGAAGATGAGCGTCAGCACGGAGCTCGCCTACGAGCACTGCCGCCAGCTGGTGCGCAGGTCGCATTCCAGCTTCTACGCCGGCATGCGCATCCTGCCGGGCGACCGGCGCGAGGCGATCTTCGCGGTTTATGCGCTGGCCCGCCGCATCGACGACATCGCGGACGGCTCCCTTCCCGACGAGGAGAAGCTCGGCCAGCTGAGCTCGCTACGCGAGCAGCTCGAGCGGATCGAAGAGGAAACCGACGATCGCGTGTTGGCCGCGCTGGCGGATGCGTCGCGGCGCTACCCGATCCCGCTCGCGGCCTTCGGCGATCTCATCGACGGCGCCGAGATGGACGTGCGGGGGCGCAGCTACTCCAGCTTTCCCGAGCTGGTCGAGTACTGCCGCTGCGTGGCCGGTTCGATCGGCCGCCTGTCGCTCGGCGTCTTCGTCACCGACGAGCGCGAGCGGGCCAACTCGCTCGCCGACGACCTCGGAGTCGCACTTCAGATCACGAACATCCTGCGCGACCTGCGCGAGGACACGCGCTGCGGGCGCCGCTACGTTCCCGAGGAGGATCTCGAGCGCTTCGGCTGCCGGATCGGCGGCGGGCGGATGGAGGGGCCGGTCGAGCTGGTCGTCGCCTACGAGGCCGAGCGCGGGCTGGATTGGCTCGGGCGCGGTCTCGGGCTCGTGCCGCTGCTCGACCGGCGCAGCGCCGCCTGCGTGCTCGCGATGGCGGGCGCCTACCAGCGCCTGCTCGAGCGCATCGCCTCGAGCCCCGAGCGGGTGCTCGAGGGGCGAATGTCGCTCGGGCGCGGCGAGAAGGCCCGGCTACTCGCGCGCAGCCTGCTGAGGGCGGCCGTTTGAGCGCAGAGCGAATCGCGGTGATCGGCGGCGGGCTGGCCGGCCTGGCGGCTGCGCTGGAGTGCGCGGACGCCGGTGCGGAGGTGACGCTTTACGAGGCGCGGACGCGGCTTGGTGGCGCCACCTTCTCGGTGCGGCGCCGCGACCACTGGATCGACAACGGCCAGCACGTGTTCGTGCGCGCATGCAGCGCCTATCTCGGTTTTCTGGAACGGCTAGGCACGCGGAAGCTGGTCAGCCTGGAGCCGCTGCGGGTGCCCGTGCTGCGCGAGGCGAGCCGGCCGGCGCTCCTGCGGCGAAATGGCCTTCCCGCCCCGCTACAGCTCGCGGGCAGCCTGCTTCGCTACCGCCCGCTCAGCGTTGGCGAGCGCCTGGCGGCGATGCGCGCGGCGGCCGCGATGCGCCGGCTCGATCCGGACGATCCCGCGCTCGACGAGCAGAGCTTCGCCGAGTGGTTGCGCGGGCGCGGACAGTCCGAGCGCGGCGTCACCGGTCTCTGGGAGCTGATCGCGCTTGCGACGCTCAACGTTCCGGTGCGCGAGGCTTCGCTTGCCTCCGCGCTGAAGGTCTTCCGTACCGCGCTGCTCGAGACGAAGGGCGGAGGCGACATCGGCGTGGCGACCGTGCCGTTGCAGCAGCTGCACGGTGGGGCGGCCAAGGCGGCTCTTGCGGCCGCCGGCGTGCGAGTAGAGCTTGCCGCTGTGGTGAGCTCTGTTCGAAGCGAGCGCAGCGGTCTGCGACTGGAGCTTGCGCGCGGCGTCGAGGAGGCCGACGCCGTCATCTGCGCCGTGCCTCATCAGGTCGCCGCGGGCCTTCTGCCCGCGGGCGTGGTCGACGCCGCTGCGCTCGAACGGCTCGGCTCGAGCCCGATCGTCAATCTACACCTGCACTACGATCGGCCCGTGCTCGCAGAACCGATGGCCGCCGCGCTCGACTCGCCCGTGCAGTGGTTGTTCGACCGCACCGCGTCCTCGGGCGTCGACCGCGGTCAGCTCGTCACGGTCTCGCTCTCGGCCGCTCGCGATGAGATCGGCCTGCCGCTGCGAGCGCTGCGCGAGCGCTTCGTGCCGGCTCTTTCGCGCCTGCTTCCCGCGGCCGCGAAGGCCGAGCTGCTCGACTTCGCCGTCACGCGTGAGCCTCGCGCGACCTTCTGCGCCGTTCCCGGCTCGCGGCGGCTTCGTCCCGCTGCGCGCACCGATCTACCCGGCCTCTACCTGGCCGGCGCCTGGACCGACACGGGTTGGCCGGCGACGATGGAGGGCGCGGTTCGAAGTGGGCTGACGGCGGCGGGGCTTGCGCTCTCGGATCTAGCTGCTGCCTCCTCGGCTCGAAAACCCGTGCTTGCCTCCGCGGAGGGATCGGGCTAGATGGCGATCGCCACGCCCGCTCTCGAATCCGTCCGGGCCACGCTCGAGCGTGCCCGCGCGCACCTGCTCGATCTCCAGCACCCCGACGGCTGGTGGAAGGGCGAGCTCGAGACCAACGTCACGATCGACGCCGAGGATCTCTTTCTGCGCCACTACCTCGGCGTTCTCGACCGGAGGCAGACGGAGGCGAGCGCCCGCTGGATCCGCTCGCGCCAGCGCGAGGACGGCAGCTGGGCGACCTTCTACGGCGGCCCGTTCGATCTCTCCACCACGGTCGAGGCCTATCTGGCACTGCGTTTTGCGGGCGACTCTCCCGAGGCCGAGCACATGCGCCGGGCGGCCGTCCTGATCCGGGCAACCGGTGGCGTCGAGCGCAGCCGCGTCTTCACGCGCATGTGGCTGTCGCTGCTCGGGCTCTGGTCGTGGCAGGAGGTACCGATGCTGCCGCCCGAGCAGATCATGCTTCCCGCGCGCGCCCCATTCAGCGTCTACACCTTCGGCTGCTGGGCGCGGCAGACGATCGTCGCCCTCTCGATCGTCAGCGCGCTCAGGCCGCAGGCCGACCCGCCCTTCGCGATCGACGAGCTGCGCAGCGGCGCCAGCTCGGCGCCGCGCGTCGACGATGTCTGGGATCGCCTTTTCGTGGGGCTCGATCGCGCCCTTCACCGCTACGAGCGCCGCCCGATCGGCGCGCTTCGCCGCCGTGCGCTGCGCCGTGCCGAGCGCTGGGTACTCGATCGCCAGGAGAAGGACGGCTCCTGGGGCGGCATCCAGCCACCCTGGGTGTGGTCGATCGTGGCCCTGCACGCACTCGGCCGGCCGCTCGACGACCCGGCGCTGGCAAAGGCCCTCTCGGGCCTCGACGTCTTCACGATCGAGGACGAGCAGGGACGGCGGATCGAGGCCTGCCAGTCGCCGGTCTGGGATACGGGGCTGGCGGTGCTGGCCCTGCTCGACGCGGGCCTGGAGCCGAGCGATCCTCGGCTCGAGCGCGCCGCCCGCTGGCTGGTCTCCTGCGAGGTGCGCGTCCGCGGCGACTGGTCCGTACGCAGGCGGAAGCTCGAGCCGGGCGGATTCCCGTTCGAGTTCGCCAACGACAACTACCCCGACGTGGACGACACGGCCATCGTCGTCCCGGCCCTGCGCCGTGCGCTGCCCGGCGACGAGCCGTCGGACGGCGCCTGCGAGCGCGGCCTGGCCTGGACGCTCGGCATGCAGAGCAAGGACGGCGGCTGGGCGGCCTTCGACGTCGACAACATGAGCCGGATTGCCGCGCGGCTGCCCTTCTGCGACTTCGGCGCGGTCACCGATCCGCCCAGCGCGGATGTGACGGCGCACGTGCTCGAGATGCTCGGGCGCGAGGGCATGGGCGATCTGCGCGAGACGAGGCGCGGGCTCGACTGGCTGCTCGAGGCGCAGGAGCCGGACGGATCCTGGTTCGGGCGCTGGGGCGCGAACTTCATCTACGGGACGGGCGCGGCGGTGCCGGCGCTCGCCGCCCTGGGACTGACCGAGCACGAGAGCGTCCGCCGGGCGCTCGCCTGGCTCGAGCGGATCCAGAACTCCGACGGCGGCTTCGGCGAGGACATGCGCTCCTACAGCGATCCGAGCTGGCGCGGCCGCGGCGACTCGACCGCCTCGCAGACGGCCTGGGCGCTTCTGGCCTTCCACGCCGCCGGCGAGCTGAACGAGGCCGCCTGGCGCGCCGTCGACTGGCTGGTACGGGCGCAGCGCCCGGACGGCGGCTGGGACGAGCCCCAGTTCACCGGCACCGGCTTCCCCTGGGACTTCAACCTCAACTACCACCTCTACCGGCAGGTCTTCCCGGTGATGGCGCTCGGTCGCGTGCTGGGAGCCGAGGAGTGAGCACGTCGCTTCTCGTCATGACTGCGCTGCGCACCGAGCAGGCCGCACTGAAGGAGGAGCCGGACTGGCGGATATTGCGCTCGGGCATGGGCATGCAGCGCGCGCGGATCGCGGCAGCGCGGGGCATGGCCGTCGAGAGCGCGCGGGCACTGGCGATAGTCGGACTCTGTGCGGGCGTCTCTCGCGAGCTTCGGGTGGGCGACGTCGTCTGCGCCACCGAGCTGAGGCGCGAAGGGGCCGGGCCCGTGCCGACGCCGGCGAGCGCTCTCCTGATCGCCGCGCTCGAGCGCCGCGGCCTGCGCGTGCACGCCGGCCCGATCTTCTCCTGCGATCACATCGTCGGGCGCGCGGAGCGCGAGACGCTCGCGGCTCAGGGAGTGATGGCGGTCGACATGGAATCGGCCTGGCTGGCCGAGGCCGCCGAGGGTCGCCCGCTGGCCGTGCTCCGCGTCGTCGTCGACCCGGCCGGAAGGCGCCTGCTCGATCCGCGCACCCCGTTTGCGGGGCTGCGCGCGCTACGCAACCTACGCCGGGCGAGCAAGGTACTTCCCGAGTGGCTGGAGGCGATCGGGCCGAGAAAGGTGCTGCTCGCGGCGCCGCGCTCGTTCTGCGCCGGGGTGGAGCGGGCGATCGAGATCGTCAACCTGGTGCTCGAGCGCCGCGGGGCGCCGATCTACGTGCGCAAGCAGATCGTCCACAACGAGCACGTCGTCGCCGAGGCCGAGAGCCGCGGCGCCGTCTTCGTGAACGAGCTCGACGAGGTGCCCGAAGGGGCGGTCGTCATCTTCTCGGCGCACGGCGTCTCGCCGGCGGTGAGAGAGGCGGCGAGCGAGCGCGGGCTCGAGGTGATCGACGCCACCTGCCCGCTCGTGAGCAAGGTTCATGCCGAGGCGCGCCGCTTCGCCGCCCGCGGCGACACGATCTTCCTGATCGGCCACGCCGGTCACGAGGAGGTCGAGGGAACGAAGGGCGAGGCGCCCGACTCGATCGTGCTCGTGGACGGCGTCGGCGACGCGGAGACCGCTCGTGCCGTCGATCCGGAAAGGGTCAGCTACCTGACCCAGACCACGCTGGCGGTCGACGAGACGAGCGAGATCGTCGAGACGCTGAGGCGCCGCTATCCGGCTCTACGCGGGCCGTCTTCGGACGACATCTGCTACGCCACCGCCAATCGCCAGCACGCGGTGCGAGCGGTTGCGCGCGACTCCGACGTCGTGCTGGTGGTCGGCTCGCGCACCTCCTCGAACTCGCGCCGGCTGGTGGAGGTCGCGCGCAGGGAGGGTGTGCCGGCCTATCTCGTCGACGACGAGACGGACGTCGACGTGGCCTGGTTGAAGCAAGCGGCGACCGTCGGCCTGACCGCCGGAGCCTCGGCGCCCGAGCGGCTGGTCAACCGTTTGATCGAGGTCCTGGGTAGCATCGGAGAGGCGACCGTGGAAGAAAGGCAAGCTACGACCGAGTCTCTTCAGTTTCGTCTTCCTCGAGAGTTGGGAGCGTCATGATTCCCCTGCGGCAAAGCATCAAGATGGGCAGCTATCTGTTCTCACAGCGGCTTCATCGCCGCGAGCGCTTTCCACTCCTGGTCGAGCTCGAGCCGCTCTTCCAGTGCAATCTCGCCTGCGCCGGCTGCGGCAAGATCCAGTACCCCGCAGACGTCTTGCGCCAGCGCATGCCGGTTGCCCAGGCACTCGCGGCGATCGAGGAATCCGGCGCTCCGATGGTCTCGATCGCAGGCGGCGAGCCGCTCATCCATCCCGAGATGGGGCAGATGGTGCGGGCCTTCATCGAGCGCAAGATCTTCGTCTATCTGTGCACGAACGGCATCCTGCTCGAGAAGAAGCTCGATCTCTTCCGTCCCTCGCCCTACTTCGCCTGGGTCGTGCACCTGGACGGCCTGCGCGAGCGGCACGATGCCGGAGTCGGCCGCAAGGGAGTGTTCGACAAGGCCGTGAAGGCGATCGAGGAGGCGAAGCGGCGCGGCTTCAAGGTGACGACCAACACGACTGTCTCGAGCGCCGACAGCGCCGACGATGTGCGAGCGCTGCTCGATTTCCTGAACGACGAGCTTCGCGTCGACTCGATGATGATCTCTCCCGCCTTCGCTTACGAGCAGGCGCCCGACCAGGAGCACTTCCCCGGCGTCGAGCAGGCGCGGGCCCTCTTCGGCGAGCTCTTTTCGGACGGCGCGCGCAAGCGCTGGCGCTTCAATCACACGCCGCTGTTCCTCGACTTCCTGGAGGGGAAGGCGGAGTTCGAGTGCACGGCCTGGGGCATCCCCTGCTACACGCTGTTCGGCTGGCAGCGTCCCTGCTACCTGATGGCGGACGGCTACGTCGATTCCTACGCCGAGCTGCTCGAGACGACCGAATGGGACAAGCACGGTCGCGGCCGCGATCCTCGCTGCGCCAACTGTCTCGCCCACTGCGGCTACGAGCCGACCGCGGTGGCCGCCTCGACGAGGTCGCTGAGGCAGTCTCTGCGAGCGTTTGCAAGCGGAGGCTAGCCGGCGCAGGCGGTGACGCCTCAATCCGTCACGGTCACCACGCCAGCTGAGATGATTGGCGCATGATGCTTCTCGCCTCGATTCCGTCGCCGGAGCACAGCACCGTCGCGCTCGGGCCGGTGACGATCCATTTCTACGGGCTGATGCTGCTCCTGGCCATCGCCGCCGCCATGTGGCTGACGGGGATGCGCTACGTCCGCCGCGGCGGCAACTGGGACCTGGTCTTCCAGGTCGCCGTCTGGGGCGTACTGGCCGGCGTCGTCGGCGCGCGCCTGTACCACGACGTCACGAGCTGGAACGAGGTCACGCAGATCCACCACTGGTGGGCGCCGTTCGCCGTCTGGAAGGGCGGGCTCGGCATCTACGGAGGGGTCCTGTTCGGCGCCGGGGCCGGCGCGATCGTCGTCCACCGAGCCGGCGAGAGCATTCCGAAGATGCTCGACATCGTGGCGCCCGGGCTCCTGCTTGCGCAGGCCATCGGTCGCTGGGGCAACTGGTGGAACCAGGAGCTGTTCGGCAAGCCGACCAGCCTGCCCTGGGGCCTGCACATCGACCCGATCAACAGGCCGGCGGGCTACGAGCGCTTCTCGACCTTCCAACCGACCTTCCTCTACGAGTCTCTGCTCGCACTTGTCGGCATCGGCCTGCTGCTTTTGCTCGAGCGCCGCTTCAAGCTCCGCGCGCCCGCGCTCTTCGCGCTCTACGTCGCCTACTACGCGCTCATCCGCTTCTTCATGGAGCTGCTACGGATCGATCCCGCGCACCACTTCCTGGGGCTGCGCCTGAATGCCTGGGTCTCGATCGTCATCTTCGTCTGTGCCTGGGCCTTCTTCGTCTGGTGGCAGCTGATCCGCAAGCCTCTTCTTCCCGCGCCGGAGGGGCCCGCCGAGCCAGGGCCTTCACAGCCCCAGGGGAAGGGCGGCGCCAGGAAGCCGAAGAGGAAGAAGGAGAAGAAGCCTTCGGTGAAGGTGAAGGGCCCGCGCATGAGCGTGCCCAAGGGGCGCGTCCGGCCGGGCCGCTAGGCTCGCCGAGATGCGTGTCGCCGAGCTCGAGCTCGATCTCGAGGCCTTCGAGGGCCCCCTCGACCTCCTTCTGACCCTTGTTCTCAAGGAGGAGATCGATCTGGCCGAGATCGACGTGGCCGGCATCGTGCTCGCCTTCATCGAGGAGATGCTGGAGCGCGACCCGGTCGAGGGCGAAACCGCCGCGCGCGAACTGGGAGAGGGCGATCTGGAGGCTTGCGGCGAGTTTCTCGTTCTGGTCTCGGCGCTGCTGGAGCTGAAGGCGCGGCTGCTCTTCGACGACGAGGCGGCCGAGCTGGCCGAGCTCGAGCCCGAGGAGGCGGCCGAGGAGCTGGCCCGCCGGCTGGCCGCCTACCGGCGCACGAAGGAGGCGGCGGCCTGGCTTGCAAGCAGGCTCGAGCAGGAACAGGACCGCTTCTTCCGGCTTGGCCCGGCGCCGCTTCGCCCACCCGTTGCCCGCACCGTCGCCCCGCAGAATCCGGCCGCACTGGTCGGCGCCTTGCGCCTGCTGGCCACTCCGCCCAAGCCGGTCTCGCTGGCGCACATGGCGCTTCGGTATCCGCCGCTCGATCAGTTCGTGCAGCGTTTTCGCTCGCTGCTCAGCCGGCGCAGCCGCTTCGATTTCGAGAACGAGCTGGGGGAGCTTTCGCGGGTCGAGCAGGCTGTCGCCTTTCTCGCCTTGCTGGAGCTCGGCAGGCTGGGCGAGATAGCGATCAAGCAGGCGGCGCCCTTTGCGCCGATCCGAGTCGAGAGAAGAGACCTAGAGAGGAGTTCCGCATGGACGAGCGCCCGCTCCGCCTGATCACCTCGAGCCCGCTCGACGCGCTGGCGCGCACCGTCGAGGCGCTGCTCGTGGTCGCGTCGGCGCCGCTACCGATCGATGAGCTGGCCGCGGCCGCCGACGAAGACGCCGAGCGCGTCGAGGCTGCGCTGCGACTGGCGGGCGAGCGCCACAGCGAAGGCCGAAGCGGAATCGTGCTCGAGTACGTGGCCGGCGGCTATGCGCTGCGCGCCTCGCGCGAGGCGGCGACCGCCTGTTCGCGCCTGTTCGAGCGTCCCGTTCAGCGCTCGCTCTCACAGGCAGCGCTCGAGACGCTGGCCATCGTCGCCTATCTCGGGCCCTGCACGCGACCCGAGATCACCCGCATTCGCGGTGTCGCCGCCGAGGCCACCGTCGCCAACCTGCTCGAGCGCGGGCTGGTCGCCGAGGCCGGGCGCGACGACGGTCCCGGTGGAGCGATCCGCTATCGCGTCACGCCGCTGTTCGAGCGCGTGTTCGGTCTGGCAAGCCTGGCCGAGCTACCACGCCTGGAGGAGTTCGACAGCGACGCCGAGACGATCCGCGAGCGCCTGCACGTGGTGGCCGCGCAGCGCGGCGCCTGAGCGCGCTTTCGGCGCGGGGCGGAAGTAGAGCCGCTTCTCAGGTAGGGGCGCCCGACGCGGTGCCTGGCACCGCGTTACGCGGGCGAAGAGAATTGTGGGAAGAAACGCATCGGAATGTGCCGAGTTCGTGCCGAACCGCGAATCGCTTCGAATGCGGCCAGAGAGCGCGGGCTCCGTTCGAGCTCCTCGGCGTGTCTAGTCGCCGAGAGTAGGTTCGCCGGCCAGCTCGGCGATACGAGCGTTCACGTCGTCCGAATAGGCGCCGCCGTGGTAGCAAACGACGGTCGCGATGTCGTAGGCGGCCAGCTTGTCGAGCGAGCGCCTCGCCTGAGCGATGTCCGCCGCCGACTGCGGGTTCGGGCCGGTGAGGCGGCCTTCCACCACGTTGAGCGCATCGCCGGCCACGAGCGTCTTCGTTCGTTCCAGGTAGAGGCAGATGTGCCCGGGAGTGTGACCCGGCGTGTGCACCACGACGATGCCGCCGCAGTCGGGAAGCCGCTCGCCGTCCGTCAGCGACCGGTCAACCCTGGCTTTAGTGCTCAGGAAAGCGTCGAGCACCGCCCGGCGCCGTTCTTCGGGCAGCGACGACATGCGCCCGCTCAAACGCTCGAGATTCTCGGGGCTCGCCTTCAGCAGGCGCTTCTCGCCGCTGATGTAGGGGCGGTCGAGCTCGTGGGCCAGCACCTCGATGTGCTCGCCCTCCTCGGCGAGGAGAGGAGATATACCGCCGATGTGATCGATGTCCTGGTGAGTGACGATCAGCTTCGTGAGCCTCGCGAGAGGAACTCCGGCCAGCTCGGCTTGTTCGCGCAGCTCACGAAGTTGACCCGCGAAGCCCGCGTCTATCAGCACCGCGTTGCGCTCGTCCCAGAGGAGAGTCGGGTGCACCGTGGACGGCGCACCGAGCAGGCTCATCGGCAGGTCGAGCGCCTCTACTTGCGGCGCGATCAGCATGTTCAAGAGGTTACCGCCGCCAGGGTGCCGGCTCGAGACTGATCACACGCGTCGTCGCGGCGTCGCGAGCGCCGGCGCTCGCGATCGCGTAGTCGGCGCGTCCGAGCTCCTCGATCAGGAAGCGCTTTGCGCCGGGTTCGTTCCTTCCGGACAGCGCGGCGAGGAAATCGGCCTTTGCCTGCCCGCTCCAGTAGTGGATCGGGATCACCGTTCGTGGCTGGAGGAGCTCGACGAAGGCGGCGGCGTCGGTCGCGATCGGATGCATCCAGTCGATCGGCAGGAAGAGGAGATCGAGCGACTTCGGGAAGTGAGCCTCGATCCGCTCTCTCGCGCTCGCCTGGCCGATCGAGACGATGTCGCCCTGGCAGTCGCCGGCGAAGAGGATCTTCAGATCCTCGAAGCCGATCAGGAAGCTCGTGTTGTCGCCCGGCGCTCGCTCGCTCGTCCTGATCGGCTCGAAGACGATGCCGTCGATCCCGACCTCCTCGTGCAGGTGCGCTCCGTCGAGGATCGTGGCGCCGGGAAACTCGTCGCCGCGGTCGTGATCGTCGTCGTGGTGCGAATAGAGAACCACGTCGGGCCGGAGGTCGCCGAGGTCGTAGATCGGGCTGTCGAGCCCGAAGGCGTTCGACTTGCCGTAGTCGGTGAGGAGCGAGACGCCGCCGGCGAAGCGCAGCACGAACGACGAATGACCGAGGTAATGGAGCTGGAGCAGCGGTTCGCGCATCCGTCGGCTAACACTAACGGCGCCCGCCGACGTCGCGGCGCTCGCCGCCGGAAACAGCGAGTATTCGTAGAGCATGCGCCTTAACGCCTACCTCGCCCGTGCCGGTGTCGCCTCGCGGCGCGGCGCCGACGAGCTGATCAAGGCCGGTCGCGTGCGTGTGAACGGCGAGCCCGGTCAGCTCAACACCTTTGTCGCCGCGCGCGACCGGGTCGAGGTGGACGGAAAGCCGGTCGCCAAGCAGAAGCTCGCCTATCTGCTCCTGCACAAGCCGGCGGGCGTCGTGACCACCGCCCGCGATCCGCAGGGCCGGCACACCGTGATCGAGCTGGTGCCGCGAGCGCCGCGGGTGGTTCCGGTCGGCAGGCTCGATGCCGATACGACCGGGGCGCTGCTCATGACCAACGACGGCCAGCTCGCGCATCGCCTCGCTCACCCGCGCTACGGGGTGGAGAAGGTCTACGAGGCGGAGCTGGAGCGCGAGCCGACGGACGATGCGCTACGAACGCTGGCCGAGGGGATCGAGCTCGAGGACGGACGCTCCGCGCCGGCCAAGGCGCGCCGGCTGGGGCCGCGCAAGATCGAGCTTTCCATCCACGAAGGCCGCAAGCACCAGGTGAAGCTGATGTGCGCCGCCGTCGGCTGCCCGGTCGTTCGCCTGCACCGCAGCATCTACGCCGGGCTCGACCTGGAAGGGCTGGAGCCGGGAAAATGGCGGGAGCTCGACCGGGGTGAGGTCGAGGCGTTACAGACGCTCACCGGGCTCTAGATCACCAGCCGGGCTGGGGCCGGCTCACGTTCCGCGGCAGCGCGGCCGCCCGGCCCGCCTTGCAGGTGCCCGTCTTTCGGTCGCAGACCACGAGGTGAGAGCCCAGCTCGTTTCCCTTGCCGTCGGAGGATGTGGCGGTGGCGGCGACGAGGGTTGCTTCCTCGTCGAGAAAGACCGGTTCCGCCACGTATCCGAGCCGCTTCATCACCGGAATCGCGCCGGATACCGACAGGTGGCCTCTCGAGTACCGGAAGAAGACGATGTGGGTGCCGACGGCACCGGCGATCGTGTCGCCGCGCCACGAGCCCGAGTAGTCGATGAAGACCGGCGGAGCGGACTTCTTTCCGACGGCGGCGGCGACCTTCGCGGCGGGAAGCTCGGCGAGAACGTACCCGTCGCTCACACGCACCACTCGCAGCGTGCCGGACAGCCGGTCGTCGCCGCAGACCTCGGGAGCGATTGCGACCATCTCACCGCTCGGGTCGACCGCCACGATGAAGCCCCAACCGAGCGTGCGGCTCTCGCCCGGAGAGTCGAAAGCCAGGACCTCGAGCGTCTCGCACTCGTGCTGGCTGTAGGCGATCAAGTGCTGGTTGGCCCAGCCGTAGACCATGTACTCGGCGGGCTTCACCGACCACTTCGTCGCCGCTCGGGCGGGCTTTGCGCGCACGAGTATCTCGGCCTTCTTCGAGCTCCAGGTCGCCGACTTGGCGCTCGTCGAGACGATGTGCGCGTAGGCGATGGCTCCGTCGCCGCGCCAGGCGGGCGTGAAGCCGCCTCGGGCGACGACCGTGTCGGTTCCTGCGTCAGAGAAGAGGCGGAGTACGATCGGTCCCTTTCCCCGCTTCCTTTCGGTGGAGTAGGCGATCTGCCCGCCGTCGGGCGATAGGACGAATTGCGGCGTGAGCCAGCCAGAGAGCGGCGCCAGCGGCTTCTCGGCCAGGCGGTAGGGGCTGTCGGCGAAGCCTGACACGATCGGTCCCATGGCCAGGGGGCCGGTGACCCGCATGCGCTTTGCCTCGGTGACGGTGGATTGCTCGGTGTCCGTGAGCGTGACTCGCTCGGCCACCAGCTTCTTGCCATGCCCGCCGCAACCGGGGAGGACAACACAACAGCCGGCGACGATCGAGGCGAGTACGAGTGACCGGGTGAGGCTGGATGTGCGGCTCATCTCTCCTCCGGTTGGGTGGACGTGTCGCGCCGAATCTATTGCCTCTAGTCGATGGTCGCAAGTGTCATCGCTGGAGAGACGTTCCAGTCTGGCCGCTAGCTTTAGCGCTTGCAAGAGAAAGGCGCCCGCATCGAGCGGGCGCCTTTCGAATCCAGTTGCTGCGTGGTGGGCCTAGCTGATCTTCACCGCGGTGCCGTAGGCGCAGATCTCGCTCCAGGTGTTGCCGAGATCGGAGACGTCGAAGCGCATCGCCAGCACGCAGTTGGCGCCGGTGCCCTCGGCCTCCTCGACCAGGCGCGCGATCGCCTCCTTGCGGCTCTCGATCAGCTGCTTGGTCATTCCCTTCAGCTCGCCGCCGAGGATCGATTTCAGGCCGGCGCCGATCTGGGCGCCGACGTTGCGCGAGCGCACGGTCAGCCCGAAGACCTCGCCGATGACCTCGGTGACCTGGTGGCCGGGAACGTCGTTCATGGTGGAGATCAGCATCTCGTCACACTCCCTTCGGTCGGGTGAAGCCCATTCGCTCGTACATCTTCTCCAGCGTCGGCGCCGAAGCCGCTCGCGCCTTGGCGGCGCCGATCGCCAGCATCCGCTCGAGCTCGGCGGTGTCTTCGCGCAGCTCGCGGTAGCGGCCCTGAATCGGCTCCAGCAGCTCGACGACGGCTTCTGCCACCTCGCTCTTGAACTGCCCGTAGCCGGCGCCTTCGAAGCGCTTCTCGACCTCCGCGATCGATTCGCCATGGGCCACCGTCATGATCTCGATCAGGTTCGAGATGCCGACCTTCTCGTTCAGGTCGTGGACGACTTCGCGCCCCGAGTCGGTGACCGCTGTCTTGATCTTCTTGCGCACCGCCTCGGGCGGGTCGAGCAGGTAGATCGTTCCCTGCGGGTTGCCGCCGGTGGTGGACATCTTGTTCTCTGGCTGCTGCAGGTCCATCACCCGCGCGCCGCTGGAGGGGTAGACGCCCTTGGGCACCGTGAAGGTCTCGCCGAAGCGGGAGTTGAAGCGCTCGGCGAGGTCGCGCGCGAGCTCCAGGTGCTGGCGCTGGTCGTCGCCGATCGGGACGATGTCGGTCTGGTAGAGGAGGATGTCGCCGGCCATCAGCACGGGGTAGGTGAACAGGCCGGCGGAGATGAACTCCTGCTGCTCGGCCTTGTCCTTGAACTGGGTCATGCGCTGGAGCTGGCCGTAGCTCGTCACCGCCGAGAGCAGCCAGGCCGCCTCGGCGTGCGCCGTCACGTGACTCTGCACGAACACCGTCGAGCGTTCGGCATCGAGCCCGGTGGCGAACATCAGCGCCGCCAGGTCAAGCGTTCGCTCCCTCAGATCCTGGGGATCGTGGGGGACGGTGATCGAGTGCAGGTCGACGATGCAGAAGAAGGCGTCGCCCTGCTCCTGCGTGGCGGCGTACTGGCGAAAGCCGCCCGAGTAGTTGCCGAGGTGCTTGGCGCCGGTCGGTTGGATGCCCGAGAAGATCTTCATCGCGGGGGATTATCTCTGAGCGGGCGCGCTCGTCGCCGGATGAGCGGGAGAGGAGGCGCCGTGGAGGTGGTGCGCTCCGCCACTAGACTTGCCTGGAATGAGCGTTCATCCACTGGAAACCGAGCATCACGGCATGCGGCTGTCGCGCCTGGCGATCGTCGGCACGGGCCTGATCGGGGCCTCGGTCGGGCTCGCGGCCAAGCGCGCCGGCGTGGCGCAGGTTGCGGGATTCGATCCCGATTCCGCCGCGCTTCGCATCGCGCAGGAGCGCGGCGCCATCGATATGGCCGCCCAGACCCTGGCCGAGGCGGTGCAGGCCGCCGAGCTGGTGATCGTCGCCGCGCCGGTGGCCGTCCTGCCCGAGCGCGTGCTCGAAGTGCTCGAGCTGGTCGGCGAAGGCTGCACGGTGACCGACGTCGGCTCGACCAAGTTCGCCGTCTGCGCCGCCGCCGACGACGACAACCGCTTCATCGGCGGGCACCCCGTCTGCGGCTCGGAGACGAGCGGGCCGGAGTATGCGAGCGCGGACATCTTCGACGGCGCGACCTGGTTTCTCACCCCGCAGGACGTCACCGACCCCGACCGCTACCGCATGCTGCACGGCTTCGTGGCCGCGTTCGGTGCCCATCCGATAGCGATCGACGCCGCGGCCCACGATCGCCTCGTCGCGCTGACGAGCCATCTTCCTCATGCGCTCTCCAACCTGCTCGTCAACCAGGCCGGCGCGACGCGGGTGGAGGGGCACGAGCCGCTTGCCAGCGCGGGCGGCTCGCTCAGGGACATGACGCGAGTGGCCGGCGCGAACCCGCGCATCTGGGTGGACATCTTCCTCGAGAACTCGGGCCCGCTGCGCGAGGCGCTGGCCGAGCACCGGCGCCTGATCGAGCAGCTGGAGGGCGCGCTCGCCAGCGGCGACGCGGGCTTTGTCGCCGAGTGGATCACGGAGGCCGGGGTGTACCGCCGCCACCTGCTGGCCGAGGTCTACCCGAACATGGGCGGGCTCTTCCGCCTGCGCGTGCACGTGGCCGACCAGCCCGGCGTGCTGGCCGGCATCACCCAGGTGTTGGGAGCCGAGCGCATCAACATCGAAGATCTGGAGATGCAGCACGTCTCGCCCGATCGCGGCGGTTCGCTCTCGATCGTCATCGCCGGCGAGGGCGAGGCGCAGCGGGCCGCCGATCTGCTCGCGGCGCAGGGCTACGGCGTCGTCGTCTCGGACATCATGGAAGAGGACGCGTGAGTAGCAGGCGGGTCGCTCCGGCGGCGGCGCTGGTCGGTGACATCGCCGTGCCGGGCGTCAAGGGCCTGTGCCAGCGGGCGGCGCTACTGGCCGCGCTAGCCGACGGGGTCAGCGAGATTCGCGGTTTCGGGCACGCCGCCGATACCGACTCGGCGCTCGCCGCCGTGCGCGAGCTCGGCGCCGGCGTGAGCGAGCCGAGCCCCGGCACGATCAGGATCGAGGGTGTCGGCATGCGCGGGCTGCGCTCGCCCGACCATCCGATCGACTGCGGCAACGCCGGCACGGTGCTCAGGCTCCTCTCCGGCGTGCTCGCCGGCCAGGAAGGCCGCTTCGTCCTGACCGGCGACGAGCAGATTACGAGCCGCCCGCACGAGCGAGTCGCCATTCCGCTCAGGCAGATGGGCGCGACGGTGGAGACGACGAACGGCTCGGCGCCGGTGACCATCTCGGGCGGGTCGCTCGTTCCCACGACCTACGTGCTGCCCGTGGCGAGCGCCCAGGTGAAGTCGGCGATCCTGCTCGCCGGGCTCTTTGCCAGCGGCGGTCCGACGACGGTGATCGAGCCCGTCCCGACGCGCGACCACACCGAGCGCATGCTCACTTCGCTCGGCGTTCGCGTGCGCCACGAGGGCAGCGAGATCAGCGTCTGGCCGGTCGAGCGCATACCGCCGCTCGACCTCGACATCCCCGGTGACTTCTCGTCGGCGGCGCCCTTCCTGGTCGGCGCCTCGCTGCTCGTGGGCTCCGAGCTGCGCATCCACGATGTCAACCTCAACCCGACGCGCATCGGCTTCCTCGGCGTGCTCGAGCGGATGGGCGCGCGCACGACGGTCTACGACCGGCGCTCGTCGGGCGGCGAGCCGGTGGGCAGCCTCGGCATTCGCTCGGCCGAGCTGACGGCGACGACGATCGAGTCGCACGAGGTGCCGAACGTGGTGGACGAGCTGCCGCTGTTCGCTCTGGCTGCGTCGATGGCTCACGGCATCAGCCGCGTGCGCGGCGCCGAGGAGCTGCGGGCCAAGGAATCCGACCGGATCGAGTCGACGACGGAGGCCTTGAACGGGCTGGGCGCACACGTGAACGCGGAGGCCGACGGCTTCTGGGTGCGCGGAGTGCCGACGCGCTTCAAGGGCGGGCTGGTCGAGAGTCGCCGCGATCACCGCATCGCGATGCTGGGAGGAATTGCCGGCATCCTCTCGCGCAACGGAGTCGAGATCGATGACGCGGACTGCGTCGCAGTAAGCTTCCCCGACTTCTTCGAGCTTCTGGACGAGATCGCCCGGCGCGATTTCATTCCGGAGGAAGGGTGATAGCTTTCGTGCCCGTCCAAGCGATACCCTCCGGTTTCTGGCCCGCGATCACGCGGCGCGCTGCGTTGTCCTCAGTCGCACCCGTAGCCGACGGCTACGAGCGCTCCCTGCGTCCTAGCATCGCTTGGTGCTTGCGACCCAGAACCTCGGAAGCATCACTTGAAAGGGCACAGCTGTGATCGTGGCGATCGACGGGCCGGCCGGAGCCGGCAAGAGCACCGTGGCCCGGGCCCTGGCGGTCAAGCTCGGCTTTCGCTACCTCGATACCGGTGCGATGTACCGCGCGCTGACCTGGCTGGCCCGCGAGCGCGGCGCCGATCTCGAGAACGAGGAGCTGCTGGCCGAGCTCGGACGTGCCAACCCGATCGACTTCGACGGCGAGGGGCACACCTGGATCGGCGGTAGCGACGTGAGCGAGGAGATTCGCCTGCCGGAGGTCGATCGCGTCGTCTCGCTCGTCGCACGCCAGCCGCAGGTGCGCCAGATCATGCGCGAGCGGCAGCGCGAGCTGGGCACGCGCGGCGACTCGGTGATCGAGGGCCGCGACATCGGCAGCGTCGTCGTCCCCGGCGCCGAGGTCAAGGTCTACCTGGTCGCCGACGAAACCGTGCGCGCCGGCCGGCGCCTGGCCGAGCGCCCCGGCTG
>JBAWEP010000010.1:0-11197 GCA_049591255.1 Gaiellaceae bacterium
CTCGCATCGACATAGGAATGCCGCTCTGCCACACTGGCTCGGCTACTACAACGAGCGCAGACCACACAGCTCACTCGGAGGCCTTCCCCCGATCAGCCGCGTTCACAACGTCTGTAGGCAGGACACCTAGGAACTCGAATCAAGAAGAAGCACTCCGTCGCGTGGCCGCGCTCAGCAGCGCGCTGCTTCACCCAGTCGACAGGTGTTCATTTTGCTCCGAGCCCTGAGCGCTCGCGGCGACCGTTCCAACAAGACCTGGGTGCGCGCCCCAACACATCGCTCGCCTCGCGGGCGACGCGCTCGAGCTCGTTGCGAGGTGGGATGTCCCTGTCCAGCGGTGGTGCGGCGGCTCCAACATCCCTCGAACGAGGGACATGGGCCTCCAACTCGTCCCTCGAACGAGGGATGTGAGACCACAACGACCTGCAAGGGTCATACAATTGGCGCTTCTCCCCCCACGGTAGGAGCTGGCTAGTGTCGTGCCTAGTTCGTCCGGCGGCGGAGGAGCACGAGGTCGTTCGCCGCATGGACTCGTATCGCCGCAGAAAATACCGGCCTGGCGCCGGGATGAGGACGAGTGCCCCCGATTTGTCCTTGGTGTTCTCGGGCAGGCGGAGAACGTGATGAACGAGAACTCTCTTCAACTCGGAGACGAGTTCCGTCCCAATCGGCGCGAGACGTCTCCACTCGTGGCCGAGATCGCGCTCTTGCTCGTGCTCGCCTATGTGCTCAGCTTCTGGCTGGCGCTGAACGGATCGGTGCTCAGGGAGGGCGTTTTACTTGGGGCGTTGGCGCTTGCCGGCTGCTCGGCCTTTCTTGCCGCTCGCAGGGCGCCGAAGTCGGCGCGGGCGCTGTGGTGGGCGGTGCCCTTCTTCTGTCTCCTGCTGCTGGCGGGTGAGGCGAGCCGCCTAACGGCGGGCCACCTGGACGCGAGCGTCGGCTCGCGCTGGCTTCCGGCCGGTGTCCTTACGCTCGGCGCCTACTCGCTTCTCGCGCTCGCAGCCCTGCGTCTGCTCGCCGGCTCGTCGCTGATCGCCTGGTCGCTCGGGCTGATCGACTCGGCAATGGTCGCCCTCGCGGTCTCCGCCCCCTGGTACGAGATGTACATCTCGTCGCGGATCGGCAGCCACGGCGGGTCGGCTCTGCTTCCACAGCTGGTCGTTCCGGTGGCAGCGGCGGTGACGATGGTGCTGATCTGGCTCTCGACTCGGGCCGCGGCCGAGGTGGAGATTTCGCAGTTCATTCTCGTTACGGCGATCGGAGCGGGGTTCGCCGGTGCCGTTCTTGCCTCTCGCCACCTGCTCACGACTGAGGGCATGGTGTCGGTTCACGGCACGCTCCTCGCATCGGCGCTGCTCATCGTCGTCGCGGCCGAGTTGACCGGCCGATCGGCAAGCGTGCGCTCACAGAGTCGTTTCAGCTTCGGGATGGCGAGACTGACGGTTGTGGTCGCGGCCGTCGCCGTCTCGCTCGCCTACGCCGGGCTCGCCTTCCGGCGCGGAGACGAGTTGAACGGATTCGCCGTCACGAGCGCCGTCTCGATGTTGCTGGTGCTGCGCCTGCTGGTGCACTCGCTCGACCGTCATCATCATTCCGCCCGGCTCGAGGAGGCGCTGCGCGAGCAGGAGCAGCTAGCCGTGATGGACTCGCTCACCGGGCTCTACAACAGGCGCTTTCTCGATGCCGAGCTCCAGCTCGAGCTCGATCGGAGCGCCAGGTCGCACGCACCGGTGGGAGTACTGCTCTGCGATCTCGATCACTTCAAGCAGATCAACGACGAGCACGGTCACCTGGTCGGAGACAGCGTGCTGCGCGAGGTTGCGCGCAGGCTGCTGAACGCGGTGCGAAACGGCGACCTCGTCGCTCGTTACGGCGGCGAGGAGTTCGTCGTGCTGCTGCCCGGCGGCGGCAAGGAGAAACTGTGGGAGATCGGCGAGCGCTGTCGCCGGGCCTTCGAGGTGGCGCCGTTCCAGCTTCCTCACAACCACGAGGCGTTCGTGACGATCTCGATAGGCGGCGCATGCTGGCCCGACGATGCGAACACGCCTCGAGGTCTCGTCGGGGCCGCTGACGCTGCTCTCTACTCCGCGAAGGCGGCCGGACGAAACCGGATCCTGCTGAGCGACGCCGCGTCGGAAGACGAGACCCCGGCCGTCGTGCCGTCGCCGCCGCCGGCGTCGAACGGGCACAGCGAGCAGGGCTCGAGCTCGGAGTCGATGTCCCGGCTCGAGTTTCCTTCGATGAAATGGATGGCGCCGGCGCCGCCCGGTGCCATGGCCGAGGGGGCGCGGGACGAAGCCATCACGATGGAGCGCTGGGCCGCGCTGGTGGCGCGCGCGCTCGGCCTGGACGAGCAGGCGCAAAAGCGTTGCGCGCTGGCGGCTCGCTATCACGACATCGGCAAGAGCACTCTACCGGAGGCGATCCTGGGCAAGAGTGGCCCGCTCTCGATTCTCGAGTGGGATCTCGTGAAGGAGCATCCGGAGATGGGCGCCACGCTGATCGAGCTGGTGCCCGAGCTGGCCGGCGTCGGTCGCATCATCCGCGAGCATCACGAGCGCTACGACGGTCGCGGCTACCCGGAGGGAAAGAAGAGCGAGGAGATCTCGATCGAGGCGCAGATCATCGCCTGCTGCGACGCCTGGGAGGCGATGCGCAAAGAGCGGGCTTACGCCGCCGCGAGAACGGCCGGCGAGGCGCGGGCGGAGCTTCTCGCCGGGCGCGGGACGCAGTTCGATCCCGAGGTCGTGATGGCCTTCTTGATGTTCGGCGAAGGCGACTTCGAAGGTGCCGAAAGAGTCCTCGACGATCTTTCGGCGAGGGCCGGGATCCAGCTCCCGAAGGAGTACTAGGGCACCAGGAAGCGGGCGTTAGCCCTTGCTGCGCCTGTCCTCGATCTGACGCCGCTCGGAGCCGTTCGTCCGGCGCTCGGCGATGACCGGAGCGGTCACCGTCTGTTCAACCTCCGGCTCTTCGATCGCTGCCTCGTGATGAAGGGCGGGATCGCCGTTGCCGTTGGTTTCCTTCGCGGTGTCGTCGAGGAGGAGACGTGCGCGCGCGAGCCGCTTACGCTGAGCATGTGCTTGCGCGAGCGATTGACGCGTTGCTTCCAGCCGTTCCGAGAGTTCGGCTATCTGGTGCTCGAGAGCCTCTTGGGCGCTGCGAAGAGCCTTCGCATCGAGCAGTCCGAGGAGTTCGTCGAGCTGGACGAGCTGCTGTTCGAGATCAGTTGCCACAAATTGCCTCCGCTGGGTTCGGTCCAGCGCGGACGGGGGGAACTACGGTCTTATCGCCGCATTGTCCAATCGTCATTAATACCTATCCCTGATTCGAGGGATGCTCGCGCGAATCGGCGCCGGCGTCAATGGGAAGGAGCGCGACCGGCTTAGCGTTGAGCTTTTCGGGCCGCGAAGTCGTCGAGAATCAGCTGCGTCGCGGTGGCGCCGATGCGCGTGGCACCCGCGTTCAGCGCGTCGATCAGGGCATCGAGAGTGCGGATGCCGCCGGCGGCCTTGACGCCGATCCGAGGCGAGACCGTCCGCCGCATCAGACGAAGGTCGTCGAGCGTGGCGCCCGAGGGAGCAAAGCCGGTGGAGGTCTTGACGAAATCGGCGCCGGCCTCTTCGCTGAGGTGGCAGCCGAGGACTTTCTGCGCCTCGTCGAGATAGGCGTTCTCGAGGATGACCTTCACCAGCGCCCGCCCCGCGGCTACCTCGACAACCGCCTGGATATCGGCGCGCACCTCGTCGACCGCGCCCGAGCGGAGTCGGCCGATGTTCAGCACCATGTCCAGCTCCTCCGCGCCCTCCGCGATAGCTCGCGCGGCCTCGAACGCCTTGACCGCGCTGGTCGAGGAGCCGTGTGGAAAGCCGATCACCGTGCTCACCTTCACGTCGGAGCCCGCGAGCAGCTCGTGTGCCAGCGCCACATCGCAGGGCTTGACACAGGCCGAGGCGACGTCGTAGGAGCGCGCCAGCTCGCAACCCGTCCTGACGGCGTCGCTGTCGAGCTCGGGCCTGAGCAGCGAGTGGTCGATCGTCTTGGCGACCTGCTCCAGGGTGAGCGTTTCGATGCTGAAAGATTCGTCGGTCATCGCGAGTCAGGATAGCGAGGGGGATGTGCCGCGCACTAGAGCTATGTTAAATCCTGGATAGCGACCACTTTCCCTTGCGTGTCGTAGCCGACCAACTTCGCCGGGAAACCGGTTCGTGGGGCAGAGATGACGAACACGTTGTCCTTGAGTGGCACACGCCAGCGCTCACCCTTGTTCAGGAAGAGATCGATCCGCGAAACGGAATCGCTCGCGGCGCCGGAGATGAGCATCGACTGTTGGCTGCTTGCGTCCATCTGCTCCATCACGGCGAATGGATGGTTGCGAAGGTTCCCGCCGCAAGCGAAGCCGTTTGTGCGCAAGCCGCTGATCGCTGAGAAGCAGAGGGAGAGGCGCGTTCGATCAGTGCGCTTTCCGCCTCGCCAGACGGGTTCCCTCCAGAGCCAGATGATCACGCGGGCGTGATTTAGTGGATCGGGCTGTAATACTCGAACGAACTCGACGGGCCGGTGACCTCTGAGCCAGCGGCGGGGATGGGGAATACCTGCCCCACTAAGTGAAAGACCACGCGGCTCATGGTGGTAGAGCCACGAAATGGTTCGACGCTGAGGCTTGCGCTCGATCCGAGTTGGTCCGAAGCGTGTCTTTACGTGCGAGAACTTAGGAGATCCACAAAACACGCACGCGAGCGGTATGGAGATCCTTTCCCCAGTGGCGTTGACGGCAACGATCTTGGAGACCTTCCCTATCGCCTTATAGGAATAGGCGTTCGGGCGCACGAGAAGAAAGGCATTGTTCTCAACGAGGGCTCGCCTGTTACGTCCTCGGATTCGAACCTCAACGCTAGAGACGCCGTCGGCGGTGATGCCGAAGCTGACCAGACTGGAGGGAATTTTGACTCGTTGTTTACTGCGACCTATTCGATTGCTCGTCAACACCGAACGGATCTTTCCGGCTGAAATGTCGACCATCGCTGCTACGGCCGGCGCCTTAGCGTTGACGAGTTGACGGCGCGGAATGCAACTCATCCGGAGGCTTTGCTTGGCTCCGTCCACGGTGAACCGCAGGCAGATCTCGTCGCCGGAGCTGAAGCCGAGCAGGCGGAAGGTCGATCCATCGGCGCGGGTCACGATCAGCCGGCGCAGTTTCGTCCCGCTCGGGAAAGAAGCCCAGGAGCGGGCATTCGCCTGCTCGAAAACACGCTGCTCGGTTTGTGAGGCCGGGGAGCCTGGTTTGCCGGTGAGCCAGTCGGAGAAGCCGCCCAGCGTCGCGGCTAAGGCGAATCCAACTACGATCATCAGGGTCGCGACGACAGCGGCGATGAGCAGTGTACGGCGTCCGGGGAAACGCCTTCCGCGCTCGAGCCGCTGCTCGAGCGCTCGCTGGAGCACGTCTTCCCAGTTGGAATCGTCGCGTGGATCCGCGAGCGCCGACAGGCGCACGGCCAGGAGCGAATCGCCGTGGCGCGTCATCTTTCTGCCCCTTCCTGATCGATGGCGGCGAGCAGATCGGCTCGCGCCTGGGCGAGTGTGGCGGCAACGGTCCCTTCGCTGATCCCGCAGACCTTGGCGATCTCCTCGTAGGAGAGATCGCCGAAGTAGCGCAGGAAGACGACGAGCCGACGTCGCGGTGGGAGCGAGCGAATGGCGTCGACGAGGTCCGGGTCGCGCTCAGGCTCGAGGAAGGCCTGCTCGAGCGAGGGCTCGAGCAAGGCGAGATCTCGCGGCGCCGCGTCGAGCGCGATCCTGAATGCGATCCGCCAGACCCAGGCCTCGAGCGACCCGGTTCCTCGGTACGTCTCGCGCTTGCGAAACGCCTGCGCGAAGGCGTCCTGGACCACGTCTCGCGCCTGTTCGCGGCCCCCGGCAACGGTCGCGACCACGTTGCGAAAGGCGACGTACCGGCGCCGGTAGAGCTCCTCTATCTCCTGCTCGCTTGCTCCCACTACTCGTTCCGAGGGTGGCTAGACATTGAAATCTTTATCGCCGCCGCGACCGACATGGCGGGCGCGGCTCACAAAACGCCATCCCCTGGCCCTTTCACCCCGAACACTGACCACAATCTACGGTTAGCCGACCACGCTCATAGGAGCAGACGAGTCAAACGCGCCGAAGGCGCGAAAACTCGTGCACAGTGGTAATACCGCGAAAAGTCTTCGCCCGCGACGCGGGCGGACTTTTCGCGGAGACGGCGGACTTTTCGCGGGACCTACAGGGGCGGAGGGACTCGAACCCCCAACCCCCGGTTTTGGAGACCGGTGCTCTACCAGTTGAGCTACGCCCCTAGGTTCGCGTCGAGGATTCTACTTACGGCGAGCTTGCACTATCGCGAGAAAGCAATGACCTGCACAGAGATATTCCATACCGAACACTGTTCACAGGGGCGGTCAGCCCGCCTCGATTCTGGGAGCAGCGAAGAGCTAGCGCCGAAGGCGCAGCGACCGCTCGTAAAGAAATCCGACGGGAATCGACAGATTCTCGTCGGCTCAATCGACAGATTTTCTTCGGTTAAGTAGGGGAAAGGGGGGTGGACCCCGTATTCTTGAGGTGTGCCCGCTGAGGACGTCCTCTCCCTATGGCGAAAATACCGCGCGAGCCGCGATCGCCAGCTGCGTGACCGTCTGATCTTGACCTACGCTCCGCTGGTCAAGTTCGTCGCCGGTCGGCTGGGCTCGGGGCTGCCCGCGCACGTCGACGAGGGCGACCTCGTCTCCTACGGCCTGCTCGGATTGATCGGGGCGATCGAGCGCTACGACCCCGATCGCGATGTCAAGTTCGAGACCTACGCGATCGCCCGCATCAAGGGGTCGATCATCGACGAGCTGCGGGCGATGGACTGGGTCCCGCGCTCGGTGCGCGCTCGCGCGCGTGACATCGAGCGGGCGATCGGCGAGCTCGAGGCGCAGAGCGGCCGAGCGCCGAGCGAAGAGGAGATCGCGGCCAAGCTGGGCGTGAGCCAGGACGAGCTGGGCGAGAACCTGCTCGAGATCTCGCGCTCTTCGATCGCGGCGCTGGACGAGCTGTGGACGGTCTCGTCGACCGGCGGCGACCAGGTCGCTCTGATCGACACGATCGAGGACACGCAGGGGCCGGAGCCGCAGGCGGCGCTGGCGCAGACCGAGATGCGAGAGGCGCTGGGCGAGGCGATCGCGCGCCTGCCCGAGCGCGAGAAGCTCGTCGTCACGCTCTACTACTACGAAGAGCTGACGCTGCGCGAGATCGGCGAGGTTCTGGGCGTGACGGAGTCTCGGGTCTCGCAGCTTCACACCAAGGCGATACTGCGCCTCAAGGCGCGCCTCGGCGGTGCGCAGACGCGCGCCGCACTAGAGCGCAGCTAATACCGGCCGAAAATCTTTGATTTTCGGCCGCGAGAGAAGAAGAGTTGAGCGCGCCTTTGGCGCTTGCTCAACTTCTGCTCCTACTTGCGTGTCGAGATAGTTCGAGTTGCTTGAGGCGCTCGGATCGTGCGAGGGGTGGCGTCTGTGGGCCGCGCCCGCACAGGTCGGTCTGTGAGACTCGGCGCGAAGTACGCGCTTGAGTCCCGCAAGTAGCTAGACGAAAACGTCTCTTTCAGGTGCTCGCGACGTCAGTTACGCATTTCCCCCGGGTTAGGCTCTAAGATCGCAGGCGCAATCGGTCTAGGAGGAGAGCGCATGTCAGCTGTCGAGCCCGGCAAGATTCGTAACCTCGCTGTTGCAGGTCACCGCGGGACGGGAAAGACGTCGCTGATCGAGGCGCTGCTCTTCCAGTCGGGTGCTACGACGCGACTCGGAACGGTGGAGGCGGGCACGACCGTCTCGGACTGGGACGAGGACGAGCACAAGCGCCAGCTTTCGCTGCAGGCCTCCATCTGCAATGCGCTCTGGCGCGGAAGCAAGATCAACCTGATCGACACGCCCGGCGACGCCGGCTTCCAGGGCGACCTGCTGGCGGCGCTGCGCGTCGTCGAGGGCGTCTTGCTGGTCGTCAGCGGCGTGATGGGCATCGAGGTGCAGACGGGCCGGATCTGGAAGCGCGCCGAAGAGCTCGGCCTGGCCCGCTGTCTGGTCGTCAACATGCTCGATCGCGAGCGCGGCGATTTCTCCCGCGTTCTCGCCCAGCTGCAGGCGCAGCTCTCGCCTCACTGCGTCGCCGTTCAGATTCCGATCGGGGTCGAGCACGAGCTCAGAGGCGTCGTCGACCTCCTGCACCTGAAGGCCTACACCAGCCCGGGCGCCGGCAAGGAGGTCGTGACTTCCGAGATTCCCGCCGAGATCGCGGACGCCGTCGCCGGAGAGCGCGAGAAGCTGCTCGATGCCATCGCCGAGACCGACGAGGCGCTGATGGAGCGCTACCTGGAAGGCGAGGAGATCGGCGGCGAGGAGCTGGCGGGCGCGCTCGAGCAGGCCGTCCTGCGCGGCGAGCTGTTCCCCGTCGGCTGCTCGGTTGCCACCAAGAATCTCGGCTCGACGGCGATTCTCGACCTCGTTACCGAGTGCATGCCCTCGCCCGAGGAGAAGGGCGCTCCGAGCGGTCTCGACGGAGTCGGCGCCGGCGCCTTCGTCTTCAAGACGATCGCCGACCCGTTCGCGGGGCGCATCAATGTCTTTCGCGTCGTCGGCGGCAGCGTCAAGTGCGACTCCACGCTCACCAACCCGCGCACGCGCGGCAAGGAGCGTATCGGCCAGCTTCTGGTCATGCAGGGCAAGGAGCACACCAGCTCGGATGCGATCGGCTCCGGCGACATCGCCGCGGTGGCCAAGCTCAAGGACACGCAGACCGGCGACGCGCTGCTCGACGCCGATCGCCAGGTCGAGCTGCCCGCAATCGGCTTCCCCGAGCCGGTGATGAGCTTCGCCATCACGCCCAAGGCCAAGGGCGACGAGGAGAAGATGGCCGCGGCCCTGCGCCGCCTGGCCGAAGAGGATCCGACCCTACTTTTGCGCCGAGACGCGCAAACGGGCGAGCAGCTTCTCTCTGGCATGAGCCAGATGCACGTCGAGGTCGCGGTCGAGCGGCTCAAGCGCCGCTTCGGCGTCGAGGTCGAGCTGCACCAGCCTCGCGTTCCCTACCTCGAGACGATCCGCAAGGAGGCGCGCGGTCACGGTCGCTACAAGAAGCAGACCGGCGGGCGCGGGCAGTTCGGCGACTGCTTCATCGAGATCGAGCCGATCGGCGCCGACGAGGAGTACGAGTTCCTGGACAAGATCGTCGGCGGCGTGATCCCGCAAGGGTTCCGCCCAGCGGTCGACAAGGGAATCCGCGAGGCGATGCAGCGTGGCGAGCTGGCCGGTGCGCCCGTCAAGGGCGTTCGGGTGCGTCTGGTCGACGGCAGCTACCACACCGTTGACTCCTCCGAGATGGCCTTCAAGATCGCCGGCTCGATGGCCTGGAAACAGGCCTACGAGCAGGCCGACCCGGTAGTCCTGGAACCGATCATGGAAGTGGAGGTGACCGTTCCGGACGAGGCCGTGGGCGCCGTAAACGGCGATCTGAACTCCCGCCGCGGCCGCCTGCAAGGAATGGAGCCTGCCGGCGGGATGACGACGATTCGGGTCGAGGTGCCGATGGCCGAGATTCTCACCTACGCACAGTCTTTGACCTCGCTCACGGGCGGTCGCGGCGACTACCACATGCAGTTCCTGCGCTACGAGGAAGTCCCGTCGCACATCGCCCAGAAGATCATCGAGCAGGTAAAGAAAGAGCGCGAGGAGGAGCACAGCCACTAGGCTGAGGCCATGCGCATCACGCGCAACGAATCATCGAGACCCTGTGCGATCTGCGGACGGCGGCTGCTGATGGGCGAGCAGTTCAGTCGCTTCTCGCCCGGCGGACGCGGCGAGCTGGTCGAGGTCTGCCGACTCTGCTTCGAGAAAGCGGTCGATCACGGCTGGTCGAGGGAGGGGGCGCCGACGACACCGACCCGCGCCGAAGCGCAGCAGCGAAAGCGCGGTCTGCTCTCTTCTCTATTCGGCATCGCGCGCGGCGAGATGGAGGACACGGTGCTCCCCGAGCCGATCCTGCGCCGCCTGGGCAGCGAGGACGCCGTCGTGGTCGAGGCCGCCGACGTGTTCAACACGAGCCCTTACCGGCGCACGGTCGGCGGCGTGGCGCGCAGCCTGGGCGAGCCGCATGCGAGCATCGTCGCCCTCTCGGGGGTGAAGGCCGAGTTCGTGCTGACGATCGCCTGGGATCTCTCCTGGTACCAGTACCGCATCTCTCTCGATGCGGCGCAGCAGGTGAGGCTGGTCGAGCGCGGGCACGAGCTGCAGGAGCTGAAGCAGCCCTACACGAACTGGAACGCGCGCGTCGAGGAAGACGGCCGCGTGGTACCGGACGTCGCCCGCATCGACTCGCTCGGCTGAGCGCAGCGCGCAGCCGCACTGGCATTGTCGTCCGGTACTCGTAGAATGCGAGGCAGATGATCTTCTGCGTGATCCCATCCGAGCTGGCCGACGATCTCTTCGACAGGATGGTCGAGTACTACAAGGACAATCCGAACGTCACGGTGATCATCGATCGTCGCGGCGGCAAGGAGTCGGCGGCGCGGGCCGCCGGGAAGATGCCCGAAGAGAAGCGGCGGGCGCGTATTCCGGGCACCTTCCCAGAGATCAAGGCTCACTAGAGCCTTTCCCATGGGACGCGATAAGTGCTGAAGGCGCGCCTCTTCACCGACGGCGGCTCGCGTGGAAACCCGGGCCCGGCCGCCTACGGCTACGTGCTCGAAGATCCGGTCGGGACGGTGCTGGACGCTCGCGGCGAGGCGATCGGAGTCGCGACCAACAACGTCGCCGAGTACAGCGGCCTCGTCGCCGGGCTGGCAAAGGCGGTGGAGCTGGGCGTAGCGGAGCTAGAGGTCGTCTCGGACTCGGAGCTGATGGTGCGCCAGATGAAGGGCGACTACCGGGTCAAGAACGAGGGCTTGAAGCCGCTGTTCCTGAAGGCGAGCGGGCTGGCGCGCAATATCGGCAAGGTGAGCTACCGCTCGGTGCGGCGCGAGCACAACAAGCTGGCCGACCAGCTCGTGAACGAGGCGCTGGACGCCGCAAGCGACCGTTAGCGACTCCTCGCTCCGGGCTATACTTGGCCGCACGCGGATGTAGCTCAGTTGGCTAGAGCGTCTGCTTGCCATGCAGAAGGTCGAGGGTTCGAATCCCTTCATCCGCTT
>JBAWEP010000011.1:0-20885 GCA_049591255.1 Gaiellaceae bacterium
CGGCCAGCCCGAGCTCGGCCAGCCAGCGGCGGGCCCGCGGCAGGTCGCCCGCGATTCCCAGCGCAACCTCTTCCTCGGCTCGCTCGCAGACGACGTAGCGACCCGGATCCTGCGAGAGATAGCCGGAGCGACCGCGGCAGAGCGCCCGTCCCTGCTGTGTCTCGAGCAGGCCGCAGGCGAGCTTGGCCAGGGTCGTCTTTCCGCCGCCGTTCGGTCCGGCCAGCGCGACGATCTCGCCCCGGCGCAGCTCCAGCGAGACGTTCTCGAGCACAGGCACTCCGGCGTCGTACGCGTATCCGAGTCGCTCCAGCTCGCAGACGATCTCCCCCGGCTCGCGGTCTTGCTTCGACGCCGCTTCCGGCACTTCGACGAAAGCCCGTGCGTTCTCCTCCAGCCACTCGATCGCCTGCGCACGCGGCGCGTCCAGCAGCAGGCGGCCGCGCTCGAGGAAGAGAACGCGGTCGCAGATCTCAAGCGGCAGCGCCGGACGCTGCTCGCTCAGCACGATCGCCATGCCGCGCTCTCGGGCCAATCGCCGGGCGAGCGCGAGAAAGGCCGCCGCGCCTTCCGGATCGAGCTGCGAGGTCGGCTCGTCTAGCAGCAGGAGCTGCGGCTCGAGCGCCAGCGCCGCCGCGAGACAGACGCGCTGCAGCTCGCCGCCGGAGAGATCGCGCGTCGAGCGGCCGAACAGGTGCTCGGCGCCGACCGCGGCGAGCGAGGAGGCGACTCTCTCGGCGACCGCGCCGGGCTGCAGACCGAGATTCTCGGGACCGAAGGAGATCTCGCTCGCCACCCGCTCGAAGACGATCTGATCCTCCGGATCCTGAAAGAGCGTTGCCACGGTGCCCGCCAGGGCGGCCGGGGTTACCCTGCGCGTATCGCGACCGGCGATGCTGACCGAGCCCGAGAAGCGCCCTCCGTGGAAGTGCGGAACAAGGCCCGCCAGGGCCCTGAGCAGCGTCGACTTGCCCGAGCCCGAGCGCCCGAGCACAAGCGCGACCTCGCCCCGTCCGAGCTCGAGCGAGACGTCGCTCAGGGCGGCGGTCTCGCCGTCGGGATAGGAGAAGGCGAGCCGTTCGACAGCGGCTATTCGAGCGCCGATCGCTCCGCCGAGAGAGAGCGCGCACTCTTGCGAGCCGACTACAGCCATAGGAATGAAGAGACGAGGAGAAGGAGCGAGAGCGCCAGGGCTGCCCGCTCGCGCCGGCTGAAGGGTGAGCGCGCCGGTCGTGCGCGGGCGGAGCGGCCGTAGCCGCGAGCCTCCATCGACTCGGCCAGGGTCAGCGAACGCTCCAGCGAGCTGGCCACGAGCGGCGCAAGGAGTCGCGAGCGGCCGCGCAATCCCTCGACCACGACGCCGCGACCGCGCAACGCCTCGACGAAGCCGACCGCGTCTCGCTCGAGCGTAGGAATCAGCCTGGTCGCGAGCGCCACGATCAGCACCGAGCGCCGGGCCAACCGGGTTTCGCGCACGAGCCGGTCGTGATCGAGCTGGAGCGCCCAGAGCGCGAAAGCGAGCGCCACGGTCGCCAGGCGAAGCGTCTGCACAGCTCCCGTGGCCAGCTCCTCTCGGGTCACGTCGATCGAGCCGATCGGGCCCGGCAGTATCGGGCCGTTCCAGAGCGGATGGCTACCCGTGTGCGCGGTCAGCGGAAAGATCAGGAAGAGCCCGAACGAGGACACGGCGATGCCGAGCAGGAAGAGACGAGCGCGCCGCCAGGGAGCTCGAAGCAGGAGCCCGAGCAGCACGGCCGCGAGAACCGCCAGCGTGAGCGGATGGGTCGCGACCAGCGCCGCGACGACGCAGGCTGCGAGCAAGGCCAGTGCGGCCGAGGGCCTCACGAGCCGCTCCATCCAGACAGTTGGTAGCGCTGCCGGACCAGCGCCGGGCTCAGGGCGAGCGCCCGCGCGAAGGCACGCCCGCTGACGAGGAAACGCACCGGATCGCCCGCCCGTTCCCCGCTGCGCAGCCGCGCGCTCATGCCCGGGCGCCCGGCGGTAACGACGAGCAGGTTCGCCGCCGGCGCGACGGGCCTACCGATCGCCGCGACCGAGCGGGCACGAACGACTTTCGCCAGCGCACGCGCCTCGACGCCGAGCCCCGGCCCGAAGCGAACGGCCGCAACCCGGCGCTTTCCGTCGTAGCCGTGCAGGAAGGGCTCGGGGAAGGCGCCCACGACCACCGGCGCCCGCTCGGAGCCGTGCCAGGAGCGGTAGTCCCACCACTCCACGTCGCCGCTGCGAAGCCGGTAGGAGGCCGCGCCGCGATCGGCCTCGTAGCCGTTGACGAAGAAGAACCAGTCGCGCTGGCGCAGGTGCGAGGTGGCGACGCCGTCGATCTTGTCGACGAAGGCACCGCCGTAGCCTGTCTCGACGCTGGCGATCCGGTCGAGCCCCTGTAGCGCGGTCAGCCCGGCCGGTACCTGCCCCTGGTCGAGTAGCGTCGCGCCGCGATCGCGCGTGACCCAAACGCGCGCCTCGCCCTTCTGCCCCTGGCCGCAGCCGGCGAGACCGGCAGCGGCCAGGAGAATCAGGCAAAGCGAGATGCAGATTCGATTCACGACAAGGCGTTGGAGCGAACCGCGCCGCTCAGGGTTGCCCGCACGAACGAGCCGCTGTGTGCTCCAAGGCACGCTCGCGCATTTTTGGTCTTCACCGCCCGCCCGGAGCCGGCCTGCAGAAGCGCGCCGAGCGCCGGGGTGCTGACGCCCTTGTCGTCCTGGGCCGAGACGGCGTAGCAGTAGAGCTTCTTGTGGCTGCGGCGCGCCTTCTTTCGCTCGGCCTGGGTGAGATTGCTGCGCGTGAGTAGCAGCGTCCTGGGGCCGGCAAAGGTGACCGGATCGAAGTCGGCCCAGTACCAGAGCACGCGGTCGCCGCCTTTCAGCGTCACTGTGTTCGCGCCTACCGGCGGCTGCACACCGTTCACCTTGAACATCCAGCCGCCACTACTGGTGGCCGGGTAGAGACCGATCTGATCGACGTAGGAACCGAACGAGCTGACGGTGAGATGAAAGTAGAACTCACCGCTCGTCGAAGCGCTGGTCAGCGCGTCGAGAGCGTTCGAAGTGACCTGCAGGCGGGGCTCGGCGGAGCCGAAGATCGTCTGCGTCTTTCCCTCCACTCGCACGGAAACCGAGACGGCTCCTGCAAACGGCACGAAGACTCCGGCCAGGACGACCGAAATGACAACTGTGACGAGAATGCGCTTTCGCACGAATCCTCCCTTCCTCGAGGGGTTCGGTTTGCGGCGAGCGACAGGTCTTCTGACTCGGGGCACCCTCCCTTGCCGTCTTCCCAGCCCTTGGGCCAGTGACTGCGCCTACCGCGCGAACGCTGTAGGCGTTGGCAAAGGAGCATCTCCCCTTACAGCGGCGGGACCGTCCCGGACTTGCACCGGGTTCCCCAACCGCTCGCCGTTATGTGCGGGCGAGCCTATCATGGCCGCCGGTCATGTTCCGAATGCGCCGCTCTCTCAGTCTCTGGCTACCGGTCGTCTTCTGGGCGGCCGTGATCTTCGCGCTCTCCGCCATCCCGAGCCTCGACTCGGGGCTCGGCACCTGGGATCTCGTCTTGCGCAAGCTGGCCCACGCGGCGGAGTACGCGCTGCTGGCGGCGCTACTTTTGCGAGCGCTGGCCCAGCCGTGGCTCGCGTTTCTCTTTGCGCTGGCCTACGCGGCGAGCGACGAGCTGCACCAGCACTTCGTACGCGGCCGCGTCGGAGCGCCGCGGGACGTCGCGATCGACGCCGCCGGCGCGCTGATCGGCCTGCTCGCCTACTTCTACGTACGGCGCCGCTTCGTCCGTTTGGCAGCGCCACGGGCCGACGCACGCGGCGACTGACTTCGAGGGCGCTCCGCGTGGATGATCGGCGCGCCCGCCGCGTTTTGAGCCCTGCAAGCCACTCCGCTCACTAGAGTCTGGCCATGCACGAGATCATCAGCTTCGCCAGCATCGTGCTGGTGGTCGCCGGCGGGCTCGCCTTCGCGCTCGCCTGGAGCAGGCTGAGCGAACGGGTGCCGATTCCGGCGGCGGCCGTCTTCCTGATCGTCGGCGCCGCTCTCTCGGACATCTTCCCTCAGCTTCAGGATCACGCTTCGATCCAGACCGTCGAGCGAGTCGTGGTCGTGGCGGTGGTCGTCATCCTGTTCGACGGCGGCATGCACATCGGCTGGCGCCGCTGCCGCGCCTCGCTCGTCCCCATCTCCTCGCTCGGGCTGCTCGGCACCTTCGGCACCGCGGCTGTCGTCGCCGTCGGCTGCCACCTGCTGCTCGGCTTCGGCTGGACGACCTCCGGGCTGATCGGCGCGGCGCTGGCACCGACCGATCCGGCCGTGATGTTCTCGGTGCTCGGCCGGCGCGAGGTCGGCGGGCGCACCGACACGATCCTCGAGGGCGAGTCTGGCGCCAACGACCCCGTCGGGATCGCGCTGATGCTGGCGATGATCCAGTTCGCAAACTCCAGCCACGGCTCGTTCCTGATCGTCCTGCGCGAGTTCGCAACTGCGACCTCGATCGGGCTCGCCCTGGGGATCCTCGCCGGCCGCCTACTGGGCCCGCTGATGCGGCTGCGGCTGCCGAGCGCCGGTCTCTATCCCGTTCGCACGCTGGCCGCCTGCGGCGTCGTCTACGGCGTGACCAGCGTGGCGCACGGCTCGGGTTTTTTGGCCGTCTTCGTGGCGGGCATCCTCGTCGGCGACGAGCGCGTCCCCTTCAAGGCCGAGATCGAGTCCTTCCACTCCTCGCTCGCCTCGCTGGCTGAGGTCGCGGCCTTCGGCGGGCTCGGGCTGACCATCGACCTCACCTTCGTCGGTCATGATTTCGTCTGGCTGAAGGGACTTGCGGTCGCGGCGCTGCTCGTCTTCGTCGCGCGTCCGCTCGTGGGCTCGCTACTGCTCGCACCGGTGCGCCTGAGCGGAGGCGAGCGCCTCTTCCTGCTCTGGGGAGGCCTGAAGGGGGCGGTACCGATCTTGCTCGCGGCCTTCGCGCTGCTGGAGAACGTGCACGACGCCAAGCTGATCTACTCGCTCGTCTTCGTCGCCGTCGCCTTCTCGGTGCTCGTGCAGGGAACGACCGTGCCGTTCGCCGCCGGGCGCCTCGGCATTCCGATGCGCCTGATCGAGCAGACGCCGTGGCGAATCTCGCTGCCGCTGCGCAGCGCGCCCGAGAGCGTGCTGCGGGTTGTGCTGGCGAAGAGCTCGGCGGCCTGCGGCCGGCGCATCCGCGACCTCGAGCTGGGCGATGCCTGGGTCGGGCTGATCGTGCGCGAGGGCGAGCCGATTCAGGCCCGCGGAACCACCAAGCTGCTGCCCGGCGACGAGCTGCTCGTCGTCGCGGGCGACGAGTCAATCAGTCAGGTCGAGTGGCTGTTCGCCGCCGCCGAGTCGGAATAGGGAGCTAGCGCTTGATGAGAACCCGGCGCAGCTCGTCTTCGCAGCCGGGCTGGAGGATGGCGAGCACGCGATCGCCGGGCATGAGCTTGGTCGAGCCGCTGGCGATCTCGGAGCGCCCTTCGCGGGCGACGGAGATGAGCCGCGTTCCGTCGGGCATCTTCAGCTGCTCGACGCGCTTGCCCGAGGAGGGAGAGTCTTCTCCGATCGGCACCTCGACGATCTCGAGCTCGTCCTCGCGCAGCTGAAGCAGGCGGATGATGTCGCTCTCGGGCACCTCGTGCTCGATCAGGGCCATGATGCTGGAGGTGGCGCAGACCGTCGGCGCGACGCCGAGCATGTCGAAATGCGTCTGGTTGCGCGGATCGTTGACGCGCGCGATCACCTTGGGAACGAAGTAGCGCTTCTGGGCGATCTCGCAGATGACGATGTTGTCCTCGTCGTCACCGGTGACCGCGAGCAGCAGGTCGGGCGGGCGGCCGATGCCTGCTTTCTCCAGCACGTGCAGCTCGGTGGCGTCGCCGCGCTGGACGCGGTAGTCGAACTCCTCCTCGAGCACGCGGAAGCGATCGGGGCGCTGCTCGATGATCGTCACCTCGTGGTTCTGGCGCAGTAGCGAGCGCGTTACGTTCGCGCCCACCTTGCCGCCGCCCGCGATCAACACGTACATCAGTGCCCCCTCCAGTGATGCTTCCGGAATTCTGGGTCGCTAGCACCAAGCGATGCTAGGACGCAGGGAGCGTTCGTACTGGCTAGTACGGGCGCGACTGAGGACGCGGCTCTACGAGCCGACGCAGCGCGCCGCGTGATAGCGGGCCAGAAGCCGGAGGGTATTGCTGGATGGGGCACTAAATGCTCGCGCCCTCGGTCGAGACCATCTCGGTGACCAGTGCCGCCTCGGTCAGCGCGCCAATCGCGATCGAGGTCGGACAGACCGTATGCAGCCCGCGCTCGGCGAAGAAGGCGGCTCGGGCCGGATCGAGGACGCGGACGACGACGCGCTCGACGTGGAAGCGCCGCTGCGCGATCAGGCCGATGACGATGTTCGTGTTGTCGCCGTCGGTGGAGACGACGACGGCCTCGGCGCTCTCGATGCCGCTCTCGACCAGCACGTCGATGTCGAGCCCGTGGCCGACGATGAAACGTCCCGGCCAGCGCGTCCCGAGATTGGACAGCGCCTCCTCGTCCTCGTCGATCACCACGACTTCCCAACCGGCATCGTGCAGGTGATGCGCGACCGACGAGCCGGTGCGGCCGCAACCGATGATGATCGCCTTCATTGCGTCTCAGACTAACCGAAAGCCCGGCGCTCGGGACCCGGCTGCGATCATTTCCGGATCAGCACGAGGGTGCCACTCGGGACGATCTTCGTGAACTCCCGGATGGCCCAGTTGTACAGGCGCACACAACCGTGACTGGCCCAGGTGCCGATGTCCCAGGGCGCATCCGTGCCGTGGATGTAGAAGCCGCTCGGCCAGCTGCGCGTGCGCGAGAACCTGTACAGCGGCCGGCGCAGCACGCCCCAGGCGCCCGAGGCGGGCCGCGCGGCGCCGAGCTTGAAGTAGCCGTTGGGCGTTGGCGTCGAGGGCGTGCCGATGGTGATGTCGTAGTGCCTGACGACGAGGTGCTTGCGCACGTCGTAGAGCGTCATCGAGCGCTTGTCGACGAGCACGTAGTTGGCGCGCTCGGGCAGCTTCGACAGCGGCCCGAGGCTGAAGACAGTCTTCGCTCGCGACGGCGGCGACGCCCCGAAGCCGTTCGACGCCGTGAGGCGGAGTTGCTCGCCGCCATAGGGCACGCGCAGGTCGCTCAGTCGAATGTGGCCGTCCGCGCCGCTGCTCAACGTCGCCTGTCGGGTCAGCGGCTCGGGGCCGGCCGCAACCTTGACACCGGTGACCGTTTGGTCGGCCTCGGCCTGCAGCGTGTACGAGGGCGCGACAATGCTGCCGCTGGGCAGGCTCAGCCTTGGCGTCGAGGGCGTGAACGTCGCCGGACTGAGGCCGAACTTCGTCACGCCGAGCGACGCGCCCCGCGCGTCCAGGAAGTCGGCGCCGAACCGGGTTGGGGTCGCGAGCCGATACGGAACTCCGGAACTGACCGTGCCGGCGACCGTGGGATCGGCGACGGCGACCGTGGCAAGCGGCTGCCCGCTCACCGAGAAGAAGACTTTGCTCGTTCCGGCCGGGTAGTCGGCGGCGATGGTGACGGTGCCGGCCAGCCAGTCGATTCCGGCCGCGGGCGCACTGAGCGCCGGCTCGGCGGCACGGGCTGCGCTGGGCGCCACGACGGCCGATGCGATCAAGGCCAGCGCTGCAACGCGCAGGCGGAGGCGAGTCATTTCGATCTCACGATTATCTGATACACGCGCCGGGTCGAATTCAAAACCCAGAAATCCGTATACGGGCGCTTGCCCAAGATGTAGTGATCGAACTTCGGTGTGTGAGCTCGCTTCATGCCGCTGTAGGCGGCTGTCAGAGCGGCCTCGCTACTGCCGACCTTGATGCCCCGAGCCGTCACATAGGCCGGCGAGTTGAAGGCGAACTGGAAGACGTGATGAGTCGAGTTGGAGAGCATCTCGCACGGGTAGCGGCCGGCCTTCTTCTTTCCGAAATCCATCACATAGACGACGCGGCTGCCGTAGTTCGGATCGCGTTGCAGCCCTGTGTGCTTGCCGAGCAAGCTCGCCACGCTGGTGTCGATCTGACCGAGGCGCGCCTGGCCCGCGCCTTTTCCCTCGCGGATGACGGTCGCGCTCGCGACGGAGCTGACGGCCAGCGCAACCAGCGCTGCGAAGACTACGAGGCCGAATCGTCGCTGCATCCTCATCGTCGTACCCTCCATGGTCGTTGCCTACGCGAGGGGATCCGACCCTTCGTCGGCGAGATGCTAGTCTCGGCCCCGTTCCAGGGTCAACTCGGCACGAGAGACTACGCTCGGAAACAGAGATCCGTGACGAGAAAACACACGAGCGCCGGCGCCGCCAGCCCGCACGGGGCGGGACGACTCACGCGGAGCCGCCTGATCGTGCGTCTCGTCACGATGGTCGCCGCTCTCGTGCTGATCGACCTCGTCGCGGCCAATTACCTGAGGCCGAGCCAGGACTACGACGCCGACTGGCGCCTGCCCCGCACTCAGTCGATGTCGGCGCTGCCCGGCCTCGTCGACCACATCGAGGGGCTGCGCCCGGATCCCCTGCGACCGCGCGTGCTCTTCCTCGGCGCCTCGCCCACCTGGGGCGAGATGAATCGCGACCGGCACCACACCTATCCGGCCGCCTTCGAGCGCAGCGCCCGCGCCGCGGGCGTGGATGCGCGCGTCTACAACCTCGGCGCCGACGGCGCCCTGGTGGCCGACGACTACTTCATCGCCGAGCGCCTCGCCGGGCACGCCGACCTGCTCGCCATCCAGCTCACCTACCACACCTTCAATCCCGCGGCGCGCATCGACGGAGCCGAGCGCTTCTCGGAGCTGCCGACGATGCTGGGCGAGCCGGTCGACGCCGGAGTGGCACACGCGCTAGGAATCGATCGCACGGCGCCCTTCAACCTGAGCGGCTCGATCGATCGCACGCTCGACCGCCACTGGCTGCTCTTCCGCGAGCACGACGAGCTGGCGACGCGCCTGTTCGGGCGCCCGGCGCGCGACGAGCTGTTCGAGCGCTGGCAGACGCTGACCGGTAGCGGGCCGAAAGCGCTCCCACTGGCGCCGGCCCTGGCCAAGAATACCCCCTTCGACCGGCTCGATCCTGCCCGGCAAACCGAGATCGTCGAGCGCTACGCCGACTTCGCGAGCTTCCACATCCGGCACGGCGACTCCGAGCTGCGCATGCTCGACTTGCTCTGCGCGCGGCTGGAGAGCCTTCATGCTCACGCCGCCTTCTTCATGTCGCCGCTCAACATCGGCGCGCTCGAGAGCTTCGGCGCGTTCGACCGGCACCTCTACTCGGCCAACGTGGCGGTCATCCGCGCGGTCGTCGAGAAGCACGGCTTGAGCCTGATCGACTGGAACCGGCCGGGGAAAGACCTGCCCTCCGCGCTGTTTGCCGACGCGACGCATACCACCGACCAGGGCAGCGCCGTCTTCGCGCGGCGGCTCTACCAGGAGATGGCGCCGCTCATCGCCGCAGGAGTGCGATCGTGATCTTCGGCGAGGCCTTCTACTTCATCGCGCTGGTGGCGGCGGTCACCATCTTCCGCTTCGCGCCTGGGAAGCTGCGGCCCTGGCTGATCTTCGCCTGCGGGCTGGCCTTCTACGGCTACTACGCCGGCCGCTTCTGGCTGCTGATCCTGGGCGAGGCGCTCGTCGTGTACGCGCTCGGCAGGGCGATGCGCAGGCCGCGTGCGGCCCTGCCGGCGTTCGCGCTCGGGCTTGCCGGCACGATCGGAGCGCTGGCCTACTTCAAGTACTCGCGCCTGCTGGGCCCGATGCTCGGGCAGGCGCTGGGCTCGCACGGCGCGGCGGTGCCGACCTTCCAGGACATCGCCGTGCCGCTGGCGATCTCGTTTTTCACCTTCGAGTTCATCCACTACGTCGTGGACATCCGCCGCGGCACGATCGAGCGCCACAGCCTGGGCGACTTCCTGGCCTTCGCCATGTTCGCGCCGACCATGGTCGCCGGCCCGATCAAGCGCTTCCAGCAGTTCTCGCCCCAGGTGAAGGCGGCGCGCGCCGACGCAACGGACGTCAGCGCCGGCATCACCCGCATCGTCGTGGGGCTGGCCAAGAAGATGGTGCTGGCGGACACCTTCGCGCTCTGGCTGGGGCCACTCGGCTCGACCGGCGCGCTCGACCAGGCCTCGAAGTTCCAGATCGCGAGCGCGCTGGTCGCCTACTCGCTGCACATCTACTTCGACTTCTCCGGCTACTCCGACATCGCCATCGGCTCGGCACGGCTGTTCGGCATCAGCGTGCCCGAGAACTTCGCCTGGCCCTACCTGCGCCCGAGCATTCGCAGCTTCTGGCGCCACTGGCACATGTCGCTCACCCGCTGGGTGATGGACTACATCTACATCCCGCTCGGCGGCAATCGCCGCGGTCTCGCCATCACCTGCCTGAACCTGATGGCGGCCTTCACCATCGTTGGCATCTGGCACGGAGCCGCCTGGCACTTCGCGCTCTGGGGCGCCTTCAACGGACTGCTGCTGGTGGGGCACCGGCTCTGGGTCGAGCGGGGAAAGAAACCCCTGCTCACCGCCGTTCCCGCGCTCGGCCGAGGAGCGGCCGGAAAGCTCCTGCACTACACGGGCAGCGCCGCCGGAGGCGTGCTCACCTTCTCGCTCGTGACGCTCGGTTGGGGCCTGTTCGTGATGCCCTACGACCGCTTCTGGCACATGCTCACGAGGCTGCTGTGAGAAAGCTCGCAAACACCCGCGTAAAGCTTCTGCTGGTCGACATCGCCGTCGGCCTCGTCTGGGCGCTGCTTCTCGCCGCCGCCGTCGCCTTCTCCAGCGGCATCTCACAGTTCATCTACATCGATTTCTAAGGCGACTCGCCCGGAACCGGCTCTTCCGGCTCCGACCCGCCCAGGCCTTCGAAGGCGTCCTCGGGGAAGGAGACGATCATCACCTCGCAGGGAGCCTTGCGCAGAACGTACTCCACGGTCGGCGAGAAGAAGCGTGAGTGACGGCGCCAGCGCGCGCCCGAGCCGATCACGATCAGGTCGGCGCCGACCTCGCGCGCCTGCTCGACCACCGCGGCGCCGATCGAGCGAGTGCGCACCGAGTAGCCGCGCATCGGCACCTCGTTCTCCTCGGCGAGAGCTCTTGCCTCGGCCAGGGTCTCGGTGGCGCGGCGCTCCTCGGCCTCGAGCGGCGCGTCGAGCGACTGCTCGAGCGGTACCTCGATCACGTTCAGGGCGATCACCGAGGCGCTGCGCTCCTGGGCGATCCGTACCGCGGTGGCCATCATCTCCTCGCCGATGTCGCCCATCTTCATCGGCACCAGGATGGTCGCGAAGCCGGCCTCGGGCAGCTCCTGCTTGCCGCCGGCGGGAACCTGCTCGAGCAGGCCGGTGCCGCGCTGGTAGCGAACGAGCCCGAAGATCGCCAGCCCCACGATCAGCCAGATCGGGCCGCCGTAGCGGGCGGCCGGATGGGTGATCATCGTCAACACGAAGACGAAAGCGGTGAGCGCGGCACCGAGCAGGGCGGGCAGCGGCAGCTCGCCGCCGAAGGCGCGGATCGAGAGGGGGACGCGGTAGGGACGGAACAGGGCCGGCGCGCTGTAGCGCAGCCTGATCACGGCCAGCTGTACGGCGCTGAAGGCGATCAGGACGCCGAAAGAGAAAAGGCCGGCGAGGAAGGTCGCCTGTCCCTGCCGGGCGGAGTGATGCAGCGGCTCGGTCGCGATCAAGAGGCCGCCGGCGACGAGAACGATCATGACCAGCGCCTGCGGCGACACGAGCGTGCGGTGATAGAGACGGCCGAAGGGCGCCGGTAGCATCCTGTGCTCACCGAGTGAGCGAGCCAGGCGCGCGAAGCCGGAGATCGCCGTCGTCGCTGCCAGCAGCAAAATCGCGACCCCGCTCAAGCCCACGAACACGCGCAGCAGCGAGGCGAGGATGCTCGACATGTGCGGGGCAAGAGCGGAGACGATGCCCATCAGGGGTGCCTGCTTCCACTCGTCGCCGAGCCGGGTGTGACCGTGCTCGACCGGGAAGGCCGACAGGCCGACGACGGCGATCAGCACGTAGACGCCGATCACGGTGCCGATCGCGGCGAACAGGTTTCTCGGCAACCCCTGCGGATTGCGGCTCTCCTGCGCGAGGTTGGCAACCGTCTCGATGCCCGTGAAGGCCAGCATCGCCAGCGGCAGGGCGAACGCGAGCGCACCCCAGCTCGGCGTGCTGCCGAAATGCACGCCGGAGGCCAGCCCGTGCCAGGAGACGAGCATCGCCAACCCGAGCCCGATCAAAACGACCTGGGTGACGAGGTCGAGAGCGGCGAGAACGATGCCGAAGCGATAGACGCTCGGCCGAAAGGCGAGGCGCATCAGTGCCAGAGCCGCGACCAGGCCCACGGCGAACAGCGTGTCGTAGGGCGCCCGCCTGATGATCGAGAGATGGAAGGCCGCGCCCAGGTAGTGCGGCACGAAAAGCGTCGTCAGGGCGATGACGATCAGGTAGTCGAGCATCAGCACCCAGCCGATCACGAAGCCCGTCACGTCACCGAAAGCGCGGCCGACGAAGTTCGCCGCGCCGCCCGCCACGGGCGAGGACGAGATGGCCTCCGCATAGGAGAGCGCAACGACGAGGAAGAGCGCGCCGACGGCCAGCAGCACGGACGGCGTCAGGCCAAGCGCATGTGCCGCGACGATGCCGAGCGCGAAGTAGATCGAGGAGGCGACCTCACCGTAGGCGATCGAGTAGAGATCGCGCCCGCCTAGGACGCGCGTCAGGCGTGGACGTTTTCTAGCCATCGAAGCCGAGCTTAACGGCGATGCGCCGAATCGGGTTACGCAACCGATCGCGCCCGCGGGCTCCGCTACTGCGCTGGGCGGATCGGGCCATCAACGGCGGCGCGAGAGGTACAGGCGCCCCAGCCCGGCGGCGACGAAGAGCGGCCCGAGCAGGAAGCCGACGACACCACCGCCGGCAAGGGCCGTTCGCACCACGATCGCAACGCCGAGAACGACCAGCGCCAGCGAAGTGACGGTTATCGAGAGACGGTAGAAGCTCATGCCGAAGGGGCCGAGGCCGAGACGACCATCACCCTACAGGGAGCATGCTTGAGCACGTAATCGACGGTGCCGCCGAAGATCGCCTTGCGCATCCGCTCGTTCTTTCGCGTGGCGCCGATCACGATGATCTCGGAGCCGCGCCGCGAGGCCTCCTCGACAATGGTCGGACCGGCCTGGCGTCCGCGCGCGAGGCGCTCGACCACTCTGACGCCGTAGGACTCACCGACCGTGTCGGCATCGTCGAGCAGGTCGTCCAGGATCTCCTCCTCCTCGGGCACCTTCGCGTCGAGGCGCAAATCGAGCGGAAGCTCGAGCACGCTCACGACGGTGACCCGCGCCCTGCGCTCCGTGGCCAGCCGGCAGGCGACATCGAGAGCCTTGCTCGACTCGTCGCCGGCGACCAGGGGGACGAGGATGTCCCGGTAGGACAGCTCCTGCGCCGGCCCGAGAATGACCGGGGCGCGCACCGTGCGCATCAGCGGCTCGCGCACGGCGAAGTGCCGGAAGAGGTAGTAGAAGACCCCGCCGAAGGCGAGCCAGCCGAGCCCCGTCCAGCGCGTGGCCGGATTCTGGAAGACGATCACGATCCAGGAGGCGGCCGTGCCGAAGACGCCGAGCAGCGCGAATAGCGGCCAGTCGATCCCGTGCAGGCGCAGGTTCGGTCTCGCCTTGTAGGCGATGTCCTCGTCTTTCTTCTTCACCCTGAGCGCGATCACCGAGAGGTGCGCGACCGTGAACGAGAGGGTGGCGCCGAAGGCGTACAGCGTCCCCAGAAATGCGGTCTTACCCGGCAGGATGATGATGATCGGCGCCAGCCCGGCAAAGACGAGCAGCGTCAGCCAGGGCGTGTTGAAACGCGGGTGGAGCTTGCGAAACGCGTTCGGCAGCTGGCGGTAGCTCGACATCGCGTAGGTGATGCGCGAGGCGCCGATGATGCCGGCGTTGGTGGCGATGAAGAGGATCGTCGCCGCCAGGATGCCAACGTAGGTCTTGGCGATCGAGAGGAACATGCCGTGCAGGTCCATGTTCTGGACCAGCCCGAGTACCGGATCGTTCTGAAAGCCCCCTCCCCCGTGTTTCCCGGGCGGCAACCCGAGCAGCGTCTGGTATTTCCCGCCCACCTTCTCGACCGGCATCGCCGACAGCGCGATCAAGGGCAGCGTGAAGTAGATGGCGAAGACCGCGATCGCAACGAGCCTGATCGACGCCGGTATCGAGCGCACCGGGTCGCGCGCCTCCTCGGCCAGGTTGGAAATCGTCTCGATTCCCGTGTAGGCGAGCATGGCCACCGGAATGGCGATGGCCAACTTGCCCCAGGTCGGGGCAACGCCGAGATGGACGTTCGCCCGAAGGATCGAAGCGTTGAAGACGAGCACGAAGCCGAGCGCGACGAGCACCAGCTGCGTAGCGAAGTCGACCACGGCCAGCAGGACGTTCAGCCTCGCCGCCTCGCGGATGCCGACGATGTTGATGCCCACGAGGATGACGATCACCACCGCGCCACCGACTATGTCCCAGGGATTTGTCCTCAGCGGCGCCCAGAAGATCGAGAGGTAGTGCGGCACGAAGAAGGCCGAGGTGGCCGTGGTGGTGATGTAGACGAGCATCTGCGCCCAGCCAGCGCCGAAGGAGATCGACTCGTTGAAGGCATGGCGCGCGAAGCTCGAGGAGCCGCCGGCCTCCGGGTAGCGCACCGTTCCCTCCGCGTAGGAGGCCGCCGTGCAGGCGAAGATCAGGCCCGCGATGACGAAAACGACCGGCGTCAGACCGAGCGCATAGGCGGCGGTGAGGCCAAGCGCGTAGTAGATCGAGGAGCCCACGTTTCCGTAGGCGGTTGCAAAGAGTGCCGGGGTGCCCAGCACGCGTTCGAGTCGCTGCGCTCTTCGCCTCGGCACGAGGGCACTCTAGTGCCCGGCCCGGCCGATGGAGGATGGAAGGTGATGCGGCCATCGGCCGCGGCCGCGAGTGCGGGCCGCGAGATGCGGTCGCGAGCAAGCATCGCATCCGACTGCGGCGAGCGATACCTTTCCAGCGCGATGAAGATTTTCATGGTCGGAGCCGGACAGGTGGGGACGACAATCCTCGAAGCCCTACGCGGCGAGCACGAGTTCAGGGTGGTCGATCGCGATCACGAGCGGCTGGCCGAGCTGGTGCAGAACTACGGCGTCACCACGATCGAGGGCGACGGCACCAGCCGCCACGTGCTCGAGCAGGGAGGCGTCGGCGAGGCCGACCTGTTCATCTCCTGCACTCCGCGCGACGAGGCCAACCTGATCGCCTGCCTGATCGCACGCCGCCTAGCTCCCAACGCCAAGACGATCGCCCGCGTCTCCAACGAGGAGTATCTCGAAGTCTGGCGCGACCGCTTCCTGGATGTCGATTTCCTCGTCTCCTCGGAGCTCGAGGCCGCGCTCGCCGTCTCCCGCATCATCGGCATCCCGGCAGCTCGTCAGACCGATGTCTTCGCCGACGGCCAGGTGCAGATGGTCGAGTTCGAGGTGCCGCGCGACGCCGTTTCCGGGGCCGTCATCGGCAAGCGCCTGCGCGAGAGCGCCGTCCCCTACGACTCACGCGTCGTCAGCATCATCCGCGAGGGGAAGCGCATCGTCCCGTCCGGCGGCGAGCGAATCGAGGCCGGCGACCGCGTCGTCGTGATCGGCTCGCCCAAGGCGATCAATCTGTGGAGCGCGATCGTCGCCGGCGGCGAGCAGAGAACGGGCGACGTCGTCGTCTTCGGCGGCGGGCGCACGGGCGTTGCGATCGCACGGGTGCTGCTCTCGCAGGGCAGCCGCGTGCGCATCATCGAGGCCGACGCCAGGCGAGCCGACCGGATCGCGGAGCTGCTCCCGCGGGCCCGCGTGCTGGTGGCGACCGGGATGAATCCCGACTTTCTCGACCGCGAGCAGATCGGGCGCGCCGAGGTGGCCGTTTTCGCGATGCGCGAAGACACGAAGATCCACTACGCGGCGACGCTGGCCAAGCTGCACGGCGTCCCCTTCACCATCGCCATCGTCCACGATGCCGTCTCGATCGAGGTGTTCGAGAAGTCGGGCATCGACGTCGCCCTGAACCCACGCCTGATCACCTCGGAGGAGATCGTCCGCTTCGCGCACGATCCGCGCACGCGCCAGGTCTCGATGCTCGAGCGCGACCGCTTCGAGATCCTCGACGTCACGGTGCGCGAGGACAACGAGCTGATCGGAAAGCCGCTCAGCGACCTTCCCACCGAGGGAACGATCATCGGCGCGATCATCCGAGGCGACCGGGCGATCTTCCCGCACGGCCACGACCGCATCCAGCGAGGCGACCGCGTAATCGTCTTCACCGAGTCCGAGCACGCGGGCAAGCTCGAGCGCGAGCTGTGACGGCAGCTACTCGGTTTCAGCGCGTCGTCAAGCGCCGTTCGATCGGCGTCAGTGTCCGGGCCAGCCTGCACGCGCTCGGGCGCATCATGGAGATCGGCAGCCTGACGCTCGCACTGCCCGCGCTGGTTGCCGCGGGCTACGTCGAAAATCCTCTGCCCTTCCTGTATCCGCTCGCCATCGGGCTCGCGCTCGGCTTCCTGCTGGAGAGAACCAATCGCGGCAAGGGCCGCCTGGGTACGCGAGAGGTGTTCCTCGTCATCGTGCTCGCCTGGCTGGCCGGGGCGCTGGTCGGCAGCCTCCCCTACCTGCTCGCGTCGCACGGTCTCGGTCACTGGCCGGATGCCTTCATGGAGTCGATGGCGGGCCTCACCGGCACCAACATCAGCGTTCTCAGCCATCCGGGGGCGCTGCCGCGCTCGCTCCTGTTCTGGCGCCAGTTCAGCCAGTGGCTGGGCGGCCTGGGAGTGATCGTGCTGACGCTGGCCTTGCTGCCGCGCCTGCGCGTCGGCGGGCGCGAGCCCACCATCGCCGAGCCGCCGGGCCAGGAGGTGGAGCGCCTCTCGCGCGGCGTGAGGATCGTGATTCGCCGCTTCGGCGTTCTCTACGTCGCTCTCACCGCCACGGCGATGCTGACGCTGGCCGGGCTCGCCCTGTTCGACGTCGACGATCGGCTTAACGTCTTCGACGCGATCGGCCTCGCCTTCAGCACCGTCTCGACCGGTGGCTTCTCGACCCACGCAGGCTCGCTCGCGGACTTCTCGGTTGCGACGCAGTGGGTCGTCTTCGTCTTCATGGCGCTGGCCGGCGCGAACATCGTGCTTCTCTTCCGGGGGCTCGTGCGGCGCGAGGGGCGTCCGCTTCTGCGCGACAGCGAGACCCGCCTCTACGTCTTCATCGCCCTGCTCGGCGCCGGCGGCATCGCGGCGGCGCTCACGGCCGGCAACGTCACGAGCGGCTGGCACTCGGTGCGCGAGGGACTGTTCGCCTCGGTCTCCTTCCTCACCACGAGCGGCTTCACGGTCGGCAACATCTCCACCTGGCCGCTCGCCGCGACGGCGATCCTGGTTGGCCTGGCGCTGATCGGGGGCTGTGCCTTCTCGCTCTCGGGCTCGCAGAAGATCCTGCGCGTGTTGATCATCGGCAAGCTGCTGCGCCGCGAACTGACCCAGACAATTCATCCCGAGGCCGTCCTGCACATCCGCATCAACCGGCGCCGCATCGACGAGCGAGCGGTGCGCGGCGCCGTCGCCTTCGTGCTGGTCTTCTTCGGGCTGCTCGCCCTGGGCGTGCTGGCGCTCGAGCTCGACGCGGCGCGGATGGACTTCACCCTGAACGTCTTCCCCGCGCTCGCCGACACCACCGCGGCGCTCTCGAACGGCGGCCCGGGCCTCGGCTTCGCCGGCCCACTAGGTTCCTTCGCCCCCTTCAGCGACGTCTCCAAGTTCGTTCTCTCGGGGCTGATGCTGCTCGGCCGGCTGGAGATCATCCCGATCGCGGTGCTGTTCAGCCGGAGTTACTGGCGCCCTTGAGCCCGCTCAGCGCTCGTCACACTTTCGTGACCATGCCTGGCACCGGGTCATGTCTGAATTAGCCGCCTACCTCTCACACTTTCGTGACCATGCCTGGCACCGGGTCATGTCTCAGGCGGACTACCAGAATCCTTAAGCGCTCTCGTGGCGCCAGATTCCTCTTCACGCGAAGGTGAATTACAGACACGTCCGGCCCGCCGTCGTCCGTCACACTCCAGTGATCGTGCCTGGCACGGGATGTGCCCCGGGACGTCCTTTTTCACCGAAGCTTTTTCGCGGGCGGGCTTTCTCAGATTGGCCTCGACCCGAACAGGAGCACCGCGAGATCATCGTCGCCGACGTGCTGATGACCCAACTCTTCGCGAGCGAGGGGCCTCTCGGCCCCCTCGCTCAGAACATCCTCTACGTGAGGAACTGCACTTCCGGTGCCAGGCTGAAGCCTGGCACCGGAAGTGGATTGTTTAGCCGTGGATCGAGGCGATCAGCGGGATCATCAGGATCGCGACGATGTTGGCGATCTTGATCATCGGGTTGATCGCGGGGCCGGCGGTGTCCTTGTAGGGATCGCCGACCGTGTCGCCGGTGACTCCGGCGGCGTGCGCGGGCGAGCCCTTGCCGCCGTAGAGGCCGTCCTCGATCAGCTTCTTGGCGTTGTCCCAGGCGCCTCCACCGGAGGTCATCTCGATGGCCAGGAAGAGACCGGTAATGATCGTGCCGATCAAGAGGCCGCCGAGCATGTCGGCCGAGATGATGCCGGCCGCGATCGGGATCGCGATCGGGATCAGCGCCGGCGCGAGCATCTTCTTGATCGCCGAGCCGGTGACGATGCTGACGGCTCGGGTGTAGTCGGGCTTTTCGGTGCCCTTCATGATCCCGGGCATTTCGCGGAACTGGCGCCGAACTTCCTCGACGACCTGGCCGCCGACGACTCCGACCGCCTGCATCGCGAGCGACGCGAACAGGAAGGGCATCAGGCCGCCGACGAAGAGGCCGGCGATGACCCAGGGGCTGTCGAGATTGAAGCTGGTGTGAACGCCCTCGGCGCCCAGCTTGGTCGAGTACTCCGAGAAGAGCACCAGAGCGGCCAGTCCGGCCGATCCGATCGCGTAGCCCTTGGTCACGGCCTTGGTGGTGTTGCCGACCGCGTCGAGCGGATCGGTGATGCCGCGAACCTTCTCGTCCATGTCGGCCATCTCGGCGATGCCGCCGGCGTTGTCCGTCACCGGCCCATAGGCATCGAGAGCGACGATCAGGCCGGTCATCGACAGCTGCGCCATGACCGCGACGCCGATGCCGTACAGGCCCTTCTTGGCGTCACCGTCTCCGCCGGCCAGGTAATAGGCCCCGAGGATGCCGGTGGCGATCACGATCACAGGCGCGACCGTGGCCTGCATGCCCCAGGCGAGCCCGGAGATGATGTTGGTCGCGTGCCCGGTCTGCGAAGCCGAGGCGATCGACTTGACCGCCGGCCAGCGCGTGCCGGTGTAGAACTCGGTGATGGCGACCAGCAGGAACGTGATGGCCAGGCCGATCAGCGCCGGCAGGTAGAGCTGGCGGAACGAGAACTGACCGCCGTCGTAGGCCATCATGATCGGGATGAAGCCGGCAGCGGAGAGCACCGTGGCCACGATCACGCTCTTGTAGAGAGCGTTCATGATCGAGCCCGAGCGGCCGATGCGGGCGAAGAAGGTGCCGATGATCGAGGCGAAGATCGAGACGCCGCCGATCGCCAGCGGGAGCAGGATCAATCCCTGCGCCTTGAAGTGCGTGGCCAGCAGCATCACCGCGACCGCGGTGACCGCGTAGGTCTCGAACAGGTCGGCCGCCATGCCGGCGCAGTCGCCGACGTTGTCGCCGACGTTGTCGGCGATCACGGCGGGGTTGCGAGGATCGTCCTCGGGGATGCCGGCCTCGATCTTGCCGACCAGGTCGGCGCCGACGTCGGCAGCCTTGGTGAAGATGCCGCCGCCGAGCCTGGCGAAGACCGAGATCAGCGAGCCTCCGAAGGCCAGCCCCACCAGGTCGTCGACGGTCTTCGTCGCCGAGGTGTCGAAGCCCGCGGTGAGGATCCAGTAGTAGCCGGCGACGCCGAGCAGGCCCAGGCCGACGACGAGAAGCCCCGTCACCGAGCCGGCGCGGAAAGCGATCTTGAAGGCCGGCTTGAGGCCGCCCTTGGCCGCCTCGGCCGTGCGGACGTTCGAGCGCACCGACACGTTCATGCCGATGAAGCCCGCCGCCGCCGACAGGGCTGCGCCGACGAGGAAGCCGACGGCCGTTCCCCAACCGAGCTTGTCGTAGAAGCCGATCAGGAGGAACGGGATCACCGAGACCATGGCGATCGTCGTGTACTGCTTGCGCAGATATGCGCGCGCGCCCTCCTGGACGGCGTGCGAGATCTCGCGCATCCGCTCTGTCCCGGACGGCTGCTTGAGCAGCCACACGATCAGAGCGACTCCGTAGCTAACGCCGGCGGCCGCGGCTACAAGCGCGAACAGCACGGCGTGGTTCTGAAAGAAGTCCATTTCCCTCCGCTCTCACAAGGTCCGCGCCGAAGGCTGTCGGCGCGGCGTTTTTGTATCACAGAAGTGGCTCAGCGAAGCGGTTCAAGCCGTCGTGCCGGCCGGCCCGGCGCCCGTTCGTCCGCTTCCGGCACGAGCCGAGGCCGGTGCTCGAGAGCTTGAGTGAGAACCGATACACATCCGGTCGAGTTTCGCTCGTTCCGGGCGGCTAGATTATTCGGCCTACTTACTCGGTGCCAGGCACCGGGAGGTGGATGTGCGGGCTGGCGGCGCGACTTGCGGCGCAGGCTCGGGTCAGTCGCCGGGTTTTGAGGTGCCGGGCTCGCTCGGCGCGCTCGATTCGCTGCTTGCGGGCTCGGGCGCGGGCTCGGGCGCGGCTGCGGCGGCGCCGGCCGGCATCGCCTGCTC
>JBAWEP010000012.1:0-63442 GCA_049591255.1 Gaiellaceae bacterium
GCCCGGCGCTGGTGATCGCGCACAACAAGACGCTGGCCGCGCAGCTCTGCAACGAGTTCAGCGAGCTGTTCCCGTCCAACGCGGTCGAGTACTTCGTCTCCTACTACGACTACTACCAGCCCGAGGCCTATGTTCCCCAGTCGGATCTCTACATCGAGAAGGACTCCTCACAGAACGAGGACATCGCCCGCCTGCGCCTCTCCGCCACGACCTCGCTGCTCAGCCGCCGCGACGTGGTGGTCGTGGCCTCGGTCTCTTGCATCTACGGCATCGGCTCGCCGGACGAGTGGCGCGACCGCGTGCTGGTGCTCGAGAAAGGCAGCCACTACGACCGGGACGAGGCGCTGCGCCGGCTCGTTGCCAGCCAGTACGTGCGCAACGACAGCGTGCTGGCGCGCGGCCGCTTTCGCGTCCGCGGCGACGTGATCGAGGTGCAGCCGGCCTCGTCCGAGACGGCCTACCGCATCTCCTTCTTCGACGACGAGGTCGAGCAGATCACCCACTTCGACCCGCTGACGGGGGAGATCTACGCCCGGCTCGAGAACCTGGCGATCTGGCCGGCCAGCGAGTACGTCACATCGACGCCCTCGATCGAAGGCGCGGTGGAGGCGATCAAGCACGAGATGGACGCGCAGGTGGCCAAGTTCGAGAGCGAGAACCGGCTACTCGAGGCGCACCGCATCAAGCAGCGCACCGAGTACGACATGGAGATGATGCGCGAGCTCGGCTTCTGCAACGGAATCGAAAACTACTCACGCGTGCTCGAGGGCCGCCCGCCCGGCACGCATCCGTTCACGCTGCTCGACTACTTCCCCTCCGACTTCCTCTGCTTCATCGACGAGTCGCACCAGACGGTGCCGCAGATCGACGGCATGTTCCAGGGCGACCGCTCGCGCAAGCAGACGCTGATCGACTACGGCTTCCGCCTGCCCTCGGCGCTCGACAACCGGCCGCTTCGCTTCGACGAGTTCCTGGAGAAGGTGCCGCAGATGGTCTTCGTCTCGGCCACGCCCGGAGCCTTCGAGCTGCGCCACTCCACACGCATCGCCGAGCAGCTGATCCGTCCCACCTTCATCGTCGATCCCGAGGTCGAGATCCGCGCCACGCACAACCAGATCGACGACCTGATGAACGAGATCCGCCGCCGCGCCGACGTGAACGAGCGCGTGCTGGTTACGACGCTGACCAAGAAGATGGCCGAGGATCTGACCGACTACCTGCTCGAGTCGGGCATCCGCGCCCGCTACCTGCACTCCGAGATCCAGACCCTGGAGCGAATCCAGATCATCCGCGCGCTGCGCCTCGGCGAGTACGACGCGCTGGTCGGCGTCAACCTGCTGCGCGAGGGGCTCGACCTGCCCGAGGTCTCGCTGGTCGCGATCCTCGATGCCGACAAGGAGGGCTTCCTGCGCGGCAAGACGGCGCTGATCCAGACGATCGGGCGCTGCGCCCGCTCGATCCGCGGCAAGGTGATCCTCTACGCCGACAAGATGACCGAGGCGATCAAGGGCGCCGTCGAGGAGACCGATCGCCGCCGCGCCGTGCAGGTCGCCTACAACGAGGAGCGCGGCATCGAGCCGGTGCAGATCGTCAAGGGTGTCTCGGACATAGCTGAGTTTCTCTCGCTCGAGCCGGCGCACGTGCCGACGAAGCGGAGGCGCGGCGCGGCCAAGGTCGAAGGCCTCGACCGCGGCGAGCTGGAGAAGCTCGCGATCGAGCTGGAGGAGGAGATGTTCGCCGCCGCCGAGGAGCTGCGCTTCGAGTACGCCGCCAAGCTGCGCGACGAGATCAAGGACATCCGGCGCGAGCTCGAGGCGCTGGCCGCCAGCAAGCGCTGAGTCCGAGAGCCCGCCTGCCGTCGTAGCGAGCGGACAGCTCAGCCCATAACGGGGCGGAGCTTCCAGATCTCGACGTTGCCACCCGAGGTGGGAAGAACGAGCACCTTCTGATATCTGTTTCGCAGCATGCGCCGGCCCTGCCCGATGAAGTCGTTCCAGCGCGTGATGCCCCCCAGCGGTGAGAACCTCGGTGTGACGAAGACCAGCCGCGGGCGCTTCTGCCTGATGCAGTCGAGAACGCCGTTCAGATCGGCAGTGAAGGCGTACTGGTGGAACGCCGGGCAGGCGAGTTTGAACTCGTCATCGGTGAACACCGCGTGCGCCTCTTCGTCGTTTCCGCCCAGATGGGCGTAGGTCACCTGGGTCAGTGCGGGCATCTGAGTTCGCCGCACTTGATTGAGCGCCTGCGCGGTGGTGTTCAGCGGCGGAGCTGACCAGCTCGAAAGCGACAGCCCCTGGGCCTTGGTCAGTGTCAACGTCCCACCGATCGTCCCGCCCAGCAGCAGCGGCGCCACCGCGATCACCGCGACGATGGCGGTAGCCTTGATCGCGAGCGGGCGAGAGAGCTCGAGGCGAGCGAGCACGAGCAGCACGAGCCAGGTTGCCGGGAGCGCGATCGCCTGGTTGTGCTGCCCCCAGGCGGCGGTCAGCGCGAGCGTGACGAGCACGGCCAGGCTGGTGCTGAGAAAGACGGCCGCGAGGATCGCTTCGCTTGCGCCGAGTGATCGCGCTCGCCACGCTCGCACGAGCACGTACACGGCGATAGCGCCGGCGACGAGGAAGGCGGCCAGCACCAATCCGAAATGCGGAATGAGGCGCTGGACAACGTGCAGGTGACCCGTGATTCCGCCCCGGCGGCCGGTGTACGCGAGCACGTTGTTCGCGTACGTGAAGTTACCGGCCGTCGTGTGCAAGTAACCGCCGAGCTCTCCGGCGAGCGCGAGCGATACCGCCGCGAGCGCTCCGGCGGCGACGAGCCCGACTGCGGCCCGGCCGGCATGAAGGAGTCGCTTCCCGGGCGGTACGCCGAGAGCAAGCAGCGCCAGCGGGACGCTTACGAGGATCAGCCCGAGCCCGAGATCGAACAGCAGGCCGGCGCAAACGACAACGCCCGCCCAGGCGAAGTTGCGTCGCAGCCACAGCCAGCCGATCAACGGGACGATGCTGAAGACCGCCAGGCGCGAATAGCCGGCGTAGTACCAGGTGCCGCTGAGAATCAGCGGATAGATGAAGAAGGCGACCGCCGCCAGCAGGCGCGATCCGCCGATCGAGCGCACGAACAGCGCGGAGAAAGCCGCCGCGATCGCAAGCCAGACGATGTCGAGCAGAAAGGGCCCGCGCCAGCCAAAGGCCCCGAGCGCGCCGACATAGCTGTAGTAGAAGAGCGGTCCCTTGTTGTCGTAGACGTCGACGTAGAGCCGGTCGCCCCGAAGCAGGCGACCGGCGACGCTGAGGAAGACGCCCGCATCGGCCGAGGTGGTGGGCGCTCCGCGCAGCAACACCAGACCGGTCGCGTAGGTCGCCGCTCCGCCGCCAAACCACCATCGCCACCTGCCCAGGATGAGCCTGCGGACTTTCGAGGCGCCGTTAACGCGTATCGCTCGTTCAAACCAGATCGCGCCTCGGCTCATTACCCGCGCGATTCTATGCGTTTGCTCTTGGCCTACGTTCCCATGACGTGGCGAGCGCGACGTTCGAGTTCGCGACGAGTTTGAGCGCGCATCTCTCGCGGGAATGCCCTGGTCATGGTGATCCTGGCACTCTCAACGGCGGCGACCATCGGGCAGATCATCGCCCTGATCGTTATCGGGCTGATCGTCGGAGCGCTGGGGAGGCTCGTCCATCCCGGGCCCGACCCGATCAGCCTGCTCACCACGGCGGCGATAGGCGTGGCCTCGCTGTTGATCGCGGGATTGCTCCTGCCACGAGCGATCGGCTTTCTGGGCTACGTCGTGGCCATCCTGATCGCGGTGGGACTGGTGGCGCTGGTCTCGAACCGCCGGCGGCGCCGACTTCGCTGATCAGAGCGATAGCAAGCGAAAGAGCGGGTAGCTCTGGAACTCGCTCGGTGATAGCTTCGATTCTTCGTTCGGGCGCCTTTGCCCACCCACCACCCCCCACCCTCCCACGGGGCGGAGAAAGGTAGCGAGAAAAGGCGCTCGATTCTGTGCCAACCTGGTGTCGAATCTGGGCTCTCACTCGAGCACCGAACGAGCGGCGCCGGCGCTCCAATCTCACGCTCATTGATAGCGCTTGGCCGAGAAGCCTTCGTTTCGTTCCCTCCGCGGCGGCCTACCAGCCCGGAGCCGAGCGCGGTATCTCGATTCCGCAAGACTCTCTGACGGCCAACTCGGTGGCCATGCGAATCGCGGGCGGAGGCAGGCTTGGATCGTCGAGCATCGCGATCACTCCCTCCGCCGCCGCGAAGCCCAGTTCGAAGGGCTTCAGCCGCACGCTTGTCAGCGTGGGACGGAGCTGGCGCGCGAAGGGCGCGTCGTCGAAGCCGACCACCGCGATGTCCTCGGGCACTCGCAGGCCCGCGCGCTCGATCGCGAGGATCACTCCGACGGCGTTCATGTCGCTTGCGGCCACGACAGCATCCGGGGGCTCGGGCAAGGCCAGCAGCTGCTGCATCCGCTCGAGCCCGCTTTGGTGGTAGAAGTCGCCCGAGGCTATGTACTCCTCGCGCGCCTCCAGGCCGAGTCGTGCCAGGCCGGAGCGATAGCCGAGCAGCCGGTCGATGCCGGGGCGGGTTCGCGAGCCGTCCGTGATTGTGGCGATGCGGCGCCGGCCGAGCTTGTGGAGATGCGAGACGGCGCTCGCGGCTGCCTCGACGTTGTTCGACATGACGTAACCGACGTGCTCGCCGATCGCGTCGAAGTCGACGAACACCACGGGAAGCCCCGATTCGAGCGCCAGGCGGTAGTCGACGTGGCCGCTTCCTATCCCCATCACGATCAGGCCCTGTACGCCGTGCTTGCGGCAACGCTCGAACACGAGCAGGTCGGGCCCGTCGGGCAAGGCGGGACCGTGCGCGGGCACGAGGACGTCACAATGCGCCCTGTAGGTTGCCGTCCTGATCCCCGCCTGCACCGGCCCGAAGAAGGGGTGTGACGAGCAGGGAAGATCGGGAATCGTTGTGATGACGCCGATCAGCCAGGGCTTGTCGCCCGTTCGCTTCAGCTCGGGCTCGTGTGCGCTTCGCGTCCAGCCCTCGTTGAGCAGCGCGTAGGCGTCCTTGGCGCGAGCCTCGTCGAGATCCGCATAGATCGCCTCCGCGCTCAGGCGGCAACCGTCGCTGTCTTGATCATTTGTCCCGGAAGGCATGCTCAGGCTATATCGGTGATTCGCGCTCGATCCCTAGATCCATTGGTCGAGGGGCAACGACCGCGATTTGCTCAGCCTGCTGCCCGCTTACCGCCAGAGACCGAGCGCAGCAGCTCGATGCCACACGACTCCCTGATCACCAGCTCGGTCGGAAGCAGAATCGCCGGCGGCGGGTCGTCGGGCTTGTCGAGCATGGCAAGGACTCCGTCGGCGGCCGCCATGCCGAGCCCGGTCGCGTTCTGGCGAACCGTCGTGAGCGCTGGCGTCATCCCTGCCGAGAAGGGAGAGTCGTCGAAGCCGACGACGGCGATGTCGGCCGGCACGCTCAAGCCGGCCTCCTCGATGGCGACGATCGCGCCAACCGCGGTCATGTCGCTCGCCGTCACGACCGCGTCGGGGGGATCGGGAAGCTCCAGCAGGCGCTGCATCTGCGCGCGGCCCGAGTGGTGGTAGAAGTCGCCCTCGGCGATGTACTCGGGCCGTTGTTCGAGCCCGAGCCTGGACAGCTCGGAGCGGTAGCCGAGCAGGCGGTCGATCGCCGGGCGCGTGCTCATGATCCCGGTGATGGTGGCGATTCGGCGCCTACCGAGCTTGTACAGGTGGCGAACCGCGCTCGTCATTCCCTCCAGGTTGTTGGACATGACGTAGCCCGTTCTGCCGATCAGCGATTGGCTGTCGACGATGACGATCGGCCGGCCCGACTCCAGCACCGGCGCGAAATCGGGGCTCGAGACGTCGATGCCCATCACGATCAACCCCTGTGCGCCATGGCCGAAGCAGCGCTCGATCGCCTCGGGGTCGTTCCCCATCGGCGTGATCGGGCTGTAGGAGGGGATGAACATGTCGCAGCGGGCGGCCACGATGCGAGCCTTGATGCCGGCGAGAACCGGCCCGAAGAAGGGGTGCATGGCCTGAGGTAGGTCGGGAACCGCAGAGACGATGCCGATCAACCATGACCCGCGCTGATCCGCCGGGATCGCGTGGCGCAGGGTGGCGGTCTGAGCGGCCTGGAGGCGCAGGACCGAGTCGTCGACGTGCTCCTCGTCGAGGCTCGCGTAGATGGCCGCCGCGCTCGGTCGTCCTCGGTAGCCGGGGGACAGGGCTGTCTGCCGGGGATTCATGCTCTAGGCATGTAATCGGCATTTCGCGCGACGACTCGATCACGATTTCGGGGCGGCGAATACCCCGTTTGAGCTCAGCTTTTCCAGCGCCCGTAGAGCTCGCGCAGCGCCGTTACCTCGGCCGCGCCGGGCCCGTGGCCGTCCGGCCCGGGAGTCTCGAGTAGCGCGGGCAAATCCGCGAAGGCCGGGTGGGAGAGGAAGACGCCGAGCTTCTCACCCATCACGCCCTGGCCGATGTTCTCGTGCCGGTCGCGGTTCGAGCCGAGTGGCGCCTTGGCGTCGTTGACGTGCAGGGCGCGCAGCCGATCGAGCCCGATCAGGCGCCCGAGCTGGTCTACGAGAGAATCGAGCTCGCGGCGCTCGGTCACGTCCCAGCCCGAGACGTAGAGATGGCAGGAGTCGAGGCAGATGCCGAGCCGCCGGTGCCCGCCCAGGCGCTCGTGCAGCGCCGCCAGCTCCTCCAGCGAGCGCCCCACCGAGCCGCCGCCGCCGGCGGAGTTCTCCATCAACAGCCAGGTCGTGTCGCTCGTGTGATCGAGGATCTCCTCCATCGCGCCCGCCACCCGCTCGAGCGCGCTCTCGAAGCCGCCGCCGTGATGCGAGCCGATGTGGAAGATGACGCCGCCCGCCTCGATCCGGCCCGCCACGTCCAGCGTGATACACATCGTCTCGATCGACTTGCGGTAGAGCTCCTCGTTCTCGCTCGCCAGGTTGACGAGATAGAGCGCGTGCACGAAGACGGGCGCCCCGAGCCGCGAGCGCTCGCTCTTGAAGCGCTCGATCGTCTCGGGCTTGTGGTTGGTCGGGCGCCAGGTGCGCGGGCTCTGGACGAAGATCTGGGCAGCCTCGGCGCCGATCTCCTGCATTCGCTCCAGCGCCTTGTCGAGACCGCCGGAGGCCGATACGTGAGCGCCGATGAGCACGCGTCTACGATACCCATCATGAGCATCGAGAATCCGCCCGCGCCCGAGCCGGGCGACTTCATCCGCGAGATCGTCGCCGCCGACCTCGAGAGCGGCAAGCACTCGGACGTGGTCACGCGCTTCCCGCCCGAGCCCAACGGCTACCTGCACATCGGCCACGCCAAGTCGATCGCGCTCAACTTTGGCATCGCCGGCGAGTTCGGCGGCCGCTGCCACCTGCGCTTCGACGACACGAACCCGATCAAGGAAGAGCAGGAGTACATCGACTCGATCCAGGCCGACATCCGCTGGCTCGGCTTCGACTGGGGCGAATACCTCTACTTCGCCTCCGACTACTTCGAGCAGCTGCACGAGTGGGCCGTCTACCTGATCAGGGCGGGCAAGGCCTACGTCGACGACCTCTCCGCGGAGGAGATTCGCGAGCACCGCGGCACCTTCACCGAGCCGGGCAAGAACAGCCCCTGGCGCGAGCGCCCGATCGAGGAGAGCCTCGATCTGTTCGAGCGCATGCGCAAGGGTGAGTTCCCGGACGGGTCGCGCGTGCTGCGCGCCAAGATCGACATGACCTCGCCCAACATCAACCTGCGCGACCCGGTGCTCTACAGGATCCTGCACGCCGCTCATCCGCGCAGCGGCGACAAGTGGTGCATCTACCCGATGTACGACTTCGCGCACGGCCAGTCCGACGCGATCGAGGGCATCACGCACTCCATCTGCACGCTCGAGTTCGAGGATCACCGGCCGCTCTACGACTGGCTGATCGAGAACCTGCCGGTGCCTTCGCGCCCGCGCCAGATCGAGTTCGCGCGGCTCAACCTCACCTACACCGTCCTCTCCAAGCGCGTCCTGGTGCGCCTGGTCAACGAGGGGCTCGTGCGCGGCTGGGACGATCCCCGCATGCCCACCGTCTCGGGCCTGCGCCGGCGCGGCTTCCCCGCCGAGGGCATCCGCGACTTCGCAGGAATGATCGGAGTGGGCAAGGCAAACAGCGTCGTCGAGGTGGAGATGCTCGAGCACGCGGTGCGCGACGTCCTGAATCGCACCGCGCTGCGCCGCTTCGCCGTGCTGAACCCGCTCAAGCTGGTGATCGAAAACTACCCCGAAGGCCAGACTGAGGAGATGGACGCGGTCAACAACCCCGAGGATGCCGCCGCCGGCACGCGCAGCCTGCCCTTCACGCGCGAGCTCTGGATCGAGCGCGAGGACTTCATGGAGGATCCGCCGAGGAAGTTCTTCCGCCTCGCCCCGGGGCGCGAGGTGCGACTGCGCTACGCCTACTTCGTCACCTGTACCGAGGTCGTGAAGGACTCAGACGGAGAGATAGTCGAGCTCCGCTGCACGTACGACCCGGCCACTCGCGGCGGCGACTCGCCCGACGGCCGCAAGCCCAAGGCGACGTTGCACTGGCTATCTGCCGATCACGCAATCCCCGCGGAAGTGCGCCTGTACGACCACCTCTTCGTTCGCCCCGACCCCGGCGCCGAGCGCGACCTTTTCGAGGATCTGAACCCCGACTCCGAGCAGGTGCTCGAAGGCTGCCTGGTGGAGCCCGCGCTCGCCGAAGTGTCGGTGAGCGAGACCGTGCAGTTCGAGCGGCTGGGCTACTTCTGTCCCGATCTCGATTCGGCGCCGGAAAAGCCGGTGTTCAACCGCACGCTGACTCTCAGGGACACCTGGGCGAGGGTTCAGGCGCAGGGTCAGCGGCCATGACCGTCAAAGTCCGCTTCGCGCCATCTCCAACCGGCTTCCTGCACATCGGCGGCGTTCGCACGGCGCTCTTCAACTGGCTATTCGCCCGTCACGCGGGCGGCGAGTTCCATCTGCGCATCGAGAACACCGATACCGGCCGCGAGGTTGCGGAGGCAACCGACCAGATCAAGGAGTCGCTCAGCTGGCTCGGGCTCGACTGGGACGGGGAGGTGACCTTCCAGCTCGATCGCATGGAGCGCTGCCAGGTCGAGGCGCGCCGCCTGCTCGCGGAGGGCAAGGCCTACGAGGACGAGGGTGCGATCCGCATCCGCATGCCGGATGAGGGTGTGACCGGCTGGGACGACGCCGTGCGCGGCCCGGTCGAGTTTCCGAGCGAGGAACTGGAAGACCTGATCATCCTGCGCTCGGACGGGCGCCCAACCTACAACTTCGCCTCGCCGCTGGAGGACTGGCTGGACGGGATCACGCACGTCATCCGCGGCGACGACCACGTATCCAACACGCCCAAGCAGATCCGCGTGCTGGAGGCGCTCGGCGCCGAAGTGCCCGTCTACGCCCACGTCGGCAACGTGCTCGGAACCGACGGCAAGAAGCTCTCCAAGCGCCACGGCGCGGTCGGCGTGGACGAGTTCCGGCGCGAGGGCTACCTGCCCGAGGCGCTGGTCAACTACCTGGCGCTGCTCGGCTGGAGCTACGACGACAAGACCACGATCATGTCGCGCCAGGAGTTGGTCGAGCGCTTCACGATCGAGCGCGTCGCCGGTAGCGCGGCGACCTTCGACTACGAGAAGCTGGAGTGGATGAACGGCGTCTACCTGCGCGCGCTCGACGAGGACGCCTACGCCGCCGCGCTCACGACCTTCCTCACCGAGCAGGGGCTCGACTGGGACTCGGAACTCGTGCGGCGCACGGTGCCGATCGTGCGCGAGAAGCTCGTCAGACTCGACCGATATCCCGAGTACGCAGGCTTTTTCTTCCGCGACGCGGCTGAATTAGCGCCCGACGCGAAGCTGCTCGACCGGCGCGTGCTGGAGGCGGCCGCCGCGGCGCTCGCCGAGGTCAGCCCGTTCGAGACGCAGGAGATCGAGCAGGCGCTGCGCTCGCTGGCCGAGTCGCTCGAGCTCAAGCCGGGCAAGGCCTTCCAGCCGATCCGCGTCGCCGTGACCGGAACGAACGTCTCGCCCAGCCTGTTCGAGTCGATCGAGCTGCTGGGGCGCGAGAAGGTGCTCGAGCGGCTCCGCGCCGCCGCCGCGCTTGTCGGGGACTGAACAGGACCTCGGGCGGGAAGGGAAAGCCAATGCGCGCCATGGTCCTCGAAGCTCAGCGACAGCCGCTGCGGCTGCTCGACATTCCCGAGCCGGTCGCGGGGCCGGAGCAGATTCTGATCAAGGTGAGCGCCTGCGGTGTCTGTCGCACCGACCTGCACATCGTCGACGGCGACCTGAAGGAACCGAAGCTGCCGCTCGTTCCCGGGCACCAGATCGTCGGCACGGTCACCGAGCTTGGTCCCGGCGCGGAGGGCTTCGCAGTGGGCGACCGCGTCGGCGTGCCCTGGCTGGGCTGGACGGACGGCGAGTGCCGCTACTGCGAGAGCGGGCGAGAGAACCTCTGCGACAACGCCCGCTTCACCGGCTACGACGTCGACGGCGGCTACGCCGAGTACGCGGCGGCCGACCATCGCTACTGCTTTCCGCTCCCTGCGGGCTTTCCCGATCTGCAGGCGGCGCCACTTCTCTGCGCCGGGCTGATTGGCTTTCGCTCGCTTCGGCTGGTCGGCGACGCCGAGCGCCTTGGCCTCTACGGCTTCGGCGCCTCCGCGCACATCGTCTGTCAGGTCGCCAAGTTCCAGGGCAGGAAGGTGTTCGCCTTCACCAAGCCCGGCGACGAGGAAGGGCAGGCCTTCGCGCGCGGGCTGGGCGCCGACTGGGCCGGCGGCTCCGACCAGCGCCCGCCCGAGCAGCTCGACGGCGCCATCGTCTTCGCGCCCGTCGGGGCGCTGATGATCGAGGGCCTGCGCGCGACAGCTAAAGGCGGCAGGGTCGTCAGCGCCGGCATCCACATGTCCGACATACCGTCCTTCCCCTACGCCGATCTCTGGGGCGAGCGCTCTCTCTCCTCGGTCGCCAACCTCACGCGCCAGGACGGGCGCGAGTTTCTTGAGCTGGCGCCCAAGGTGCCCGTACGCACCGAGGTGACCGAGTACCCGCTCGAGCGGGCGAACGAGGCACTCGACGACCTGCGCAGCGGCAAGCTCGTTGGCGCCGCGGTGTTGCGAGTCGCCTGAGCGACCGGCGCGAAGTCACTCTCTAGGCACAGCTCGGCCTTGACGGCGAGCACTTTCTCTGACCGACGTCTGATACCGAGGGGGAAGTTGACGCGGAGAAGTCACTCCCTCGATACGACTTTGCCTTGACATCAAGCGCCCGCTCTGACCGACGTCTGATACCGAGGGGGAAGTTGACGCGGAGAGGTCACTCCCTCGACACGACTTCGCCTTGACATCAAGCGCCCGCTCTGACCGACGTCTGATACTGAGGGGGAAGTTGACGCAGAGAAGTCACTCCCTCGACACGACTTCGCCTTGACATCAAGCGCCTGCTCTGACCGGTGTCTGACACCTGGTGGCGTGACTAGTCGGTGGAGTACCCGCAATCGAGCCGACCAGCGACACGTTCGATGACCTGCGCAGCGGGCGCCTGGCCAACGCGGCCGGGCTACGGATCGGCGAATAAGAATCGAATAAGAAGGAGCGTTCGGTACTTGTATGTCGATTATGCGGCGATAGGCTGAGTTGTCACTTACCCGCACCGGGAACGGGTGGAGAGGCTTTTAGTTCCCGAGCGCGAGGCACGAGTGATCTCAGGAAGCCATATTCGTTTCGGTCTGGTACTCACAGCCAGTCTGATCGTCGGGTCGCTCGCAGCGCTGGAGGTTGCCGGCGCGACCTCTGCCGCCCCGCTTATAACGCTCGGTCTCGCGGAGCATCGCTCGAGCTCGCCTCAAGGGAAGAAGCTCGACGCAAAGATCGCGGCCAACCTGGCGAGCGCGAGCCTGACCGCGGCTCAAGCGAGGAAGGTCAAGCTCAGCTACAGCTTCTCCCGCTCGAGCAAGACGTTCACCTATCGACTCGACCGCAGGGTACGAGCCAAGTGGTCGATGCTGCGGAGCGTCACCCACAAGGGGAAGCTCAAAGGCTCGCATATCTTGACGGTGCGCGCGCTCTTCGCTGGCAAGGCGATCAGTGCGGGCCACTACAGACTGCGTCTGTCTGCCGATGGGGACAGTACGACGCTTGGCTTCGAAATCATCGAAACGATCCCCCTCACGGGAGCGACGGCAGTGAGCGCGGGCGGCTACATGGTCTGTGCGCTTCTCTCCGGCGGCACGGTCGACTGCTGGGGCTTCGACGCCGAGGGAGAGCTCGGGAACGGTAGGAAGATCATCGTGCCCCCGTACGGATTACCGACAGCGACCCGGGTGCTGAGAGTCACGAACGCCACCGTTCTGAGCGCCGGTGGACAGCACACGTGCTCCCTGCTTGCGGGCACGGTCGACTGCTGGGGCTTCAACGGAGCCGGTCAACTCGGCAACAACACCCTCGTCGACAGCTCTATCCCTGTCTCGGCCACCGGGCTTACTACGGCCGTCTCCGTCGCGTCCGGCAACTATCACAGCTGCGCTCTCCTCTCCGGCGGCACGGTTGACTGCTGGGGTTACAACCGCCAAGGTCAGCTCGGCAACGGAACCTGGATTCCGATCGTCCCGATTCCGCGCGCCGTCGTCGGCTTGACAGACGTCGTCTCGATCAGCGCCGGGGGCTCTCATACCTGTGCCCTTCTCTCCGATCACACGATCAAGTGCTGGGGCGAAGATTGGGTTGGCGAGATCGGAGACGGTGAGAACGGCTGGCGTCTGAGCCCGGTTCCGGTAAACGGCATCACGAACGCCGCCCAGGTCAGCGCCGGCGGCTTCCACACCTGCGCTTTGCTGCAAGGCGGTACGGTCGACTGCTGGGGCTTCAATCTATTTGGGCAGCTGGGTAACGGCACCTGGGTCGACAGCTCGGTTCCCGCCCCCGTCGCGGGCCTGAAGGACGTCGTCTCGATCAGCGCCGGCGGCTTCCACACCTGTGCCCTACTCGAATCGGGCGCGGTCAATTGCTGGGGCAACAACGACGACGGGCAGCTCGGCAACGGTAGCCTCGCTTACAGCAACATGCCGACCGCGGTCAAGGGGATTACGAATGCGATCGCCGTCAGTGCCGGCCTTCGTTACAGCTGTGCTCTCCTGAGCAGCGGGAAGATCAAATGCTGGGGCGCGAACAAGGTGGGTGGGCTCGGCGACGGCACCACGCTCGACAGCTCGGTTCCGGTTGGCGTGTCCGTTTTGAAGTAATCGCCGCCGGGGCTTGTTAGTCATCATGGTGCTGCGGATAGAACGACTCGCGTGCCCACCGGTAGAGTCCGGACGATGAAAGAAAAAGCGCCCCGCAATCCCGATGCCTTCGAGGCCAGGCTGGCCCACTTCCTCTACGACCGCTTCGAGGAGGCGCGTGCCGTCAGGGTGGGGGAGAAGGAGACCTCCGATCAGGCCGCGATCGTCAAGCGCTACGCCTACCTCTTCACGCGCTCCCAGCTCGAGGAGCTCGCCGAGCACGAGCGCCAGGCCGAGTCGCGCGGCGTCTCGGCGGACGCTCTCGAACGGCTCTACCGCCTGCGCAAGACCTGCGAGGGCGGAATCGTCGCCGCCGAGTTGGCCGAGCGCGAGGATGCGCTGGAAAACGAGATCCTGGCCGCACGCCTCAGCTGGAAGGGCGAGGAGATGCCGCTCAGGACGGCTCAGGCGCGCCTCGCGGTGCTCGACTCCTACGCCGATCGCGATGAGCTGGGTGAGCTTCAGGCCGAGGTCTCCGCGAGCTTCAACGCCGAGCGCCTGCAGCTGATCGCCGCCGCCGAGAAGCTCGAGGCCGATCTCTCCGCCCAGCCCGACCCGATCAAGCGCAGCGAGGAAGAGAAGGGCATTTCGCTGAGCGAGCTGGAGGCGGCGCTGGCGAAGGTCTCCGCGCAGCTCGACGAGCGCTGGGGCGAGCTGCGCGAGCGCTGGTTCGACCGCCTGCTGGGAAGCGAGCGCGAAGACATTCCGCGCCAGCACCACAGCGCTTACATGCGCCGCCTCTCGCCGCTCGCCGGCACTTACACGCGCGAGCGGGCAACCGAGATCTGCCTCGACACGCTCTCCCAGCTCGGCTTCGACCTGAGCGCGATGCCCAACATCCACCTCGATCTCGACGACCGGCCGCAGAAGTCGCCGCGCGCCTGCGTGATCGCCTCCGATCCACCCCAGCTCGTTCACCTGATCACGCGCGCCCAGGGCGGCCTGCACGACTACGAGGCCTTCCTGCACGAGGCCGGGCACGCCCTGCACTACGGCGGCTGCGATCCCGCGCTGCCCTACGCCTTCCGCGGCCTCTCGCGCGACCACGCCCTGACCGAGATCTACTCCTACATCACGGCCAAGATCGTGAACGAGCCGGGCTGGCACGAGCGCTACTTCTCTCTTTCTGCGGAGACGGCGCACGAGAACGCCGAGGCCGGCCTCTTCCTCGAGGTCCTGCTCTTCCGCCGCTACGTGGCCAAGCTCCAGTTCGAGCTGGAGTTCTGGCAGCGCTTTGCCGAAGACGGCGGAACCGGGAAGGGTTACGCAGAGCGCCAGGAGAACGCGACCGGCGTTCGCTACCGCCCCGACTGGTTCCTGTCCGACATGGATTCGGGCTTCTACTCGGCCGACTACCTGCGCGCCTGGATTCGCTCGGCGCAGCTTCGCGCCTCGCTGCTCGCAGAAGTGGGCGAAGACTGGTGGCGAAGCGCCGACACGGGCGAGTTCCTGCGCAAGCTCTTCAGGGAGGGCACGCGCCCGTCGAACGAGGAGATCGCGGCCAGGCTCGGCTTCGAGCCGCTCGACTGCACTCCACTTCTCGCCGAGCTGGGCGCGTAGCAGCCGCTTCTAGCCGAGCACCGGCGAAAGAGCGCGATGCACCCCGATCGAGGGGATTTCTAGGACTTGGCGCCGTTTTCCGGCGTTGCGGCTTGAGTCGCTCTGGTCAACTCCCTGAGCGCCGCGATCACCTGCTCCTCGGGCAGGGCCAGGTTCTTTATCACGGCTTCCTGCGCCGGCAAGAAGCGCAACCAGGTCTCGTGCAGGACTTTCATGCCCGGCGGGGTGAGCTCGATCAGAAAGGAGCGCCCGTCGGCGGGGTTTCTCGCCTTGACGATATGACCGCGCTCGACGACGCGGTTCAGGTAGGAGGAGACGGTGGTGGGAGGCATGCCCGCCACCTCGGCGATGCCCGCCGGGGTGACCGGCTGGTTCTCGAATATGGCGCTATAGAAGCCGAAGTCCTCGGAGTTCAGGCTGGCGCCTTCGAGAGCCTTCTCCATCAGAGAGCCGACGCTGTGCGCCAGCGTCCAGGTCTCGTAGAGAAGGAGTGACTCTTCCTCGTTGCCGTTTTTCTCTTCGCCCATTTAGCGTTCTTTTACGATGTCGTAGTAACTATTACGAGGTCGTACTATATTACCGCAGCGATCGTGTCCGAGAGTCTTGCGAAACATACTTGCCCGTGCGGCCGGAGAGGCAGTGCTCTGCGCCGATTCGAGCTCTGTGCGCTCGCCGGGCTGATCGCCGCCGCCCTGACGGCGGGCTGCGGCTCGGGGGCTTCGGGCGGCGCTCGGGGAAAGATCCCGGCTCGTCAGGCGACGCTGGCGATCGTGAACGGCAGGCTGATCGACGGCAGCGGCGCCAGGCCGGTGAAGAACGCGGTCGTGCTGATCAAGGGCAAGCGCATCGTCTTCGCCGGGCCGCGCGGGAAGGTGGCGATACCGAGAAACGCACGCCGGCTGGACGCTCGCGGCGGGACGATTCTGCCGGGCTTCATCAACACGCACGCGCACCAGGTGATCGACGAATCGAACCTCAGGGCCTGGCTGCTCGGGGGCGTGACGACCGTGCGCGACCTGGGCTCCGGCCCCGACTACGAATGGGCCTTCTCCGAGCGCGACCGCCTGAACAGGAGCTCTCGCACGGCGCGGCTACTCGCGGTCGGGCCGCTGATCACGGTGCCGGGCGGCTATCCGGAAGCGATCTGGGGCAGTCCCGGCCTGGAGGTGACCTCGGTCGAAGACGCGCGCGCGCAGGTCGATCGCCTGATTCACGCCGGCTGCGACACGGTCAAGATCGCGCTCGAGTCGGGCGAGATCTTCGGGCGCGACGATCTGCCGATGCTCTCGCCCACCGAGGTGAAGGCGATCGTCGAGGTGGCCCACGCTCATGGCAAGCGAGTGTCCGCGCACGCCATGGTGACCAGGGACATCGAGCGCGCCGTGGACGGCGGCGTCGACGAGATCGCGCACTTCGACGTCCAGAACATCCCGCAGAGCCTGATCAGGCGGATGGTCGCGGCGCACATCGACTGGGTGCCGACGCTCGAGCTACTGCGCGTGGTCGGCGCGACGATCTATGGCAACAGCCTCGAGCGCTTCGCTCGCGCGGGCGGCATCGTCGCGCTCGGCACCGACTACATGGGCGCCGGGCCCCAGTACGGTTACGACCTGGGCATGCCGATCCACGAGCTCGTCTACATGGATCAGCTCGGGCTGACGCCGATGCAGGCGATCCAGGCCGCGACCGCGAACGCCGCCTACGCCCTCGACCGTCCCGAGCTGGGGCTGCTCGAGAAGGGGAAGATCGCCGACGTGATCGTCGTTCGGGGCAACCCGCTGCGGAGCCTCGAAGTGCTGCGAAAGGTCGAGCTCGTCGTCCACAACGGCGTCGTGGTGCGCTCGAAGCTGAAGTAGCAGAGCGGGCAGGAAGCGGTTCTCCGACCGCCACTTGACGTACTATTACGTTAGCGCTAACGTAACAGTACGTTATGAGCCCGGCAGGCGCCGGGCGGCGAGAGGAGAAGAGTGGCCAGAGTCTTCAAGCGCGGCGAGCTGAAGCAGGCGATAGTCGCCGTGCTCGCGGCGCTCGGCGAGGCGCATGGCTACGCGATCATGGCCGAGCTGAAGGAGAGAGTGGGGGGTCGCTGGCGACCGAGCCCCGGCGCGATCTATCCGGCGCTGCTCTCGCTCGAGGAGCTCGAGCTGGTGGCCTCGGTGGACGAGGACGGAGTGAAGGTCTACTCACTCACCGAGGAGGGCCGCCGCGTCGCAGAGGCGACGAGCGGAGCCTGGGCCGCGCTTGCCAAGCGAGCCGCCGATGCGCCTCCGCGCGCCAGCGTCGGCTCGATCGTCGACGACTTCGCCGCGTCCTTCCAGGAGCGGCGAAGGCTGGTCGACGGCAAGCAGCAGAAAGCCGTGGAGCGGGCGCTCTCGCGGGCAGGGAAAGAGATCATACAGACACTGGAAAAAGGAGAGAAAAGTGGATGAGTTCGGCGAGCTCGCAATGCGCGAGCGCGAGGCACGCAGGATCGTGCGCAGGCAGTGGTTCTGGCTGCACTTCGTGGTCTGGGCGACGATCCAGGTGTTCCTGGTGATCGTCTGGGCGATCACGAGTGCCTCCTTCCCATGGTTCATCTTCCCGCTGTTCGGCTGGGGCATCTTCGTCGCCGGGCACGCGGCCTACGCCTTCATCGTGCGCGACCCCGAGGAGATCATGGTCGAGCGCGAACGAAAGACAGCCAAGAAAGACTGAGCCGAGAGAACGAAAGGTAGGAGGGACGAGAATTGGGCTCAGCGCTCGAGACGGTCGGGCTGTGGCTGGTGGACGTGCTCCGCGGCGAAGTCGCGCGCGTGGGCGAGCTCGGCCTGCGCTACCTGACCTGGCTCTACGGCCTCGACCGGGAGCTGTTCAGCGCGCTCTTCGACCCGCTCGTTCTCTGGCTCGTCCTGCTCTCGCTATTGACGGTGCGCGTCCTGGTCACCCGGCCGCCGCGCCTTCGCACGCGCCGACCGATTGGAGGAGCCAGATGAACGCCGAAGTGCACGCGCCGACCTTTTTCGAGACGGTGCTGCATCCCTATGTCGAGCGCCGCACCTATCTCGCGCTCCTCTATGCGCTGCTCGGACTGCCGTTCGGCGTCTTCTATTTCGTCTTCGTCGTGACCGGGCTCTCGCTGGGGCTGGGGCTCCTGGTCACGCTGGCCGGCATTCCCGTGCTGGTGCTCACGCTGGCCGGCTGCCGCGCTCTGGCGCAGCTGGAACGGACGCTCGCAGTCTCGCTGCTCGATGCGTCGATGCCGCGCGTGGAAAGCGGGCGCGAGCGGGGATCGCTCTGGCGCCGGCTCGTTTCGCAGCTTCGCTTGGGGATGGTCTGGCGCGAAGTGACCTTCCTCTTGATCCGCTTCGCGACGGGCGTGGCCAGCTTCTCGATCGCCGTTACGGTCGTGGCCGGCGGCTTCTACTACGGCCTCGTCCAGCCCGTCCTGGTGGCCTTCGTCCCGAGCGCCGGTCAGGACTTCGGCAGCTGGTCGGTGAACAGCGCCGGCAGGGCCCTACTGCTGGTTCCGCCGGGGCTCGTCTTGCTCGTCGTAGCGCCCGCGATCATCAACGCCCAGGGCCGGATTGAGCGCGCACTCGCGACCCACTTCCTGGCCCGCATCCCGCGCGCCGAGCTGCGCCGCGCCATCGCCCGCTCGCTCGCCCGCGGCGAGACCGACGCCTTCGGCCTGCTGGCCGACCTCGAGCTCTACTTCGGCCCGGGGCCGCATCTGACGCCGCTCAAGCTCGAGGCGAACCTGCTCGCGATGGTCGATCTCGACCTCGTCTCCGTGGAGCGAAGCGGCGCGCGCGATCGCTACGGCCTGAGCGCCAAGGGACAGCAGGCGCTCGCGCACGGCTAACCGTTTGCCGGTTCTTTCTACGGGAAATAGCCAGCTCTTCAGCGCGTCACTGGTGCGCGAAGGGGCGAGGTTGACAGTGGCGCTCGCTTTTCAGCTAACGAGGCCAAGGAGAGATCTATGAAACGCCTGCTGAGATTACGACCGACACCGGCGATGATCGTCGCCTGTATCGCGCTCGCCGTCGCCCTCGGCGGAACGAGCTACGCCGCCGTCACCCTCCCGAGAAACAGCGTCGGCACCAAGCAGATCAAGAACAAAGCCGTGACGGGCGTAAAGGTGAGAAATCACACGCTCGCGGCGATCAAGATGAAGAGCGGCGTGCTGCCCGACATGTCGGACTACTACACCCAGAGCGAGGCGCTCTCTCGCTTCCTGCGCGGCACGGTCACCAGGGTCGCCTCCAACTCCGTATCGGCTGGGGCCTCCGGGGATGTCAAGGTCACCTGCCCAAGCGGATACGAGGCTATCGGTGGCGGTGTGGACTCCCACCAGGCGAACGTCTTGTATGTCACCAGCTCCAGCCCGATCTACGCGAACGACGTTCGGCTGGCCGACGTCACCGACGGCGATCACGTGGCGGCTGTGGGCTGGTTCGTGTCCGCCTTCAACACAGGTCCCGTTGCCGTATCTCCGCTCAAGGTGGCGGTCATCTGCTCGCCGATCGGAGGGACGGCGGCACCGTAGGAATCGATCGAGAGACGGCGCCTTCGCTCCTGGGGCGGGGGCGCCGGTCGCTCTCTTCGCGGCTCGAGCAAGCTCTAGAAGGAAAAGCGCACTTCGTAAGTGGCCGAGTTGTTGACGAGATTCGTCTCGCCGCCAACCGGGGTCACGTTGACCTTGATCGAGATTACGTTTGCCAGCTCGGTCACATTGAGGCCCTTGAAAACCACTTCCTGTATGGCTCCGCGACGAATCTGTCCGATCGTCAGGCTTTTTCGGATTGACTGCGGCTTCTGTTTGATGAGGAGCGCGACTTTGACGTTGTGCTCCGGGTAGTCGCCGTCGTTCTCGACAGCAACAACGAAAGCGGTATTCGACCTGAGCCTGATAATCGACACCACGCCCTGATGTAACGTCCGGCCGCTGGGGTTGACCTTGACGTAGGCGATACTGGTGCCGTGAAAGCCCTTGGCTTTCGTGGAGCCGCAACCGCTCGGCAGCGCGGCGATCGCAAGGAGCGAGATCGCCAAGGTGACGACGAGAGCGATCCTGTCTTTGCGTTGGCGCGGTTTACAGAAGTCCCTGAGGTCGTTCATGCCTTCGCCCCCCTGTTCGCGTTTACGAAAGGCGGTGGACCTTAACAACGGTTGGCGGATGCGGCGGCATAGGGGGTTGCGCCGGGAAGTTCCGAAGTCAACGTGCGACGCGGCCGATGAAGTGGTCGAAAGGCGCATACGGGTTTGGGCGCGCATGTTTCTCGACCTGGATGCACGCGCCGGTGCGTGCAATCCGGCACAGCCGACCTGCTCAACCGAGGCGTGCACTTCTCCCCACCGCGGCGTCCTCTCGGCGCACTGACGCGACGCTGGCAAAGGAGGCGAAGGCCGCGCGGCGCAGGACAGTACCGCCGTACGGACAAGCCGCGCGCGCCGAAGCATCCTGCAGTCCAGCGTTGCGAGCGAGCCGGCCATCAGCCGGATCGCGCTCAGTGTGTCGAGAGAGGCGCATACGGGATTCGAACCCGTGCCGCCGCCGTGAGAGGGCGGTGTCCTAGGCCACTAGACGAATGCGCCTTGCAGAGGCGTCAGTGTAGCGGTCGTCTGCCGATCTCGTTGAAGGTGCCCAGGCCTCGAGATCGCGCCTTCTCGCCTTCTCGGGCGGCGGTTCCTTCTGACCCGGCGCGACCGGCCTGCGAAGCCGTCGCCCGCAAAAGCGATCGAAGCTCTCTCTGCCTGACCCCGGTCGCCGTATCTACCCTTTCAGTCCGACCTGGTGGCTCAATCGCTCGCCCGGCGTGTCGATATTCGAGTTGACCGGCGCCCGGAAGATATTCGCCTCGAGGCAAATGGGGTAGACGATCCTCTATATCGGCGCTACTCTTTGACTCCCCCGAAAGAAAAGTGCCGCATGGAACACATTTCGGAGCAACCGATGAAGACCGTCGTCCTGGTTGACGACGACGATCTCGTGCGCGGGCTCGTCTCGAGAGTGCTCGAGCGCGCGGGCTTCCGGGTGCTCGACGCGACGAGTGGTGAGGAGGGGCTCGAGCTGGTGGCGAGCACGCAGGAGGCCGACCTCCTTCTCACCGATGTGACGCTGCCCGGCGAGGTCGACGGACTGGAGCTCGGCCGCCGCGCCCTGGCGGAGAGAAGCGACCTGAAGCTCGTCTGCATGTCGGGCTACGGCGAGGAAGACCTGGCCGGCGAGTTACAGAGAATCGCCAGCACCGCCGTCTTCCTCAGCAAGCCCTTCTCCAACGGCGAGCTGGTCGAGACCGTGAGCCGCCTGCTCAACGGCGTCTCCGCTACGAACGGCGAGGTGCGGCCCTCCGGCTTGACCTCGGGCTGCTAGACGGCGCTTCCCGCCGAAGACTCGCGAACCACGAGCTCGACGGGCAGCATCAGCTTGGGCGGAGTCGCCTTGGGGTCGTCGATCAGCGCCATCACCTGCTCGCCGGCGGCGCGTCCGAGCCCGATCTTGTCCTGGCGGATGGTGCTGATCGCCGGTTCGAAGGCGGCCGCGAAGGGGGCGTCGTCGAAGCCGATGATGGCGACGTCCTCGGGCACCTTCAGGCCCGCGGCCTTGACCGCTCCGATCGCGCCGACGGCCATCATGTCGCTGCAGCAGAAGACGGCGTCGGGCGGGTCGGCCAACTTGAGCAGGGCCTCCATCGCGGTGAAGCCCGAGGGCTCGTAGAAGTCGCCGCTCTGGATGTACTCGGTGTGCTGGCTCAATCCCAGCTCCTCGATCTGGTCGCGATATCCCGTCAGCCGGTCGCGGCCGGGGCGGGTGTAGGTCATGCCGGTGATGGTGGCGATCTTGCGCCGGCCGAGCTCGTGCAGGTGGCGCACCGCGAGCTTCGCTCCCTCGACGTTGTCGGAGATGACGAAGCCGGTCATCGGGCCGGTCAGATCGAGCTCGACGCCGATGCAGGGAACCTCCGAGCGGACGAGCTTCTGGATCTCGGGGAAGCTGCGGCCGACTCCCATCAGGATCATTCCGTCGACGTGGTGGCGGCGGCAGCGCTCGAGGTAGTCGTAGGTGCGGATGCTGCCAGACGGGGTACCGCCGGTGAAGAAGAGCATGTCGTAGCCGCCGTCGGTGATCACTTCCTTCAGGCCGTCGAGAACGGCTCCGAACACGGGGTGGTGCAGGTCGACGTGGCCCGAGGTGTCGAGGATGACACCGATCACCTGCGAGGGCATATCGGTGATCGCGGCCGTCGAGAGATCGCTCGTCAGCTCCAGCTCGCGCACGAGCTTGAGCACGCGCTCCCGGGTCTCGGCATCGATTCCCGCGTCTCCGCCGAGAATCCGGGTCACGGTCGTCGCCGAGACGCCCGCCTGGTGTGCCAGTTCATGAATCGTGGGCATTACCGTCGCCTTTCGAAAGTTCGCCGCCGATTTGGTTATCGAGCACCCGCTGCCGCGACTTTAACGAGAGCCGCCCGCTTGATCGAGGCTGGGTCCCGACATCTAGCTGCGGGGCAGGGACTCGAACCCCGATCACCTGATCCAGAGTCAGGCGTCCTACCATTAGACGACCCCGCAAAGACGAGCGATCGGATTGTAGCGTCCGCATGTAATGGCGAGGGCGCCCTTCGCGCCGACCGAGCTCGGAAATCTGTCGCCTTGGGGCCGCGACGGGCGCGGGCTAGCGCTTGTGCTCGCCGCGAATGGCCGCGCCGCACGACTCGCGCACGATCAGGTCGGCGGAGAGAATCACCACCGGCGGCACGCTCGACTCGTTCTCCATGATGCGCATCAGCGCCTCGCAGGCCGCCGCGCCGAGCCCCGCCTTGTCCTGGCGGATGGTGGTCAGCCCGGGCTTCATCATGCTCGCGAAGGCCGCATCGTCGAAGCCGACGACGGCGACGTCCTCGGGCACGCTCAGGCCCTCGGCGTGGGCTGCCCGAATCGCCCCTAGCGCCATCATGTCGCTGGAGCAGAACACCGCCTCGGGCGGCTCGTCGAGCGCGAGCAGGTGCTTCATGCCGGTATAGCCGGACGGCTCGTAGAAGTCGCCCTCTAGCAAGTACTCCTTTTTGAAGGCCAGCCCGGCCCGCTCCAGCCCCGAGCGGTAGCCGAGGATGCGATCGATGCCCGGGCGGCTGTCCTGGATTCCCGAGATGTGGGCGATGCGCGTGTAACCGAGCGCGTTCAGGTACTGGACGACGGTCGCCGCCGCCTCGACGTTGTCGGAGGTGACGTAGGTGGCCCGCGCGCCGACCAGATCCAGATCGATCGCCACGGTCGGGATCTGCTCCGAGAGCAGGTGCAAGAGCTCGGGGTCGGTGCGCGAGAAGCCCATCAGGATGACGCCCTCGATGCCGTGCCGGCGGCAGCGGGCGACGTAGGAGTACTCGGCACTGAAGTCGCCGCTGACGTGGCCCGAGAAGAGCAGCAGGTCGTAACGGCTCGCCACAGCGCGCTCCTTCACTCCCTCCAGCACCTCGGCGAAGAAGGGATGGCGCAGATCGGGCTGGAGGCCGGTCGTGATAGCGACTCCGATCACCCGCGGGTAGGCCGGCGGTCCCTTTCTGTGCGGCGTCTTTCCCTGGGCGGCGAGCGAGATCGCGCGCGCCCGTACGTCGTCGGTCACCGCCTGGCCGCGCCGCAGCATCTCCGAGATCTCCTCGGCCGACAAGTGGATCGTGGGCGGCTCGGGCAGCGGTTGTCTGTCTCTCTCGTCGTTCACAGGATGTCTACGTTCCAGTATTGGTGTTTATCGCCGCCGCCGCGAGGAATTGACTTTGCAGGCCGGTCGCAAGCCCGGAATACGGCTCTGCTCGCTTTCACGGCCTCAATCTGGAAATATCTCCGCCATGAACGAACATCCGATCACACTCCACGTAATGGACGATCTGCGGCGCTCGCGCCTCACGGTCTTCTTCCGTCTCCTACTGTTCATCCCCCACTACATCTGGCTTGGCCTGTGGGGATACGTCCTCGTAGTAGTACTGATCCTGAACTGGATCGTGGCGCTGGTCATAGGACGGCCGGCAAAGCCGTTCCAGCGCTTCACCGCCGCGTATCTACGTTACTCGACGACCGTATTTTCCTACGTTTTACTGGTCGCCAACCCGTTTCCGGGATTCGTCGGCGAGCCGGGTAGCTATCCGGTCGAGCTCGAGGTTCCGACGACACCGGAGAAGCAAAACCGGCTTGTCACGTTCTTCCGCTTGTTCCTCGGCCTGCCCGCGCTGCTGCTCAGCGGCATCGTGATGTACATGGCGTTCTTCGTCGCCTTCCTGGGCTGGTGGGCGAGCATGGTCATGGGGCGGATGCCACGCGGCCTGCGCGACCTCGGAGCGAACGCGCTTCGCTACCAGGGTCAGGCCAACGCGTATCTCTATCTCGCTACCGGTCGCTACCCGAACTCGAGCCCGTACGTGGGCATGGCGCTCGGTGAGCCCGTTATCGCACAAGTGGCCGTGGTTCCGGCTGCCGCAGGATCAACCGCTCCAGAGGCGCCCGAGGCGCCGCCCGAAGCGTGAGTAAAAGCTCTCGTCGCCTGCTGGGGCTCCTGATCTTCGGAGCCCTGGCGGCGGCCTGGCTCTACGCCGCAAGCAGGCTCTGGAGGACGTCGGTCCCCGATGATCTGAAGCTACCGCACGTGAACGTGGGCGCGCTCGTCGGTGCGAGCGAGCTGCACCGCGCCCAGCACTTCTCCTTCGTGCTCGATCTGTTCGGAATCGCCGGGCTGTTTCTGCCGCTGATCGTCCTCGCCCTCTATGCCAAATGGGGCCATCGCTTCATCGGCGAGTCGGCGGCGGGGCCGATCGGGACGGGCATGTTGCTCGCGATGCTCGGGATTGCCATCCTCTGGATCGCGATGCTGCCGAGCAGCATCGGCGAGCTGTGGTGGCTTCGCCGCTACGGAATCGAGAAGACCGGCTACGCCGAGATGATCATCGGCACCTGGCTCGCGCTCGGCGCCGAGTTCCTCGGGATCTGTCTGATCATCCTGATCGTGATGGGCTTCGCGCGACTGATGGGAAATCGCTGGTGGCTGGCCGGCGCTCCGGTCTTCGTTGCCATCGGGCTGCTAGTCACCTTCATCCAGCCGTACTCGAGCGGGCTGCAACCGCTCGAAGACCACGCGGCGCTCGTCCAGGCCGAGCACCGCATTGCGAAGAAGGAGGGCGTCACGGCCGTCCCGCTCAAGGTTCAGAACGTCAGCGGGATGACTACGGCTCCGAACGCCGAGGCGATGGGGCTCGGGCCCAGCCGCCGGATCGGCCTCTGGAACACGATTCTCGACGGTCGCTTCTCGGAGCCGCAGCTCGAGGTAGTGGTCGCGCACGAGCTCGCCCATCACAAGCACAACGACCTCTGGAAGGGGCTCGGCTGGTACGCGCTGTTCGTCTTCCCGATTGCCTACCTGATCGCCCGCGTGACGCGGCGGCGCGGCGGGATGGCCGTACCGCTCGCGGTGCCTCTTTTTCTGTTCGCCTGGATCGGGCTGACGACAGTCACGCTGCCGCTCGACAACGCCTTCTCGCGCCGGCTCGAGGCGGAGGCCGACTGGACGGCGCTCAATGCGACGAACGATCCTCAGGCAGCCAAGGCGCTGTTCGTGAATTTCGTGCGAACAACCGACGAGAACCCCAACCCGCCCTTCTGGGACCCGATCCTCTTCGGCAGCCACCCGACCGAGGCGCAGCGAATCGGCATGGTCGAGGCCTGGCAGGCCCGAAACGGCGGCTGAGCTCGTAGAGCTCGGAGCGAAATGAACACCCGTCGACCGGGTGCGATCGGTGGATGCGAGGCAAGGACGCAGTGTCGCGTTCGTAGCCAGAGGCTACGGGCGTGACCGAGGACGCAGTATCGCGCCGCTGAGCGCGGCCGCGCGGCGGAGTGCTTCTTTTTGATTCGAGCTCTAAACCTGAACCGGAGGCAGCTTGGTCGCGCTCGGCTGCACCCGCTCGCGCACCAGCTCGAAGTAGCCGAGCGTCCAGACGAGAGCCGCGAACGGCGCCGTGATGCTGCTCGCGATCGCGCCCACGATCCATCTGGAAAAGAAGTGCGGCAGGATGGAGAAGGGGAAGAGTACGGCGCTGATCAGCGCAGATCCCGCGCCGAGCACGAGCAAGGTCAAGAGGATCAACCAGAAGACCGGCCAGCTCGAGCCCTTCACCAGCTGCCACGATCGTCCGAACGAGTCGCCGGCCGACTTCTTCTCCAGCACGATCACCGGCACGACGAGGATCCAGCGGGTCAGCAAGATCAGCCCCGGAACGATCAGGAGGACAAGCCCGCAGGCGACACCGAGCGCGGCGGCGGCTCCGGCCGCGACGAGCGACGGCAGAAGCGGCTGAGTCTGCCGGTAGAGCTCCCCGATCGGACGCATCGCTCGGCCGTCGCGCAGGTCGCTGACCGCCTCGACCAGGGCGCCCTGTAGCCAGAAGGTGCCGGCGATCCAGAGCAGGAAGGAGACGATGCCCCAGAGAACGGCGGCCGTCCAGTGGTGGGCGTGCGCCAGCGCTCCCGAAACGGCGCCGAAGAACTCGAGCAGCAGGAAGATCGGCGCCGCCGTGAGCACGAAGCGCAAAAACGACTTCCTGTACAGATCCCAGGCCTGGCGAAAAACCCGCTTTACGCTCACGCGTTGAAGATTACTTCGAGTCGGGCGCGGCTACGGCCGCCGCGGCTTGCTCGTGCTCTTCGGCCGCGAGTAGGCGCTCGCTCTCGAGCGCGGCCATGCAGCCGGTGCCGGCCGCGGTGATCGCCTGCTTGAAGACGGGGTCCTGGACGTCGCCGGCCGCGAAGACGCCGTACACGTTCGTCGCCGTCGAATGCGCCTTGGTGACGAGGAAACCGGCCTCGTCGTGCTCGAGCGTGTCGATGAACAGGCTCGTGTTCGGGTCGTGCCCGATGGCGACGAAGACTCCGCCGGCCTCGACCTCCCAGGTCTCGTCCGTTTGGGTGCTGCGCAGGCGTACGCCGGTGACCTTGCCGGCCTCGCCTCCCAGCACCTCGTCCACGACGGCGCTCGTGATCAGCTCGATCTTCTCGTTCGCGCGTGCTCGCTCGACCATGATCGGGGAGGCGCGGAATTCGTCGCGCCGGTGCACGATCATCACCTTGTCGGCGAAGCGGGTGAGGAAGAGAGCGTCCTCCATGGCCGAGTCGCCTCCGCCCACGACGACGATCTTCTCGCCGCGGAAGAAGGCTGCGTCGCAGACGGCGCAGTAGGAGACGCCCTTGCCCTGCAGCGCGACCTCCGAGGGAAGCCCGATCTCGCGCGCCTTGGCGCCAGTGGCCACGATCAGCACCTTCGCGCGATACGTCTCCTCGCCGGTCTCGACGACGAAGGGTCGCTGCGACAGGTCGACGCGAATGGCGTCGTCGGTGACGAACTCCGTCCCGAAGCGCTCGGCCTGGGCGCGCAGGTCGCTCATCATCTGCGGCCCCATCACGCCCTCGCTGTAGCCGGGGAAGTTCTCGACCTCGCTGGTGTTCATCAGCTGCCCGCCCCAGGTGATGCCCTCGATAACGAGCGGCTCCAGCAGAGCGCGGGCGCTGTAGAGCGCGGCCGTGTAGCCGGCCGGCCCGCCGCCGATGACGATCACGTTGCGCACGTCGCTAGCTGTCACTTCTCCTCCTCTTCCGCTTGCACTATCAAGCCTAACCAACGAAATCGAGCTCGCCACTGTTCCCGTGGCGCCAACCGAGCAAATCGGATCGAGCGGCAGCGGCGTGTTTCTGGGCGTCCGCTCTACTCGGCGCTTCGGCGAGCTCTTTTCCCGAGATGGGCTCTCCGGTCGTCTAGACCGGAGGTAGCTCGAGGGTCGAGGCCGCGCTCAGTTCTGCAGCCTGGATCGGGCGAGCGACCTTCTCGATCGGCGGCGTCTCCGGAAGATCGCTGGTCACAGCGCCGGTTTCGCGGAACTTGCGGGCCGTGACGAGGACGCGAGTCTCGAGCGAGGCGACCGCCTCGTTGTACGCCCCGACGGCGGTGTCGAGGCCGCGTCCGGCCTTGGCCAGATGCCGGCCGAAGGTTCCCAGCCGCTCGTAGAGATCGCGACCCAGGCCGGCGATCTCTCGAGCCTTCTCGGCCACGGTCTCCTGCTGCCATCCGTGAGCGATCGTCTTCAAGAGGCCGATCAGCATCGTCGGCGTCGCCACGAGCACGCCGTTCTCGGGCCCGAGCTCGAGCAGCGTCGAGTCCTGCTCGATGGCCATGCGGAAGAAGGTCTCGTCGGGCAGGAACATCACCACGAAATCCGGCGACGGCTCGAACTGCCTCCAGTAGGCCTTCGCCGCGAGCTTGGTTACGTGATCGCGCACCTGGCGCGCATGGGCTTGAAGCTGGACGCGCCTCGTGGCGTCGTCGTCGGCTTCGAGTGCGTTCAGATAGGCGTTCAGCGGCGCCTTGGCGTCGACGACGACGTTCTTTCCGCCCGGAAGCTTCACCACCAGGTCGGGCCGCAGCAGCCGGCCGTCGTCGTCGGACGTGCTCGACTGCTCGACGAAGTCGCAGTAGGGAACCATCCCGGCCAGCTCGACCACGCGCTTGAGCTGCATTTCGCCCCAGCGACCGCGCACGTGCGGCGCTCGCAGCGCCTTGACGAGATTTCCCGTCTCGGTGCGCAGCTTCTCCTGGCCCTGGGCGAGAGACTGCACCTGCGTGAAGAGGGTGCCGTACGCCTTCTGGCGACTCGCTTCCAGCTCGCGAGTCTGCTGATCGAACTTGTCGAGCGTCTCCTTGATCGGCCCGAACTGCGTCTGGGCGAGCTGGAGGAAAGAAGTGTTGTTCTGCCGTAGCGCCTCGGCGGCGAGCGCCTGCACTCGCTTTTCGTCCTCGGCCAAAGCCCTGAGCCTGTCTTCGGCTCCCTGGCGCTCGGCCGTGAGGCGGGCGACCTCTGCCTGCAGGGGGGCCGCGTCGGCCGTGGCGCGAGCGTGTGCAACGACCCAGGCGGCGAATCCGCCGACTGCGACGCCGACTATCAGGGCGATGATGGTCGTCATGGGAACCGCTTAGAGTACTCCGCAGGGCGGACGTCAGAACGACACCGCGTTGCGTATCCAGGATCGTCCGGAAGGCCTGGAGCCGCGTTCTTTTGATGCTTCTCGGTCGACTCGAGACGCCGGCGGAAATCGTGAGATTTCCGCCGGCTCATGCCGGGGGAGGGACTTGAACCCTCACGTCCTAAGACACCCGATTTTAAGTCGGGCGCGTCTACCATTCCGCCACCCCGGCGCACGCCACCCTGGCGCAGTTACGAGCATAGACGGCTGCTCAGCGCCGAAGCCAGCCGAATCCGCGACTAACAACCGCATCCACAGCTGGGGAAGGAAATTCGCGCTTTCTTTATGAACGCCCCTTGACAGAAAACGGTGTCGGACACCGGGTGGCGAGCGACCTCCGAGGAAACGCCCATGAGCAGCGCTTTCCCGTCGAGTCACCCTCGCCGGCATCCGACGGTGTTGGGCGAGGCGAAGTTAGGAACCGAGCTCGGCGGCGAGTAGCGCGGCGCCGTCCAGGATGTCCAGCTCGCTGGCCTCGATCTCGTCGAGACCGAAGGCGTCGAGCAGCTCGCTGCAGACAATCGCGCCGGCGACGATCACCGGAGCTCGATCTGGCTCCAGCGCGGGCACCTGGCGGCGCTCGGCGAGGGGGAGGGCGGCGAGGCGGATGAGCTGCTCGTGGACGGCCTGGCGGGTGACCATATAGCCGTGGACGCGATCTCGGTCGTAGGCCGGCAGGCTCTGGTCGAGCGCGGCGATGGTGGTGATCGTGCCCGCGTTTCCGATCGCGGCTGTCGGTGCGTGCCGGACGCCCGCCGGAATGCGCTCGATCAGCAGCTCGTGCACCGCCGCGGCGCAGTTGTCGAGCTCGGCCGGGCCGGGTGGGTCGGAGTGCAGGTGACGTTCGGTCAGGCGCACCGCTCCGATATCGAGGCTGATGTGGAAGCTCGGGCCGCCGGCGTCGCCGAGCACCAGCTCGGTCGAGCCGCCGCCGATGTCGACGACGAGCACGGAGCGCATCAGTGAGCGCCCCAGCGTCGCGCCGCGGAAGGCCAGGAGAGCCTCCTCGCTTCCCGAGAGCAGCCGCACCTTGAAGCCGAATCGCTGTTCGATCTCGCTCAGGAACTCGCCGCCGTTCGCCGCGTCGCGAACCGCGCTCGTTGCAACGACAAGTGCCGGAGCCGCGCCGAGCCGCTCGACGATCTCCCCGTAGTCGGAGAGCGTCTCGTGCACGCGCTCGATGCCGGCGCTCGAGAGAACGCCGCTTTCGTCCACTCCCTCGCCCAGGCGCGTGATCACGGTGCGCCGCTCCAGTTCCTCGACCGACGAGCCGGCCACCTCGGCCACGATCAGGCGCGTCGTGTTCGTGCCGATGTCGATGGCGGCTACCGGCACGGGCGCGTCACTTGCTCGGGATGAATGCTCGAGCGCGGGTTGCGACCGCCTCGGCCTCGGCGATTACCTCTTTGATCAGGCGCACTCGGGCTCGCGCGGTAGCGAGCCGCCTGAGACTGACCTCGAGCCGCTCGAAAGCCTTCCTGGCCGCCTCGAGCTCCTGGTTTGTGCGCTCGCCGGCACGGGCGATCCGCCGCAACTCGACGGCCAGCGCGTCCTTCAGACTCTTCAGGGCTCTTTTCGCCTGCAGCGCGCGCACGAGAACGAAGACGGCGCCGGCGACCAGCGCGACGACGAGAATGGCGAGCGCGACCCAGAAGACGATCACGCGAGCGATGCTAGCAACCCGCCCTGCGAGTGCCTGGCGGCGCGTTGCTAAATCGGCACGGGATCGGCGCGATCCTGTCTGATTCCCGGCGCGCTGAGACGGTAGATTCCAACCACCCCGCGGGCGGGTGGTGTTGAGCGCGGAGCGAAACGAAGCACTCCATCGCCTGGCCGCGCTCGGCGGCGCGAGGACGTCGTCCTCGGTCGCGCCCGTAGCCGCCGGCTACGAACGCGACGCTGCGTCCTAGCCTCGCATCCACCGAATCGCACCCAGTCGATGGGTCTTCATTCCGCTCCGCGCTCTGGGTGGCGGGTGGAGAAACGAAGTACCCATCACTCGTTCCGCAGCCGGCCTCGACCTAGCCCATAGTGCGAATTGCGTTGCGAAAGCGCCCGAAACGGCTATCTGGCGCTATCATTTGAGATGCGACGCGGGGTGGAGCAGTCAGGTAGCTCGCCGGGCTCATAACCCGGAGGTCGCAGGTTCAAATCCTGCCCCCGCTATTTCGACTCCTCGGCCGGCGCGGAAGCGGCACCGGGCCGAGTGAGCGGCATCTTTCCCGCGCCTGACGTCGCTGACCGCGCTCCACCCTTCGGGCCGTGCGGAAGCACTGTCCCTCGGTTTCCGCGCGCCCAGCGGCGCCGCGAGAAGCCGAAATTCGCGAGAGCTCGACGCGTAGCGCGAACTCGCACCACCAGCGGCGCCCCGAGACACCGAGATAGGGCAGCTGTTCGGCGTTGAGAGTTCTGGTATTCGCAAGTGACTGCCGCCCGGTCTACTCACTAGCGCCCTTGGCGCTATCGAGACCCGAGAGTTCAGGGGCTGGTGGTGGTTGCCCGGCAAGAGAGGGGAGGCGCGTCGGTCAGTCCGAGACTGCGTGGCTCTCACCCGATGGAGGTATATGGACGTTCCCTTGGGGGATCCTCGGTGGAATGCCTTGACGTCGTGCGGCATATGCCTTTTGTTTCGTCTGTCTGGCTTACCGCCGGTCACGAGCCGCTCCCCACCCCCAAGGAGATCCTGCGATGCGCGCCGTTCCCCGTTTCCGCGTCTGCCTTTCGATCGCTGCCGGCCTTATCGTCTTCATTTTCCTGCTGATCGGAGCTGACTTCGGTGCTGCCGAGAGCTCGACCTCGCCGTACCTCGATCCTGCCTATTCGAGCAAGTTGCTTCAGATCGTGCAGGACCAGGCTGCCTGGCAGGACGCCCTCACGAATGGGTCGAACGAGGACATCCAAGCTCAGATGAGCGAAGCTCGGCTGGCCGCGATCAAGGACAGCCTCCCCAAGCCCAAGGATCTCGGGAATCTCGCCATCAACTCAAATACCGGCGACAGCTGGCGGTATCGGGTGGGAGATACGGGCACCTGGCAGGTCTACGAGCTCACGATGGGCTCGGGGCTCGGTACCGCCGATCCCTACTCGCTTCCCTGCAACTCGGCCCATAGCACGACCTCCGTAACGACCTCGTGGAGTTACGCCCCGAACGGCGACGTGGTTCTGCAGACCGCGAACCCGCCTTCCCAGGCGTATCCGGGCGCCGGCTTCAGCGCCAACGTGAGCGGTAATCCCATCTGGGCGCTCACCTTCACCGGAGCGGATCCGAGCTGGTGCAACCCGTTTAGGGCGCAGCTGGCCTTCGACGGAGGCCTCTCGAGCTTTGGGCTTCCCACCGGTCTCTACAACGACATGTACGCACGAATGGGGTCGACGAGCAAGGGGGAGATCTCTTCCTGGCCCTCCTATTACTGGTGTGAGTCCTGGAGCCTCAACGTGTGGTTCGGAAACGAACCGACTGACGGTCACGGCTGGCAGGGCGCGTGCTCCTCGTTCCAGCTGCCGCTGCCGACGGTTTCGGACTGGCACGCGCGCTGGATGGATGCCTCGGGAATCCCGAACGACCCGAAGGCGGTCTCGCGCGCACTCTCCTGGACGGCGCTCTGGAGCAATACGGGCAATCTCAGCGCCACCACTATGGCCGCACTCAACTGGAATCTCGCCGCCGCCCGAGAAGTCATCGGCGCCGACGGCAACACCACCACCTGGGTCAACTGCGAGCTCACAAACGGGCCTACGTCGACCATCTGCAAACCACCCACGTTCACGCTCTCAGCACCGAGTCCGAGTTCGTCGCCGATCAGGAACAATCTCGTCAGCTTCGACTTGGATGTCGACTACGTGTTCGATCCGAGCGGCACCGTTCTCACCGCGACGGTCACGGGCGCAAACCCGCAGACGATCTCCGCAACCGTCGAGGGCAGGACCGCGAGGTTCTCCTACACCGGAACCCACGAGGGCGTTGACACCGTGCAGGTGTCCGGATCGCTCGGGGGCTACACGATCTCATCGAACTCGAAGAGGCTCAGCTGGGTTGTCCCGACGCTCACGCTCTCCGAGCCCTCTGACTCCATTCCTTGCACCAGAAACGGAGTGAGCTTCAACGTAGATGTCGGTAATGTCGCAGACGCGAGCGGGGCCGTCCTCACGGCGAGGGTCAGCGGGGCGAACCCGCAGATCCTCTCGGCGACAGTCCACGGGACAACCGCGACCTTCTCCGACAGCGGCGACCAAGCAGGCAGCGACACCGTACAGGTGTCGGGGACGATCGCCAACAACTCGATCGCCTCGAACGACAGGCAGGTTTTCTGGAGAACACCGACCCTCACGCTCTCGGAGCCCTCAGATCCCAACCCGGTCACTGGAGACGAGGTGAGTTTCGACGTAGAGGTCGGCAACGTCCCCAACGCGAGTGGCACTGTGCTCTCAGCGACGATCAGCGGGGCGAATCCGCAGACCCTTTCGGCGACGGTTGACGGTACGACCGCGTCCTTCTACTACATCGGCGCCCACGCGGGCATCGATCGTGTGCAGGTATCGGGCACGATCGTCAACAACTCGATCTCCTCGAACGTCCGGGAGATTGACTGGGAGAGTATCGACCTTTGGCTGCAAGAGAACTTTGGCCTCCCGGGCGACAGCCTGTATGCGCTCGAGGCGACTATGACCTGGGCCGATCCGGTAAACAGCGCCACCGGCAACTTCTATCAATCGCTGACAGACGCCTCTGTGCCCGCTGCGGGCATCCCTTTCTCCTTCGTCCGGACATACAACTCTCGAGACGACTCGGTAGGACCGATTGGTCGCGGATGGAGCGCGAGCCCCTACGTCTCGCTTACCACCGATCGTCGCGACAACGTCACTCTTGCGGCGGGAAATGGTCAGGCGATTCGCTTCGTTCGCCAGCAAGACGGCTCCTTTGTACACGACGCAAACGTCACCGCCGAACTGGAAAAGACGGATTCCGGCTACGAGCTCGTCCAGAAGAGCCGGGACGCCCAGAGCTTCGACTCGAACGGCCGGATGGTCTCCTGGCTCGATCCGAACAGACAAGGCCTGCACTTCTCGTACGACTCGAGCGGGATCGTCTCGAGCATCATCGACTCAGGTGGGCGCGAGTACGACCTCGGCTATGACGCGGGTGGCCGCTTGACCAGCGTCTCGCTCCCAGACGGAACCTCGCTCGCCTATGGCTACAACGGAGATCTCCTCACCTCCTTCACTGATCAAACGGGCGCCAGGACGACCTATTTCTACGACTCCCGCGGCTACCTGAAGAGCGCCGTCGACGGCTCGGGGAAGCTCCTCTTCCAGAACGTATACGACGATCAGGGCCGGGTAGTGACTCAGGAAGACGCCGCGGGGAACAAGAGTACCTTCGACTGGTCGGATGAGGAGGCCGTCGCTACCGACGCAGCCGGCTCGGACTGGAAGGACGTCTACAACGACTCCGGCCAGCTTTCCACAAGAACGGAAGCGCTCGGCAACAAGACGACCTATGACTACGACGACGCAAACGACCTCACCGCTTTAACCGACCCGCTCGGCAACAAGACGACGATGACCTACGACGACCGCGGCAACATGCTCTCGCAGGCAAACGCCCTGGGCGGCTCGGAGAGCTGGACGTATGACGACCAGAACAACATCATCAGCCACACCGACGCGCTCGGAAACATCACCACCTATACCTACGACTCGAGAGGGAACCGGCTGTCGGAGACCGACCCGCTCGGAAATACGACCCGGTGCACCTACGACTTGGCGGGTCGTCGCACCGCCATCATCGATCCTCTCGATCGCACGACGAGATCGGTCTACGACGACGAGGGCAACCTGATCGAGAAGATCCTGCCCTCGGGGGCGAAGACGACCTACACCTATGACTCGCTCGGGAACGAGCTCACAGAGACAGATCCGCTCGGGCACACGACCACCAACACCTACGACGCCACCGGCAACTTGCTGAAGACGGTCGACCCGCTCGGCAACACGACCACCTCCACCTACGACGGTGCGGGCCGGCTCCTCTCCGACGCCGACGCCAGGGGAGCGACGACCCGATACCTCTACGACGCAAACGGACGCCAGATCGGGACCGACTATCCCGACGGCACGAGCACGCACACCACCTACGACGCCCTCGGAAACGTAATCTCTTCCACCGATACGGCGGGGAAGGTGACGAGGTTCGAGTACGACGCAGACGGTCGCCAGACCGCGACGATCTCGCCCGACGGGGAGCGCACGGAGACGAAGTACGACGCCGCCGGCAGCCCGATCGGCTCGACCGATCCCCTCGACAAGAACACGGTCAGCAAGTACGACGCGCTGGGCCGCCAGATCGAGACGACGAACCCACTTAACAGGACGACCAAGACGGTCTACGACGCCGCCGGAAACGTGGTAGAGACGGTAGACGCGCTTGGGAACGTCACGACCAAGAAGTTCGACGCAGACGGTCGCGTGATCGAGACCACGGACCCGCTCGGCCACACGACCAAGTCGAGTTACGACGCCGCCGGCCAGCTCATCTCCGAGACCGACCGAAACGCCGGCATCACCCTCCACTCCTACGACGCAGACGGGCGCGAGGTCTCGACCACCGACCCCTCGGGCGCCGTGATCACCTCGACCTACGACGCCGCCGGTAACAAGCTGTCGGAGACCGATCCGCTCGGTCACACGACCACCCATACCTACAACGCGGACGGCAATCAGGTCTCGTCTACGAACCCGCTCGGCGAGACCACTACCTACTCCTACGACGCGAACGGAAACCAGGTCACACAGGCCGACCCGCTCGAAGCGCTCTCGAAGACGGTCTACAACGTGAACAACCAAGAGATCGAGCAGATCGACCCGCTCGGTCGCAAGACGAAGACCGCCTATGACCTGAGCGGAAACGCGGCCTCGACGACCGATCCGCTCGGCAACACGACCAGCTACTCCTACGACGGGGAAGGCCGGCTCGTGAAGACGACCGATCCGCTTGGAAACTCGACGACCTCCGCCTACGACAAGGCGGGCAAGCTCGTCTCGAAGACCGACGCGAATGGCCACACGACCACCTACGCCTACGACGCCGTCGGAGAGAAGATCACCACCACCGCCCCCGGCGGAGCAGTGACGAGCTTCTCCTACGACGCGAACGGAAATCTCGTCAAGCGAGTCGATGCGAAAGACCACGAAATCGCCTACTCCTACGACGCGGACGGCAACAAGCTGTCGAAGACGGATGCGCTCGGCAGGAAATGGCACTACTCCTACGACGCAAACGGCAACCTGATCGCCACCAAGACTCCCTCGGGCGGAAAGACATCCCAGAGTTACGACGCCTCGAACCGGTTGGTCTCGAAGAGCTACTCGGATGGAACGCCTTCCGTCTCCTACGCCTACGACCTGGCCGGAAACAAGATCTCGATGACCGACGGGACAGGGGAAACCACCTACGCCTATGACGAGGCCAACCAGCTGGTCGGTTCCTCGGGCCCCTCGGGCAACTTCATCTACGCCCACGACTCAGATGGAAACGTCACCTCCCGCACCTACCCGAACGGGCTGAAGACGAGTTACACCTACAACGCCGCGGGCGAGATGACGACGGCGAAGGCCGGAAGAGACAAGACCTACTACATCTACGACGCAAACGGGAAGCTCTCTTCGACCCTGCATCCGAACGGCATCCTCGACACGAGATCGTATGACGCCGCAGGCAGGCTCTCAGATATCTCGAGCACCGACAGTAAAGGAAAGCCCCTCTACTCCCGCTCCTACTCATACGACGCGGCCGGAAACCCGCTCAGCCTTCAGGCCACTGCTCCCCGCGACCACACCCCCGGCTGGTGGGGCAAGCTCTGGTACCGGAAAGGCGTGAAGCTCACCAAGTGGTCAGAGAGCTACTCCTACGACTCGAGAAACCGCCTGGTCAAGGCCTGCATGGACGAGTCGTGCTCCCGGTACTTCGACTACTCCTACGACTCGGTCGGAAACAGAGTTCAGCTCGAGACGAAGGAAGCGACGACCACCTACACCTACGATCAGGCAGACGAGCTCCTGAAGGCTACTAAGGAGAAGTCGTGCAGGCACCACTGCCAGGCCGATGTCACGGACTACGCCTACGACCAGAACGGAAACGAGACGAAGGCGGGTGAGACCTCGTACGCCTACAACCTCGCAAACGAGCTCACCGAGGAAGCACAGGAGCACGGACGCGACAAGGTCTCCTACGCCTACACAGCAGACGGCCTGATGGCGACGAGGAGCGCGCGGAAGAACACGACCTCCTATACCTGGGACACGAGCTCCGGTATCGCCAACCTGGCGATCGAATCGGACTCGACGGGCCATGGCCGCTTCGGCTCGAAGGACGCTCAGTCCTTCACCTACGGCAACGGACCGCTCGGCATCGTCGAGTGGAAAGACACGCTCACCTTCCACACAGACGCGACCGGATCGGTCGTCGAACTCTCAAACGAGCACGGACGCGTATCGGACTCCTACCGCTACACCCCCTTCGGAGAAAGCTATGGCCCCGGAGAATCAGACGAGGCTCCTTCCGAGATCTCCGAGAACCCGATCCGCTACGCCGGCCAGTACCTCGACTCCGAGTCAGACCTCTACTACATGAGAGCGAGGCAGTACGACCCCGAGACGGGCCGATTCCTCGAGACCGATCCCCTCACCTGCGACGAGGCATGCTCCTCGACCTACGTCTATGCCGAGAACAACCCGACGCTCCTCGTCGATCCGAGCGGGATGGGGGCGATGTACTCCTTCTATCAGGGGCCGTTCTACGGAGCGGAATATCTCAATCCTCAGACATTCCCGGTTCCGGGGTCGTGCTGGGCCGGCTTGAAGTCGCAGGACTACCCGTGGTGCAACACCTACGGGCCGAAGGCGTTCACGGCAATCGTCACCAGAACCGGAGCCTTCACTTGGGACAAGGTTGCGGCGGCTGGTGCGTCCTGGACATCCCAGAACATCAATCAACCACACAATGGCTGGAGACTATGTTCTGGCTATGACTCTAATAACCCATCGAACTCTTGCTCCGGGATTGGGCCTAACTGGGTCTTCAACGAGGAAAACAGCAGTACGAATGGCGGAGATCAGGTCGCAGGTATCGAGAATGCCGCGCAATACGGAACGAGGCACTACAACCCGAACGCGATAGGCTACGTCTTTGTTGCGCAGGACGACAACTGGGGCGGGCGGAAGAATGATCCTCCGGGCGTTCATATCACGCGGCATCTCAATGAGGCATTCGGTGAACGTAAACCGTGGGCGATAGGCTTCCCCGGCTGGAAAAGCCAACCAGGCGTGCCGACCGTTGTCGTCAAAATGGGGACTCAACCCGGCTTCAAGGGATGGTTAGTCGGGCTGAATTCTTACAACGTTTGCAGCCAGATAACAGGCAAGTGGATAGGCCTCTATGCGGAAGCCGGCAGAGGAGATGAGATAGGAGACGTCAGTTCGAGTACGAAGAAATGGGTCAAGATCGCACTGGACAGTTGCTCCGAAGGAAAGGGATATCCCCTGCCCCTGTTTGGCTAGGACGGATCTCGCGTTCAGGGGCGACTAGAAACCGGATCCCGTTACTACTTCTAATGCGCAAATACTGGACCGCTCTCGCTCTCTTGCTCCCGATCATGCTAGGGATCGTCTCAAGCGGATGTGGATCCGCTTCTGCGACGCCTGTGCGCAACTTCGTTCTGGTCGACGCGAAGACCGGGAAGGTCTACTACCCGCCTGACGTCAGAGGCGGCGTTGTCGAATCGGCGGTCACCGACGGACGCGGAGGTTGGTATATCGCTGGAAACTTCACCCGTGTGGGCAAGGTCAAGCGCCCCGGCCTCGCCCACCTGAACCCGGACGGGACGCTCGATCGCGCGTTCATGCCAGATCTGCCCGAGGGGACCGCCCCCGGAGGGTTCAACGCAACTTTCGGCGCGAACAGCGTGTTTGCGGCCGGTGGGTCCAGCTCCCGAGCCGGCGCCGTGGTCTTCGCGCTCGATGGCAGGACTGGAAGACGCCGCTGGTCAACCTGGAAATCGGGAGCCCCTCTTTCGTTCGGAAACGGCGTCCTGTACGTCGGCGGGTACTCAGACAAGATCGTCGCCGCACTCGATCCGAAAACCGGCAAGCCAACCGCCTGGAAGGTGCGCGGCTGGAGCTCTGAGCCACTGGTGAGTGTGATTACCGTCGCGAACGGAGCCGTGTACCTCGGTGGCGAGTTCAAGAAAGTCGGAGGAGTCCCTGTCCCCTGCAGCATCGCGGCAGTGAGCGCAAAGACCGGAAAGGTGATCTGGGTTCCTCGCAAGATCAATGCCTGTAGCACGGATTTCGAGATCAACTCCCTGGTCGTGAGTCACGGGCAGGTGCTGACCAGGATCGTCCACGACTTCTCCTCCGCTCGCTTCGTCTCGATCGACGTCAAAACCGGCAAGATCCTTCCCTGGTCGAACGAGATAGGAGACGCCGATCCTCTCGCCGCATCGGGCGACACGGTCTACCTCGGCGCCTCCGGCGGCTTCTCGAACGTCGGGAAAGCGCGCGTGAACAACCTGGCCGCCATAACCCTACCGAGCGGAACGCTCCAGGACTGGTCTCCCAATCTCGGCAAGTGCGTCAGCGTGGGGGCAGCGGCGGTGTCGGGGCAGAAAGTGCTGATCGCCGGCCATTTCGCACCGCGTACCTGCAAGGCCTGATTGCGAATCGCTCGAAGGAAAGGGATATCCCCTGCCTGGCTAGGATCGGATCTCGCGTTCAGGGGCGACCAGAAACCGGATCCCGTTACTACTTCATGATGCGCAAATACCGGACCGCTCTCGCTCTCTTGCTCCCGATCATGCTAGGGGTCGTCTCAAGCGGATGTGGATCCGCCCCCGCGACGCCTGTGCGCAACTTCGTTCTGGTCGACGCGAAGACGGGGAAGGTTTCCTACCCCCCTGATGCCAGGGGTGGGTCCATCGAGTCGGCTGTCACCGACGGGCACGGCGGCTGGTACATCGGTGGTTTGTTCACTCGTATCGGCAGGGTCAAACGCCCCTACCTCGCCCACCTGAAAGCGGATGGGACGCTCGATCGCTCTTTCGTACCCGACCTGCCTGCGGGGACGATAGCCGGAGGATTCAACTCGATCGCTTTCGGAGCGAACACCATATTCGCGGCGGTTGGGTCGAGTTCTGGCACCGGTGCCGCGGTTATCGCGCTCGACGGCAGGACCGGAAGGCGCCGCTGGTCAACCTGGAATTCGGGATTTCCCCTTGCTTATAGAAGCGGCGTCCTGTACGTCGGCTGGTACTCAGACAAGATCGTCGCCGCGCTCGATCCGCAAACCGGCAAGCCAACCGCCTGGAAGGTGCGCGGCTGGAGCTCTGAGCCACTGGTGAGTGTGATTACCGTCGCGAAAGGAGCTGTCTACGTCGGCGGCGAGTTTGCCAAAATCGGCGGCATCGATGTCCCCTGCAGCGTCGCAGGTGTGAGCGCGAAGACCGGAAAGGTGATCTGGGTTCCTCGCAAGATCAATGCCTGTAGCACGGATTTCGAGATCGACTCCCTGGTCGTGAGCCACGGGCAGGTGCTGACCAGGGTCGTCCACGACTTCTCCTCCGCCCGCTTCGTCTCGATCGACGTCAAAACCGGCAAGATCCTTCCCTGGTCGAACGAGATAGGAGACGCCGATCCTCTCGCCGCATCGGGCAACACGCTCTACCTCGGCGCCTCCGGCGGCTTCTCGAACGTCGGGAAAGCGCGCGTGAACAACCTGGCCGCCATAACCCTACCGAGCGGGACGCTCGAGAACTGGTCTCCCAATCTCGGCAAGTGCGTCAGCGTGGGGGCAGCGGCGGTGTCAGGGCAGAACGTACTGATCGCCGGCCATTTCGCACCGCGTACCTGCAAGGCCTGATCCGAGATGCGCCTCTGGGCTCGCTGAGATCCTGAAACTCAGAAGACGCGGTTCTGAGCAACTGCCTACAGAGGACGAACTCCCTCGATTCGGAATGCGGTCGCAGGAAGTCGTTTGAAGCGGGCCCCCGCTATCTCACTTCCTCGGACGGTGGCGAATGGGCACCGAATCGAGAGCGAACAACTTCTCGCCACCTGACGCCGCTGGCGGCAGGATGCTTGCGCGGCCGTGCGTGCGCACTGTCTCTTGCCCGCCTCGCACCACCAGCGGCGCCCCGAGGAACCGAGATAGGGCAACTGCTCGGGCCCCCGCTATTTCGGCTCCCTGGACGGCGCAGAAGAGGCAGCGGGCCGAGTGAGCGGCATCTTTCCCGTGGCTGACGTTGCTGGCCGCATGTTCGTTCGACTGCGAATGGCTCGTAACGGGTACGCGAACTCGGCAGAGTCGCCTTGCCGTAACGGAAACAGCTGAAGGCGCAACCGAAAGGAGAGCCAAGGTGCCGGCAACGCTCAAGCTGACGCGACACCTGATCGGCGCGAGCGTCCGTCGTGGCCCGTTCGACGTCCTGGTTGACGGTAAGCGTGTCGCGTCGATCGAGGCGCACGACACGATCGAGGCGCCGGTCGAGCCGGGGCGCCATACCCTGCAGGTCCGCAAGGGCCGAAGCTCGAGCCGAACGCAGACCTTCGATGCGGCGGAGGGCCAGGTTATCGCCTTCCGATGCAACGAAAAGCGGTTTTTACCGATCTTTCTCGCATCCTTCGTCGTGCCAAGTCTGTCGATCTCGCTCAGAAGCGAACGACCCTAGACTGCTCGCCACGAGTCGACGTAACAGGCCGATTTTCGTCGCTGCGCGGCAGCAGCACCGTTTCTGCGCCTCTCGGGCCGGAAATGACCGATAGGTGTATCGGCACGAGCACCTGAGCCTGCGCTCGCCGAGCGCGCGCGCGGTCGGGCCGGCGGCGATCGTTGCGTTCGTGCTCGCTTACGGCGCTCTCTGGGGCGTCGCGCAGCCCGCCGGCCAGCCGACCCGGAGCTACGTCGGCCAGTTGCTCGGCGCCGAAGCCGTGCTGCTGTTGTCGCTCAGCCTCGTGCTCGTCAGCGCGATGGCGTGGGTCGAGGATTGGTTCGACGGCATCGACCGGGCGGCGATCTGGCACCGGCGGCTCGCGGCCACCGGGCTCGTGCTGCTGGTGCCGCACGCGCTGTTCTCGACGAGCCCGCACAGCAGCCGTTTCGGCCCGCTGCTCGCGACGGTCGGGCTTCTCGGCCTGACGGCCCTGGCGGTCTGGTCGATTCTGCCTCGCTGGCGCTCCGTCGTCCCGCGGCCGCTGCGGGGCCTGATCGCCGCGACCGGAAGCGGCTCGGTGTTCCGAAACGTGCACCGAGTCTTCGGCGGTTACGAGCGCTGGCGAGCGCTGCACCGCACGACGGGCATCTTCGTCGCTATCGGGTTCGCCCACGGCGTGCTCGACGGCACTCCCTTCCATGCCAGTCCGCTTCTGCGCTGGAGCTACGTCGCCATCGGCGGGATCGGACTGGTCTTCTACCTCTATCGAGAGCTGCTGGCCGACTTCGTCCTACCCCTTCACGATTACGAGGTCGAAGCGGTCAAGCCGATCGGCGACGATATCGTCGAGATCTCTCTGCGACCTCTCGGGCGGTCGATGAGCTTCGTGGCTGGCCAGTTCGCGATGGTCTACCTCGAAACCAAGGACGGCTGGCACCGGCATCCCTTCACCATCGCCAGCGCGCCGCTCGAGCCGCTCGTGCGCGTCACCGTCAAGGAGCTCGGCGACTACACCTCCCGCCTGCGCGAGACTGTCGAGCCCGGCACGCCCGCGGTGATCGGCGGCGCGCACGGACGCTTCAGCTACCACAAGGGAACGCGTCGTCAGATCTGGATCGCCGGCGGCGTCGGCGTCGCGCCCTTCCTGAGCTGGCTCCGTTCCTTGAGTGGAGACCTGCCCTACAGAATCGACTTCTTCTACAGCTCGGCCGGCGAGGCTCCCTTCGCCGACGAGGTGAGCCGGGTGGCCGCCGAGCACGACTCGCTCGAGGTTCACCTCGTCAACACCGTGCTCGAGGGACGCCTGACCGCCGAGCGCGTCATCGCGACCGTGGGCGGGCCCGCCGACGACGTCTCCGTATTCATCTGCGGCCCGAAGGGAATGCTGCGCGTGCTCTTGCCGAGGCTCCGCCGCGCCGGCATTCCCGCACGGCGTATTCATCGCGAGTACTTCGACTGGCGCTGACGAGCCCGGCGCTCTTCGGCCTGGCCGAGACGATCGAGCGCGTCTTCGTCAAGCGGAAGCGGGGGGTTTCGACAGCGCTGCTCGGGCCCGCGCCGCCCGCACCGCGGCCGAGAGCGTGGCGACGTCGTAGGCGCCCTCGTGGCGGCGCTCGTTGATGAAGAAGGTGGGCGTGCCCGAGACGCCGCTCAGGTCGGCGCTGTCGACGTCCTCGGCGACGCGGGCGGCGCCGGCGTGCCGGCGCAGGTCATCCTCGAAGCGCTCCACGTCGAGCCCGAGCCGCTCCGCGTAGCCGGCCAGATCGCTCAGGCGAAACGGCCCCTGGTGCTCGAGCAGCAGGTCGTGCATCTCCCAGAACTTCTCCTGCGCGGCGGCGGCCTCCGCGGCCTCCGCGGCGAGCTGGGCCCAGGGATGAACGTCGCTCAAGGGAAGGTGGCGCCAGACGTAGCGCAGATCGCCGAAGTCGGCCAGAAGCTCGCGCACGATCGACTCGGCCCGACCGCAGTAGGGACATTCGAAGTCGCCGTACTCGACCAGTGTCACCGGCGCCTGAGCGGGGCCGCGGACGTGGTCGCGCTCGGGATCGATCGGCACCGCCAGATCGGTCAGCGCCTCGCTTGTCCCGAGTAGCGCTCGCGTGCGCAGCCGCCTCGGCAGCAGCGCCGTCGCACGGAAGACGATCCAGGTCACCAGCGCCGAGCAGAACGCGGCGCTCAGGATGCCGAGCTTGGCCTGCTCGAGCTCCTTCCCGCCGAAGGCGAGGCTGGCGATCAGGAGCGCGACCGTGAAGCCGATGCCGGCCAGCGTGCCTCCACCCGCGACCGCGACCCAGCCGACCGGTGGCCGCAGCCGTCCGCGGCTCAGCTTCGTCGCCAGCCAGGTGGTGCCGAATACGCCGATCGGCTTCCCGGCGACGTAACCGACCAGGATCCCGAGCGTGACCGGCGAGGAGTACGCGCCGGCGAGAAAGTGCCCGTTTATGACGATGCCCGCGTTGGCGAGCGCGAACAGCGGCACGAACAGGTAGCTCGTCCAGGGGTGGAGGAGGTGCTGGAGGCGCTCGTTGGGGGAGATCGCGGTGGCGAGCCCGGCGCGCGCCGAGCGGGCCAGCGCGGGAGTCGGCTGCTCGCGGAAGAGGCGAAAGAGGTCGCTGGCGTGCTCGAGATCAACGCGGGCGGCAGGATAGGCGTAGGTGAGCAGCCCCATAGCCAGACCGACCACGATCGGGTCGATGCCCGATTTGAACATCGCGATCCAGGCCGCCGCCCCGAGCACCAGGTAGAAGAGGCCGTGGCGGATGCCCGTGCGCGCTGCGGCCAGGCCCACGGCGAAAAGCCCGAGCGCGACCACTAGCGGCACGAGCGCGAACGTGCTCCTGTAGACCGTCGCGATCACGATCAGCGCGACGAGGTCGTCGACGACGGCGATCGTGAGCATGAAGGCGCGCAGGCGGATCGGGAAGCGCGGCCCGACCAGCGCCAGCAGTCCCAGCGCGAAGGCCGTGTCGGTGGACATGGCGATGCCCCAGCCGTGCGTGCTGGTGTGGCCGGCGTTGATCGCCAGGAAGATCCCCACCGGCACGGCCATCCCGGCGACGCCGGCCGTCAGGGGCAGCGCGATTCGGAAACGCTGGCGCAGCTCGCCCAGGTCGAACTCGCGCCGCGCCTCCAGCCCGACGACGAAGAAGAAGAAGGCCATCAATCCGTTGTTGACCCAGTGGCGCAGATCCTGCGCGACGCCCCAGTCGCCGAGGTGAGCGGAGAGCTGCGTCTGCCAGACCGAGTCGTAGGACGAGGCCTGCACGTTGATCCAGATCAGCGCCGCGACGGTGGCGGCGAGCAGGATGACCGCGCTTCCCGTCTGCGTGCGCAGGAAATTGCGCAGGGGCGTCTCGAGATTTCGCGCCCAGGCCGTTCGTTCGGAGAAGACCGCCGCTTGCGGCTCGCTCGCTCTAGCCTCGTTTTCGCTGTCTGAATTCGATCGGTTCACGTCGCACCCGTCTGTCTGGTCGGGACTTGAATACCCGGGCGCCGACTTGCCGAACAGAGCGAGCCGCCGCCCGCCCTTGCCGAGGCCGGCCGTTGCAGCGAGAATGGGAGAGCGGCTCGATCGACATCAACCATCGGAGGCTTGGATGACAGGGTTCACGGCGCGTTTGGCTTTCGGCTGGCTCGTGCTCGGGCTGGCGCTGGCGCTGGGCGGGACGGCGCAGGCGCAGCCGGCATCCAGCCTGGGCGCGGGCGACCGATTGAGCGCGCCTGGCGCGGGCGCCGGTCTTCCGCAGTCGGCCCGATCGAGCCTTGCGGCCGTCACCAGCGGCACCAAGATCCGCAGCAACGTCAGGAAGGGATTCCTGGCCATCAACGCGGCGAACAAGAAGCTCTTCGCCTGCAAGTGGGGGAGTTGCACCAATGCGGGCAAGGCGCTTCGTAATGCTTCGCAGCACTGGCTTGTCGTCCTGCGGCCGTTCAAGGCCAAGACGAAGACCATCGCCAGAGGTCTCGCCGCCGCAAGAACCTCGCTCCAGTACTGGGCCACCACCGGGCTCGACGCGATCAACGCCGACGCCGCCGCCAAGGCGAAGAAGCAGAGCACGTTCGACAGCTGGTACAAGCGCTACACCGCCAACTACAAGCTCGGCGTGAAGTACCAGAACCGAGCCGTCGACATCCTCGCGTAGGGCTCGAGCGCGGCAGCAGATCGCGCTCGCAGCGCCAGAGCTTCGACCTCTCGCAGCCGGCGCAACCCGGCTAGCCTACGGCCAACGATGGCGATCGACGAGAACTCGAAGCTCGTTGCGCAGGACGGTCTGCGGACGCTGGTGCCTCGGCCCGAAAGCGGGCGCGTGTTCGTCGGCAAGCGGCGCGTGCGTCTCTCCGACGCCGACCCCGGCGGACGCCTGCGACTGGATGCGGTGGCGCGCTACCTGCAAGACGTCGCCGGCGACGACGTGCTCGAGACGGGATGGGGCTCTCCCGATCACTTCTGGCTCGTGCGCCGGAGCACGATCCGCCAGCTGCGGCCGATCTCGATCGAGGAAATGGTCGAGCTCACGACCTGGTCGAGCGGCACGGCTTCCTCGTCGGCATCGCGTCGAACCACCGCCGCCGGCGAGCGCGGCGGCCTGATCGAGGCCGAGAGCGTCTGGGTTCACCTCAGCCGTGAGCTTCGGCCGGAGCGCTTCGGCGGAGACTTCTTCGAGGTCTACGGCCCGTCGGCGAACGGGCGGCGCATCTCGATTCGGCTCGAGCTTCCCGATCTGCCGGCCGCAGCCGAGCGCACCCGCTGGCCGCTTCGGCGCTGCGACCTGGACCTGCTCGGCCACCTGAACAACGCCGCCTACTGGCAGGCGATCGAGGAGGCGGGCGCGCGCAGCGGCTTCGACCTGACGGCCCCGCTCGAGGCTGTGCTGGAGTTCCGCCGGCCGATCGATCTCGAGGACGAGGTCGAGCTTCTCTTCGTAGCGGAGGAGCGCGGATACAGGCTCGCACTCACGGCCGCGGACAGCGTTCGGGCCGTCGCTTCCGTCCACGCTCTCGCCTGATCGCGTCCCCAACTTTGCGCCGAGCTCGAGCGATTGCCCGGAGCCGCGAGTTTGAGACTGCTCGCTGCCGAGTTATAACTTTCCTGAGAGTCGAGGCGTCGTTCGACTGCACTGGAGATGAGGGCTAGCCGCAAAACTCCGGATCGCCGCCCGAGTCGGGCCCTTCGCGCCCGGCTCTCTTCTTTTCGCATGCCTGCGAGTGGCCTCTACGGAGTCGGCGCGATCGCCTCGATCCTGGGTGGAAAGCCGCATTACTTCCACCACGGCTGGTTCCTGATCTCGATCGCGAATCTCGTCGTGATCGTGCTAATGATCGTCGTCTTTGTGCTTGCGCTCCTCCTGCCCTTTCCCCACGGGCGCGAGAAGAGATGAGCGCGCAGGAAGAGCCGAGCACCTGGACCGGACGGCTTCGCCGCGGCGCCCTGCGCGCATTCCCGCCCGATCGGCTGCTGCCCGAGCACCAGCCCGCCTACGTCTCCTCCTGGGTTTACGTCTTCGGCGTCCTGACCATCGCCTCGCTGATCGTGGTGGTCGGCTCGGGCATCGTGCTGGTGATCTTCGGGCCCTCCTGGTGGCACGTCTCCGGCATCGGGCGCTTCGTCAACAGCCTCCACCTCTGGTCGGCGGAAGCTTTCTTCTTCTTCATGGCCATCCACCTCTGGGCCAAGTTCTTCATGGCCGCCTGGCGAGGACGCCGCGCGCTCACCTGGGCGACCGGCGCCGTCTGCTTCCTCGCCGCGATCGCCACCGCCTTCACGGGCTACCTCTCGCAGCAGAACTTCGACTCTCAGTGGATCTCCACGCAGGCCAAAGACGGTCTCAACGCCTCGGGAATCGGAGCGGCCTTCAACGTCCTCAACTTCGGTCAGATGCTCGTCTGGCACATCGTGCTGCTGCCGCTCGTCCTGATCGGGCTCGTGGTCGTTCACATCCTGCTGGTGCGCCTGCGCGGCGTCAGCCCGCCGTTACCGGCCGACAAGCGGCGCACTCCGGCGGAGGAAGTTCCCGGTTATCCGAGCGCGCCGGATCCGGCGCTCGAGTGGACGGGCGCCAAGCGCCGCTACGACCTGATCAAGGAGCTCGTGGTTGCCGTCGGCGTGATCATGCTCGTGACGGTCGTGCTCGGCGCCGTCTTCTCGTCGCCCGACGAGAAACCGGTGACGCTAGCCCGCTGGGCCAAGGCCGCTCCGGCGGACTTCCTCGCCACGGCGAACGCCGAGCTCGCGGCGACCAGCGACTCCGCCACCTACGGGCCGCCCTACACCCACACGCCGGGCACTGGGCAGAACATCTTCGATTCCTTCTCGCTGGCGCGCCTGGTGGGAGTGCACATTCCGATCGACAGCGCTCGGGATTTCGTGCTCGGCCCGCTCGGCATTCCCGGCAAGAGCGATCCGGCACTGGCCGCGGCGCTGGCGCGCTACGAGGCGGCTTCGGCCGCGCAGCGCAGCCGCTGGACTGACAATTACGCAAAGGCGCTGGGAAACGTCTCCTTCTCGGCGGGCACCCCGGCCGTCGCGGCCGGAAACTACGGGCCCGTTGCACTGATGATGAGCGATCTGCTCGTCCAGGCTCGAAGCGGTGGGCTCGACGGCGCGCTTCTCGCCAACGGCCGCTTCTACCAGACCGACTACACGAGGCCGCTCCTCTTCCTCTCCGACGGCTCCTACCTGGGCGATCTCGCGCAGAAGCAGAACCTGCTCGGCAGTCAGTGGGGGATGATGAACGAGACCGGTAACTACCCGGGGCAGGCCTGGCTGTGGCTCTACACGTTCTGGTATCAGGTGCCGCCCTTCAGCACCTCTGACAACGCCGACGCGCAGATCTGGGCGATCATGGCCGTTCTCTCGCTGGCGCTGGTCTGCGTGCCCTTCCTGCCGCTAATCAAGGGGTTGCCGCGGCGCCTTCGCGTCTATCGCCTGGTCTGGCGCGACTACTACCGGCAAGTCGAGCGAAGCGGCGGATAGCCCTCGCTGCGACCCGGCCGAGGCGCCTATCTCGCAGTGCTCTCTCTTTCTTATCGGGGATCGCTCGAGTGATGAAGCGAGCTGATTGAGATTCCGATATTAGGGTACTTTACAAATGAAAGTAATGAGGCGCCGCCGACTCTCGGCGGCCAAGATTTGAAGGGGGAAGTGAAGATGAGCCTTCGATTTTTGACCAACCTGACGCTCGCCTCGTTAGGCGCTGCGTTAGTCGTATTCAGCATGGCTCTCGGCTCGGCGACGGTGGGTTGGATCGCCTTCGGCATCTCGATCGGCATCATTGCGCTGCTGGCGGCGGTTCAGCCGTTGCGAGGCCGTGGGATCGTGCAGCGATCGCTTGATGGACTGGTCGGAATTCTGGCCGCCTGGACGATCGTCGCGAGCCTGATCTTCGCGGGAACGACGCTTACCTGGCTCATGTTCGGTTCGGGCCTGGGCTTCGTCGGCCTGGCATACGCCGGCCTCGTGCTGCACGAGGTTCGCACCGAGCATGTCGTTCACACGCTTGCGCCGGCCGAGGAGCAGGAGCGCGAGCGCGAGCGTGAGCGGGAGCGCGTGCGCGAGTACAACCGTGTGAAGTAGTCGGTTTCTCGTGGCAGGGGGACGAGGCACCGGCCGGGCAACCGGCCGGTGTTTTCGTATGCGCGCGCGCTTGCGCGCCGCGAGACCGGTGGGCGCTTGCATTTAGCACCCGGGTGCGAGAGCATCAGCCATCCAACGGCTCCAAGGAGGAACCATGCCCGCTTCACTCTCGCCGCGCGTTTTCATTTCGCTCACCGTGGCGTTCATCGCCGCCGTGTTCGTCTTCGCCGGCGTCTACACGGCCACCCAGCACAACCCGACACCGCATCAGCTGCGCGTGGGCATCGTTGCTCCCGACCTGATGGTGGGGATCATCAACACCGGTCTCAAGGTCGAGGCGCCCGGCTACTTCAGTCTTCGGCAGTATCCGAGCGAGGCCAGCCTTACGAGCGCGATCAATGACCGCAAGGTCTACGGCGGCTACGTCTACAGGAAGGACTCCGGCCTGCTGCTCACGGCAAGCGCGGCGGGAAAGGCGGCGGACACGGCGCTCGTCAGTCTCGGCGCCGATCTGTCGAAGACGCTTCGGCAGCCCCTGGTGACCAGGGACGTCGTTCCTCTCACCTCGCACGATTCGCAGGGGCTCTCCAGCTACACCTATCAGTACGGCGTGCTGGTTCCGAGCTTCGTCTTTGCGGTGCTCATCTTCATGTTCGGGTACGGCCTCTCGCTGTACTGGCGGCTGGGACTGAGCGCTGCTTACTCGCTCGGTGCCGGGATAATCGGGGCACTCACCGTCGATCAGATCGTCGGCGCGCTGCCGGGCCACTTCGTCGCTATCGCCGCTCTTGGTGCCCTCTACGCCGCGACGGCGGTGCTCGTCACCTGGGGCATGGCCGCCGTGCTCAAGTACGCAGGCCTGGCGCTGGCCGGATTACTTCTGATCCTGGTCGGGAACAGCACCTCCGGTGGCTCGATCAACCAAGAGTTCCTGCCCGACTTCTTCCGCAACATCGGTCAGGCGCTGCCCAACGGCGCCTTCATCCGCGCGGTGCGTGACACCGTCTATTTCGGCGGCCACAACTCCCATCGTGCGATTCTCGTGGTCGCGCTGTGGGCGGTCGGCGGTCTCGCGCTTGTGCTGGCGGTCGAGAAGCTCCCCGAGCTGGTCGCTCGCTCGAAGCGGGCGAAGGTCGCGCTCGAGCCATCTGCCTAACGCTGAATATCGAGATCGGGCGCCGCGCCGGCAAAAAGGCGCGGCGCCCCGATCGCCTGTGCCGGTGCCGCCGGCGCGTGAAAATCGCTCGAATCGAGAGGAGAGAACGTGCCGTCTGACCGAGTTTCACTGCGAGCGCTGATCCGGCTCGCCGCGCTGTTTGTCGCTGCCAGCTTCATCTTCGTCTCGATCAACGTCTTCACTCAGCACGCTCCGGTGGCGCACGGTCTGCGCGTTGCCTACGTCGGTTCGCCGGTCGCTCAGGTGTTCATCCAGAAGGGTCTCGACAGTGCAGCTCCGGGCGCCTTCTCGCTGAAGAGCTATCCGACCGCGGCGAGCGCACGGTCGGCGGTGCTCGGGCGCTCGGTCTACGGCGCCTTCATCGTCCGCGGGAAATCGGCTCGGCTTCTCACCGCGAGCGCCGCCGGTACCGGTGCGCAGCAGGCGGTCTTGCACGCCTTCACGATGATGGCGACCATGGCGCCGCCGAGCATGCGCGTCAAGCTGGTGAGCGAGGACCTGAAGCCGCTTCCCCCGAACGACTCGCGCGGGCTCTCCAGCTCTGCCTACCTTTTCGGCCTGCTCATAATCAGCTTCGTCTTCTCCATCCTGCTCTTCTTCGTTGGTCGCGGCGCCTCGCTCGCTCAGCGGCTGCTCGCGATCGGGCTGTTCGCGCTGGGCTCGGCGCTCGTCGCCGCGCTGACCGTCGGGCCGCTGATCGGGGCGCTGGCCGGGCACTTCTGGGCCCTCGTCGCCATCGGCGCCCTCTTCTCTGCGGCGATTGCGCTGACCACCTATGGGCTGGAGGCTCTGTTCGGGCTCGCCGGCACGGGCATTGCGGCCTTTGTCCTGATACTCGTCGGCAACTCGACCGCGGGCGGCGCCTCGAGCCCGGAGTTCCTGCCGGACGTCTTTCGTCAGCTCGCCGGGGTGCTTCCGAACGGCGCCGCCGTCAACTTCGTCCGTAACACCGTCTACTTCGGCGGAAACAACACCGCTGGAGCGCTCCTGGTGATCGCTCTCTGGGCGCTTGGCGGCCTGGCGCTCGTGCTGGCAACCGCCCTCGTGCCCGCCCTGCACCTGGCCCGAGCGTCCGCGCTCGATCTCAGGGCCGCTCGCGAGGATCCGGAGCTCGGCGCCTGAACTAGATCGAGCGCTGGTAGATGCGTACCGCGCCCATGGCGAAGGCCATGCAGACGCAGAGCAGCCCGGCGAGCAGGCCGAGGTGGACTCCGACCGAGCTCCAGTTGGTTCCGGCGCTGATCGCCTCCCTGGATGCCACCACCGCCCAGTTGAGCGGGTTGAAACGGGATCCGACCTGCATCCAGTGCGGAATCAGGCTCTGCTGCATGAAGGCGGAGGAGAGGAAGGTGAGCGGCAGCATGAAGACGTTGAGCGTGGCGATCAGCGTCTCCTCGCGGCGGAAGATGAGCGCCATCCCGTTCGAGAGCGCGTTGAGCGACCCCCCGAGCAGGATCGCCGCGGCGAACAGGACGAGCAGGCCGAGAGCGCCGTTTACGTAGTGCGCGCCGAGGGCGTAGCCGAGCACGACGATGATCGCCGCCTGAATCACGATCGAGACCGACGTCTGCAGCACGTGCCCGATGAAGAACGAGCTGCGCCGGAGCGGCGACACCAGCAGGCGGTCGACGACGCCGCGGTTCAGGTCGTCGATCGTCGCCATCCCGTTCCAGCCACCCGAGAAGAAGGCCGTCATGATCACCACGCCCGGCGTCAGGAACTGGATATAGGACGTCGCCTGGAAGCCGGGGATGTTGGCGATGCTCTTGAACAGCGGCCCGAACAGGAGCAGCCAGACCACCGGTTGCACCAGTGTGACGACGATCCACCAGGGCTGCCGCGCCAGCCGACGCAGGTCGCGATCGGTCATCGTCAGGCTGTGGCTGAACAGCTCTCTCATTGTTTCTCTTCTCCTGATGGGCTCTGCTTGCGCGCGCCTTCCTCGTCGGCGCGGGCGAACTCGCGGCCGGTGTAGCGCATGTAGACGTCGTCGAGCGAGGGGCGCGAGACCGAGACCGAATCGACCGCCAGCCCCTTCGCCTCCAGCGCCTGAAGCACCATCGGCACGGCCGTGGCGCCGTGCTCGACGCGGGCGCGCAGGCATTTGACGTCGTGATCGAGCCGGCGAATTCCCTTGACGCTCTCGAGTGCGGCTCTGATGGTGCCGTCAGGCGCGTCCTCGCGCAGCTCGACGTGCACGGTGTCGCCTTCCAGCTCCTTCTTCAGCTCCTCGGGCGAGCCCGTTGCCACGACCTTGCCGCGGTCGAGAATCGCCAGCTTGGCGGCGAGCTGGTCGGCCTCCTCGAGGTAGTGCGTCGTGAGCAGGATGGTCAGTCCCTCTTCGTGCGTTAGGCGTTCGATCTCCTGCCACATTTCGGTCCTGACCTCGGGATCGAGACCTGTCGTGGGCTCGTCGAGGAAGAGGACCTGTGGCCGGTGAACGAGCGCGGTGGCGATGTCGAGCCGGCGCTGCATGCCCCCCGAGTAGTTGCGTACGACTCGCTTGGACGACTCCGCGAGCCCGAACTGCCGGAGTAACTCGTCGATCCGCTGCTTCAGCTCGCGGCCGTGGATCGAGCGAATCAGGCCCTGTAGGCGCAGGTTCTCGCGCCCGTTCAGGTTGACGTCGACGCCCGAGGTCTGGCCGACGACGCCGATCGCGTTTCGCACCTGCGTCGACTGGCGAACGACATCGAAGCCGGCGACGCGAACAACTCCCGAGGTCGGCCGCGAGAGGGTGGTGGCGATCTTGACGGCCGTCGTCTTGCCGGCGCCGTTCGGCCCGAGCAGACCGAACACCGAACCGGCCGGAACGACCAGGTCGATGCCGTCCAGGGCTCGGACGGCGCCCTTGTAGATCTTGACCAGGCCTTCGATCTCGATTGCGTTGCCGTTCAGGCGCTCTTGACTCATAGGAGTGCGAAATCTAGCGGCTGGACTACTTTCCCGAAAGTCGCGCTCGTCACACAAGCGAGCTACGCTGAGAAAACACCGCGGCGAGGAGGAGTAGATGAACCGGCGATTGCTAGGTGGGACGGGACTGGAGATCAGCGTCGTCGGGTTCGGCGCCTGGGCAATAGGCGGCGGCGGCTATGAGTGGGGCTGGGGCCCGCAGGACGACGCCGACTCGATCGCAGCCATCGAGCGGGCGCTCGAGTCGGGAGTCAACTGGATCGACACTGCACCCATCTACGGCTTCGGCCGCTCGGAGGAAGTCGTCGGCCGAACAATCGCGAAGATGTCCGAGAAGCCCTTCATCTTCACCAAGTGCGGGCTCGAGGGCCGGGACGGCAACAGCGTCAAGGAACTCAAGGCCGCCACGATCGAGCGCCAGTGCGAGGACAGCCTGCGCCGGCTCGGCGTGGAAGCGATCGATCTCTACCAGATCCACTGGCCCGATCCCGACGAGGATCTGGAGGAAGGCTGGGCGGCCTGCGTGGCACTGCTCAGCGCCGGCAAGGTCAGGCACATCGGCGTCTCGAACTTCGACATCGCGCAGCTGGAGCGTGCCAACGCCGTGGCGACGGTCGAGACCCTACAGCCGCCCTACTCGCTGATCAATCGTGGCGTCGAGGACGAGATCCTGCCCTACTGCGGCGCCGAAGGGATCGGCGTCATCGCCTACTCGCCGATGGGCTCGGGCCTGCTTACGGGCGCGTTCAGCGCCGAGCGAGTCGCCGCCCTGCCCGAGGATGATTTTCGCTCGCACGCCGCGCACTTCCAGCAGCCCGAGCTGTCGCGCAACCTCGCCGCGGCCGAGCGGCTGCGTCAGGTCGGCGAGCGCCACGACGCCTCCCCCGGCGCGGTGGCGGTGTCTTGGGTGCTGCGCGATCCGGTTGTCAGCGGAGCGATAGTCGGCTTGCGTCGATTCGACCAGGTGGGCGGCATCCTGCCGGCGGCGGGCGAGCTGGAGCTGAGCGCGGAGGAGATCGCCTTCATCGAGGGCGACGGCGCCTAGCGACCCCGCGACGAACCGTCAGCTCAGGCGCTTTATGAAGGCGAGCCGATCTTCGCCCGGGCCGGCGAAGTTCTCGAGCACGCGCTCCAGCTCGAAGCCGAGCGCCTCGTGGAAGGCGATCGAGCCGGTGTTGATCGGTGCCGTGATCAGGCTCACCCGCGAGCGGCCGTGCGTGCGTGCGGCCTCGAAGAAGGTCTCGTAGAGCCTGCGCCCGATTCCCTGGCGGCGCAGCTCGGGCGCGACGCCGGCCATGTGCACATATGCCTCGTCGGGGTTGGTCTCGGAGAGGAACCCGCAGAGGAATCCCGCCAGAGCGCAGTCGGGGGTGTTGGCGATGAAACTCGATCCCTCGAAGTGGACGAAGAACACGCCGGGCAGGTTCTGCGTCATCTCTCGTCCGCCCCACCACTCGTTGACGAGCGGATAGACGCGCCCGTAGTCGGAGGGGCGTGCGTGACGGATCTCGATCTCGGTCATGGCTGGAGCGTAACCGCTGGCGGACTGTCGTTGCAGGATCCGGTTGTTGCGAGCGACCGTCCGAGCAATTCTCTCTTCGCCCTCCCCCGAGCCACCCGCCCGCGGGGTGATTCGACGGTAGCGGCTGGAGAGGACGAAAAACTCACACCTGTGTGTCGGTTCTGTCCCGATATTCACCGCGCGGCGCGATCGTTTCGACGAATCCTGCGGCGTGCTCGGCCCGCTAGCATCGATGCCATGCGCGTGATCGAGATGGAAGCCCGCTCGGCGCTCGTCTCCTCCGGGCTCGGCGGCGTCGACTACGTCGTCAATCCCTACACGGGCTGCCGCTTCGGCTGCGCCTACTGCTACGCAACCTTCATGAGCCGCTACGTCTCCGAGCCGGTCGAGGAGTGGGGCGAGTACGTGTACGTGAAGCGGAACCTCGTCGAGCTGTTCGAGCGCGAGCTGGCGCGGATGAAGCCCGAGCGCCGCACCCGCTCGATCTTCATCAGCTCGGTGACCGATCCCTACCAGGGCGCGGAGGCCAAGTACAGGCTCACGCGCGGCGTGATGGAGGCGCTGGCACGCGAGCACTATCCCGGCTCCGTCGCGGTCCTGACCAAGTCGCCGATGCTGCTGCGGGACATCGATCTCTTTCGCGAGCTGCCCGACTTCGAGGCCGGGCTGACCGTTACCAGCGGCGAGGACGAGATCTCGCGCTGGCTGGAGGTGCACGCGCCGCCGCCGCGCAAGCGATTGGAGGCGCTGCGAATGCTGAACGACGCCGGCATCCGTACCTACGCCTTCGTCGGCCCGCTGGTGCCGCACTTCGTCGAGCGCAGCGAGCTGCTCGAAGATCTCTTCGCGCGTCTGGCCGATGCGGGCGTTCGCCGCGTCTACGTCGAGCATCTGAATGCGAAGGGATACATCCGCAAGCGCCTGGACGCCGTGGTGGCGAAACAGCCCGAGCCGGTGCGCGCCGCCTACGCCGAGGCGCGAACCAGGGAGCATCGCGCCCGCCTGGAGCAGATCGTCTCGGAGCTGATCGAGCGCCACGGCATGGAGCTGCGCCTGGGCGCCGTCATCGACCACCCCGAAAACGAGGCCAGGTCGAAGAAATGATCGCCCCGCGAGGTGTCGGCCGGCGCGAGCGCGATTCCGGAAAGCGGGTTATCCAGGGAGCCGATTCGGGCACGGCGACCGGGGCTCCCGGCGGGGAACCCCAACAAGAACGCTAACGCGAAAATCCGCACGTGTCTGTGCCGGTAGAGCGACGGCTCTGTGCCGATTCCGCCGCGGACGGCGAGCTTAGAGCTTGCTCAGCCAGCGGCTCAGGGCCGAAAGCTCATTCGAACCGAACTCGAGCACGGTGAGAAGGGTCTTCGAGTCGGCGCCCCTGGCGGCGAGGTCGACGACGAGCTCCTCGCGGCTCTTGTCGTAGTGGCAGGCGACCCGGTCGAGCGCGCTCAACGCGAGGCGCTGACTGGTCGCGTCTATCCCGCTCCGCGGGAAGGGCGTGCGCGTCGCGCAGGCCGCGTAGAGGTGCGGCTTCGAGCCGTACGAGAGGGCCCCGCGCGCTGTCTCGGCCACCAGCAACGAGGCGGCCGCGAGCAGGGCCAGAGCGGGCGCGGAGAGCGTGCGCCAGCCCGGGCGGCGCGACGCCGCGGGAAGCGCCAACGCAAACGGAAAGAGCGCAAGCAGGCCGAGCAGGCCGGTCACGAGGAAGGAGCGCCGGAAGCCGCGCGTGAAGGCGGCCTGGACGATCGAGTCGAGCTCCTTGCCGAGGCCGGCCGCCTTGCCGATGTGCCTTTTTGCGATCTCGTTCGTGAAGTCCGGCAGTCCCTTGCTGGCGGGGCGGCTGAGCACCGGGGCGAGCGAGAAGGCGAGATCGAGCTTTGTCTTGACGGGCAGCGGCGCCTCGAGCACGGCGGAGGTTGCCTGCAGCTTGGCTCTGTGGCCCGCGTGTGAGAAGTCGCTCGTCAATAGCGGAGTCACGATCAAGAGCCCGGCCACGAGCCCGACGTGGCGAGCGGCGACGTTCCAGGCGCCCGCTGCTGCGCCGCCGCTGCCTCCCGCGAGCGCGATCCGGCTCAGCGTCGGTATGACCACGCCCAGCCCGACGCCGGCAAGTGCGAGCGAGGCGATCACCCAGAGGATGCTGCGCGACGGCAGGAGTGCCATTCCGGCCAGCCCGGCCGCCAGGGCGATGACGCCGGCCGCCGCGGCCGAGCGGCTTTGCACGCGCACGGCGAGCGGCTGCACGAGGAAGGTCGTGACCGGGATCGCGCTCACGATTCCAGCCGCCGCCAGCGGCGAGAAGCGCAGGATGTCGACGAGCAGTACGACGGAGAGGAAGAGCACGCCGACCAGAGCCGCCGAGGCGAGCGCCAGCGCGACGTTGGCGCCGAGCGAACGGGCCGGCTCCGCGGCTGAAGAGGGCGCTGTGGCCGTCGCCGGCCTTTCGCCGCGGCGTGCCCGTACGACCACCAGCAGCGCCGCGGCAGCCAGCGGAGCCTGAGCAAAGAAAACGGCGCGCCAGCTCAAAAGCTCGGTCAGGAGCCCTCCTGCCGCCGGTCCGATCGCCGTTCCGACCACTCCCGCGGCGATCCAGAGCGTGACGCCGCGCTTCGGGCTGGCGGCAAGCCGGCGCACGAGCGGCAGCGATCCAACCAGTAAAAGCGCGCCGCCGAGGCCCTGGACGGAGCGGAAGCCGATCAGCGAGCCGAGGTTCCAGGCCGATCCGCAGGCGAGCGACGCCGCGAGGAAGAGCGCGAGCCCGATCTGCAGCGAGCGCCGCTCGTCGAGGCGCCGCGCCTGCGACGCCAGCGCGAGCGCGGCCAGCGCCAGCACCAGGTTGTAGGCCGTAATAACCCAGGACACCGCGCTGATCGAGCTGTTGAAGATACGCAGCAGGTCGGGCAGCGCCAGCACCACGATCGAGGAGTCGGCGAAGGCGACCGCGACCGCTCCGAGAAGGAGCGACAGACCGGCCGCCTTGCTCAGGCGAGCGCTCATCGGGCCGGGCCTGCTCGTCTGTCAGTCTTCATGCGCCGGTGCGACTCTTGATGCTGTTCGCGTGACTCTAGAAGGGCCACGTCCAGCCGCTGACGTCCGGATGATCCTCGCCGTACTCGCGCGTCCAGGCTCGGGCGCGGATGCGCATGTCGACCATCTGCTGGCGCAGATGCGCGGCGCTCGTCGAGAGTCCCGGCACGCGGTCGATCACGTCCATCACCAGGTGGAAGCGGTCGAGGTCGTTCAACATCACCATGTCGAAGGGCGTCGTCGTGGTGCCCTCTTCCTTGTAACCGCGAACGTGCAGCTGGTCGTGGCCGTTGCGCCGGTAGGTCAGGCGGTGGATCAGCCAGGGGTAGCCGTGGTAGGCGAAGACGACCGGCTTGTCGGGGGTGAAGAGCGAGTCGTAGACCTTGTCGGTGAGCCCGTGCGGGTGCTCGCTGGCGGGCTGCAGGCGCATCAGGTCGACGACGTTGACAACGCGAACCTTCAGCTCCGGCAGGTGCTCGCGCAGGATCGCCGCTGCGGCCAGCGTCTCCAGCGTCGGGATGTCGCCGGCGCAGCCGAGCACCACGTCGGGGTCGATGCCCTGGTCGTTCGAAGCCCACTCCCAGATGCCGATGCCGCGCGTGCAGTGAATGATCGCCTCTTCCATCGAGAGGTAATCGAGCGAGGGCTGCTTGCCGGCCACGATCACGTTGACGTAGTGGCGGCTGCGCAGGCAGTGGTCGACGGTGGAGAGCAGCGTGTTCGCGTCCGGCGGCAGGTAGACGCGGATGACCTCCGCCTTCTTGTTCATCACGTGGTCGATGAAGCCCGGATCCTGGTGCGAGAAGCCGTTGTGATCCTGGCGCCAGACGTGCGAAGAGAGCAGGTAGTTGAGCGAGGCGACCGGCCGGCGCCAGGGGATGTCGCGCGTTACCTTCAGCCACTTGGCGTGCTGGTTGAACATCGAGTCGACGATATGGATGAAGGCCTCGTAGCAGTCGAACAGGCCGTGCCGGCCGGTCAGCAGGTAGCCCTCCAACCAGCCCTGGCAGAGGTGCTCGGAGAGGACTTCCATCACCCGGCCCTCGGGTGCGAGCCCTTCGTCGGTGGGGAGGATCTCTCCCTCCCAGACCTTGTTGGCGGCCTCGAAGACCGGTGTTAGACGGTTCGAAGCGGTCTCATCGGGCCCGACGATGCGGAAGTTGGTCGGGTTCTTCACGATGATGTCGCGCATGAAGGTGCCCGCGACCTTGGTCGCCTCGCTCAGGGTCGTGCCCGGCTTCTCGACCGGGACGCCGTAGTCGCGGAAGTCGGGGAGGATGAGATCGCGCAGCAGCACGCCACCGTTGGCGTGTGGGTTGGCGCTCATTCGCCGCTCGCCCTTGGGCGGGAGGTCGGCCAGCTCGGGCACGAGCGACCCCTTCTCGTCGAACAGCTCCTGCGGCTTGTAGCTCTTCAGCCACTTCTCGAGCAGCTTCAGGTGCTCGGGGTTCTTGCGCACCTCCGAAAGCGGCACCTGGTGCGAGCGCCAGCTGTTCTCCATCGGCTTGCCGTCGACCGTGCGCGGCCCGGTCCAGCCCTTGGGTGTGCGCAGGATGATCATCGGCCAGCGCGGCCGCTCCGTGACTCCGTCCTCACGTGCGGCTCGCTGGATCTCGGCGATCTCGTCCAGCGCCTCGTCCAGCACCTTCGCGAAGCGTTGGTGCACGGCCGCGTGCTCTTCGCCGTCGAAGCCGCCGCTCATCAGCAGCGGGTGGTAGCCGTAGCCTTCGAACAGCTCGATCAGCTCCGCCTCGGGGATGCGCGCGAGCACGGTCGGGTTGGCGAGCTTGTAGCCGTTCAGGTGCAGGATCGGCAGGACGGCGCCGTCCGACTTCGCGTTCAGGAACTTGTTCGAGTGCCAGCTGGTTGCGAGCGGCCCCGTCTCGGCCTCGCCGTCGCCGACGACACAGGTCACGAGCAGGTCGGGATTGTCGAAGGCAGCGCCGTAGGCGTGCGCGACCGAGTAGCCGAGCTCGCCGCCCTCGTGAATCGATCCCGGTACCTCGGGCGCGACGTGGCTCGGGATCCCGCCCGGGAAGGAGAACTGGCGAAAGAGCGCGGCCATGCCCTCCTCGTCCTGGCTGACGTGCGGGTAGAGGCCGGAGTAGGAGCCCTCGAGGTAGGTGTTGGCAACCAGGCCGGGACCGCCGTGGCCGGGGCCGGTGATGTAGATCGCGGACAGGTCGCGCTGGCGGATCGCGCGGTTCATGTGCACGTAGATGAAGTTGAGGCCGGGCGTGGTGCCGAAGTGGCCGAGCAGGCGCGGCTTGACGTGCTCGGGAAGTAGCGGCTCCTTCAGGAGCGGGTTCGCGAGCAGGTAGATCTGTCCGACCGACAGGTAGTTGGCGGCGCGCCAGTAGGCGTCGATCAGCCGTACTTCCTCGCTCGAGAGCGGGCCCTCCGTTTTCGCGGTCACCTTGGAACTCTTCGTACCTGCCACTTTGTCCGCCTCCTCCGATCGCCCTTTCCTGGCCAGAGCCTAACGCGCTTTTCCCGCTTGTGTCCGACGCGAATCGTAGGGTCGAGCGGTCTAGATGGTGCCGCCAGACGAGAAACCGGTTCTGGAACGCGCTCGCGCGGAAATCGCGGCGGGGCGTCTCTGGAAAGCGCGGGAGCGACTGGCAGGAGTGATCCGCTTCGACCGCTACGACCAAAAAGTGCTGGACCTGCTCGGCGAGGTTCATTTCTCCATGGGCGACCTGCCGGCGGCCGGCCGACTCTGGTTCCTAACCGAACGTATCGGGCACGAGACAGAGAGCGCTCACGCGGCTCTTCAGGAACGCTACGGAAATGATCCCGCGCTTATTCTCGAGTCGATTCCCTTCGGTAGAGATCTCGAGCGCTATCCCGTTTCCGTTCGCTCGCGTCTAGATGAGCTTGTTGCGCAGGCTGGGAAACGCGGGCAGAGGCTGCTCAAGTCGAGGCGCCGAGCGCGGTACAGACACCGAGGGCGAGATTCAGGCAGCACTCTGGGTAGGGGCGCAGGCTGCCTCGTCGTCGCTTTTCTTCTCGGCGTTCTAGCGCTTGGTTTCATCGAGCTATTCCTTCTCCTGCTTGGAAGATCGCTCTCGTGATGACTGCGAAACGGTTCCTGATCTCGGCGCGATCCACCTCGTATCGAGGTGATTTGAACGCCCTTCTGAGGATGTAGCCTGACGGCATGACGAGGGTGATCGAGGCAGAAGGGCTGATCAAGTACTACGGCGCCAACCGCGGCGTCTCGGGGCTCGATTTCGCGGTCGAGGCGGGTGAGGTGTTCGGCTTCCTCGGGCCGAACGGCGCCGGTAAGACGACGACAATCCGCCTGATGCTCGACCTGATCAGGCCGACCGCCGGGCGGATCGAGATCTTCGGACTGGATCTGCGCCGCTCCAGCGTCGCGATTCGCGCTCGCATCGGCTACCTGCCGGGCGACCTGCGCCTCTACGAGCGCCTGACTCCGCGCGAGCAGCTGCGCTACTTTGCCGCGCTGCGCGGGCTCGATGGACTGGGGGAGGGGGAGAAGCTGGCCGAGCGCTTCGAGCTCGAGCTCGACCGGCCGATCAGGGCTCTCTCCAAGGGCAACCGCCAGAAGGTCGGGCTCGTCCAGGCCTTTCTGCATCGCCCCGACCTGCTGCTGCTCGACGAGCCCACCTCGGGGCTCGACCCGCTGGTGCAGCAGACCTTCAACGAGCTTCTGCGCGAGGTGACCGCCGAGGGACGGACGGTCTTTCTCTCCTCGCACATCCTCTCCGAGGTGCAGCGGCTGGCCGACCGGGTGGCGATCATTCGCGAGGGTGCGCTCGAGCTGGTCGAGACCGTCGAGGCGCTGCGGGCGCGCGCCTTCGTGCGGGTCGAGGCGACCTTCAGCGAGCCGCCGCCGGCGAAGGCCTTCGCGCAGATCAGCGGCGTGCGCGAGCTGGAGCGAAAGGGGCCGGTGGTGCTGCTCGCGCTGGAGGGGCCGGCCGATCCGCTGATCAAGGCGCTGGCTCGCTACGAAGTGCTCGCGCTCGACAGTCACGAGGCCGATCTCGAGGACTTCTTCCTCACTCTCTATCGCAACGGGACGAGCGATGCTGGGTAACGTCTTCGCCAAGACGCTGCGCGAGCGTCGGCGCGGCTTCCTCTGGTGGACGATCGGCCTCGTCGCCTTCGCGGCGATGTACTCGGCCGTCTTTCCCAGCGTGCGCGGCAACAACTCACTGAACAAGCTGGTGCAGGCCTATCCGCAGGCGCTCAAGGGCTTCATCGGCTTCGGCGGCAATCTCGACATCTCTTCGGGCGCCGGCTATCTCGGCTCGGAGGTGTTCTCGCTGGTGGCGCCGCTGATCTTTTTGGCGATGGCGATCGGCGCCGGCGCCGCCGCGATCGCCGGCGAGGAGGAGCGCGGCACGCTCGATCTGCTTCTGTCGCTGCCGCTGACCCGCTCGGCCTGCCTGTTGCAGAAGCTGGCCGCACTCGTCTGCGAGGTGCTCGCGCTCGGGCTGGCGCTCTGGATTGCGCTGGCGATTCTCGCGCCGGCCACCGGCATGCACGTGAGCACGATGCATCTCGCCGCCGCCGTGCTCGATCTCGTGCTCCTGACGCTCGTCTTCGGGACGCTCGCGCTCGCGATCGGCGCCGCGAGCGGCCGGCGCGCGCTTTCGATCGGTCTGGCGGCGGCGCTGGCGGTCGCTGCGTATGTCATCGCCGCGCTCGCTCCGCTGGCGAGCTGGCTCGACCGCGTCAAGCTCATCTCGCCCTACTACTACTACTCGCACGGCGATCCGCTCCGCCACGGGCTCGACCTCACCGACACGATCGTGCTTGCGGCGGCGGCGCTGGTGATTGCGGTCGTCTGCCCGTTCGTTTTCCGGCGCCGCGACCTCGCGACCTCCTAAGCGCCCCTTCGCTATCGCGGAGGAGTCGGCGCTGCGGCGTCGCACAAAGGCGGTGTGTGGCATGCGATGTTCCACATGACGATCAGCGGCGGCGAGAAGGTCCTACGCTCGCTGCTCATCTACGTATTCCTGATTGCGGCGCTGCGCGTCGTCGGCAAGCGCGAGCTGGGCCAGGCCAACACGCTCGACCTGATCGTCCTACTGCTCGTGGCCAACGCCGTCCAGAACGGCATCATCGGCAACGACCTGTCGGTGACCGGCGCGCTGCTCGGCGCGGCGACTCTCTTCCTGGTGAATGAGATCTTCGCCCGCACGACCGCTGTCTGGCCCTTCGCCTCGCGCCTGCTCGAGGGCGAGCCGACCATGCTGATCGAGGACGGAAAGCCGGTTCGCAGGGCGCTTCACTCCACCGGCATCTCGCTCAGTGAGCTGCGGGCGACCGCTCGCCGCCAGGGCTTTGTGCATCTCGGCGACGTGCACACTGCAATTCTCGAGACGAACGGCGTGGTAACGATGTTCAAAGAGGACGAGGAGCTCATCTACCACCCGGCCGAGCCGGGCGGGCTACGCATCGGCAAGCGTAGGCGGTCGCGCGGCTAGGTGAAGCGCCCACACACGTTGTGAACGGCTGAGAGATACATCCGGCCCTCCTTTGAGGCTGTGAGTCGACGAAGACCACGCCCAAAAGGAGGGCCAAGATGAACCTTCACGCTAACGCCAAGC
>JBAWEP010000013.1:0-9489 GCA_049591255.1 Gaiellaceae bacterium
GATCCGAGCTCGGCGCCGCCGCTTTTCGCGAGCGCCTGCTCGGCCGCGGCCCGCCCCGCCCGCCGCCCGAACACGATCGTCTCCATCAGCGAGTTGCCGCCGAGCCGGTTGGCGCCGTGCAGCGACACGCAGGCCACCTCGCCGGCCGCGAAGACGTTACCTGCCTCCGTGCGCCCGTCCACGTCCGTGGCGACTCCGCCCATGTGGTAGTGGGCGCCCGGCCGCACCGGAATCGGCGCCTCGAGCGGATCGACGCCGGCGTAGGTGAGAGCGAGGTCGCGCGTGCCGTGCAGGCGCTCGAGCACCTTCTCGCGCCCGAGGTGGCGCATGTCGAGCAGGAGCGACCCGTCGAGCGAGCGCCCCGCGTCGATCTCGCTCTGCTCGGCGCGCGAGACGACGTCGCGGCTGGCCAGCTCCATCGCCTCGGGCGCGTAGCGGCTCATGAAGCGCTCGCCGCCCGCGTTGAGCAGGTGGCCGCCCTCGCCGCGCACCGCCTCGGTCACGAGCAGGCCGCTCGGGTAGAGCGTCGTCGGGTGGAACTGCACGAACTCCAGATCCTCCAGCGGCAGCCCCGCTCGTAGCGCCATCGCCATGCCGTCGGCGGTGCAGGCGTGGGCGTTGGTGGAACCGCGGTAGACGCGGCCGGAGCCGCCGGTGGCCAGGATCACCGCCTTGGCCGCCAGCGCCCGCACTCCGCCGCGTACGAGATCCCAGGCCAGCACGCCCTCGCAGCCAGCCGCGCCGACGACGAGGCGCCAGGCGAAGTACTCCTCGTAAACGCGAATGCCGCGCGCCAGCAGCTGCTCGTACAGAAGCTGCAGCAGCACGTGGCCGGTGACGTCGGCGGCGTGGACGGTGCGCGGCGTGCCGGCGCCGCCGAAGGGACGCTGCGCCAGCCTTCCTTCGGCGTCGCGGTCGAACAGGGCGCCCCAGCGCTCGAGCTGGTAGATGTCGCCGGGCGCCTCGCGGCAGAACAGCTCGATCGCGTCCTGGTCGCCCAGGTAGTCCGAGCCCTTGACCGTGTCGGCGGCGTGCGCTTCGGGACTGTCTTCTGTGGCGTTTCCGAGCGCCGCATTGATGCCGCCGCGGGCGGCTCCCGAATGGCTGCGCGTCGGATGCAGCTTGGAGACCAGAGCGACCTCGGCGCCCGCGTCGTGCGCCTCGATGGCGGCGCGCATGCCCGCGCAACCGGCGCCTATTACGAGCACATCGTGAGAGCCGTCCACCGTGCGAAGAACGTACACAATCGCCCGCCGCGGCATGAAACGGACCCGGATTGAACACAACGGAACTGGCGCTCGTCCGCGAGCGCCGCTATAAAGAGGACTCCCTTCGAGAGCGAGGCAGGCTCCGGCCGCTTCAGCCACCGCGAAGAGACAACTGAATAGGTACGGACGGCCGGCGAGGCCGAGGTAAGAGTCTTGCCCAACCAGAGGACACTCATGGCTTACGAGGCGAAGAACCGGAATCTACGAGAATGGGTGCAAGAGGTGACGGCGCTGTGCCAGCCCGACGCAATCCACTGGTGCGACGGGAGCAAGGCCGAGTACGACCGGATCATGGCGGAGATGGTCTCAGGCGGCGCCGCCACCCGGCTCGAGAAGCGCCATAACTGTTTCCTGTTCCGCTCCGACCCCAGCGACGTGGCCCGAGTCGAGGACCGCACCTACATCAGCACGCCCCATGAGGACGAAGCCGGCCCCACCAACAACTGGATCGCCGAAGACGAGCTCAAGAGCACGATGCTCGACCTCTACCAGGGCTGCATGCGCGGACGCACGCTGTACGTCATCCCCTTCTCGATGGGCCCGCTGGGCTCACCGATGGCCAAGATCGGCGTCGAGATCACCGATAGCCCCTACGTCGTCTGCAACATGCACATCATGACGCGGGTCGGCGACAAGGTGGTCGAGGCCCTGGGCGAAGACGGCGAGTTCGTGCCCTGCCTGCACTCGATCGGCGCCCCGCTCGAGCCGGGGCAGGAGGACGTCCCCTGGCCCTGCGCGCCGATGGAGAAGAAGTACATCTCCCACTTCCCGCACGAGAACCTGATCTGGTCGTTCGGCTCCGGCTACGGCGGTAACGCCTTGCTCGGCAAGAAGTGCTTCGCTCTTCGCATCGCCTCGGCCATGGCCAGGCGCGAGGGCTGGATGGCCGAGCACATGCTGATCCTGCGGCTGATCAGTCCCGAAGGAAAGCGCTATCACATTGCCGCCGCCTTCCCATCGGCCTGCGGCAAGACCAACCTGGCGATGATCGAGCCGACCATCCCCGGCTGGAAGGCGGAGTGCATCGGCGACGACATCGCCTGGATGAAGATCGGCCCCGACGGCCGTCTCTACGCGATCAACCCCGAGTACGGCTTTTTCGGCGTCGCGCCCGGCACCTCGTACCAGTCGAACCCGATGGCGATGGAGACCTGGAAGGAGAACTCGATCCTCACCAACTGCGCCCTCACCGACGACGGCGACATCTGGTGGGAAGGGATGGGTGTCCCGGCGCCCGAGCACGCGATCGACTGGAAGGGCCGCGACTGGTCTCCCGCGAGCGGCGAGCCGGCCGCGCACCCCAACGCCCGCTTCACCTCCCCGGCGGCGCAGTGCCCGATCATCAGCCCCGACTGGGAGAAGCCCGAGGGCGTGCCGATCGACATCTTCATCTTCGGCGGCCGGCGCAGCGGCGTCGTCCCGCTGGTGACCGAGGCGCTCGACTGGGATCACGGCGTGTTCCTCGGGGCGACGGCCTCGTCCGAGACGACGGCGGCCAACATCGGCGAGGTAGGCAAGCTCAGGCGCGACCCCTTCGCCATGCAGCCCTTCTGCGGCTACAACATGGCCGACTACTTCCAGCACTGGCTGGAGATGGGCGACCGCTTGGGCGCCAATGCCCCGCACATCTTCTACGTCAACTGGTTCCGAAAGACCGCCGAGGGCGAGTGGCTCTGGCCGGGCTACGGCGACAACAGTCGCGTGCTTGCCTGGATGTGCCGGCGCGTGGAGGGCGTTGCGGAGGCGAGCGAGACTCCGATCGGCTATCTCCCCACGGATAGCGACCTCGACCTGGACGGGCTCGATCTCGCGCCGGAGAGCCTGCGCGAGTTGCTGCGAGTGGACGTCGATGCCTGGCGGGAGGAGGTTCCGGACATCGAGAGGCACTTCGCCCAGTTCGGCGACCGGCTGCCGGATCGCCTACGCAGTCAGCTCAGCGCGCTGCAGAAGCGCCTACAGGGCTAGGAACGAGGCTCCGCTTGTTTTGGTTGGGCCCGCTTCGGCGGGCCCTTCCTGTCGGCGATTCTCGTCTCGGCGCCTGGCCTCGAGCGAGTAGTGGCTTCCCACCCGGGCGACGGTCGAGACTACGAAGACCTGAGGCTCGCGCTGTTGTTGGCGAGACTGGACTCGCTGCGCGCACCGGATGCCGAAACGTTCGTCTTGGCTCCGCTGGGATGCCTGACCACGAACTTCGCGCGTACGGTCCTCTGCCCCGCGAGAGTTCCGAACGAGCAGGTCATTCGCCGCCCGACGAGCGCGCAGCGACCGCCGCCGGTCGAGACTCGCCTGACGCCCGACGCTGCGGGAAGCGCGATCCTCAGCTTCACATTTGTATCCGCAACCCGGCCGCGATTGCTGAGCGTTACGACAAGGGAATCGAGGTGAAGGCGCCCGCTGTGGCGAGCGGCTGTCCTGGTCAGGCTCACCTTCAGGTCGGGCTTCGATGTCGCTTTCGATACCACTTTCGACGTCACTTCCACCGTCTTCGTGGTGGTCACGGTGCCGCCCGTTCCCATCGCCGTGAGCGTGACCTCGTGAACGCCGGTGGCGGTGAACGTGTGCTCCGGCGATATCTCTCCCGACAGGGGAGTCCGATCGCCGAACGACCAGAGATACGAGGCGGCGCGCGATGAGTGGTTCGTGAACGTCACCGTCAGCGGCGTCGAGCCCGACGCTCTACTGACCGTGAAGGACGCTATGGGAGGGGCCGGAGTATCCGGCCGGACGGTGATGGTCGCGGTCGCGGTCGTGTTCTCTCCCGGCGACCTCGATGCCAGAAGGGTGACGGTGTAGGTACCGGGCTTGCCAAAGACGTGCAGGGGCGATATCTCGCTCGAGGTCGTTCCGTCGCCGAACGTCCAGACCTGGGACGTCGTATTGGTCGAGGAGTTGCTGAAGTTCACGGTCAACGGCGCGATCCCCGCGATGGCGCTCGGCGCAAAGGATGCCTGCGGGCCCGCAGGCGCCAGCGCGACGGTCTGGAGCGCGGAGACGGCGTCGATCGAGCCGTAGAGTGAGTTTCCCTCTCCAAAAACGGGCGGGCGCGGGTTTGCCGTCTGTTCGATCGCGCTCGCGACGCTATAAGCCGAGGCTGAAGGGTTGTAAGAGCGAGCGAGGCCCGCCAGGCCCGCGACGAAGGGTGCGGCGGCCGATGTCCCGCAGAACTCGGAGGGCGTTGTGTAGTAACTGGCATAGGGGCTACCGAGGTTGTAGTAGAGGCTGTCGGGACGGACGGAATCGCTCAGATGAGTCGTGTTCGTACAACCGGGCGCATCGACCATCACCCAGGAGCCCCAGTTCGAGAAGAGGTAGTAGTAGCCGTCTTCGTCAATGGCACCGACCGAGATCACGCCGGGGTAGGCGGCCGGGTATGAGGGGACTTGCCACTCGCTGTCGTTTCCCGCCGCCGCAACGACCACGACGCTGTGGTTCTGCGCGTAGGTGACCGCATCGGCCAGGGTTTGCGAGCTGCTCGCCCCACCGAGCGACAGGTTGATCACTCCGGCTCCGTGATCGACCGCCCAGACGATGCCGGCCGCGACCGCGGAGTCCGAACCAAATCCCGAGGCGCCGAGCACCTTGACCGGCATGATCCGGCAGCCCCAGCAGGTGCCGACGATGCCGAGGCCGTTGTTCCCTTGCCCGGCGATGATTCCGGCCACGGCCGTCCCGTGTCCGCCGTCGTCACTCGGATCGCTGTCGTTGTTTACGAAGTCGTAGCCCGGCACGAAAGTCCCAAGATCCGGGTGATTCAGCTGAACGCCGGTGTCGATAACCGCCACGACCGTGTTCGGGCTTCCCGTCGTAAGCGACCAGGCCGCGGGGAAAAGCGGATTGGCGAGCGGCCAGCTCGAAGAGTCGAGGTACGGATCGTTCACCGTGACGTCGTAGGCGTGAAGCGTTCCATTCGTCTCCGCGTACTCGACACCGGGCAGGCGCTCGAGCGCCGTCAGCGCCGCGTCCTTCTCCGCCAGCGGAACGCTCACGACCGCGGTCCCAAGTCGGGGAACGGTGGACGTTCTGCGACCGCCGACCCGCTCGATCAACGCATTCTGCGCCGCGGCGTTGGTGCCCGAGTTGAAGTGAACGAGGACGCTCGTCGTCGGTTCCAGCGAGGCGGCCTGGAGCGTCGCGGCGGGCACGAACAGCGTCGTAACGACTAGGAGGATGAGTTTTCGTCGCATAGGGGATGTGGCGCCTTGCGATAGGCGTGTTTTTGCCTATCGGTACTGATTCCCCAGCGAGGCACCCCCCTTTGGGTGATACGAGGCTCCCTCCCGCACCGCGCCAGGCGGTCGGTTAGCCGCAGCTCGCGGGCGAGCGCCCGAGAAAGCGCAGGACGCCGCGGCACAATCCGACAGCCGCCTTCTGCTGGCCGCTCGCGCTACTCAGAGCGCGATCCTCGCCGGGATTGGTGAGGAAGCCGAGCTCGGGCAGGATCGAGGGCACGTTCGACCAGTTGAAGCCGGTCATGTCGCTGCGCGGGTCGAGTCCGCGATTGGGGAAGCCGAGCGAGCCGACCAGCCCGGCCTGCACGAGTCTCGCGAGCTTCAGGCTCGACTTGTAGATGTCGTCGGTCCAGCCGCGGTGATAGACGGGGTAGAGCGTGTGCGTTCCCGTGCCGCCCGATGTGGAGCCGTCGCAATGGATGCGCACGAAGGCCGCGGCGTGCAGCCGGTTGGCGAGCTGGGCGCGGGCCACGTTGCCCATCGAGACGTGGCTGGTCGTGGTGCGCGTCATCGCGACGCGGACCCCGGCTCCCCTGAGCAGCGCCGCCAGGCGCCTGGAGACGGCGAGGTTGACGACCGCCTCGGGCGTGTGCGTGACGACGCCCGAGGTGCCGCCGCCGTCCTTGATCTTTCGCGTGCTCGAGCCCGGCCCGATCGGCTCGGTGGCGGAGTTCGCGTAGCGATCGTGGCCCGGATCGATGACCACCAGCGGGGTACCGGCCGCTCTACCGGTCGAGACGGGGCTGATGAACATCGCCGAGGCGATCAGCGCAACCGCAAGCACGGGAAGAGCTTTGGCCAGGAAGGTGCCGCGCGACATCCAAGGCATGGTACGGGGAGCGCAGCCTCTCTCGCGCTGGTACGGGGCGATTCGCGCTGAGTCGGCACAGATTCGGCACGTTGACGTCACTCGCTGGCCGCGAAGGGACGGTACATTCGAACCACCCCGCGGGCGGGTGGCTCGGTGGCGGGCGAAGTGAGAATTGCTGCAGCCCCATCGAGCGGGTTTCTCGTCTCAACGGCGAACCAGCAAGAAGTGGATCTGAACCGCACCATCGACCGCTTCCTCGCCTCCCCGTCTTTCTCGGAGGCGACGCGACGCGCCTACCGAAGCGACCTGAACGAGCTCGCCGATTTCCTGACCGAGAAGAAGGCCGGGCTCGAACAGCTCGACGGCCGCCTGCTCGCGCTCTACGCCTCCCGGCTCGGCGCCGCGCGCCCGGGACGGCAACCGAGCCGCCTCTCCGAGCGCACGATCGCGCGCAAGCTGGCGGCGGTGCGCGGGCTCATCAGTTTCGCGCTCGGCCCCGCCCGCGTGCCCGAGCTGGCGCTCAAGCCGCGCCGCTCGCTCCACCTGCCCGAGACGCCGCGCCCCGACGAGGTCGACGAGCTTCTCCGGGCGAGCGAGGGCGAGAGCCCGCTCGCGCTACGCAACCGCGCCCTGCTCGAGCTCGTCTACTCGGCCGGCCTGCGCAGCGCCGAGGCGCTCGGGCTCGATCTCGCCGATGTCGACTTCGAGAACGAGACGATTCACGTGCGCGGCAAGGGCGGCAAGGAACGAGTCGTCCCGCTCGGCGAGGAGGCAGCCGCCTGGAGCGCTCGCTACCTACACGACGCCCGGCCCAAGCTGGCACGCGGCGCCGAGAACTCCTTCTTCATCTCCGCCAGCGGCAGGCGCCTCGACACGAGCACACTGCGCCGCCTCGCTCGCCATCCGCACCGCCTGCGCCACGCCTTCGCCACGCACCTGCTCGAGGGCGGCGCCGACCTCAGGGTGATTCAGGAGCTGCTCGGGCACAGCTCGCTTTCGACCACCCAGGTGTACAGCCATGTGGATGCGCGGCGGCTGAGGCGGGTCTATGACCGAGCGCACCCGAGAAGCTGACTCGGCCGTGGCAACGGTCGCCTACGCGTACCGAAGACCCTGTCATGGCCGTGCTCATCCTTGACGCTCGTGAGCTTGTTTTCCAGGTTGTAGGCGTAGAGCGCAGATCCTGCCCTGGTCTGGTTTCCGTTTTAGACTCCCCCACGCTACTTCTCGGCCTGCGCGAGTAAGGTGCACTCTTTAGCGCCCAGCTGTGTGAAAAGAGTGTCGCTCCTCTCTACGATTGCCCTGTTCTCCCGAGCGAGCTTTCGCGCGGTCGCGAAGTCAAGGCCATTCGTCCGCATGGCAGCGGCTGCCGATGCAACCCGAAAGGAATGATCCTCGAGCAGGGCTACTGCCTGATCAAAGGTCCGTTGCTCTCTCTGGGGTGGACGTAGCGTCTTCAGACTCGAGATCTCATCGCGGTACAGAGGTAGCGACGCCTTGGGCGACGACTGCGGGTTCTTAGAGTTGGCGACCTCAATCTTCTTGTTGAACCCGGTGCAGAGCGCATTCGCTCTTGCGGCAAACTCCGCCTTCGTGAGACGCCCACTGCCTCCGCCGCCGCAGCCACCAAGAGCAAGCGAGGCAGAGACGATCAGCATTCCTAGCGCTACCGTCGCCCTATTCTTCATGACCTCGGTTCTCTCAGGTAGGGGTGGTCGCAAGTCGCGCAACGCTAGTTGCCGAGCGGATTCGAGTAGTAGCTACAAAACTGCAGTCCTAATTGTTTAACAATCCGCGATTCTTCGTTTATGAGTTGCGTTTCCTCGCCATTGAGTTTCGTCCACTCTCGCCAGTGCGTACCCATATTCGTCCTTGCGATCTTGTAGGCGACCTGCTCATGTTTTTTATATAGGCGCAAATATCTCGCCCAGGCTGCGCGATACGCCTTGCTCGCTCTTATAGAAGAGAGCTCCTTTATCCGCCACTTATCTAGACTTTGGAGATCTCCAGTCGCATCGTGATCGTGCTGCGCGAGAGCGACGCTGATCGGGTTCATTCTCAACGCATACTCGTAACAGATCTTGTCCGCCTCCCCACGGAACCCTGGGACAACGTAAAACGGATACGAGTGTTGCTGTGACGAGCACGCCGCGCTTACTAGCACCAAGATCGTAACCGCAGCAGTTCTCCAATAACCCGCTCCACTTCGTCGTAGACGAGTAGCGGCTTTTACCAAAGGCATGGGCTCAATCATCTCAAACTCTGGGCTAGCGTTTGCGGGACGGATCATCGCCGGGCTGCCCCGGGATCTGCGGAGGCGGCGGGACAAAGGAAAAGTGGCTGGCTAGAACTTTCCTATCACTAGATACTCCAATCCTGGCAGCAGGATACAACTTAGCGACTATCGTCTCTCTTATCTTATTCCCCCAAAGTGCAGCGCCGCCTTCTGCATCCTGTGTGTCGTAGACTGTTTCGAAGGTAAGCGACCTGCTAATCCGGACTTGGTGCTTGCCCAATGCCGATAACTCCCGTGGTCCCCAACCAGGATCCATCACAATTGACGCTTCGGCGGTACCCGTAAATGCGCACCAGAGTTGCTTCCAGCCGCAAGGAAGGCTGCCGCCCCAGGCCTCGGTCGTAAAACTAATACTGCGAACTTTAGTCACCCTATTGTCTTTCCAACACCAGGCACAAGAGAACCTCGTTTTGAGCTCCACGAGTCCGAGCATATCCTTAGGGATAAATACGTACTTTCTGACCGCTCTTGCGCAACCACTCTTGGCTGTTCCGGAAATCATTCGGGTACCAGGAAGGTCTGCGTGCCCCGCCACCACACTTGGTTGCTCAGTAGACGTGGTAGCCACCGACGAAACCATTGCCCCTCTCTCGCCGCTCGGATCAGTCATCACCGTCGGCCGACCATCTACGTAGACGTAGACGCCGACGGCAGAACCTCCCGAATCGGCCTCCAGCGGATCCACCTGTAGGAAGGCCCCGGTCTCAGGCGCATACTCTCTCGCCCGCATGTTGTAGAGATCGCTCTCGGAGTCCAGGTACTGGCCGGTGAAGCGGATCGGGTTGAGCTCGTCGCCCTGCGCCTCGCCCGAGTCTCCGGGCCCGTAGCTCTCGCCGTAGGGCGAGTAGCGGTAGCTCTGGACGAGCTTGCCCCTGGCGTCAGAGA
>JBAWEP010000014.1:0-42953 GCA_049591255.1 Gaiellaceae bacterium
CGTTAGCGTGCAGATTCATCCGGTGCCTCCTTGGGCGTAGGTCGTGGCAGACCCACAGCCTCAAAGGAGGCCCGGATGTCCTATCAGCCGTTCACAACGTGTGTGGGCACGTCATCTAGGAGCAGACGAGGCACACGCGCCGAAGGCGCGCTGACTCGTGCAAGAAGTCATGCCACCGAAAGTCATCGCCCGCTATGCGGGCGGACTTTCGGTGGAAGGCGGTAGCCTTCTTTTCGTGGCTCTCGTCGACTGGCTCGCCGTGGCGTTCATCGCGTTGCTCGCCTTCGGCGGGGCACGCAAGGGCCTCATCGTCGGCGGCCTGTCGCTGGTCGGTGTGCTGGGCGGCCTGTACCTGGGCGCGCGCCTGGCTCCGGTTCTGTTCTCGGGCTCGAACTCGCCCTACACGCCCCTGGTTGCTCTGGCCGGTGCTCTCGTGCTTGCGATCGCCCTGGAGACCGGAGGCACGCTGATGGGAAGCGTGCTCAGAGATGCGCTCAGGCTGACGCCGTTCAGATTTCTGGACGCTCTCGGTGGGCTCGTGCTCGGGGCGGCCACGGCTGTCGCGGTGCTCTGGATAGTGGCGGCCGTCGCCTTCCATCTGCCGCAGACCTCGAGCGTGCGCGAGCGAGCGCGGCAGTCGGGTCTGCTCTCGACGCTGATCTCCACTCTGCCACCCCAGGACGTCATGAGCGCACTGGCCGGCATCGATCCCTTCCCGCTGATCGTGGGGCCGGCGGCTCCGTCGCAGGCGCCCGACTCGAGCGTTCTCGATCGGCCCGGCCTGCAGCGGAGCGAGCGGAGCGTGGTCAGGGTGAGGTCGGAGGCCTGCGGCATCGGCTACGCGGGCTCGGGCTGGGTGGCCGAGAAGGAGTACGTGGTCACGGCGGCGCACGTGGTTGCCGGCGGGAGCAAGATCGACGTCCAGGCGCAGGGACATTCATCCGGTCCCGCCCGCGTCGTTGCCTTCGACACGACGAACGACCTCGCCCTGCTCTTCGTTCCGGGGCTCGATGCGAAGCCCCTTCGTCTGGCCAACCCCGATTACGGCGATGCAGGCGCGGTGCTCGGCTACCCCGGCGACGGGCCCTTCACCGCCGCGTCGGCGCGGGTCGGCTCGACGGCGACTCTCTTCTCGCCGAACTACGCCGGCGCCGTCGTCAGTCGCTCTATCACCAGCCTGCGCGGCAACGTGCGCCCCGGCGACTCGGGCGGCCCGCTGGTGAACGAGCAGGGCGCCGTCGAGCTGACGGTCTTCGGCGCGAAGAGGGATACAGACGTCGGTTACGGCACCTCGAGCGCGCTCGCTCGCGCTCTTCTCAAGCACCGTGGCCACGGCAGCGTCTCCACCGGCGCCTGCCTGGATTAGCGAGCGGCCCATTCGGTGCCGCGACCGGGCTCTGTCAAGCCGCGAGCGTGTCCAGAACACGGTTTTGGCGCCGACTTGCCTTTTAGATACGTGATTTTTGGCTTGTTTACCGATGAAGCGAGTCAACCGACGCGGTCAAGCACCAAGCGGGGATAGATGAAGCGCTATCTACCGACCATAGTGCAAGTAACGAGACAGGCCCCGATGCGGCGGGGGCCACTCGAAAATAGAGCCCGGGCCCCGATGCGGCGGGGGCCCAAAGGCCAAAAACATACACGGATCTCCCCCAGATCGGATTGAAGCGGGCATGCGGCGCCCGCTTCGGTCTGTTCGGGGACGGAAAGAGCGATTGCAGGGCCGGTATTGCTCGCTCGAGACCAGGTCGCGGCCGCCGGTCGTTTCAGCGCAACGCTCGTAGATTGCGCAGGTACTCGCGCTCGCGCCGCCGCCGCTCCCGTTCGGCCTCGTAGCGAAGCTCGCTATCGCCGTCGGTCTGCTCGCTCTCGATTGTCTGCGCCGCCGCAAAGTTCCTGTCGGCAGCGGCTCCCAGCGGCCAGCGGCGCCTGCGCAGGCCGGGCTCACGCTGCCCGAGATCCTCCAGTGTGTGCTCGATCGCGCTGACTGCGATCTCCGGCGGTAGCTCGATCTCGGCGGTCGCTTCTGCGATCTCGGCCACGGGCTCGAGATCCTCGAACGGGCTCTGCCGGAAGACGCCGTCGAGCGACTCATCCTGACTTCTCGTCTCGGCGTCGGGCTCGCTCTCGGGCTCGCTCGCTCCGCGGCGCAGCAGATGAAAGCGCCCCGGCCGTGCGGGCTCTCGCTCCTCCGGTATTGCCGCGGAGAGACTTTCTACCGTTGCTTCGAGCTCGTCTTCCTCTTCCTTCTCTGTGATGTCTGGCTCCGGCTCGCTGTCGAGTGCCCTCTCTTCGTGCCGGAATAGATGGAAGCGACGCGGCGGCTCGGGCTCGATCTCCGCTGCGATGAGCTCCGGTTCCTGCTCCGGCTCGACTTCGGCAACTGGTTCCGGGCCAGGCTCCGGCTCGCCGTCGAGCACCCGCTCCTCGTGCTGGAACAGATGGAAGCGGCGCGGCTCAGGCTCGATATCAGCAGCGATGAGCTCCGGCTCCGGCTCGACTTCGGCAACGGGCTCGGGCTTCGGCTCGCCGTCGAGCACCCTCTCTTCGTGCCGGAATAGATGGAAGCGGCGCGGCGGCTCGGACTCGATCTCCACCGCGATGATCTCCGGCTCGGGCTCGGGCTCGGGCTCGGGCTCGGGCTCCGGCTCCGGCTCCAGCTCCGGCTCGACTTCGGCAACGGGCTCCGGCTCGGGTGCGACTTCGACTTCGGCAATGGGCTCGGGCTCCGGCTCGGGCTCGGGCTCGGGCTCCGGCTCGACTTCGACAATGGGCTCCGGCTCGGGTGCGACTTCGACTTCGGCCGGTGAATCGAGCTCCCACTCGGCGGGCTCGTCGACGCGCTCGAAGAAGAGGTGGAAGAACCGGCCGTGCTCGCGCTTCCGCTCTCCGATCGCAGGCTCGGCGGGAGTCGTCGGCTCGGGCTCCGCTTCGGCTTCGAGCTCGGCCGCGGCCGCGGCCGCGGCCGCGGCCGACGTCTCGACGTGCTCGAGCAGATGAGAAAGACCGTGGCGCTTGGGCTCGGCCCGCGAGGCCGGAATCTCAACGGTGCTCTCGAGCGGGGCTTCGGACTCGCCCTCGAGCTCTCCCGCCGCGTGGTGCGGCAGGTGAAAGCGGCCGGCAGCCGGCCGCGTCCGCTCGGACGAGGGTTCGTCCTCAGGCTCCTTGGCGGCCTCGAGACCCGGCTCGTCATCGAGCTCCGTCTCCGTGTGCGCGAAGAGATGGAGGAAGTGCCGCGGTAGCTCGGGCGCGTCTCCCTCGGCGGCGGCCTCGGAACTCTCTGCCTCGGCGTTCGGCTCGGCCTCCTCGCCGGCCTCCGATGCCGCCGCTTCGCGCCTGAAGGGATGGAGTAGGCGGTGAGCGCGCGCGGGCGCGCCCTCTTCGTCCGGGCCCGCGGGCTCCATCGCGATCTCGGGCTCGACCTCCTGCTCGAGCACGACTTCTGGAGCCGCCTCGTCAACCGTCGGCACCTCTTCGTGCCCGAAAGGATGGAAGAAGCGAAACGCGCGCTCGGGCGCGCCCTCTGCCTCGAACTCGGCTTCCAGCTCCTCGGCGGCCTCCAGCGCGACTTCGGATTCGATCTTCTCCTCGTTCCGGAACAGGTGGAAGCCCCGCGCCCGCGCCGCTTCACTCTCTTCGAGCACGCCCGCGTCCGCGACCTCGGCGTCAGATTCCGCACCGGCCTCGGACGCGGACGCGGCCTCGCTCGCAGGCGCTGGCTCGGCGGCCGGTGGCGTCGCGGCCTTCAGGTCATGTTCCGCATCGTCGCGAGAAGGGAGCTTTGGCTCGGCCGGGACGTCCTCGGGCGCCTCTACGCTCGAGATCTCGCTGGCGCTCTCCTGCGCCTCCTCCGTTCTCTCGGCCTCGCTTGGAAGCTGAGAGGCGGCCAGCGGCCATTCGGCTTCGGGCCTGTCCGCTTGCCAGACCAGGGGCTCGACCTGATCGAGCGCGATGCCCGTCACCTGCGAGCTCGCTCTGGCCTCGCGCTTTTCGGGCACCGTGTAGGCGGGAGCACCAGCGGGGAATCGCTGGACACGGCGGTTCTCGCGTGCGATCGCAACCTCGATCGAGAAGACGATCAAAAAGGCCACCGTTTCGGCGATTGCGGTCGTTAACAATGGCTGGGAGCCCATTCGAGCCGAAATCGCGGCAACGATGATGAGAAAGACGGCCTCTAGGAGGAGCCTCGGAGCTGTGCGATTTGTGCCGCTCGGGCTATCCACCGGCGGTAGCGCGTAGGGATCGATCCTGGCCGAGATCGGGCTGGAGTCGAAGTGGATGCTCGAAGGCCGATAGGCGCGCTCGGGAGCGGGCGGAGTCACATCGGCCGGCGCCGCTCCACCCTTGGCGCGCTCCAGCGATTGCAGGATCTCCTCGAGCTCGCCGCTGAAGCGTTCGAGCAGGTCGAAAGCCCGGCGTGCACTATCGGGTGCATCCTCTCGTCCGGAGTGCTCGTCGGCAGGACGATGCTCGCCCGCGGACTCGGACGCGCCGCTTTCCTCCGCCGGCTGTTTGCTCTCTTCGCTGCTTGTCTGATCCACGTGTTGCTCCGGTCGGCCGCACAGCGATTATGAACGTCGCGGTGCGTGTTCGCCCAGCCGGAGCAGATATGCGCCGAAATCGCCACGCCAAAAACCGCCACGCCGGGTTCGGCGCGATCAGTCAGGCCGCGATCGGCTCGTCGAAGTCGTATGCCGCCATCCGGGTGCGAAGCTTCTGCCGGGCGCCGGCGAGAATCTGCGATACGCGCGATTCGCTGACTCCCAGCCGCGCTCCGATCTCGGCTCCCTGAAGCTCGTCGACGTGTACGAGCTTGAGCACCATTCGCTCGCGCTCGGAGAGCGACGCGATCGCGTCGCGCACGATCGTCGCTCGCTCGCCGGCCAGCGTCGCCTGTTCGGGCTCGCTACCCAGCTCGCGATTCTCGACCGTGTCGCCGATCTCGAGCATCTCACTGTCTTCGCCCGCACGGGTCGGCGCGTTGAGCGAGCAGACGTCTGCGCGCTCGAGCTCGCCGAGTTGCCTACGTACCTCGCTGAGTGGAACGCTGAGCGCACCGGCCAGCTCGGATTCGGAGGGCGCACGGCCGTTCTTCACGAAGAAGTCGTCGCGCGCAGAATCGATCTGACGTGCGAAATGGCGCACCGAGCGCGATGCCCAGTCCTGACGCCGCAATTCGTCCATGATCGCGCCCGAGACTCGCGTCCAGGCGTACTGCTCGAAAGTTGCGCCCTTCACGGGGTCAAAGCGATCGACCGCTTCGATCAGGGCAACCAGCCCGCAGGAGGCGAGATCGTCCAGCTCGCAGTGAGCGGGAAGCTCGCGTACCTTCTTCGAGGCCAGGTAGGTAACCATCGGCGCATAGGAGAGAACGAGCCGATCACGCGCCGAACTGTCTCGCTTCGTAGCCCAAGCACGCCACAGGGCCTCGGCTTCTGGAGCGCTGAGTCGCTGACCGCAAGTAACCGTATTCATTTGGGGGACCTCCGCAGTGGGGGAACTGCTCTCACTCTGCGTCCAGCGCGGCGGTCCGGCTATTCCCGGAATGCGCCCGCTGCTTTCCCCGATTTCGCGTAACCGGGGCGCGCATTTCGGTCGCCCACGGACGCGCCGCCGCGCATTCATTCGCGGCTCGATCTGCCGATCAGAAGGAGCGTGCTCGAGGAAGAAGCAGAGAAAGGCGGCCTGAGCGCTGTTGGTACGGCGCTCGATCGCAGTGATGGTGTGGCGTATCCTTTACCGCCTCGCGTCACGCTGGTGCCAAACGGAGGGAGAAGTCAGACGTTGGCCGACGGTGGATACGTTCTCGTCGTCGATGACGAGCCGCAGGTACAGCGCCTGATCGCGCGCATCCTCGAGCGCCACGGATTTCGTTGCGAGCTCGCGGCTAGTGCCGACGAGGCGCGCAAGCTGCTGGAGTCGAGGGCGAACAACTTCCAGCTGATGCTCTGCGACGTCAACATGCCCGGCGAGAGCGGGTTGGAGCTTTTGAGCAGCACGTTGGCCTCTCACCCCGAGGTCGCGGCGCTGATGGTCACCGGCGCCGACGATCCGAAGCTGGCCGAGAGCGCGATCGAGCTCGGCGCCTTCGGCTATCTGACCAAGCCGTTCCGTCCCAACGAGTTGATGATCAACATCGTCAACGCGCTGCACCGCCGCCGCCTGGAGCTGGAGAACCGCGCTCACCGGGCGATGCTGGAAAACGCCGTCGAGGCGCGTACCGCGGCGCTCAGCGAGGCGGTCTCCCGCTTGCAGCACTCCGAGCAGCAGTTGCGCGAGCATCAGGAAGAGACGGTCAAGCGCCTCTCGAGCATGGCCGAGCTGCGCGATCTCGAGACGGGGCGCCATCTCGAACGGATGAGCAGCTACTGCGCGCTGATCGCCGAGCGCTTCGACTTCGATCGCGAGCGGATCGAGCTGATGCGCATCGCAAGCCCGATGCATGACGTGGGCAAGATCGGCATCCCCGACAACATCCTGCTCAAGCCCTCCACACTCACTCCCGCCGAGCGCGAGGTGATGCAGCAGCACACCGCGATCGGCTACCGGATCCTTTCGGGCTCGGATGCCGAGCTGCTCACCCTGGCTGCCGTGCTGGCCTGGACGCACCACGAGCGCTTCGACGGAAGCGGCTACCCGCGCGGGCTGAGTAGCAACAAGATCCCAATCGAGGGCCGGATCGCGGCCGTCGCCGACGTCTTCGACGCGCTCACCAGCGACCGCATCTACCGCCCGGCCTTCAACGTCGAGGAGGCCGTAGCGATGATGCGCGATCAGCGCGGAGCCCACTTCGACCCCGACGTGCTCGACCTCTTCCTCGATGCGATGGAGAAGGTCGAGGAGATCCGCATCGGTTACAAGAACCGCGCGGACTCCGCCCTCGGCCTCGCTTAGTCGGGCCCGCCGAATGCTCCTGTCCGAGCTCTTCGTGCGCCGCTGCGTGGCGTAAAAACGAGCGGGCTCGCTCGGCCTCTGAGATTTTCTGCGCCATCCCTAAATAGCTGCGTTCTCAGTCGATAATCAAAGGAAGAGAGACGAGCCAGCAGCATGAGCGAAAACAGAAACCGCAGCCGCAGCCAGTGCTCAGAGCCGGATCCGTGGCCGCACGAACCGCCCCCGGAACTTCTCGAGGCGCTTGATCACGCAGCAGCGCGCCTCTCCGACCTCGACGCTCACGGCGTTCGCATCTCGCTTGGCATCGGGGCCGACGGAGGCCCGCTCGCGCGTGTCTCCCAGGAAGGTCTCGCATGCGAGATCGACTCCTCGCTCCTCCTTCAGCTTGTCTGTGGAAGTAAGCTGAGGGTTCCGCGGATCTCCGCGGTCTGAGCGAGAGGTACGAGTAGCCGGAGGCCGAGCACCGATGCAGAAGTTGACCCCTTTTCGCGTAGCGGTTGCCGACCATGCGCCCTTCATGCGCCGGCTGCTGGGTGAGGCGCTGCTCGTACGCGGCATCGAGGTGACCGGAGCGGTCGATTCGGCCGAGGCGGCGATCGAGCTTTGCGGGCGAACAAACCCGGACGCGCTGCTCTTCGACATCGTCGCCGACAGCATGGACGGCGTCGTGCTGATGCGCGGCTTGCGCGAGGCGGGCCTGAGCACCCCGGTGGTGTTGCTGGGCGGGCACTTCCGCGCCGACCACTACAAGGTTGTCGACGCGCTGATCGAGGGTGCGCTGGACTTTGTCGAGCGCCCGCTCGCCTGCGACACCGTGCAGGTGTTCGTCGGCGAGCTGATCGCCCGCATTCGCGTGGCCTCCGATTTGACCGCGGCGCGCCAACGGGCGCTCGATCTCGCCTCGCAGCGTGAGCTGCACGGGCTCGAGAGCGAGTCGGATTCGGCCCGGGTGCTGCGCGATCCTTCGCGTGAGGGCCCCGGGGCGGTGGTGGTCGTCGGCTCGCTCGGCGGCTGCTGGTCGCTGTCGCACCTGATTCCCGCGCTACCGCCGCTGCTCGGTCTCGGCATGGTCGTGGTGCAGCAGCTTCCCGAAGGATTCACCACGGCGCTGGCCGATCGCCTCGACCACTACTCGGTGATGGGCGTCAGAGAGGCGCTCGGCGGCGAGCAGCTCAACCCCAGCACCGTCTACTTCGCGCAGGGAGGAAGCCACCTGCGCATGGCCGGCGACGCCAAGCTGCTGGTCTCGGTGGAGGATCCGATCGACGGGCTGCGCCCGCGCGCCGACGTCACCGTCAGCGACGCCGCTCGCATCTTCGGCAACCGGCTGCTGCTGGTGGTCACGAGCGGGATGGGCAAGGACGGCCTGGACGGCGCGCGCGAGGTGAAGGAGCGCGGTGGCCGCATCATCGTCGAGGAGGAGCTGACGGCGATCGCCTACGGAACTCCCCGCGCCATCGTCGAGGCCAAGCTGGCCGACGAGATCGTACCGCTGGGCGAGTTGGCACAGAGGGTCGCCGACGCCGCCGGAGTCTGGGGAGCCTCGATTCCCCTGCCGAGCGACTACGCATCGATGACGAGCAACCCGGAGAGCCCGAGTTAACGCTCGGCCTCTATCGCGTCGTCCGCGAGCGCACCGAGCCTGGAAGCACGGAGGCTGGGCGAAGTCGTGAATCACGAGCCGAAGACATCCAGCGCCTCCGAGAGCGTCATCTCGACCGCGGGACTGGCCCGCAGTTTCGGTCACACGCAGGCCGTCAAGAGCATCTCCTTCAGCGTCGCAAAAGGCGAGGTGTTCGGCTTCCTCGGCCCGAACGGCGCGGGCAAGACGACCACTATCGGCATGCTCTGCACCCTGCTTACGCCCTCCGCCGGCCAGGCGACCGTCGCGGGCTTCGACATCGGCAGCGAGCGAACCGAGATTCGCCGCTCGATCGGTCTCGTCTTCCAGGACCCGACTCTCGACGAATACCTGACCGCGCTTCAGAATCTGCGCTTCCACGCCTACGCCTACGGCATGCCCCGGCGCGTGCGCGACGAGCGCATCTACGAGCTGCTGAATCTGATGGAGCTGTGGGATCGCCGCAACTCCTCGGTGCGCGAGTACTCCGGCGGGATGAAGCGCCGTCTGGAGATCGCCCGCGGACTGCTTCACCACCCGCAGATCCTGTTCCTCGACGAGCCGACGCTCGGGCTCGATCCTCAGACTCGGCACCGGATATGGGAGTACGTGCTCGACCTGCGGCGACGCGAGGCGCTGACCATCTTCCTCACCACGCACTACATGGACGAGGCCGAGAACTGCGACCGGATCGCGATCATCGACGAGGGTGAGATCGTCGCGCTCGACCGGCCCGAGGCGCTGAAGAGCTCGCTCGGTGGTGACGTCGTGACGCTGCGCGTAGAGGACGGCGCGGCCGCCGCGGCGGAGTTGTTCGCCCGCTACGAGCTGAGCGCGAGCATCGACGACGACGGCGTCCGTTTCAAGCTGCCCTGCGCCGAGGAGTTCCTGCCCGGGCTGATACGCAGCTTCTCGTGCAAGATCCTGGCCGTGAACGTTCGCCGCCCGACTCTCGACGACGTCTTCCTCTCGCTCACCGGCCACTCGATTCGCGACGACCGACCCTCTGCCAACAAGCAGCTTCGCCGCTACGTGAACACGCCCGGCATGAAGTCGCAGCTGAACTGATGACGGGATCCTCGAGGCAGGCTCTGCGCGGTATCTGGGTCATCGCCTACCGCGAGCTGCTTCGCTTCGCGCGCGAGCGCTCGCGCCTGGCCTCGTCGCTCGGGATGCCGATCATCTTCATGGTCGTCTTCAGCGAGGGGCTGAAGCGGCAGATCGGCGCGCTGGCCGTCGGCGTCGACTTCGTCAAGTTCATGTACCCGGGCATCATCGCCATGTCGGTCTTCATCAACGCGATCTTCTCGGGCCTCTCGGTCGTCTGGGACCGCGAGATCGGCTTTCTCAAGGAGGTGCTCGTCTCGCCGCTCAACCGCTCGGGCGTGGTGCTGGGCAAGGCCCTCGGCGCCTCGGTGATCGCGCTCTTCCAGGCGCTCGTGATGCTCGCCCTGGCGCCGCTCTTCGGCGTTCCGCTCTCACTCAGGATCGTGCTCGAGCTGATTCCGATCGTGATCGTCCTGGCCTTCTCGCTGGCCGGCTTCGGGCTTTTGATCGGCTCGCGGATGCGCTCCCAGCAGGGCTTCCAGGTGCTGGTTCAGATGGTCGTCTTCCCACTCACGTTCCTCGCCGGCGTCTTCTTTCCGGTCAACAACGTTCCGCGCTGGATGGAGATCGTCTCCAAGCTCAACCCGCTCACCTACGGCGTGGACGCGATCCGCCGCATCTTCCTCGCCGACGAGGTCTCCGCGAGTGCGCTCGCCGCGAGTCACCCGATCATCGGCGTGAGCGTCTTCGGTCACACGACCACGACGCTCGAGGACGTGGCGCTGGTCGGCCTGCTCGGCGCCGCGCTCCTGGTCGGTGCCATCTTCTCCTTCAACCGGCACGCGTAGTTCTCGTTTTTCGCTTGACGCGGGTTTCCCGGCCGCTGAGAATGGGCGTGTCGATGCCCGCCACGCGCGCACACGCCGGCAATGGCTAGCCTCGCCTGGCCGTTTCTTGCTCTCGTCTTCCTGGCGGGGGCGCTCGCGACCTGGGCCGCCGGCACCAGCCTGGCCAAGAGCACCGACGCGCTCGACAACCGGTTCGGCCTGGGCGATGCGATCGGTGGAATGGTCCTGCTCTCGATCGCGGGCACACTTCCGGAGATCGCGATCACCGTCTCGGCCGTTATCCAGGGGCACCTCGACCTGGCGGCGGGCAACCTGATCGGAGGCATCGCCATCCAGACGATGGTGTTGATCGTCTGCGACATCACCGCCGGGCGGAAGAACGCGCTCACCTACCTCGTTGGCTCGCTCATCCCGGTGCTCGAGGCGCTGCTCGTCATCCTGGTTGTCTCGGTCGTGTTGATGGGCGCGCTGCTCAAGCAGTCGACCACGATCGGGCCGATGAGCCCGGCCTCGATCGCCATCGTGATCGTTTGGTTTTTCGGCATCGTCATCATCAACCGCGTCAGGAAATCGCCCTCCTGGGAAGTGGTCGCGCCCGGCAGCCGCCCGGGGCGTCCACACCGCCGCGTCCCCCATCCATCGGCGCCGACACCGCACACGGGCAGCTCAACCTCGCGAGTCATGCTCTACTTCCTGGTCGCCTGCGTCGTCACCCTGGTCGCCGGTGTATTTCTCCAGATCGCCGGTAGCGACCTTGCCAGCCGGGCCGGGATCAACGGCGTCATCTTCGGCGCGACGGTGCTTGCCCTGGCCACCGCGCTGCCCGAGATCAGCTCGGGAATCGGCGCCGTACGCCTCGGCGATCACGGCCTCGCCATGGGCGACATCTTCGGCGGCAACGCCTTCCAGGTGTGCCTCTTTCTCGTCGCCGACCTGATCGCAGGAAAGGCGGTCTTGCCGACGGCCGGGCACCAGAACAGCTGGCTCGCGATCCTTGGGATCAGCCTCACGACCGTCTACGCGGTGGGGATCATCTTCCGGCCCAAGCGCTGCTATCTGCGGCTCGGGGCCGACTCGATCTTTGTGATCGTTCTGTTCGCGCTGGGAATAGCCGGGCTGGTGACCGTTCCCCACTAGGAGGCTCGGCGCCGAGGGCTCAGATGGTCGCCCGCGTTTGAATTCTGAGCGCTGGTAGGTACACTGATCAAAGCCACTTTAGAAAGTGAAGCGACTAGGGCGGCGGACGGATGAGCGCCCAGGAGGAGGACGATGAAAGTCGCCGATAACGTCACCGAGCTGATCGGCAACACGCCGCTCGTTCGCTTGCGGCGGATCTCCAAGGCGAGCGGCGCCAACGTCGTTGCCAAACTCGAGTTCGCCAACCCGGGGGGCAGCGTCAAGGATCGAATCGGCCTGGCGATGGTCGAGGTTGCCGAGCGAGAGGGCAAGATCGGGCCGGGCACCGTCATTCTCGAGCCCACGAGCGGCAATACCGGTATCGCGCTGGCCCTGGTCTGCGCCGCGCGCGGCTACAAGTGCACGCTCGTCATGCCCGATACGATGAGCAAGGAGAGGCGCATGCTGCTGCGCGCCTACGGCGCCGACCTGGTGCTGACCGCCGGCAGCGAAGGCATGCCCGGCGCCATCCGCCGCGTCGAAGAAATGGCGGCCGCCGACGAGCACTACTTCGTTCCGCAGCAGTTCGAGAATCCGGCCAATCCCGAGGTTCATCGCCGCACGACGGCCGAGGAGATCTGGCGCGACACCGACGGCGAGGTGGACATGATCGTCGCCGGAATCGGCACCGGCGGAACGATCACGGGCATCGGCGAGCTGATCAAGGAGCGCAAGCCGGAGGCTCGCTGCGTCGGGGTCGAGCCGGATGGCTCGGCGGTGCTCTCCGGCGGGCAGAGGGGGCCGCACGCCCTTCAGGGCATCGGCGCCGGCTTCGTGCCGAAGGTGTTGAACACCGAGATCTACGACGAGATCGTGCGCGTGACGAACGACGACGCTTTCGACAGTGCGCGCCGGATCGCGCGCGAGGAAGGCCTGCTGGTCGGCATCTCCTCGGGCGCCGCGATCTGGGCTGCCGAGCAGATTGCTCGCCGCGCCGAGAGCAGAGGAAAGCTGATCGTCGTGATCGTGCCCTCGAACGGCGAGCGCTACCTATCGACGGCGCTCTTCAACGACCTGGCCGACTGAGGAGGTGGCTGGCGTGCTGAGAAAGATGAGACACGACATCCGAGCGGTCAAGGAGCGCGATCCGGCCGCCCGAAACTGGCTCGAGATCGTGCTCTGCTATCCGGGGCTGTGGGCTGTTTGGTGGCACAGGGTTGCGCACGTGCTCTGGCACTGGCGCCTCAGGCTCGTGGCGCGCTGGATCTCTCAGTTAGCGCGTGCGTTGACCGGTATCGAGATTCACCCGGCCGCAACGATCGGTCCCGGGCTCTTCATCGACCACGGAATGGGCGTTGTGATCGGCGAGACGGCTGAGCTGGGCGCCGAGGTGACCCTGTACCAGGGCGTCACTCTCGGTGGCACGAGCCTCGAGAAGGGCAAGCGCCACCCGACTCTCGGCGACGGAGTCGTGGTTGGCGCGGGCGCCAAGGTGCTCGGCGCGATAACCGTCGGCGAGTACAGCCGTATCGGGGCGAACGCCGTGGTCGTGAAGCCGGTTCCTTCCGGTGCAGTCGTCGTCGGCGTTCCGGGCGAGATAGTGACTGCGAAGGAAACCCGGCCCGCGCGCACGATGCCCAACCTCGAGCACGGGCAGCTTCCGGATGTGCTCGGTGACGCGGTTGCCGATCTGGTCGCGCGGGTCGATGAGCTCGAGCGCCGGGTCGAGGGGGGAGCGCACCACGAGCTGGCCTTCGCACCGTCCGACGGCGTCTGGTGCGAGAGCGAAGACCCTTCGATTTGATTACACCGTGAGCTCGCCGGGAATAGCGGCGTCGGCCGACCGTTTCTAGATTCGGCCGGTCATTTATCTGGAGGAACGGATGCGGCTCGAAGGGATCCACCACGTCACAGCGATAACCAGTGACGCGCGGCGCAATCTCGACTTCTATGTGCGAGTGCTCGGGTTGAGACTTGTGAAGAGGAGCGTCAACCAGGACGTGCCGAGCATCCTCCAGCTCTACTACGGCGCCGAGCACGGCGAGCCGGGCGCCACCCTCGCCTTTTACGAGTACCCGGGCATACAGGTCGGGCGCGCGGGTGCCGGCATGATCCACCGGTTGAGTTGGCGGATCGGCTCGGAGCGAGCGCTCGCGTTCTGGGCCCGGCGCCTCAGGGGCGAGGGCGTCGAGCTCGAGCGCCATGGCTCACGCCTGCGCTTTCGGGATCCCGAGGGTCTCGAGCTGGAGCTGGCCGTGGTGGAGACCGGCGACGAGCCGCTGACGGCGTCTCACCCCGACATTCCCGAAGAGCTGGCGCTGCGCGGCTTCGACGGTGTGCGCGCCTTCGCCCGCGATCCCGAGCCGAGCCGCGCACTGCTGGAAGGGACACTCGGCTTCGAGCGGCGCAGCGACGCGCTCTGGGATGCGAGGGGCGACGTGCGGGGCGGTAGCTATGCGTATGACAGCGCGCCCGTCAGGCCCGGAATCCAGGGCTCCGGCACGGTGCATCACGTCGCCTGGGCATCGCCCGAGGGCGAACAGCGGCGCTGGCACGAGGCGCTCGTGGAGGCCGCCGCCGGCGCGACGCCGATCATCGATCGCTACTGGTTCCACTCGACCTACTTCCGCGAGCCGAGCGGCGTTCTGTTCGAGATCACCACTACCGGCCCGGGCTTTACACTCGACGAGCCGGCCGAGCGCCTGGGCGAGCGTCTGGCACTGCCGCCCGCGCTCGAGCATCTGCGCGGCGAGCTCGAGGTGAGCCTTGCCCCGCTGCCCAACCCGCGCGCGAGCTGGGCCAGGCACTGAGAGCTATTTTCGATCAGCGCTTCGAGCGGGCGCGCAGGGATGCGATTCCGAAGCCAAGATCCTCGGCCAGCTCTTCGAGTAGCCCGATCGTGCGTCTCGGGAAGGCATGAGCCCGGTCTGCGTAGATGGTAAGGATGGCGAGCACGTCGCCCTCGGCGGCTCGCAGCGGGACTGCGATGCTCGACCGGTATCCGCGCTGGAAGGCGCGCGCCCGCCAGGGCTGCCCGGTCGGGTCGCTGGCGTAGTCGTCCAGTACGACGGTCTCGGCCGTACGAGCTGCCGTTCCCGTCGGGCCCCGTCCGCGCTCGCTGTCGGCCCAGGTGATGTTCGCGCTGCTCAGATATCCGTCTTCGATTCCGCTCCAGGCCACCGGTTGGATGGTCTTGCCCTCGTCGTGCTCGACCAAGCCGATCCAGGCCATCAGATATCCGCCCGAGTTGCAGACGATGCGGCAGACGTCGCGCAGTAGCTTTTGCTCGTCCCGAGCTCGCAGCGTCGCGCGAGCGCACTCCCGGCCGGCGATCAGCTCCCGGTTCAGGCGAAGCAGCGTCTCCTCCGCCAGCTTGTAGCGGCTGACATCGATGTTGCAGGCCGCCCGGCCCAGAGAGTGGCCGTCGGCGTCGGTCATCGCGGTGCACGTGTGCGCGATCCAGCGCTCGGCGCCGTCCTTGGTGACGATGCGAAACTCGATCTCGCCCTCGTCGGCGCTATCGACCGCGTGCGAGTGCTGGGCGTGCGCCACGAAGCGCGACCTGTCGTCGGGATGAACGATGTGTTCCATCAACTTCGGGTCGGCCAGGAACTCGTCCTCGCTGTAGCCGCTTACCCGCTCGCATGCGGGAGAGACCTGCACGAATGCGCCCTGCGGATCGAGGCGGTACTCCCAGCCGAGAGTCGAGCCGGTGTCGCGAGCGACCGGCTCCGTCCGAGCGCTCTTCGCGCCGCGGCGCGGCGGTATCGGGTTCTTCTTGGCGGAGTCGCGATTCTGTTCGGCCGTCACAGGACCGGGGATCTTAAGACTTCGCGGGCGTCGATGCGCGCGCTCGCGCCGTTCGGGCGGCTCGGCGCGCCTGGCGCAGGGGTTGCGGTGTGCGAGTCTCGCCCCTGCAGGCGAGAACGATCTCGACCGCCGTATCGGGGTCGGTGCGCCAGGCGGCGTGCACCGCCAGCGGCCGGTGCCCCGGCCGGGTGCGCAGCCAGTAGCCGACGACCACTCCGTCGAGAAGCAGTGGGCTGCGCGCGCCCGGCTCGTCGGCCGGCCATTCGCCGGCGGCGATCAGAGGCCGATGAGTGACGCCCACGCTCGCCAGCCCGAGCACCGCGCCGAGTTGCAGCGCGAGCCCCGCCCGCCGTGGATGATCGCGCCCGGTCGCGTCGACCAGCACGACGTCCGGCGCCTCCGGGAGCGCGCGAACGGCCGACTCGAGCAGCGCACCTTCGCGCAGCGCCAGCAATCCCGCCTGGTAGGGAGCCTGAGCGATCCCCTCGACCGCGACCTGCGTCTCGCCGAGTGAGGCCGCCGCCCAGGCCTCGTCGCCGGCCTTGCCCGGCCCGGCGGGACCGCGCTCGAAGCAGACGTAACAGGCTCCTACTCGCACGGCCTGGGGCGCCCGCCAGAGAGGCGGCGACTCGGCCCCGAGCGTGCGTTGGAGCTCGATCAGTTCCCGCGCCGTTCCCGGCCAACTGTCCATGACAAGCAGCTTACGTCGCTGCAAACGGCTAGCCGAGATGTTTGACAAGCGACGTAACGCGATATATCGTTATACACCTTGACACTAACAATTACAGAAGGGGTTTTCTGATGCACGAAGATCATTTGGAAGCTGCGCGCCCGCGACATCATCGCCGCCGGCGTGAGCATCACCACGAAGCGCATGCGCACCATTTCGCCGGTCCGCCCTTCGGCGGCGGTCACAGCGGCCACAGAGGAAGGCACCGCAGTCGCAAGGCCCGCCGCGGAGACATCCGTACCGCCGCGCTCCTGCTCCTCGCCGAGCAGCCGCGTAACGGCTACCAGATCATGCAAGAGATCGAGGAGCGCAGCGAAGGCGTCTGGCGCCCCAGTCCCGGCTCCGTCTATCCGACCCTGCAGCAGCTCGAGGACGAGGGCCTGGTGCGCTCGACGGAGAACGGGAGCCAGCACCTGCTCGAACTGACCGAAGCCGGTCGCGCCGTGCTCGCCGAGCGCAGTGCGGATGCCCCGGCGCCGTGGATCGAGATGGCCTCGGCCTCTGGTGAGTTCGTCTTCGAGCTCGGGTCGCTCGTCCGCCAGATCGGGCTCGCGACCATGCAGGTCGGACAGGTCGGTAGCGACGACCAGATCAAGCAGGCCCGCAAGCTGCTTGGCGACTGCCGGCGCTCGCTCTACAAGATCCTGGCCGAGGGCGATGACGGCGAGAGCTGAGCCCTGCGGGACCTCGGCGCCTGCTCGACGAGCTCACCGCCTGAGCCCGAAAAGCGGCGCCGTCAGCCCGCCACCGGTCGGGCCAGAAGCTCTCGCAGCGCAGCCTTCGGGTCGTCGGCGAGCGGTGGCCCGTGATCGAGGCAGAGGATCGAGAAGGGCAGATCGAGCAGGCTCTCGACGCTGCGAACCGTCGCGGCCGGATCCTCGTGGAACTCGAACGGGATGAAGTCGAGGCCTCGCTCGGGCCCGTTGGAGATGAGGTCCGAGCAGAAGAGAATCCCCGGCGCCGACTCGAGCAAGAACGAATAGTGAGGCCACTCCGGGCCGGGCGTGCGGATGGCCTTCAGGCCGCCGGGGAGAACATCGCCTTCCGCGTAACGTCGGTCGGGCTCCTCGTCGGCGGCGCTCGCGTCCTCGGGCAGCCAGACCTCGACGCCGAACTGCTCGCGGTAGCGCCAGGCCGAGCGCTGGTGACAGCGCGCCGTCAAAAGGATCGCCTGCGGCTCGGGCAGCATCGCCAGCGCCTCCTCGCTCAATCTCACGGGGTCGACGAATACGCAGCCCTCGCCGTTCGTCGACACCGCGTGCGACGAGGAGATCGCGCCGCCGATCGCGCTGTTGTGAATGCGCCAGTGGTAGATGCCGGTCGTCACCCTCTCGACCTTGTTTGCGATCTCGCGTGGCTCTGTCATCGCTCCCTCCTCGCTCTCACTTAGGAGGATCTCACTCGTGCCGGCTTCTCAAACGAGACCAGGTTTTTCAATGTGCCCGGCGGAAAAGGAAGAATGCAAGGCTCGGCTGCAGAAAGGCGACGACAAGGAGGACCCGAGGTGAGCGAACGACTCGATGGCACGGTGGCTCTTGTCACGGGGGCGAGCAGCGGCATCGGCGAAGCGGCGGCGCGCCTGCTGGCCGAGCGCGGTGCAGTGGTTGCGATCGCGGCCCGGCGCAAGGACCGGCTCGAGCAGCTTGCGACCGAGATCGAGGGCAAGGGCGGCCGGGCGCTGGTCGTCGAAGCCGACGTGACCGACCGCGAGCAGGCGACTGCCGCCGTCGAGCGAACCGTCGCGGAGCTGGGCCGGCTCGACATTCTCGTCAACAACGCCGGCGTGATGCTGCTCGGACCGGCAGTGGAAGCTCCGCTGGAGGAGTGGGAGCGCACCGTTGATCTCAACGTGAAGGGTCTCCTTTACTGCACGCACGCGGCGCTTCCGCACCTGCTGGCCGCCGCGGAGGCGGAGCCGCGCAGGCTGGCCGACCTCGTCAACATCAGCTCGGTGGCGGGACGCAAGCCGAATGCCGGCTCGGGAATCTACAACCTGAGCAAGTTCGGCGTCGGTGCCTTCAGCGAGTCGCTGCGCATGGAGCTGGCCAAGCGGCATGTGCGCGTATCGCTGGTCGAGCCGGGTTTCGTCAAGACAGAGCTGTCCAATCACATCCGCGAAGGGGTGCGCGAAGTAGCCCGGCAGCGCTACGTCGGCGTCGAGATCCTGGAGGCAGAGGACATCGCCGACGCCATCGTCTACGTCGTTACGCGGCCGCGGCGAATGGCGGTGAACGAGGTGCTGATACGCCCGACCGAGCAGGAGTTCTAGAGTGAGCGCAGCAACGTGGCATGGTCTCGGTCGGTGCTGATTTGTTGCTGAATCGGCACGGTGGCGTGCGATTTGTGGCGCGAGAGGACGGTACTGTGGAACGACCCCGCGGGCGGGTGGCTCGGAGGAGGGCGAAGTGAGAAGTGCCGGGACCAATGCCCATCGTCGAGCGGCGAGATGTGCCCCCCGAGCGCGACTTTCTCGACCGATCTCGAGAGACAAGACCGGCGCGAGAATTGAGTACCGCGCTCCCCGCACCGATCTTGCCTGCTCGCCATCCGGCGGATTACCAGCCGCGATAGAATCCGAACGTTGTTGCCAGCGTTGCTACTACTGCGGCTAGCATGGTGAGACGTGCGCGCATCGATGCACCTCCTCTCGCTCGGTGGCGTTTTACGGAGATGCGAGAAGCGTTGCACCGTTCTTTGTCATGCGGCAACTAGTTGTCGTTGCGCTGACTCCTGACAATGTTCAGAATACAGAGCACATGACCAATAAAGAGGACGGCCCCGAGGTCGAGACCACCGGGCAGCGAATTCGCCGCCTGCGAAAAGCGCAGCATCTCACCCAGATCGATCTCGCCGGGCCGGGCATCTCGAACGCCCATGTCTCGCGAATCGAGACGGGCGCCAGGCGGCCGTCGCTCGGGGCTCTACGGCAGATTGCGCGCAAGCTCGGCGTTCCGGTCGAGTATCTCGAGCACGGGGTCGACGTCACCACGCGCGAGGAGCTGGAGATCGCGCTCACCGATCTCGAGCTGCGCGTTCGTCTCGAGGCCGACAGCGAATCTGTCGGGCGCGACACCCAGGAGCTCATCCGGCGCGCCGAGCGCGAGGGCGAGCCCGACATCGCGGCCAGGGCAAGGGCGGCGCTCGGTATGGCCGCCGCGTCTTCCGGCCGCCTTGCGGATGCGATTCGCGAGCTCGAGGCAGCCAGCTCGCACCCTCTCATCCGGCCGGAGCTGTTCCCCGACGTCTATACGACTCTGATCGCCTGCTACCGCCAGTCGGGACAGTCGGAGGAGGCCGTGATTGCCTGCGAGCGAACGCTCGAGCAGATCGCGCCCGAGAACGGGCAGCTTCGCATGCTGCTCGCGACCCACCTCAGCCACGCGCTGTCGGATCTCGGTGAGTTCGAACGGGCGAAGATCGTGCTCGAAGAGTTCGTCGGAGACTTCGAGCCGGACGATCCCTACGCGCAGGCACGCATGCACTGGTCACTCGCCCGCGTCGCCGCCATGCAGAACGAGCGCCGGTTAGCGCTGCGGCACATGCGACAGGCGATCACGCTGCTGCGAGGCACAGAAGACACGATTCGGCTCGCCGGCGCGCACCTGGTATGCGCACAGATCCTCCTCTGGGGCGGAACGACGGTGGGGGTCGAGCAGCACCTGCGGGCCGCGCGGGCTCTACTGCCCGCCCACGCCGAAGCCGGCGACCGGGGCACACTGCGAGGCCTCGAAGCGCTGCTCGCCGCGCGCAATCGCCACTTCGCGGAGGCGCGCCAGGCCGCCGAGGAAGCGCTCTTCCTGATGCCCGAGCACACGCCCGAAATGGCACCCGCGCTCTACGCCAAGGCGCTCGCCGCGACCGGTGAGGCCGAATACGAGATCGCCGACGAGGCGTTCAAGAGCGTTCTCGGGCTGGCCGAGCGTAGCGAGCTCTGGCAGGAGGCGGCCCTGATCGCTCGCGATCGGGCGAACATGCTCCGCTGGGCCGGTCGCCCCTACGACTCGGAGCGTGCCGCACGCGATTCCGACAGGTACGCAAGCGAGGCGGGTAAGCGGGCACACCAACTCGAAGGTGCGAAGACCATCTCCGAGGCCGCGCCGCCGCCGGGGAAGACCAAGCCCTCATAGGTCTCCTTCTCGGCGCCTCTTGCGTCGAATCAACCCTTGCTGAGCGTTGTGACCGCCCGCGCGTAGCGATTTGCCTTGCGAGCGCCGATCGTCCCGCCCGGCAACTCGGCGACAAAGGCCGCCGAGCCCGGCAGGATGTGGCGCTCCCAGGAGGTGGCGCTGCCGGGATAAGCCGGTAGGTTCGCCAGCCCGAGCCCGGCGAGACGAGCGAACCTGCGCTCCAGCGCGAGCGACCGCCGGGTGATGCTCACCGCTGCGAGCGGCTGATGAAACCAGATCGACAGCCACGGCTGCAGACGCTCGATCAGGCGAGCGGCGGCACGCGACTCTGGTTCCGACAGGCCGCGCCGGCCGGAGTAGAAGGCTCCGCCCAGACGCCGCCAGCGCCAGGGAAAGTTGCGGTTGAGATCGACGCCGTGGGCGTTGCCGCGAGTTCCTGCCACCCGCCCGTCGGGATTGAGGTTGAGGATGACCCAGAGATCGACGCCCTCGGGCGCCGGCATCTCGAGCAGGCGCCGCGCGACGGCCACGCCTCCGGGCTCGTTGCCATGAATCGATCCGACGATGAGCACTGTCGGGTCGGAGGGGTCGCCTCGCTCGTAGGCGTAGATCGCGCGCCCCTGAACGGAGCGGCCGACCAGTTGCCGGGTCGTACCGCTCTGCGAGGCGTCGATGTCGGCGGTGGAGACGAACAGTGTGACGAACGCGATTCCGATTGCAGCCAGAGTGGGAAGAGCGGTTCGCTTGATAGTTCTGTCGACGGGCACTCAGCTAACCCCCACGGCGCGTTCTTCGGCGCGGCTCACGTGAACGAGCGCGCCCAACGCGCCGCGCGCCTTGACGAGTGTCTCCTCGACCTCCCGGCGCGGATCGGAGAGCGCCGTTACGGCCCCGCCGACCCCGATCGAGGCCGCTCCGCTCGCAGTGACGATCGAGCGAATGACGACACTGAGATCGGCGCCGCCGCTGAGCGCGAAGTAACCCAGTGCGCCGGAGTAGACGCCGCGGGCTCCCTGCTCGAGGCGGTCGATGATCTCCATCGCGCGCAGCTTCGGTGCGCCAGTCATCGAGCCGGGCGGGAATGCGGCGCGCACACAGGTCACGGCCGATTCCTCCGGCCTAAGCGTGCCGCTGATCGTGCTGACCATCTGGTGCACCGTCGCATAGCTCTCGATCTCGAACAGCTTCGAGACGCGAACGCTGCCGATCTCACAGACGCGGCTCAGATCGTTGCGCATCAGATCGACGATCATCATGTTCTCGGCTCGCTCCTTCTCGCTCGTTGCGAGCTCGGTCTTCATTGCGCGGTCTTCGCTCGTTGTCGATCCTCGCCGGCGTGTCCCCTTGATCGGTCGCGACTCGGCTCGGCGTGCGCGATCGATGCGAAGAAATCGCTCCGGCGACGAGCTCAGAACGTGCATGTCTGGGAACTGCAGGTAGGCCGAATACGGGGCCGGACAGCTCGATCGAAGCGCGCGGTAGGTCGAGAAAGGATCGATCTCGTCTCCGATCGAGAGCATGTTCGTCAGACAGACTTCGTAGGTCTCGCCCGCTGCGATCTCGCTCTGGCAATGCTCCACCAGCCGTTCGTATTCGGGCAGCGCGTGACGGAAGCCAACGGAAGGGCACTCGATCGGCTCGGGAGGCGGATCGGCGCCCTCCGGCGACAGCTCCAGAGCGCCCAAGGCGCGGCTCGTTGCTGCGAGCCAGGCCAGAGCCGCGGGTTCGCTGTCGCCGGTGCTCAGAGCAAGCAGATAGACCTGCCCGTCGCGGTGGTCGAAGGCGAGCATGCGGTCGCAGAAAACGAATGCCGCGTCCGGCGTCGGCGCCGCGTGCGCCTCCGAAGCGCCGCAATCGGCCTTCATCTCGTAACCGAGGAAGCCGACGTAGCCGAGATTGAAGTCGAAGGGAAGATCGCCGCTCGTGAGAGAGCGTCGCGCAAGCTCGCGCTCCAGATAGTCGAGGAAGGCGATCTGTTCCTCGACCACCTCGTCGCCCCTTTCGACCACAACACGATGCTCGGAGGCTCGGTACCTGACGTACTCGGCGTGCGGGCCGCGCGCGTCGCCCATGAAAGAAAACCGCGAGAGGCCTTCTGCGACCAGGCTCGAGTCGAGCCAGAAGCTGGGCGTCTGACCACTGAACAGAGCCGAATAGGCGACCTCGGGCGTCACGCGGCTCGTAAGCGTACGCACGTGTATCTGCAAGCCGGTCTCGGGCACGGGTCAAGGCTACTTGCAGGATCGCGATCAAGCGTCAGGCCGGCTGAAGATCGAGATCGAAGAGCGGCGTAGCATGTGATTTCCGTCGAGGAATGATCGCGAGCCTGAGAGGAGAGGACGAACCGTGGCCGATCTTGACCGGGAAGCGAGATCGAAGACCATCGCGGTGATCGGCGACTACGGCGCCGAGCGCCCGACCCACAAGGCGACGCAGCAGGCACTCGAGCACGCGGTGCGGCCGCCGCTTCGCTTTGAGTGGCTGGCGACCGAAGCCGCGGCCGGGATGGACGACGCAGAGCTCGCCTCCTATGCGGGGCTCCTGATCTCCCCGGGAAGCCCGTACCGAAGCATGGACGGTGCGCTCAAAGTGATTCGGGTCGCGCGCGAGCAGGGAGTGCCGCTGCTCGGAACCTGCGGCGGCTTTCAGCACGTGGCGGTGGAGTTCGTGCGCGACGTGCTCGGCGTGGCGGAGGCCGATCACGAGGAGTCGAATCCGGGCGCGCGCGAGCTGGCGATAGTGCAGCTCCCGCTCTCGCTCGCCGGTGGCGAGCACGAGGTCTTCTTCGCGCGGGGCTCTCGCGTTGCTGCGATTTACGGGGCTTCCGCGGCGGTCGAGCCCTTCTTCTGCTCTTACGGGCTCAATCCGGAGTACCGGTCGAAAGTCGAAGAGAAAGGTCTCGCGATCAGCGGAACCGGCGCCGACGGCGCCGCGCGGGCGTTCGAGCTGCCCGAGCACCCGTTCTTCGTCGCCACGCTCTACGTGCCGCAGGCGCGCTACCGAACGGATGATCCACACCCGCTGGTGACGGCTTTCGTGGCGGCTGCCGAAATGCGCAACTAGCGCAGAGCCAGCGTCCTAGGAAGGGCTTAAGAAGCTTCAGCGAACTGAGCCTTGAGCTCCTGGACGCGATCGTAAGAGGCCTGCAGTTGAGAGCGAGTGATCGTCCCGCGGCGAGCCGCTTGCAGCAGGGCCGAGTACGCCTGCTCGCTCACGCTGCCTCCAGTGCCTGAGCCGGCGCCGGAGACGTAGATCATGTCGACGCCGGCCTTCACGGCGCGAATGACCGATCCGGGGAACGGCGCGACGGGCCTCACACCGGGCGTGTTGAGATCGTCGCTGAGAACCACGCCCTGGAAGCCGAGGCTGCCGCGCAGAAGCCCTGTGACGATCTGCGCCGAGCAGGCGGCCGGAAGATCGTCTCCGTACGCCGGGTAGCTCGCCGTCCCGACCATTAGCGCGGGCATGCCGGCGTCGATCGCGACCCTGAACGGCGACAGGTCGCGCGCGAGCGCGGCGCGATCGGCCTTGATCCGGCCCGGCGCAAAGTCCGTGCTGCGCAAGAGCCGCCCGAGCCCGGGGAAGTGCTTGGGGGAAGCGGCGACACCACCGTCGATCAGCCCTTCGGCGAACGCCGTCCCGCGCGCGCCAACCAGTGTCGCGTTGCTCGAGAACGCCCGTGGGGCGATGAACGCCCGCGGCGAGGCCGGCACGTCGAGGACGGGCGCCAGATCGAGATCGATTCCGAGCCCGTGCAGGTAGCGGCCGGTCGCAAGCCCCTGAGCGTGCGCAGTCGCGACGCTTGCCATCTTCGACGGCGCCTCAGTGGGCGGGCCCGGTAGCCGTTTGACCGCGCCGCCCTCCTGATCGATGGCGATCAGAAGCGGAAGCTGCCCGCCCGCACGGGCCGCGGCCTGCAGCTTCACGATCAGCCTTCGCGCGCCCTCCGGGCTCCGGTAGTTGTCGGTGAACAGAACGACGCCGCCGATCTCACCGCGCCTGACGCGAGCGAGCAAGGAGGCGGTCGGAGCCATGCCCTTCATGCGCACGAGGAGATGCTGGCCGACGAGTTGGCTCAGAGTGGGTTGCTGTAGCCGCTCGGCGCTCGATCCCTGGCTGAGCAGTAGGAAGGCCGCGCTCAGCGCGATCGCCAGGATCAGAATCCGCCGCTTCCGCATGAGGTCGATGCTAGCCGGAGCGCTGACTACTAGATTGGCTGCGCTAGAGCACGAGGCGCTCCTCGCCTCCGGGATTCCGCGCTGCGGCGATCTTTGCTGGTCCGCCAGGTAAAGAAACTCTCCACAGCTGCTATCTAACGGATGTGAGTAATCGAGTGTCTGCCGCCGTCACCGTCGAGAAGCTCGAGCAGCTATACCGATCCGATTTCCACCGTTATCTCCGCGTGGCGGAGGCTATCGCCGGGAATCCCGATAGCGGGCTCGATGCCGTGCAAGAGGGTTTTGCCCGCGCCCTCCGTCACCGGCTGGATTTTCGTGGAGAGGCGCAGATCTCGACCTGGGTCTGGACCTGCGTCGTCAACGCGGCCAAGTCGGCGCGCCCGCGGCGCGAGCCGTCCATCGGCGAGGAAGCCCTGGAGGCCGAGGCAGAAGAAGGTCGCCTCTCGTCAGGCCTGGGAAGCCTGATCGCCTTGCTTCCGGAACGGCAGCGTCTGGCGCTGTTCCTTCGCTACTACGCCGACCTCGACTATCGCTCGATCGCGGAGGTGCTCGGGGTCGAGATCGGCACGGTCGGAGCGACGCTCAACAAGGCACACGCGGCCCTACGCCGACAGTTGGAGGAGGTCCCGAAATGACCGCTTACGACGATCCGTTTGTCGGAGAGCTTCTTGCGAGCGACATACCTGAGCGCCGTGAGATCACGCCGGACTGGGCGAACGTACTGCATCGAGCGGGCCTTCGCGAACAGTGGCATCTCAAGCTCTCTCGCCGGCGTCTGCTGATAGCCCTCGCCGCGATCCTTGTGGCAGTGCTCGTCTCCGCACTCGCGGTCAGCGCCGAGAACGATTGGTGGTTCCTGCGCGGGACCAAGGCCACGCCGACCGGTGGGGTGGTTGTCGTAGCTACTGGAACATGGGAAGGCCATGGCTGGACTCTCACCGCCTATCGCACCAACTTCAACCCAGGGGAGGAAGTCTGTCTGGCGCTGACTCCTGAGGAGTCGCCTGGCCCGCGGCGGCGGCAATTCTTCTGCGGAATGATCCCGGTCCCTTCAGAGCCGTTCTCGTTCGGAGGCGCGGGAATGGGATCAGACTTCCCAAACTACGTTCTTGCGCCCGTTCCAGGCGAGGCGACTAATGCTCGGATCGAACTCACCGACGGCGAGACGATCGAGGCGAAGACGATCCCCGCTCCGGCCGAGCTTGGCCTTCCGATTCGATTCCTGGCCACGCCGCTGCCGGAATGCCCCAGCCTCGAGAATATCGCCGCCCTCGATGACCAGAACAAGGTCGTCGCTCAAAGCGGAGTTTTGCACCAGGCGGGAACCTGTCCAGGAGAGCATCCCTGGTTGCCGCCACCCGGCGTTCGTAATCGCTAGCTGCAGCCGGTGTTCGTCCCGCAGTCGCGGCAGGTGTAGCAGCTGCCCGTCCTGACCATGCGACCGCCGCAGCGGGCGCACTCGACGGCGTCCTCCCAGCTGTTGAAGAGTGCCTTCTGGCCGGGCGGGGGCAACTCGGCCGGAGTCGGGTCGCCGCCCTGGCCGGGAGTGCCGCCGTTCGTGTAGGCCTGCGCCATCCGCTGCCTGACCTCGAGCGAGAGGATGCCCAGCTCTTCCTGCTGGTCGACCGTGAGGAAGCGCTTGCCGAGCCAGCGGAAGATGTAGTCGACGATCGACTTGGCGATTCGAATGTCCGCATCGTTGGTCGGGCCCGAGGGCTCGAAGCGCATGTGCGAGTACTTGGAGACGAAGACCTCCAGCGGCACGCCGTACTGCAGCCCGAGCGAGACGGCGATCATGAAGGCGTTCATCAGGCCGGCGAGGGTCGTGCCCTCCTTGGCGATGTCGACGAAGACGTCGCCGGGCGCGCCGTCGTCGTAGATGCCGACGTGGATGTAGCCCTCGTAGTCGCCGACCCGGAACTTACGCCCGATCTCGGTGCGCTCGTCGGGCAGGCGATGGCGCTGCGGCGCTGCGAGCATCGGGACGGCGCCGGCCAGCATGGCCGCGCTCTTGTCGGCCTTGCCCGATAGCGGCTGGGCGACCTTGGAGCCCTCGCGGTAGAGCGCGATCGCCTTGACGCCGAGCCTCCAGGCGTCCTCGAGCAGCTGCATGACGTCCTCTACTGTGGCCGACTCGGGCATGTTCACGGTCTTGGAGATCGCGCCCGAGATGAACGGCTGGACGGCGCCCATCATCTTCACGTGCCCGACGTAGTGGATGGAGCGCTCGCCGACCGCGCAGTCGAACACGGGATAGTGCTCGTTCTTCAGATGGGGCGCGCCTACGACGGTGTTGCGCTCGTCGATGAAGGCCTCGATCTCGGCGCCCTCCGCGGGCGAGTAACCGAGCTTCTCGAGCGCCATCGGCACCGTCTTGTTCACGATCGTGATCTCGCCGCCGCCGACCAGCTTCTTCGACTTGGCCAGCGAGAAGTCGGGCTCGACGCCGGTAGTATCGCAGTCCATCATGAAGCTGATCGTTCCGGTGGGGGCGAGCACGGTGGACTGGGCATTGCGGAAGCCATGCGCCTCGCCCAGGTCGAGCGCTTCGTCCCAGGACTTGCGGCAGGCCGACAGGAGCTCGCGCGGAACCGACTCGTCGTTGTCGATGTTGCCGACCGCGGCCCGGTGCTTGGAGATGACGCTGAGCATCGCGCCGGCGTTCTTCTGGTAGCTGGCGAAGGGGCCCATGCGGCCGGCGATCTCGGCCGACTTGCGGTAGGCGCGCCCGGTCATCAGCGCCGTGACGGCGGCGGCGTAGGCGCGGCCCTCGTCGGAGTCGTAGGGCAGCCCGCGCGCCATCAGTAGCGCGCCGAGGTTGGCGAAGCCCAGTCCGAGCTGACGGAAGGCGCGCGCATTTCGCTCGATCTCCGGCGTCGGATAGCTGGAGTAGCCGATCAGGATCTCCTGTGCCAGGTAGACGACGTCCACGGCATGCTCGAAGGCCTCGATGTCGAGCTCGCCGTCGTCCTCGCGGCGGAACTTCATCAGGTTGAGCGAGGCGAGGTTGCAGGCCGAGTCGTCGATCGACATGTACTCGGAGCAGGGGTTGGAGGCGTTGATGCGCCCGGAGTTGGGGACCGTGTGCCACCTGTTGATCGTCGTGTCGTACTGGATGCCGGGGTCGGCGCACTCCCAGGCGGCGGCGGCGATCTGACGCAGCAGCTCGCGCGCCTTGCTGGCCGCGACCACCGCGCCGTCAACCCGCGCGGTCAGGTTCCAGTCGGCGTCGTCGGCGGCCGCCTGCATGAAGGCGTCGGTGACCCGAACCGAGTTGTTCGCGTTCTGGTACTGAATCGAGGCCCAATCGGGCGAGTCGAGCGACATGTCGTAGCCCGCCGCCTCGAGCACGCGAACCTTCTTCTCTTCCTTGGCCTTGCACCAGATGAACTCTTCGATGTCCGGGTGGTCGACGTCGAGGATCACCATCTTGGCCGCGCGCCTCGTTTTTCCGCCCGACTTGATCGTGCCCGCGGAGGCGTCGGCGCCGCGCATGAAGGAGACCGGCCCGGAGGCGTGCCCGCCCTTGGAGAGCTGTTCCTTGGAGGCGCGCAGGCGCGAGAGGTTGACCCCGGCCCCGGAGCCGCCGCGGAAGATGACGCCCTCGCGCCGGATCCAGTCGAGGATCGAGTCCATGCTGTCCTCGATCGAGAGGATGAAGCAGGCACTGCACTGCGGCTTCTCCTCGAAGCCGACGTTGAACCAGACCGGCGAGTTGAAGGCCGCGAGCTGATTGACGAGAATCGCCTTCAGCTCGGCCTCGAAGGTCTCGGCCTCCTCCTCGTTTGCGAAGTAACCGCCCTTGCGGCCCCAGGCGCCGATCGTGGTGACGACGCGCCCGATCATCTGCTTGACGCTCCACTCGCGCTCGGGCTCGCCCATCTTGCCGCGGAAGTACTTCTGGGCGACGATGTTGGTAGCGGTCTGCGACCAGAAGCGCGGGAACTCCACGCCCTTCTGCTCGAAGGCCGCGCCCTCCTTGCCGGGGATGAAGGCGTCGCGCACCTCCCACTCGATCTCGTCGAAGGGATCGCGCCCGGGGATGGTGAAGTAGCGGCGCACGCCGAGACTCGCTTCCGCGTCGACTACGACGTTCTCCAGCTCCTTCTCCGTCGCCTCAACCGGTGTCTCCTTGGCTGTCGCCATCTCGCCTCTCCCTCTCTGAAAAACGGACTCCTGGGAACTCCCGTGGCCGGCTGAGCACCCGATTTTGCGGGCAATCGACCGAAGGACCTCGGAACGATAGGAGCCTTCCCGGACGTAACTAATTTTACCTGTAAAACCCACGTTTCCCGGTGCCAGTTCGGGCACCGCTCGAGGTGGCCGAAAAGCCCGACTCCCGCTACTTTCGGCCCGGGCTCAACCCTACCCGTTGGCGCCGCCCTCGAAGCGGTACCCCATGCGCGGCTCGGTGAGGAAGTAGCAGGGCCGCGCGGGGTCAGGCTCGAGCTTGCGCCGGATCTGCGCCAGATACACGCGCAGGTAGTTCGTCTCCTTCTCGTATTGCGGCCCCCAGACGGCCTTCAGCAGCTGGCGCTGTGTGACCAGGCGGCCTTCGCTGCGGACGAGGATCTCGACTATCTCCCACTCGGTGGGCGTCAGCTTCACCTCTTTGGAGTCGCGGCTGACGCGCTTGGCGGCGAGGTCGACGCTGAAGTCGGCCGTCGTCACGATCGCCTCCTCCTTGCTCGCAGGAGCGCCGCGCCGCAGGGCCGCCCGCAGGCGCGCCAGCAGCTCGTCCATGCCGAAGGGCTTCGTGACGTAGTCGTCGGCGCCGGCATCGAGCGCGGCGACCTTGTCGGCCTCGCGCTCGCGCACCGAGAGCACCACGATCGGTACTTCGCTCCAGCCGCGCAGGCCGGCGATCACCTCGAGCCCGTCGATGCCCGGCAGGCCGAGATCGAGCACGACCAGATCGGGGTGATGGCTCGCCGCCAGCATCAGCGCCGCCTCGCCGGTCGCCGCCTGATCGACCTCGTAGCCACGCGCCCTCAGGTTCGTCGCCAGCGCGCGCAAGAGCTGCGGCTCATCGTCGACGACGAGGATGCGGGCCGCCGGGGCGGACATCATCTCTCCGCTCGCAGTCGCACGATCATCGTCAATCCTCCGCCGGGCGTCTCCTTGCCCTCGATCGATCCCTCCATCGCCTCGACGAATCCTCTCGCAACCGCCAGACCGAGCCCGACGCCGTTCGACGCCGACACGTCGCCGAGGCGCTGGAAGGGGACGAAGATCCGCTCGCGCTCCGACTCCGGAACCCCCGGACCGTGATCGATGATGCGCAGGTCGACGTACTCGTCGCCGGTGGGGTCGGCGACGACGCGCACCTCGGTGTTCTCGGGACAGTGGCGGAGCGCGTTGTCGAGCAGGTTGGCGAGCGCCCGCTCGAGCAGGCCGGAATCGGCGAGTACGCGCGGCAGTGTCTCCGGAACCTCGCTGTGGACGCGGCTCGCTCGCCCGCCGAGCGAATGCAGCGCGGCCGGAACGATCTCCTCGAGCCCGACCGGCTCGGTCGAGACCGTCAAGGCTCCCGCCTGCAGGCGGCTCATGTCGAGCAGGTTGCCCACCAGCGCGTTCAGGCGGTCGGTCTCCTCGTTGATCGTGCGCAGGAACTCGCAGCGCGCCTCTGCGGTCCAGTCGACGTCGTCCTGGAGCAGGCTCGTCACCGAGGCCTTGATAGTCGACAGCGGTGTGCGCAGATCGTGCGAGACCGCCGAGAGAATCGCCGCGCGCAGCTCGTTTCCCGCTGCCAGCGCCCCCATTGTCTGAGCTTCGGCTTTGAACTCCTCGTGCGCCAGCGACGAGGAGATCTCCCGCACGAACGCCTCGAGGATGCGGCGCTCCCCGACGGGGATCGCTCGCCCGGAGAGGGCGAGTAGGCGGCCGTCGCCGAGGTCGATCTTCTCGCTGGCGCTCTCTGGGGCGCGTGGCGCCTGCTCACCGCTCGAAGCCCTGACGTGCCACGATTCCCCCCGGGACGTAAACAGAGCGACGCCATCGAGCTGGAGGGCTTTCTGCAAGCGCTCGATCAGGGCCTCCGGCGGCGAGTGGCCCGAGAAGGTCAGGAAGAGATCGGCCTCGAGTTGCGCCTGCTCGCCCGTGACGGCGCGCTTCGCCGCAAGGGCTACGTAGCTCGAGAAGACGACGGCGACGACCAGGAAGACGCAGAGGGCGAGCACGTTCTGCCCGTTGCCGATGGTGAAGGTGTGCACCGGGGGCGTGAAGTACCAGTTGGCGAGAAGGTCGCCGGCGACGGCGCTGGCGAGGGCCGGCCAGAGACCGCCGACCGCGGAGGCGAGGACAACCACGAGCAGATAGAGCAACAGGGCGCTGGGGAGCGTGATGTGACCTCCTAGCGCCGTGAGCACCGCTGTGAGCGGCGGTAAGCCGACGGCGGCGACCGCGAAGCCCCACGCGACCCGCCGTCTTGGCAGGGCGCGAAGCGGCCGCGGCCGCACGCGTCTCTCGTCCTCAGGCGCCGCGACGGCGCCGTCGTCCTCGTAGCTGATGACGTGCACGTCGATGCTGGCGCCGGAGAGGCGGATGACCGCGTTGATGACCGAGCCGCGGAGGAACTCGCCGAGCCGGCTCCGGCGCGTCGCGCCGAGGACTATCTGAGTGGCGTCGAGCGAGCGGGCCGCATCGACGAGTGCCTGACCGACGTCGGCGCCCACGACCTCCCGGTAGCCGCCTCCGAGCGACGAGACGAGCTCGCTCTGGGCTCGCAGCCGGTCGAGCGCCGGACCGGCGAGGCCGTCCTGCGGACGGACGTGCACCGCGACGAGCTCACCACCGAATCGCTGAGCCATGCGAGCCGCCCGGCGTACCAGGCGCTCGCCGCTGTCCGATCCAGAGAGCCCGAGCAGCACCCGCTCTCGTGTCTCCCAGGGCTCGCTGATGCCGTGGCGCGAGCGGTACTCCTTCAGCCCTTCTTCGACCTGGTCGCCGATCCAGAACAGAGCGAGCTCGCGCAGGGCGCCGAGGTTCCCCGCCCGGAAGTAATTGCTGAGCGCGGTGTCGACGCGGTCGGCCGGATAGATGTCGCCGCGCGCCAGCCGCGCCCGCACGGTCTCGGGGGCGAGATCGACGAGCTGCAGCTGCTCCGCCTGGCGTACGACCGCGTCGGGGATCGTCTCCTGCTGCGTGACGCCCGTGATCTGGGTGATCACGTCGTTGAGCGACTCGAGGTGCTGGATGTTCAGCGTCGAGATGACGTTGATTCCGGCGTCGAGCAGCTCCTCGACGTCCTGCCAGCGCTTCTCGTTGCGCGAACCGGGGATGTTGGTGTGGGCGAGCTCGTCGACCAGCGCCACCTCTGGTCGCCGCGCCAGCAGGGCGTCGATGTCCAACTCCTCGAACACGCGGTCGCGGTAGGCGAGCTTCTTGCGCGGAACGACTTCGAGCTCGCCGATCTGCTCGCCGGTGCGCCTGCGCCCGTGCGTCTCGACGAAGCCGCAGACGACGTCCTCGCCGCGCTCGAGCCGGCGGCGGCCCTCGTTGAGCATGGCGAAGGTCTTGCCCACTCCCGGCGCGGCGCCGAGGTAGATGCGTAGCTTTCCACGAGCCATGTGATCCATAGCCATAGCTTGACGCCTATCTCCTCTCGTCGAGCGCCAGATTGAGCTCGAGCACGTTCACGCCCGGCTCGCCCAGGAAGCCGAGCGAGCGTCCGTGGCTGTTCTCGCGCACGAGCGCGAGCACCCGCGCCAGCGGTAGCGCGCGAGCCCGAGCGACCCGCGGCGCCTGCAGCCGGGCGTTCGCGAGCGAGATCTCGGAGTCGAGGCCGGAGGCCGAGGCGGTGACGGCGTCGACCGGAACCTTCGTGCTCGCGCCGAGGCCGTTGGCGCGCCGGTACGCGGCCATTCGCTCGCGCACACTCTTCAGCAAGACCGGATTGGTCGGTCCCAGGTTCGAGGCCCCGCTGGCAGCGCCGTCGTAGCCCGCTCCCGCCGCCGAGGGTCGCGGCTGGAAGTAGCGAGGCCCGCCTGAGGCCTGCCCGAGCAGGCGCGAGCCGACGACGACTCCACCCTCTCGTACCAGCGAGCCCTGCGATTTTGAGGGGAAGGCGATCCGCGCCACGCCGGTCATGGCGAGCGGATAGACGACTCCCGCCAGCACGCTGAAGAAGAGGAAGACGACGAGGGCTGGAACGATTTGCCGGCGCATCACGAGATCCCGATCGCGCTGACGACGAGGTCGATCAGCTTGATTCCGACAAAGGGCGCGACGAGCCCGCCGAGCCCGTAGATGAACAGATTCCGGCGCAGCACCGCGATCGCCGAGGCGGCGCGGAAACGCACCCCGCGCAGCGCGAGCGGAATCAGGGCGACGATGATCAGGGCGTTGAAGATCACGGCCGAGGCGATCGCCGACTCGGGGCTGCCCAGGCGCATCACGTTCAGGTGCCCGAGCTCGGGGAAGACGCCGGCGAACATCGCCGGGATGATCGCGAAGTACTTGGCGACGTCGTTGGAGATCGAGAAGGTGGTCAGCGCGCCGCGGGTCACGAGCAGCTGCTTGCCGATCTCGACGATCTCGATCAGCTTGGTCGGGTTGGAGTCGAGGTCGACCATGTTGCCGGCCTCGCGCGCCGCCTGGGTGCCCGTGTTCATCGCCACGCCCACGTCGGCCTGGGCGAGCGCGGGCGCGTCGTTGGTGCCGTCACCGGTCATGGCGACGAGGTTTCCGCCCGCCTGCTCGCGCCGGATCAACTCCATCTTGTCCTCCGGCTTGGCCTCGGCCAGGAAGTCGTCGACGCCCGCCTCGTGCGCGATCGCGCCCGCCGTGAGCGGGTTGTCGCCGGTGATCATGACCGTGCGGATGCCCATCCGGCGCAGGTGCTCGAAGCGCTCGGCCAATCCTTCCTTGACGATGTCCTTGAGCTGGACGATTCCGAGTGGCTGCCCGTTGTCGGCCACGGCCAGAGGCGTACCGCCCGACTGGGCAACCTGCCCGGCCAGCTCGATCAGCTGATGCGGCACCGTTCCGCCGGCGTCCTTCACCAGGGCGCAGATCGCCTCGACGGCGCCCTTGCGGATCGAACGCCTCTCGAAGTCGACTCCGCTCATCCGCGTCTGCGCCGTGAAGGCGACCAGGCGTCCGCCGTGCAGCTCGCGCTCGCGCAGATCGAAGCGCTCCTTGGCCAGCACCACGATCGAGCGGCCCTCGGGCGTCTCGTCGGCCAGGCTGGCGGCCTGAGCCGCCTCGGCGAGCTCCAGCTCGCTGACGTCGTCGAGCGGCAGGAACGCGGTCGCCGCCCGGTTGCCGAGCGTGATCGTGCCGGTCTTGTCGAGCAGCAGCACGGCGCAGTCGCCGGCCGCCTCGACCGCGCGCCCCGACATCGCCAGCACGTTCCGGCGCACCAGCCGGTCCATGCCGGCGATGCCGATCGCCGAGAGCAGAGCTCCGATCGTCGTCGGGATCAGGCAGACGAGCAGCGCCACCAGCACGATCGTGCTCTGGCGGGCGCCGGAGTAGACGGCGAAGGGCTGCAGCGTCACCACGGCGAGCAGGAAGACCAGCGTCAGCCCGGCGAGCAGGATGTTGAGCGCGATCTCGTTCGGGGTCTTCTGCCGCTCGGCGCCCTCGACCAGCGCGATCATCCGATCGAGGAAGCTGGCGCCCGGGAGCGCGGTCACGCGCACGACGATCTCGTCGGAGAGCACGCGCGTTCCGCCCGTGACGGCCGAGCGGTCGCCGCCCGACTCCCTGATCACCGGCGCCGACTCGCCCGTGATCGCCGACTCGTCCACGCTGGCGATCCCCTCGACCACCTCACCGTCGGCCGGTATCACCTCGCTCGCGCCAACGACGACCAAGTCGTCCAGCCCGAGCGATCCGCTCGGAACATCCTCGAGCCTCCCGTCGGCGCCGCGCCGGTGCGCGGTCGTGACGGCGCGGGTCTTCTTCAGCTCCGCCGCCTGTGCCTTGCCGCGTCCCTCGGCGATCGCTTCGGCCAGGTTGGCGAACAGGGTCGTGAACCAGAGCCAGGCGGCGATCGTCCAGGAAAACCTGCTCGGCTGGGCGATCGCGATCGCCGTGACGAGCACGCTGCCGAGCTCGACCACGAACATGACCGGATTTCGCGCCATCAGCCGCGGGTCGAGCTTGCGCAGGCTGTCGAGCGCGGCCTGGCGCAGAACGCGAGCGTCGAGCAGCGAGCTGCGCCGGTTTCGGAGGGCTGCGCTCACAGGTTCAGGTGCTCCAGGATCGGCCCGAGCGCGAGCACGGGCGCGTAGGTGAGAAGAACGACGACGACGATCACCGCCACCAGCAGCACGGCAAAGAGCGGCGTGGCGGTGGGGAAGGTGCCGGCCGACTCGGGCACGGTCTGCTTGCGCGCCAGCGCGCCGGCCAGCGCCAGCACGAGGATCATCAGCAGGAAGCGCCCGGCGAGCATGGCGATCGCCAGCGTCGCGTTAAACCAGTTCGTGTTCGCGCCGATGCCGGCGAAGGCCGAGCCGTTGTTGTTGGCCGCCGAGGTGAATGCATAGACCATCTCGGTGAGGCCGTGCGGACCGTGGTTGAGGAGCGCCGAGCGCGGCCCGGAGAGAACCACCGAGGCGCCGGCCAGGCTCAAGATCACGAGCGGCACCACGAGCAGGTAGAGGACGATCAGCTTCATCTCCAGCGCCTGCACCTTCTTGCCCAGGTACTCGGGCGTCCTGCCGACCATCAGCCCGGCCAGGAAGACCGTGAGGATGGCGAAGACGAGCATCCCGTACAGGCCCGAGCCGGTTCCGCCCGGGCTGACCTCGCCCAGCATCATGTTTGCGACGAGCGCGCCGCCCGCTAGCGGCGTATAGCTGTCGTGGGAAGAGTTGACGGCACCGGTCGAGGTGTCGGTGGTGGAGGCGGCGAACAGCGCCGAGGCACTCGCGCCGAAGCGCACCTCCTTGCCCTCCATGTTCGAGCCGACGGCGCCGATCGCCTGGACGCGCGGATTTCCGGCCACCTCGTAGTGCGTGGCAACGCCGACCGAGCCGATCCAGAGCAGGAACATCGCTGCAAAGAGCGTCCATCCCTGGCGCCGGTTCCCGACCAGGCGGCCGAAGGCGAAGGCGAGCGCGAACGGGATCACCAGCAGCGCCCAGATCTCGAGCAGGTTGGTCAGCGCCGTCGGGTTCTCGAACGGGTGGGCGGAGTTGGCGTTGAAGAAGCCGCCGCCGTTCGTGCCCAGCTCCTTGATCGCCTCCTGGCTCGCGACCGGGCCGCCGGGGATCGACTGCGTCGCGCCCGCCACGGTGCGCGCGTGAGTGAAGCCGTGCAGGTTCTGAATGACTCCCTGGCTGGCCAGAACGATCGCCAGCACCGCGGCGAGCGGAAGCAGCACGCGCACCGTCGTCCGCACCAGATCGACCCAGAAGTTCCCGATCGTGCCCGACTTCCGCCGCGTCAAGCCACGAATCAGCGCGACCGCGACAGCGATTCCCACCGCGGCGGAGAGGAAGTTCTGCACCGCCAGCCCGGCCATCTGCGTGAGGTGGCTGGCGCCGGTCTCGCCGGCGTAGTTCTGCCAGTTGGTGTTGGTGACGAAGCTGACGGCGGTGTTGAAGGCGAGTCCGGGCCCGGCGCTGACCGCGTGGCTCGGATTGAACGGAAGCGAGCCCTGCAAGCGCAGCAGCAGGTAGAGCACGGCGACCGAGAGAGCACTGAAGGTCAGGAGCGAGCCGGCGTAGACGCGCCAGGTTTGCTCGCCCTGCTCGTCGATCCCCGCCGCCCGGTAACAGAGCCGCTCGAGCGGGTGGAAGAAGCGGTCACCGGGCGCGGCCCCGCCGCCGTAGACGCGTGCCAGATAGGCGCCGAGCAGGGGAGCGGTCACACCGATCAGCGCGAGCAGCGCGCCGATCTGAAGCCAGTTCTGCCAGCTCATCCGAACCGCTCCGGCTTGAGCAGGGCGACGAGCAGGTACAGGAAGACGAGCGCGGCGAGCACCAGCGAGGCGGCGTCGCCCCAGCTCATCTGCCGCTTCCCTTCTCGTCGTCCTGCTGAACGAGGATTCCGATCGCGTGCGCGAAGAGCGCCATCAGGGCGAAGGCGAGCGCCCCCGCGAGGACGAAGGCTAGATCGGCCACGCTTCTCGTATTACCTCAAGCGGCGTTCGGGACACGGGTCGTTGACGCCTTCTCTACGCCGCAGGGCGCGATCTTTACGCGTTCTTAGCGATCCTGCGGGGTCAGACCCCGTTCAGCGGGGTCTGACCCCCTACGAGTCAACGAGGGCGCGACTATCTCCGCACAGGCTTGCCTCGATGAAAGTGGGTCAGGCGCAGATCCAGTTCCAGGTGTGGCGCAGGCCCTCTTCGAGGCTTGTTTCGGGGCGCCAGGAGAGCTCGTCGGCGGCCTTGCTGACGTCGAGCACGCTGCGCTGCAGCTCGCCCGCGCGCGGCGGATCGTGCTTGGCTGCGAGCTCGCTGCCGGCGACCTTGCGGCAGAGGTCGTACAGCTCGAGCACCGAGCTGGCCCGGCCGGTTCCGACGTTGAAGACGCCGCCTTCGGCCTCCGATGCGGCCAGCGCGGCGGCCACCACGTCGCCGACGTAGACGTAGTCGCGCTCCTGCTCGCCGTCGCCGAAGATGAGACAGGTCTCGCCGTCGCGCAGGCGCCCGAGGAAGATGGCGACCACTCCGGCCTCGCCGTTCGGATCCTGCCTCGGCCCGAAGACGTTGCCGAAGCGAAGCGCCACGTTCGCCATCCCGTGCAGGCGCTGGTAGGTGAGCAGGTACTCCTCGCCGGCCAGCTTGGCCGTTCCGTAGGGAGCGAGCGGGCAGCGTTCGCTGGCTTCGTCGGCCGGCTCTTCGCACTCGCCGTAGATGGCGCCGCCGCTGGAGGCGAAGACGACGCGGGCGCCCACCGATCGGGCCGCCTCGAGCACGTGCACTGTGCCGATCACGTTCACCTCGGCGTCGTAGTCGGGCCGCTCGACCGAGACGCGCACGTCGGCCTGCGCCGCCAGGTGGAAGCAAACCTCGGGCTTTAGCTCGCCGAAAAGGTCTACGAGCGGCTCGCGAATGTCCAGCACGTGCAGCCGCGCCTGCGCGTGAACGTTCTCGCGTCTCCCGCTCGAGAGGTTGTCGACGATGTCGACCGAGTCGCCGCGCCCGATCAGAGCATCGACGAGGTTGGAGCCGATGAATCCAGCCCCGCCTGTGACTATCGCCCTCACGCCCGCATCCTACTTTTTGCCGCTTACGTTTGTTCCCTTAGGCGCGATTCGCGGCGGCTCCCAAACGGGATAGGCTCTCGCTGCCCATGTTCATCTCCTTCGAAGGACTCGACGGCTGCGGCAAGACGACTCAGGTCGAGTTGCTCGAGGCCTATCTCGAGACGCGCGACTTCGAGGTCGTCGCGACGCGCGAGCCGGGCGGCACCGAGCTGGGCGAGACGCTGCGCCAGATCGTGCTGCACGGCGGCAAGATCTCGCCCTGGGCGGAGGTGGCCATCTTCGCCGCGGCGCGGGCCGAGCTGGTCGACCAGGTGATCGAGCCGGCGCTCGAGCGCGGTGCGATCGTGCTCTCCGACCGCTTCGTCGACTCCTCGCTCGTCTATCAGGGCGTCGCGCGCGGCCTCGGGATCGAGAACGTCCTCCAGCTCAACCTGCATGCGACCAAGGGTCTGCTGCCCGAGCGCACCTTCCTGCTGATGGTCGACGAGAAGCTCTCGGAGGCGCGAGTCGGCGAGGAGCGCGATCGCATGGAGCGGGAGAGCGTGGAGTTTCGCCGCCTGGTCGGCGACGGCTACCGGCGCCTGGCGGAGATGTTTCCCGAGCGGATCGTTGCGCTCGACGGAACCCAGCCGCGCGAGCAGATCGCGCGCCAGGTGCGCCTGGCGCTCGAGGAAGCCGGCCTGCTTTGAGTCCCGCGAGCGATCTGTTCGCCGCCGTAGCCGAGCAGGACGAGGCGAAGGCGCTGCTTCGCTCGGCACTGGCCGAAGGGCCGGCTCACGCCTATCTCTTCCACGGCCCGAGCGGGATCGGCAAGCGCAAGGCGGCGCTTCTCTTCGCCGGCGAGCTGCTCGGCGACCTGCGCCGCGTCGAGCAGCACTCGCATCCCGACCTCTACCTGCTCGAGCCGGTGGGCGACCAGATCCGCATCGACGACACCCGCGCGCTCAGGCGCGACCTGCACATGCGCCCCTTCGAAGCGCAGTGGCGCGTGTATCTGATCTTCTCGGCCGAGACGATGAATCGCGAAGCCGCCGACGCTTTGCTCAAGGATCTCGAGGAGCCGCCCGCCTACGCCGTCTTCGTGCTCGTCGCGAGCGATCCGCGGCGAATCTCCGCGACCATCCGCTCGCGCTGCCAGTCGGTCTCCTTCCACCGCCTCTCCGAGCAGGCCGTGCTGGAGCAGATCGAGCGCCTGGGCGGCGTCCCCGACGAGGAGCGCCGGCGAGCGCTGGCGCGAATCGCGGCCGGTCGCCTCGACCGGCTCGAGCGCCTGCTCGAGCCCGCAGCCTCGGCCAGGCGCGCCCGCCTGCTGACAGCAGCCCGCGCCGTCTACAACGATCCCGATTTCGAGCCCGCCGATGCCGTCCGCTCGCTGCAGGAGGCGATCGACGAGCGCGGTGCCGAGGCGCGCGCCAAGGCCGAACGCGGGCTGGAGGGAATTGAGCTTTCCAAGCGCGAGCTCGATCAGCGCCTGCGCCGGGTCGAGCGGGGCGCCAAGCGCGAGGAGCTGCTGGCGATGCTCGAGGAGCTGGCCGCCTGGTACCGCGACCTTGTCGCGATCGCCGTCGGCGCGGGCGGCGTGCTGATCCATTCCGACTCTGCCGTCGAGCTGCGTGCCGACGGCACGCTCGACCGCCTGGCCGCGGCCGAGGACGCGATCGACCTGGTGCGCGAGAGCTTCCGCTGCATGCAGTCGCTCAACCTCAACTCGTCGCTGGCGCTGGAGGCGCTGTTCACCCGCCTGCACGCCCTCTTCGCCGGGGTCGAGGCTCTTGTCTAGAGGCGGCGCAGCCCTTCCCTTTTTAACCGTTTTCGAGAAGACTTGAACGGAGCACGCCCGAGCATCGCGATGTGAGGCAGGACTATGCCGCCGGTCCCCCGCAAGAAGCCGAAAAGCGACACCCCGATAACGCCTGACGCGCAGCGCAGCCGGACGCTCGAGACACTGCTCCAGAACCTTCCCGACGCCGTCGTGCGCCTGGACAGGGACTGCTGTCACATCATCGCCAACCCGGCCTGCGAGAGCGTGCTCGGGCTGCCGGCGGAGGAGATCGTCGGCAAGAGGACGCAGGAGCTGCCGGTGTCTCCGGAGGTACGCAAGCTCTGGATGGCGAGGGTCAAGAAGGTGTTCGAGAGCGGGGAGACCCTGGATGTCGAGGACACGTTCGAGGGCCCGGCCGGCCCGCGCAGTCACGAGACGAGGCTGCTGCCCGAGCGGGACGAGAACGGCGAGGTGGTCAGCGTCCTGATCGTCATCCACGATGTGAGTGAGCGTCACCGTGCCGCGAAGAGCCTGAGGGAGAGCGAGGAGCGCTTCCGCGTCACCTTCGAGGAGGCGCCGATAGCGATGCTCCTGATCGGCGATGACGCCTCTATTCGCGGTAGCAACGCCGCCGCCTGCGAGCTGCTCGGCTACAAGAGGAAGGAGCTTGCAAGCAAGACGATCTTCGACATCACCCACCCCGACGACATCGAGCTGACGCGCGGCGTCGCCCGGAGGTTGCTCGCAGCGATGGAATCGACGGTCGCGACCGAGAAGCGCTACGTGCGCAAGGACGGCGAGATCGTCTGGGGCCGTCTCTCGGTCTCGACGGTGCGCGACTCCGAGCAGCGCTTCGTTCACAACGTGGCGCAGATCGTCGACATAACCTCGCTCAAGCAGGCCGAGCAGGCGCTGTACGAGCGCGAGGAGCTGCAGCGGCTGGTGATCGAGCACGCCAACGACCTGATCGCGGTCGTGGGCCTCGACTTCACCATTCGCCTCGTCTCGCAGTCGGTGCGAGATGGTCTGGGCTTCGAGCCCGAGCAGCTGGTCGGGCGCAACATCCGCGAGCTGATCGATCCCGAGGCGCTCGAGGAGCTGCGCACGGCGTTGGAGGAGATCCTCGACGGCAGGCCGCCGCAAACCCGCTCCTTCCGCCTCAGGCACAGGGACGGCGGCTGGCGCCTGTTCGACGGCCTCGGCTCGATCGCGAACGACGAGAACGGCGAGCCTTCCTACCTGGTCGTGATCCTGCGAGACGTGACCGAGCGGACGTCGCTCGAGCAGCAGCTCCTGATCGCCCAGAAGATGGAGGCGGTCGGGCAGCTTGCCGGCGGCGTCGCGCACGACTTCAACAACCTCCTCACGGTCATCAACGGCTTCACCGACATGGCGATAAAGGAGCTCGGCGACGAGAACGAAGCGATCCGCCGCTACCTCGCCGAGATAGGTCACGCCGGCCTGCGCGCGGCAGAGCTGACCCAGCACTTGCTCGCCTTCAGCCGCCAGCAGGTGCTTCGGCCCGAGATCGTCGATGTCAACGCGATCGTCGAGGAGTACGCGGTGATGCTGCGCCGCGTGCTCGGCGAGGAGATCGAGCTCACGACGCAACTCGATCCGCACCTGCGCACGGTCGAGGTCGATCCCGGTCAACTCGGCCAGGTGCTGATGAACCTGGCCGTCAACGCCCGCGACGCCATGCCGCGTGGCGGCGCGCTGGCCATCAGCACCCAGAACGTCTCGCTGAAGAAGTCGATTCCGGTCGAATACGGAACGCTGCCGCGCGGCAGCTACGTGCTTCTGTCGGTCTCGGACAACGGCGAGGGAATGGCGGCCGAGACTCGCGCGCACGTCTTCGAGCCCTTCTTCACCACCAAGGAGCCGGGCCAGGGAACCGGGCTCGGGCTGGCCACGGTGGTCGGCATCGTCGAGCAGTCGGGCGGAGCCATCGCCGTCGACACCGAGCCGGGCAAGGGAACGACCTTCCGCGTCTACCTGCCTCGCAGCGCGGCGGCGGTCGCCAAGCAGAAGGCCGAGATCGAGAAGGACCAGACAGGCGCCGGCACGATTCTCGTCGCCGAGGACGACCAGGCCGTGCGCAAGCTGGTGGCCAAGATCCTGGTCGAGGCCGGCTACCGGGTGCTGGTTGCAGCGCTGCCCAGCGAGGCGATCGCGCTGGCCGCCTGGGAGTCCGCGATCGACGTGCTCGTGACCGACGTCGTGATGCCCGAGATGAACGGTCACGAGCTGGCACAGGGGCTACTGAGCGAGCGGCCCGACCTGCGCGTCCTCTACATCTCCGGCTACACGCCCGACGTCGTCCGCGGCAAGGGCGTGCTCACTCACCAGGAGAGCTTCCTGCAGAAGCCCTTCACCGCCGCCGCGCTGACTCAGGCGGTGCTCGATCTAACCGCGGAAAGTCCCCCTCCTGGATCCGCGGAAAGTCCGCCGGCTTCGCCGGCTTGATGACTTTCCGCGGTGGCGAAAAGATCTGAGCGCGCCTGCGGCGCTTGCTCAGATCTGCTCCCACAAGCGCGACGAGCTGACCGTGGGTGTGGTCAGTGTTCGCGGCGTACGGACCGGGGGACGGCGTTATGTGAGCCGCGCCCGCCATGTCGGTCGCGGCGGCCAGGAGAAAAAGCCGCTTTCCACAGACGAAAGTCGTTCAGACTTTTGTCGGTGGGAATCCCTCGTTTGGTCGCGCTCTATTGGCATGTGAGCGATAGCGCCGATAACGAAATCGATACTCGAATATCCCTCTCTGCGTGCGACCACGGGTCGGAGGTAATGAGATGAAGAAGTTGAGATACGCGCGAACTCTGGTTCCTGTCTTTCTCGTTCTGGCCGTTGTCTTCGTTGCCGCGGCCGGCGCCGCTCCCAGCCCGGCGAAGATGGTGCTGACGAGGCTCGATCTCTCGTCCGCCTTCGTCTCGAACGGGGCAAAGGCAGTGACGAACGCCGACGTCGTCGCGGGAGGCTCCGCCACCGACGCGCAGCTCGCGGCCTGGGGCCGCATCGACGGATACAGCGCGACGTACGTCATCAAGACCAACCGGGCGGCGGCGAACAAGCTCAAGGGCCCGATCTACGTCGTCTCCGGCGCCAACACCTACAACACAGCGGCTGGAGCCCACGCGGCCTGGCTGGTGCAGCTTTCCGCAATCAAGAAGACCGCCGGCGTTCACACGGCGGTGGGGCGGCGCGTGGGAAGCGAATCGAAGCTGTTCACCTACACGCAATCGGCGAAGGTGTCGGGCGTCACCGTCACCTACCTGGTCTACGTCTACACCTGGCGCAGCGGTAGCAACACCGCATCTCTGATGGTCGAGGGGATCAAGGGCCGGATCCAGAAGTCGGCCGCCACCAAGCTAGTGCGCAAGCAGCAGTCGCGCATCAACAGCGCTTACGCGGCCGGCTAGTCCCGCGAAAAGTCGGCCGGTCTACCGCGAAAAGTCTGCCCGCCAAGCGGGCTATGACTTTTCGCGGTATGACCTCTGTGTACGAGACACCGCGCCTTTGGCGCGGGTGTCTCGTCTGCTCCTAGATGTCCTGCCTACAGACGTTGTGAACGCGGCTGATCGGGGGAAGGCCTCCGAGTGAGCTGTGTGGTCTGCGCTCGTTGTAGTAGCCGAGCCAGTGTGGCAGAGCGGCATTCC
>JBAWEP010000015.1:0-29429 GCA_049591255.1 Gaiellaceae bacterium
TGATCATCAACTGCGCCCCCTACACGCTGGCGCTGCTGCTGCCGGCGATCCTGCTCAGCTGGTACGCGGGCAACAAGGTCGGCGCGATGGCGGCACGCAGGAAGGTGCTCGACAACACGGCCCTTCCTGTCTCGTATGCGCTCACCGCAACCCCTTATATGTGGCTCGCGATGGTGATGGCCTGGCTGCTCGCCTTCATCTTCCGCGTCTTCCCTGTCGGCTACGGCTACGACGTGACGCAGATCCGGGGCTGGTCCTGGAGCTTCATCAGCAGCCTCGCCTACCACTGGTTCCTGCCCTTCCTTTCGCTCTTCCTCGTCTCCTTCGGCGGCTGGGCGATCGGGATGCGGAACATGATCATCTACGAGCTCGAGTCCGACTACTCGCACTATCTGGAGGCGCTCGGCGCCCCCAGGCGACTGGTACGTAAGTACGCCTTCCGAAACGCGATGCTGCCCCAGATCACCGGGCTCGCGCTTCAGCTGGGCACTATTCTTGCCGGCGCTCTCGTCACCGAGATCGTCTTCTCCTATCCGGGGCTTGGTTACCAGATCTACAGGGCGATCACAAACAAGGACTACTTCGTGATCCAGGGGATCTTCCTCTTCATCATCGTCGGAGTCCTGGTCGCCAACTTCATTGTCGACATCGTCTACGTTCTCGTTGATCCGAGAACCAGAATCGGAATGCAAGGCGGACAGGCATGACGAAACAAACGAAATCGGCCGGAAATATCGCGGCCCCGGAAACGGATGGCATGTTGCACGAAGACGCTCCCAAGGAGCACCTCGATGCAGCTATGAATGGAAAAAGGCCGGCGAAAGCCGTAATAAAGACAGGAAACATGAGCGCTGTGCGCGAGATGCTGTATTTCGCGCTCAGAAATCGCAAGCTCGTTATCGGTCTGAGCTTGGTTGTGTTCTTCCTCTTGTTCGCGCTCGTCGGGCCCCACATCGCCCAGCGCAATGGCACCGACTACGGTGGTCCGCTCAATATCGGGCCCACCCTCCACGACGGTTTTTACTTCGGGACGACGCCCACCGGGCAAGACATCTTCGCCCAGTTCGTCGGCGGACTTCGCCTCGCCTTCATCGTCGGAGTGATCGGCGGCGGAATCGCGGCAATCATCGGAATGATCGTCGGCTTCACGGCCGGGTACAAGGCGGGCCTCACCGACGAATTGCTGAACATGCTCACGAACGTCGTTCTCTGTATCCCCGTGTTCGCTCTGCTGCTCGTGATCGCAGCGTTCATGTCGATCAAGGGCGTCATTCCCGAGGCCTTGCTGATCGGGTTCGTCAACTGGCCCTGGGCGGCGAGGGCCCTCAGAGCCCAGACGTTCTCCCTGACCTCGAGGGAGTTCGTGAGCCTGGCGCGCCTGAGCGGCGAGAAGAGTTGGAAGATCATCTTCAAAGAGATCGCACCGAACATGAGCTCGTATCTGTTCATGATGTTCATCCTCCTCTTCGGAGGCGCGATCCTCACCGCGGCGACGCTCGACTTCATCGGGCTCGGCCCGGCTGGAACGATCTCGCTTGGGCAGATGATGAACTACGCCAACCAAGCGTCTGCCCTGACCGTGGGCTACTGGTGGTGGTTCATACCACCGGGCCTCGCGATAACCCTAATCGTGGGCGGGGCCTACTTCATGAACGTCGGCCTCGACGAGGTCTTCAATCCGCGGCTGAGAGAGATGTGAGCAAGTGAGTCTGCAAATCGAGAACCTAAAGGTCTACTACCGGACCCTCGCGGGCGACGTCCAGGCTCTGGACGGCGTCACCTTCGATATCGCCGATGGCGAGATCATGGGTCTGGCGGGAGAGTCTGGCTGCGGCAAGTCAACGCTTGGCAACAGCTTGATCTCCCTCACCGGGCGCATGAGATACGTCGAAGGGACGGTCACCCTCGACTCCGTCGAGCTTCCCGTCTGGGACTTCGACGAGATGAACCATCATCGGTTCAAAGATCTCTCGATCATCCCGCAGTACGCGATGAGCGCCATGAACCCGACTCGAAAGATCGGGAGAATGACGGGAGAGCTACTCGAGTCGAGAGGCATGAGGCACAAGGAGTTCATTCCGGAGCTGAAGCGCCGGTTCGAGCTGGTCGGGCTTTCGGAAGACGTGCTCGGCATGTACCCGATCGAGCTCTCGGGAGGCATGAAGCAACGCGCCGTGATGGTTATCTCGACGCTGCTCGACCCCTCCTTGCTGATCGCGGACGAGATCACCTCGGCGCTCGACGTATCGACTCAGAAGGCCGTGGCAGAGATGCTCGTGGAGTTCCGCGAGCGCGGCTTCGTGAAGAGCATGATCGTGATCACACACGACATCTCGATCCTCTACCAGGTCGCCGATACGATCCTCGTGATGTACGCCGGGAAGCTGGCCGAGAAGGCTTCGGCCGAGACGATCATCAACTCCCCGCGACATCCGTACACGCGCCTGCTCATCTCATCGCTACCGGAGGTCGGCGTGACCTACTCTGGCAAGAGACTGGCGGGCATCGCGGGCACACCGCCCGCCCTGCTCAACCCACCCGAGGGGTGCCGCTTCCGAGACCGTTGCCCGTTCGCATACGAGAAGTGCCTGGAAGAACCGCCCTTTGTCGAGGTCGATCCGGGCCACTTTACGGCCTGTTGGAAGGAGATCTGAACATGAGCGGGCGTAGAAAAGACGCACCCAACGGCGAGGCCGGCCTGATCAAGCTCGACAACGTCAGCAAGATCTACAGCACCGGTACGTTCGGCGGCAAAGCGGTAACGGCCGTCAGAGACGTCAGCTTCGAAGTGAATCCCGGCGAGGTCATGTCGGTGATCGGCGAGAGCGGCAGTGGTAAGTCCACCATCGGCAGGATGATCCTGCGCCTCTCCCCGATTACAAAAGGCACGATCAGCTTCAGCGGGACAGACATCTCGTCGCTCAAGAGAAGGGCGCTGAAGGAGTATCGCCGCGAGGTTCAGGGCGTGTTCCAGGATCCATTCAGCTCCTACAACCCGATCTTCAAGGCCGATCGCGTCTTCGCGATGATCAAGAGCGAGTTCTTCCCCGGGATGAGCGGGCCGGAATGGAGAAACAAGATCGGTCTCGCGCTCGAGGCAGTCACCCTCGATCCGACTCAGGTTCTGAACAAGTATCCGCACCAGTTGAGCGGCGGCCAGTTGCAGCGGCTCTTGATCGCTCGTGCTCTCCTGCTCGACATCCAGTTCCTGGTCGCCGACGAGATCATCAGCATGCTCGACGCCTCGACCCGAATCGACGTGCTCAATCTGCTCGCCGATCTCAAGGGCAGGGGCCTCGGCATCATGTTCATCACCCACGACCTCTCGCTCGGTAACTACATCAGCGAGAAGACCGTCATCCTCCGTCGCGGCCTGATCGTTGAGATGGGAGCGACCGGGAAGGTGTTCGGTAACCCGACTCATCCGTACACCAAGATGCTCCTCGCCTCCGTCCCCCAGCTTCACCGCAAGTGGGAAGAGGTTGCCGAAGAGCTCAAGGTATCGGAGACGGTGCTCCTGGATAGAGAAGCCGCGTCGAAGAAGGCATACGAGACCGTCAGCGAGATCCTGGCGCCCGATGCCGACGACTCGGTGCTCGTCGAGACCGAGCCCGACCACCTCGTTCGCTTCTCGCCCGAGGAGGCGCGGGAGTTCGAACCGGTCGCGGTTGCCGGGAAAAGCGCATGAGCCAGGTACATATCCTGGGCCAGGGGCAGATTGAGAATCTCCCTTGGGAAGACCGGCCAGCCGGATCTACTGAACCGGTTTGGCGCTACTCGAAGAACCCGGTCATCCCGCGCGACCTGATCCCCAGCTCGAACAGCATCTTCAACAGCGCCGTCGTGCCCTACAAGGGCGAGTTCGCAGGCGTCTTCCGCTGCGACGACCGCACTCGCAGGATGGTCATGCACCGCGGCTTCAGCTCCGACGGTCTGGACTGGAAGCTCGATCCCGAGCCGATCAAGTTCGAGTGCGACGAGCCCGAGATCGCAGAGTTCATCTACGGCTACGACCCGCGCGTGGTCTGGATCGAGGACCGCTACTACGTGACCTGGTGCAACAACTACCACGGCCCCACGATCGGAGTCGGCTGGACGAAGGACTTCGAGACGTTCCACCAGTACGAGAACGCCTTCCTTCCCTTCAACCGAAACGGCGTCCTCTTCCCGCGCAAGATCGACGGCAACTTTGCCATGCTCTCGCGCCCCTCGGACAACGGCCACACGCCGTTCGGCGAGATCTTCTACAGCGAGAGCCCCGACCTGACCTACTGGGGCAAGCACCGGCACGTAATGGCGCCGGTCGAGAACTCCTGGCAGGCCACCAAGATCGGCGGAGGGCCGGTGCCGATCGAGACCTCCGAGGGCTGGCTGCTCATCTACCACGGCGTGCTCAACTCCTGCAACGGCTTCGTCTACAGCGCGAGCATCGCGCTGCTCGACCTGGAGAAGCCCTGGAAGGTGATCGCACGCGCCGCCCCCTACGCCATCTCGCCCCAGACGCTGTACGAGTGCGTGGGTGACGTGCCGAACGTCGTCTTCCCCTGCGCAGCGCTCTGCGACGACGCGACCGGTCGCCTGGCCATCTACTACGGCGCCGCGGACACGGTCACCGGGCTCGCCTTCGCCTACGTGGACGAGCTGGTCGAGTTCGCGAAGACGAACTCGCTCTGAGAGATCGAATCGACCCACGCAGGCCGGCGCCGGTCTGCGTGGGTCAGTCTTCTCAGTTAATCTCTCCGCCTATGGATATGGCGGTGCTCCACCTTTCGATGCTCCTCAAGAGCCGGCTCGTCGACCGAGGGGGCGAGAACCTCGGGCGCGTGGAAGATCTGATCGTCAGACTGGCCGACGGCGCCTATCCGCCGGTCACCGGGCTGAAGGCACACGTCGCGGGGCGCGACCTCTTCGTCGCCGCCAAGACGATCGCCGAGCTCAAGCCGGGCAGAGTCCAGCTCGCCGGCGACCAGCTCAATCTCGGCCGTTTCGAGCGCCGCCGCGGCGAGGTGCTGCTGCGCCAGGACGTTCTCGGGCACCGGCTGATCAACGTGGCCGGCGCGCGTCTGGCCAGAGCCAGCGACATAGAGCTGGCTTTCACAGAAGGCTCCTGGCGCGTCGTGGGCGTCGACGTCAGTCTGCGCGGGCCTCTGCGACGGCTTCTGCCGCGGCGGTTTGGAGGCCGCTCGGCAGCTCGCACGCTGCTCGACTGGGGTAGCGTCGAGCCCTTCGTGGGACATGTGCCCTCCTCGAGGCTGCGCATGCGCTTCGGCAAGCTGGCACAGCTCCATCCGGCGCAGATCGCCGACCTGGTCGAGGCCGCCTCGCACGACGAGGGCGAAGAGATCATTCGCGCCGTCGGCGCCGACCGCGAGCTCGAGGCCGACGTGTTCGAGGAGCTCGATCCCGAGCACCAGGTCGAGTTCCTGCACCAGCGCTCAGACGCCGAGGCGGCGAACGTGCTGGCCAAGATGGGCGCCGACGACGCGGCCGACCTGCTGGCCGAGCTCGAGCAAGAGCGCCGCGAGCCGGTGCTCTCGCTGCTGCCGAAGACCCAGCAGCGCAAGGTGCGAACGCTGCTCGGCTTCAACCCCTCGACCGGCGGCGGCCTGATGAACCCCGATTTTCTCTGCCTTTCCGAGCGCGTTACCGTCAAGCGGGCGCTCGAAGAGGTGAGGAAATCACAGCTCGAGCCCGAGCAACTGACCGTCGTCTTCACGCACGACAGTCAGAAGAAGCTGTCTGGGGCGCTCGCGATCGCGGCCCTCGTCTGCGCCGACCCCGAAGCGCGGCTCGCGGACATCGTCCAGCGCCGCCCGGTGAGATTGCACGCCGACGCCGACCTGCCCGAAGTGGCCCGCGAGCTGACCGACTTCAACCTCACCGCGCTGCCGGTGGTGGACGAGGAAGAGCACGTGATCGGAGTGATTGCCGTCGACGACGTGCTCGAGCTGATATTCCCGGAAGAGTGGCGCCGCCGCTTCAGCGCCTTTAGTCGAGAGTAATGGCGCGCTCGGCTCGTCGTGAGGGCTGGTAGAGTCTGCGAGCCGGTTTCGGCAGTTCGCGTGGAGGCATCTGTGGAATCTGAAGACCCATCGAGTAGCAGCTCCGCGCGCGCCCAACGGGCACGGTGAGCAGACCTAACCGTCGCTGACCTCCTGGGCGTGCGCGAGACGCACGCATGACCGGCCCAAGGGCCGAGGAGGTACAGCAGTTGGCCAAGAGAAATGCGCCTGCGCGTGAAGCACGCCCCGAGGGAGCATGGGCGCAACTCGACGACGCGCACATCGGGGATATCAAGGGCGCTCTTGGCACGATCCCCCAGGGCGACATGCCTCCGCACCATTCCTGGCGAGCGCGACTGAAGGTACTGCTCGCAATCATGGGCCCCGGGCTGATCGTGATGGTCGGGGACAACGACGCGGGCGGCGTGTCCACCTATGCCCAGGCAGGCCAGAACTACGGTACGACGCTGCTCTGGACATTGGTGCTGCTCGTCCCGGTCGTGATCGTGAACCAGGAGATGGTGGTTCGTCTTGGCGCCGTGACTGGTGTCGGCCATGCGCGACTGATCTTCGAGCGCTTCGGTCGCTTCTGGGGCGTTTTCTCGGTGGTCGATCTGCTGGTGCTCAACTTCCTCACGATCGTCACGGAGTTCATCGGTATCACGCTGGCGCTCGAGTACCTCGGAGTGAGCCGCTATGTCGTCGTTCCGGTCGCCGCGCTGGCGTTGATCGCGATGACGGCAAGCGGCAACTTCCAGAACTGGGAGCGCTTCATGTACGTCTTCATCGTCAGCAACTTCATCGTCATCCCGCTGGCCTTCCTCAGCCATCCACACATCGGGCCGATCGTTCGCGGCGCCACCGTGCCGGGAGTTAACGGTGGCGTCACATCCACGGCAGTGCTCCTGATCATCGCGATCGTCGGAACAACCGTCGCGCCGTGGCAGCTCTTCTTTCAGCAGTCGAACGTGATCGACAAGCGAATCACGCCGCGCTGGATCAACTACGAGCGCACCGACACGATCATCGGCTCGCTGATCGTGGTCGTGGGCGCCGCGGCGCTGATGATCACCACCGCGTTCGCCTTTCGGGGAACGCCGCTCGCGGGGCAATTCCACGACGCGCGCACTGTCGCAATCGGTCTGGAGCACCACGTTGGCCATCTGGCTGGAATCCTCTTCGCCATCGTCCTCCTCAACGCCTCGATCATCGGCGCCCAAGCCGTGACTCTGTCCACCTCCTACGCCTTCGGCGACGCGTTCGGCGTTCGTCATTCGCTCCATCGCTCGTTCAGGGACGCGAAAGGCTTTTACGGCATCTTCTCGGCTCTCGTTTTGCTCGCCGCGGGCATCGTGCTCATCCCCCACGCCCCACTCGGGCTTGTAACGACCGCGGTGCAGGCGCTCGCCGGCGTGCTGCTCCCAAGTGCCACGGTGTTTCTGGTGATGCTCTGCAACGACGATCAGGTTCTCGGCCCGTGGGTCAACAAGGCCTGGGTGAACGTCGTTGCCACGTTCATCGTCGGCGCGCTATTGATGCTTTCGGGGATCCTCGTCGTGACAACGGTCTTTCCCCACGTCAACGTCACGGCTCTACTCATCTCACTGACCTCGGCCCTGCTGGTCGGCATCGGCGCCCTTGGTGCGTTGGTGTTGCGCGAGTCGCGCAGAGCCGAGCCGAAGCCGAAGCTGCCGAAAGCGGGCCGCGAAAACTGGACGATGCCGCCGCTGGCGCTGCTCGAGAAGCCCGTCTGGTCGCTCGCGCGCCGGATCGGGATGTACTCGATGTGGGGCTATCTCTTCGTCGCCATCGCGCTTCTCGTCGTCAAGGCGGTTCAGCTCGGCCTCGGCCACTGATTTCGGGATGAGAACGATGGTGGCGTGCGCCGGGAGGCTCTCCGGGGCGCCGGTGGAAGCCCGGCGCCCTAGGAAGCCAAAACCTCAGACCTCGAGCGCAGCCTTGAGCTCCTTGACCTTATCGACCAGCGGCGTGAGCTTCTCGTTCGAGATCTCCCCACTCTCGACGAGATCGACGGTGAGCTTGCCGATGCTGTCGTACGTCTCGCCGAGCTCTCGCTTCGTCTTCATGTCCTCAACGCCCTCGCGCGTCTTCGTAGCCGTCTTTCCGGCCACATCCTTGGCGCGATCCATAAATCCCATCTCTTCCTCCTTCGCTTTGACCCTGCTGTCTCTCTATTGTCGCCGCGATCCGCGCCAAAACCAAGCAGCCGTGTTCTTTCGCCGGGATTCGGATATGTTCAGGCTCTCTTGGCGCACAATCACTTCCACCCGGACTCTTACCCCGAGTTCGTGCGCGGTGAGATTCCGCAGTACGACGAGCTGGAAGACACGGTCGCGACCGCAACGGAGGCCGTCACGGCGAAAAGGATCCTCGACCTCGGCGCCGGCACGGGCGAGACGGCGCGGCGCGCGCTCGAGAAGCAGCCCGGCGCCAGAGTGGTACTCGTCGACGCGTCGGCGGAGATGCTGGAAGCCGCGCGCCAGGCGTTGAGCCAGGATCGCATCGAGCAAATCGTCGTTCGAGAGCTCGAAGATCCGCTCCCTGACGGGCCTTTCGATCTCGTCGTCTCGGCGCTGGCCATTCACCACCTCGAGAGCGCCGACAAGCGCCTCATCTTCCGCAGGATTCACGAGGCGCTTGCAGACGGCGGACGCTTCGTCTTCGCCGACGTCTTCGTTCCGGACGATCCGGCGCGGGCCGCGACTCCCGTATCCTCGCCGCTCGATCGCCCCGACCGGCTCGACGATCAACTTGGATGGATGCGCGAGGCCGGATTCGAGGTGCGCGTCGTGTGGGCGAGCGGCGATCTGGCAGTGGTGACGGGCGATCGCCCCGTCCGCTGACGATCACGAGCAAGGGAGAGATCGATGGCAGAGCGTTCGAGTGGTGAAGAAGCCGGACGCGGGCCCGGGCGAGCCGGCCGCGCAGTCCGCGATCAGCTGAGCGCCCAGCGTGTGTTCGGCGAGCGGATCGAGCTGGACGGGGTGACGATCATCCCGGTCGCGGCCGTCCACTGCTGCCGCTGCCGGAAATCCGGGGATGGCGAAGGGGAAGGCTGCGGTTTCAGCAGCACCAGGCCGGTTGGCCTGGTTGTGATTCGCGACGGCTACGTCGGATGGAAGCCGACCCTCGATCTGAGCCGGCTGGCTCTGATCGGCGCTGCGGCGCTCGGTCTTTTCACGCTCCTGCGGCACCGACGCTGATCCACGCGCGGGAAACTGCGTCCGGGCACAAACGCCTAACCCGCGTGCCTGGCACCGGGTTGGCGCGGCGAATAGGGTAGCCGGGCAGAACGCACCTGAATGCGCCGGCTTCGTGCCGAATTACGCCGCGGTATGCCGTGCTCGAGGGAGCTACTGGCGCTAAGAGCCGCCCGCGCGGGACGCGGCGATCTGGCCGCGGTACCACAGCGCGCTGCTCTTGGGGATGCGCCGCTGCGTCGGATAGTCCACGTAGTAGAGGCCGAAGCGCTTGGCGTAGCCCTTCTCCCACTCGTAGTTGTCGAGCAGCGACCAGACGCAGTAGCCCTTGACGTGCACACCGTCGGCGATCGCCTGTGACAGTGCCTCGAGGTGGCGCGAGATGAAGTCGACGCGAGCGGGATCCGCGACCACGTCTTCCCCACTCCACTCGTCGGGGAAGGCGGCGCCGTTCTCGGTGATGTAGATGTCGATGTCGCCGTAGTCGCGCTTGATCCGGCACAGCATCTCGTGCAGGCCGTCGGGCGTGATGTCCCAGCCCATCTCCGTCAGCGGCAGCTGCGTGGGAACGCATACCAGGCCCAGATAGGGAGAATCCGGCTTCTCCGTGACCGCCACGCGGTGGTAGAAGTTGACGCCGAGATGGTCAATCGGGCTCGAGATCACGGCCAGGTCGCCGTCCTCGACCGACTCCGCGAAACCGAAGCGCTCGTACTCGGCGAGCATGTCCTCGGGGTATGCGCCCTTGAACACCGGATCGAGGAACCAGCGATTCTGGAAGCCGTCCCAGATCTTCGCCGCTCGCGCGTCCTCGGGCGTGTCGTTGAGCGGCCTGGTGGGATGCAGGTTGGGCGCGATTCCGATCTTGCCGGAGGGACGAGCGGCGCGAAGAGCTTGAACGGCGAGCCCGTGCGAGAGCAGCAGGTGGTGCGAGACACGCAGCGCCTGCGGCCAGTCGTTGTACACACCGGGCGCCTTCTCGCTACCGACGTAGCCCATGAAGGCCGTCACCCAGGGCTCGTTGTGCGTGAGCCAGAGATCGACGCGATCGCCGAGGCGCTCGAACATCGCCGCCGCGTACTCGGCAAAGCGCTCGGTCGTATCCCGGTTAACCCAGCCGCCCTCGTCCTCCAGTGCCTGCGGAAGATCCCAGTGGTAGAGAGTCGGGAAGGGCGTGATACCGCGCTCGAGCAGGCCGTCTACCAAACGTGAGTAGAAGTCGACGCCCTGTTCGTTCAGCGGTCCCTTGCCGCTCGGCATGACTCTCGGCCAGGCGATCGAGAAGCGATAGACGCTGAGGCCGAGACCGGCCATCAATTCGATGTCTTCCTGCCAGTGGTGGTAGTGGTCGCAGCTGACGTCGCCGTGCTCGCCGCGCTGGGTGCGCCCGGGCTCGTGGCTGTAGGTGTCCCAGATCGACGGTCCGCGACCGCCTTCGTCGACCGCCCCTTCGATCTGATAGGCCGAGGTAGATACACCCCAGCCGAAATCCTTCGGAAACCCCGGGACAAAACCATTACCACCGTTTGCCGCCACCATCTAGTTTTCTCCTTTTGCGCCTCGGTACGTTGCGGATCGCCGGGCCACGCCGGTAGGCGCCGGATGGCGCCCACTGGAGTCACGGGCGGAGCGGCCCGCCCGTCAATCTCAGCTGGGCACCAGTTTATCCATGCAAACGTTCTCTGGCTCGAACAACGAAGCCGCCGAGCGCCCGAGCGCCCGCGCAGACCGGCTCAGCGCGCGCGGTGACAGGAAAAATGCTTCGCTTGCCGACTTCAGCCCGGCTTCAGCCAATCCTTGCAAACGTTTGCAAGCCTCCGCCCGAACGGCGGGCTCGTTTGGCCCTATCAGCCAGACGCGAGAAAGCCCCGGCGCCGGCACTCGGCGGCTATCCCGGCGTTGAGCTTCCCCTGGGCCCGGCAGAACCGGCTCGCCGCCGTGCCGCAGCTCCGCAGCGTCGTCCCGCCCAGTGTCGAGGCAACCGTTACGACAACGCAGCCCTCGTTCGAAGGCGCGGGCGGGCGACTCGCATACGCGTACGCGCCGGCACCGATGCCCAGCACGATCGCGCACGCCATCGCCGCGAGGAAGTACCTGTCGCGCGGCCTGAGCGGCGAGGCGAGGCGCTCGGCGCGCCGCTCAACCGGCATGAGCGAAACCTCCTCGGATCAAGGACACGGTCATGATCCCTCCTCTTGTCGAAGGCGATCCGGGCGTTCGCGCCCGGCAGCGGAGCCGGCCGGCTCGAGACATCAGAAGTCCACCCCCACTCCTCTGGGCAGGACGAGCACCGGGCAGCGAACGGCTCTCATCAGATACAGACCGGCGGCGCTCATCGAGACCACGCCGGGATGCGTCCCGATCTTCGAGCCGATGACCAGCAGGTCGGGAGTGGCGTGAGGGCTCGTCGCGACCGTCGCGCCGAGGCGCTTCGCGAGCGAGTCGGCGGTCGTCTTGACGCAGGGGTCGTCTTCCGGGGTGATAGCCCCGATCGTCTTGATCTTCTTCTTTCCGTTGCGCTCGCGGAACCCGGCCGGCGCGATGGCGATCGCGATTCGCCCTCCGTCGAGCAGGCGCCGGGCCGAGGGCTGAGGCTCCACGTGCCCGTCGGCGGTGCGGTACTCGGAGCCGAAGACGACCAGGCTGGCCTTCTCGCTCGTAGCGAGCTGGCTCAGGCCGTCCGGCGTGGAGGCGCTGAAGACGATGAAGCGGGGCGCATCCGGCTTACCGAGGAGGATGGCACCGCTGTCGAGCAGCTCCGCCGCGTCTTCCGCGGCGAGCTGCTCGCGCTCGTCGCCCTCTTCCTTGGCGTGACGCACGTAGGCGAGCGCAAGCGAGTTGCTCTCTCCGGCCAGTACCTGGCCGAGCGCGAGCGCGTCCTGATCCATCTCGGTCGCGTCGTAGGAGACGATGATTTCTATCGGCATGGCTTCTCTCCTGAGCGTTGTCGTGGCAAGTCTGGAAAACGGCGGTTTCATCCGGTGCTCCGGCGAAAGAGAGAGCGGGCCGCGAGTGGCTTCCCGACTGCGAGGGGGCTGGCCGATTTTTCGCGACCCGCTCTTCTTCCTTGGCTGAGCGGACTATGCCCTTGGAGGCTCATCACCTCCGTTTCCGCTCTTCGACGCCGCGCTCCCCAGAGGAACCGCTACCCAGCCGGGAATGCCGGTGGGAAGGGCGAGTGACGGGATATCCGAGGGATAGACCTCATGCCCGTGCACGGCGACATCGCCCGCCTCCATGTCTTCCTCGCTCATGCGCAGCGGAATGAAGCGTCCGACGAACTTGAGCAAGAGGAAGGTGATGGTGGCAGACCAAACGATCACAAACAGGGCTGTGAGCGCCTGCCATTTGAGTAGCACCAGGTTCCCGTGTATCAGGCCCGTGGCCGAGAAGCCCGAGCCGTTGCCGATGCCCACGTAGACGAGGATCTTGGGATCGGCGAAGACGGCGGTGAGGAGACCGCCCATCAGGCCCGCGAAGCCGTGCGTGTAGATGACACCGAGGGTGTCGTCGACATTGCGGAAGGGCCGCAGCAGAGCCAGGTAGTTGTAGGCCACGTAGACGAGCGTGGAGGCGATCGCACCGATCGCCATCGCGCCGTAGCCGTTGACGAAACCGGCCGCCGGAGTGATCGCCACGAGGCCCACGATCATTCCGTTGACGCTGCCGATCATGGACGGCTTGCGCTTCGTCACGTAGTCCCAGAGCACCCAGACCAGGAAGGCGACCGCGGTGGAGAGGTTGGTGTTCAGCACCGCGGTGGAGGCGCTGACGCCCGCGAAGTACGGGTCACCGCCGTTGAAGCCGTTCCAGCCGAGCCAGAGCAGTCCAGCCCCGAGCGCGACCATGGCCAGGTTGTTCGGCGCGTCGATCTCGCGGTCGCGCGCCAGGCGCGGGCCGATCACCGCAGCCGCGACGAAGCCCGAGACGCCGGCGGAGAGGTGAATCACATAGCCGCCCGAGTAGTCGATCGCCCCGTGCTGGGCGAAGTAGCCGCCACCCCAGATCAGGAAGGCGTCGATTACGTAGACGCAGGTCATCCAGAGCGCAACGAACGGAATCCAGGCCTTGAAGTTGACCCGACCCAGCACCGAGCCAAGCATCAGAATCGGCGTGATCGCCGCGAAGACGAACTGGAAATAGACCAGCGAGGAGAGAGGGAATCTGAACCCGCCCTTGGGCATTGCGCCATCGACAAGCGGTATGTGCGCCTGCGCCTGCTCGCCGGCATGGCCGAGCACACTTCCCGGCTGACCGACGAAGTTGGCGAAGAAGCCCTTGTCGCTCAGGCCGTGCCAGGGATTCCCGAAGCCCATCTTGAAGCCCCAGAGCACCCAGGCGATAAGCACAACCGCAAAGGCAACGAACGACAGCATCATGCTGTTCACCGACCAGCGCTTCTGCATCACGCCGCCGTACAGGACGACCAGGCCCGGCACGCTCATCAGCCCGACGAGCGTCGCTGCCGTGAGCTGCCAAGCGTTGTCGCCCGGGCTGAGCCATGTGGGATAGGGAAGCATTTGACCTCCTTCTGAGGGGACCGGCCCCACGTCGAAAACGTCGTACAAACGAAAAAAGCCTCAGAGCGCGTAATGCGTCCCAAGGCAGCCCTGCCTTCCTATCCCGCCCCCATCGGCGGGACCAAAAAAAACGCCCCGGCGCGCTCTTTTGCGCTCCGAGGCAGCTTTGCCGTGTCTCCGTCTTCGTTGCCGGATCCGTTCCCAAGCTAGCACGGCCGCTTGGAAGCCGTCAAATTTCCCGCGCAGCGACGGCGCGAAACATCTACCGAGCAGTTCGGCGAGCGCGGCTCTCCGAGGTGCTCGGCTTGCTCAAGCGCCTACTGCTCATCATCCGTTGACGACGGCATAGGTGCGCGACCGCCGCCGGCCGAGCCCGGCTCGACTTTCGGGCTCCGGCCAAGAAGAAGCGGTATCTCGTGCAGTGGGACATCCGAGCCCTCCTCGCCGAGACGCGCGCGGCAGGCGGCGAAGGTTCGCAGCATGATTCGCCTGGCCAGCCAGAAGAGCACGCCGGCCAGCGGCAGCTCCGCCAGCAGCGCCGTGACGAGTGTCAGTGCCTGATCGCCGGTGCCCCACGATGTCGTGACATCGAACCAGGCGTCACAGACGAGCAGCGTCGCGGTCACCAGCGCTGCCACGACGAGAACCTGACGGCGAAACCAGGCCGCCCAGGCGGTCAGGCCGAGGGCGACGATCAGCCCGATGTCGAAGCCGACCCAGGCGGCGTCCCAGTGCCGCGCCTGGTGACTGCCCGGCAGGGTCAGCGCCAGGAAGATCGTCCAGCCGGCAAGACCGGTGACGAACAGCGCGATCGCGCCCGCGATCAGGCGGCTGACCTCGTGACCACGGAACTCGTGAACCGCGGTTGAGTCTTGCAGCACCGCCTGCGGAGACATGATCAGGCTTGCCCGAGTCGGTCGCGCGGGGCGATCGCTTCGAGAGCGACGAACTCGGGATCGCTCTCGACGTGGTCGACCTGGAGCGTCGCGTGCTCGATTCCGAAGCCGTCGTGAAGCAGCTCTGCGAGCGTGCGCCGGATGGCGTGGCAGTCGGTGTTCGGCACCACGAATACGTGCGCCGAGAGCGAGGGAAGGCTGGAGCCGATCTCCCAGACGTGCAGATGGTCGAGGCTCTTGACGCCCGCTTGGGAGAGCATCGCGGCTTCGATCGCCTCGACATCGGTTCCCTCCGGCGCCGCTTCGAGAAAGACGCGCCCGGAGGCCTTGAGCAGGCCGTAAGCCGACCTGAGCATGATCGCGGCCACGAGCAGGGCGGCGATGCCGTCGGCGCGGACGAAGCCTGTTGCGAGGATGACGGCGCCGGCGATGGCGGTCGCGATGAATGCGAACAGATCGGTGAGGATGTGCTGGAAGCTGCCCTCGATGTTGAGCGAGCGCCGGTTCGCCTTCGCCAGCTGCCGGCTGGCGAGCAGGTTGACGCCGATGCCGACGACGGCGACGACGAGCACCGCCAGGCCCGACGGTTGCGGCGGCGCGATGAGCCGCCGCACCCCTTCATAGACGATCAGGGCGGCGAGCACGAGCAGCGTGAAGCCGTTTGCCTGCGCCGAGAGCGCCTCCATTCGCCTCAGCCCGAAGGTGAAGTTCCCGGCCGCGGGCCTGAGGACGAGACGGAGCGTGAGCAGCGACAGCGTGAGCGCTCCGGCGTCGGTCAGCATGTGCGCCGCGTCGGAGAGGAGCGCGAGCGAGTGAGCGAGGATGCCGGTCACGACCTCGGCGACCATGAAGGCGAGGATCAGCCCGAGCGCGATAGCAAGCCGCTTCGCGTCGGCGTTCTCGGCGACGCCGTGATTGTGCTGCTCGCGCTCCGCCTGCGCCGTGCTCACCGCTGCCAGGCCTCCCCCGTCCGCAGCGCGCGCAGGGTGTTCGCGCCGACGACGAGCCAGAAGCCGGCGAGTAGCAGGAAGAGGCCGGCTCCGATCCACTCGATCGTTCCGCTCGGCCAGCTGCGAGCGAGTTGAAGCGTGGCGACGGTGTAGGCGCCGAGCGGGAAGGTGAAGGCCCAGAGGCCAACGCCGGAGGCGAGCCGGCCGCGGCGCAGGTAGCGAATGAGCAGGAGCACTGCGGTGGCGAGCCACCAGAGCCCGAAGCCCCAGAGCGTGGCGGCGGCGAGCAGGGAGACATTCTGGACGGCGCCGGCGTTGGCGCCCCAGAAGGGCGTTCCCGCCGCGGCGAGCCTGAGCAGGGCGAGGCTGCCGACGCCGATCGGGCCGAGGCCGATCCACAGCGACGGTGCGAGCTGCGCCGGCGGCAGGGGGTGGAAGACGAGCCGGCCGAACAGCACCGCCGCGACCAGCAGGAAGAGGAAGAAGCCCATCCCGAGCCCCGCGTAGCCGGCGAGCAAAAGCAAGCGCCCCGCATCGGTGCCGACGTGCGGCAAGAGCGGAATCAGCGTCAGCGGGATGATGATGCTCACCACCGGCGGAATGAACCAGCCGCCGTTGGCGCTGTCGGCCGCGAGCCCGTCGCCCGAGAAGAGGATGTAGGTGAAGAGGACACCGGTGGCGAAGGCGATCAGGCCGCCGATGGCGGCGAGCACGGCGACGATGGCCACAACCGCGTGCGACGAAAGTAGCGAGCCGCCGACGGTGGCGGTGGCGACCGCGAGCACCACAATCGCACCGGCGAGGGTGCCATAGAGGGCGCCGACGATCGGGTGGCGCAGGTCGGCCAGCGCGGCATCGGGGTGCCGGACGATCCGGGCGAGATAGGGAACGGCGATCAGACAAGCCAGCGCCCAGGCGGCGATCACGAAGGCGACGCCGATCACGTGGCCGGTGTGGAGCATCCCCGGTTGGGCGCCCGGATTGAGATAAGCGGCGACGCCGACGATGGCGGTGCCCATGACCGCACCGAACCAGCCCGGGTGGAATCCGCGCAAAATGCTGGGCGGAGTTGGCGCATCTGTGGAGATCGTGCTGCTCATGTCTCTTCCTTTCCGGCCTCCGCGGACGGCTCGGCGACGATACTGCCGGAGAGCTCGCAGGCGGCTGCCAGAGTGTTGGTGATCGTGCCGAAACGGAGAATGTTGCGCTGGAGCAGATCGACGCGCTGCTGCGATTCGTCGGTCTCGATACGGAGCTCGTAGCGGGCGCGGACGATCTGCGGCGGCGGCTCCTCGCGCTCGACCTCGACCCGGATGCGAGCGCGCCGGTAGCGGAACGGCAATATGCCCGAGAAACGCTCGACGTTCTTGAGCATGCAGGCGGCAAGCGCGGCGGCTAGCAGGTCGGCCGGGCTCGGCAAGAGCTCGCCCGTCTCGGCGGAGCCGTCGAAAGAGATCGTGGCCGTGCGCGAGGCGATCGTGCCGGAGCCGCCGGGGCGATTCTCGCCCTCGACGACATAGCGAGTCACGGCGCCTTCCTCAGCCGGCATGACCGCCGACCGTGATCGGCTCGGGGCCGGGAACGGGGATCGCCACCGGCTCGTTGCCGGCGTAGTAGCGGCGCACCCAGCCGGCCGCCTTCAGGTAGCCGACGAGCAGCATCACCTGGAAGATCGGCATCGTGGCGGCGGGGACGGCCACAAGCGGCGAGAAGGCCACGGTGGCAATCGCGATCGCGGTGGCGTTGTTCTTGCCGGTGCCAGCGAAGACGACGGCCATGTGCTCGCGGTAGTTGAGGCGGAGCCGCCGGTCGAGCCAGGTCGCCACTATCAGGGTGAGCGCGATGAAGAGCGCGTTCGGGACGAGCAGGAGCAGCACCGTGTGCCACTTGGCGACGATCATCTGCTCCTTCGCAAAGAAGATCAGAAAGATCATCAGAAACATGGCCAGCATCGAGAAGCCGCCGAGCGCCGGCTGCAGTCGCTTGACCGCCTCCTCGCCACGACGGCGGACGAGCCAGAGACGAGTGAGGAAGCCGAGCAGCATCGGCGCCAGCAGCACCTCGAGGATCGAGAAGAGCAGGTCGTGCATCGGAACCGGCACGTTGTAGCCGCTCGCAAAGAGCGCCATCCAGGCCGGCACCGCCGCCAGCGAGAGCACGAAGCTAGAGGCGACGATAACGGTACTGAGCTCGAGATCACCCTTGGCGAGCCCGGCGTAGGCGATGCTCATGCTCGAGCAGGGCACGACCATCACGAGCAGGAAGCCGAGCGCTAGCTGGTGGTCGTGCAGGAAGAGACTCGCCAGCCCCCAGCCCAGAAGCGGCGCCCAGACGAAGTTGTAGGCGAGCGCAAGCGAGAGGCCCTTGAGGTTCCGCCCGGCCTTGACGAGCGCGCCGAAGCGCACGTTGACCATCATCGGGAAGATGATCAGGAAGACGCCCGCGGTCGTCAGATCGGCGAGCAGGTGCGAGTTGCCCTTCGACCAGCTCTCGAACGGGCGGCCGATGGCGATGCCGGCCGCCATCGCCGCCATCGCGTAGAAGAGCAGGTACCTGTTCAGATGACGAGATAAGCGCTGCACGGTTTCTTCCGACTCCTTCCTTTTCCTCGAGCGATTCCCGTCGTCAATCCACGACCCTGGCGGCGAGTAGCTCCTTGAGCGCAGCGGACGCCGGGATCCGGCCGGCGAGGACAACCTGGTCGTCGACCGCAAGCGCCGGCGTGGCCATCACGCCCATCTTTGCCATGGCGGCGTAGTCGGTCACCTTCTCGACCCGCTCGGAGCGGCCGAGATCGCTCAGCGCCTGGTCGGCCAGCGCCGCCAACCTTTCGCAGTTGGCGCAACCACTGCCGAGAACCTTGATCGAATGCATTACTTCTCCTCTCTAGCGCAGCACAGCGTTGAACATGAATCCCATCGCCACGATGCCGCTGGCGACGATGGAGACGTAGATGGCGAGCAGCTTCGGCTTGAGCACGCGCCTGAGCAGGATCATCTCGGGCAGCGAGAGGGCGACGATGCTCATCATCAGAGCGAGCGAGGTACCCATCGCCATTCCCTTGGCATGCAGGGCCTCGATCAGCGGCAGCGTGCCGGCGGCGTTCGAGTAGAACGGCAAGCCGACCACGACGGCGACTGGAACGGCGAGCGGGTTACCGGGGCCGGCGACGCGGGTGAAGAAGGACTGAGGCACCCAGCCGTGGATGGCGGCGCCGAGCGCGATCCCGACCAGCAGGTACGGCCAGACCTTGCCGATGATCGTCTTCACCTCTTCGACGCCGAGATCGAATCGCTCCGACCAGGTCGGCTGCACCTCGCCGGCCGCGGTGAGCGGAGCGACGGCCGCCGCCTCGAGAATCATCGGCTCGATGTAGCGCTCGAGCTTCAGCTTGCCGAGGACGAAGCCGGCCACTATCGCGAGCAGGAGCCCGGCGCCGATGTAGAGCGCCGCGATCTCGAACCCGAACATCCCGTAGAGCAGGATGACGGCGACCTCGTTGATGAGCGGGCTGGCGATCAGGAAGCTGAGCGTGACGCCGAGCGGGACGCCGACTGCGACGAAGCCGATGAAGGCCGGCACCGCGCTGCAGGAGCAAAAAGGCGTCACCACACCGAGCCCGGAGGCCAGCACGTTGCCGATCCCCTCCCGCTTCCCGCCCAGGATCGAACGCGTGCGCTCGATCGAGAGAAAGCTGCGCAGAATGCGCACGACGAAGATGATCCCGACGAGCAGCAGCAGGATCTTGGTCGTGTCGAAGAAGAAGAAGTGGACGGCGTCCGACCAGCGCGCGCCCCGCGGCAGCCCGGCCAGGTTGTAGAGGGCCCAGTTCCAGAACGGGCCGAGCGCCAGGTAGAAGCCGGCGCAGATCGCGGCCGCGGCGGCGACCAGCGCCAGCGGGCGCAGACTGCGGCGATCGCGCGCGCCAACCGTGAGCTCGCTCATGTCTCCCGTTCTTTTCGCGCCGTCTCGTCGAGCGCGCCGGCAAACAGCGCGACTCCCTCGAGCGCCCCGGGCACGAGCCGGTAGAAGGTGAAGGCGCCACGCGGCTCACGCTCCAGCAGGCCCACCTGAGCGAGCTGCTTCAAGTGGTAGGACACCGTAGGCTGGGTCAATCCCAGCTCGGGCACCAGTTTGCAGGCGCAGACCGGCTCGCCTTCCGAGCGCAGCGCGATGCTGAGGATGCGCAAGCGTGTGCGGTCGGCGATCGTGCTCAGAATCTCCTCCAGCCTTTCGGCTTCGGCATCCGAGAGCGAAGGTTGCTTCAACGTTTTGGTCATATGGGTCGATTCGTTCATGATGTGGCTCACATAGATGGTGATCTATCTCCGCTGTGAGTATATAGACAGCGATCTATGTCCGCAACCGCCCTGTCGTGGGCGTTCGTCACTTGACGCCGTCTGTCCTCGCAGGCGAACGAGCCCGAGCAAGACGACAAATCGCAATCGCGAACTCTAGGAGTGGTCGGGGATCGAAGCGGCCACCCTCGATGGCTGCCCCGGCGCGGTGACGGTTGCGACCTCGGGCCAGCGCAGACGCCGCGCCAGCCAGAGCGCCACGTAGACGAGCGAGACGAGCACCGGCACCTCGATCAGCGGCCCGACGACGCCCGCCAGCGCCTGACCCGACGTTGCGCCGAAGACGCCCACGGCCACCGCGATCGCCAGCTCGAAGTCGTTCGAGGCGACCGTCAGCGCGAGGCTCGCGGTCTGGGGATAGGGCATCCGCATCAGCCGTCCGGCACCGAAGCCGGCGATCCACATCACGGCGAAGTACGCGAGCAGGGGCAGCGCGATTCGAGCCACGTCCAGCGGCTGCGATGTGATCCTGTCGCCCTGGATCGCGAACAAGAGCACGATCGTGAAGAGAAGGCCGTAGAGCGTGATCGGCGCGATCTTCGGGATGAACGTGCGCTCGTACCAGTCGCGGCCCTTGCGCTTGAGACCGATCCAGCGCGTGAGAACGCCGGCGGCGAGCGGAATGCCGAGGAAGATCAGCACGGTGCGGGCGATCTCCCAGATGCCCGGCTGGAAGCCCTGCGTGTCGAGACCGAGCCAGCCCGGCAGCACGCTCAGGTAGAAGTAGCCGAGCAGCGAGTAGGCGACGACCTGGAAGAGCGCGTTGAAGACGACGAGAACCGCCGCTCGCTCGCGATCGCCGCCGGCGATGTCGTTCCAGACCAGCACCATGGCGATGCAGCGCGCCAGGCCGACGATGATGACGCCCGTTCGGTAGGCGGGCTGGTCGGCGAGGAGTAGCCAGGCGAGCGCGAACATCAGCGCCGGCCCGACGATCCAGGAGAGGAAGAGCGAGACAGCGAAGAAGCGGCGGTCGGAGACGCCGTCGTGACTCATCCGGCCGAGATCCTCGTAGCGAACCTTCGCGAGTACCGGGTACATCATCAGAAGCAGCCCGGCCGCGATCGGCAACGACACGGTGCCGACCTGCAGCTTGTCGAGCCAGTCGTTTAGGCTCGGAATCAGCGCTCCGAGCCCAAGCCCGGCGGCCATCGCGAGCCCGATCCAGAGCGGCAGGAAGCGATCGAGCGTCGACAGCCTGCGCAGTACGGTCCCTGCGTCCGCGGCCGGCTCGGGGCCCACTACGGCTTCCCTTCCCCGTCGAGATCCGCCAGAAGCGGCTCGATGCGGGCGCTGATCTCGTCTCGGATCTCGCGCACGCGCTCGATCGGCTTGTCCTTGGGATCCTCGAGATTCCAATCGATGTAGCGCTTGCCGAGGATGACCGGGCAGGCATCGCCGCAGCCCATCGTCACGACGACGTCGGCCCACTCGGCGTCGGCGAGCTCGAGCCGGTGAGGCACGCGCGCGGAGAGATCGATGCCGAGCTCGCGCATGGCTTCCACGACCTCCGAGTGAACGGCTGCGGCGGGCTGAGTCCCGGCCGAGCGCGCCTGGTGGCGGCCGGCCGCCGCGCGGGCGAAGAGAGCCTCGGACATCTGCGAGCGACCTGCATTGCCGACACAGACAAAGAGGAGGTTCATCCGCAGCACTTCCTCTGCGACCGATCAGCAACGAGGGGAAGCGGCTTCGCCGCCGGCCTGGCTTCTTTGGCCCTGACGGCCTTGACGATCGCGCCGTGCATGCCGTCCTCCACCTGGTGCGTGAACTCGATTGAGATCTGTTCGAACCCCGCCGCTTGCAGACCTTTTTCGTATTCGCTCCTGGAGAGCGCGCCGGCGATGCAGCCCGAGTAGCTACCACGCTCGGCGCGCTCGGCCGGCGAAAGGCGATCCTCGGCAACGACGTCCGAGATGCCGATCCGGCCGCCCGGCTTGAGCACGCGTGCGATCTCCAGCAGTACCGCGGGCTTGTCGGTCGAAAGATTGATCACGCAGTTGGAGATGACCACGTCGACCGACTCGGCAGGCAGTGGGATCTGCTCGATCATGCCCTTGAGGAAGATCGCGTTCGAGATGCCCGCCTGCGCGGCGTTTCGCTGAGCCAGCGCCAGCATCTCGTCGGTCATGTCGAGCCCGAAAGCGCGCCCCGTCTGGCCAACTCGCCTGGCCGAGAGGATCACGTCGATGCCGCCACCCGAGCCCAGGTCGAGCACCGTCTCGCCCTCGTGCAGGTCGGCAACCGCGATCGGATTGCCGCAACCGAGCGAGGCCAGTACAGCCGCCTCAGGGAGCTCGTCGCGCTCGCCGGAGCTGTAGCGCAACGCGCCATAAACATCGCTCAAGTCTTCTTCGCCGCCGCAACATGCGCTTTGACCTTTCTCGCTGACGCTGAGGGCGGCCTCGGCGTAGCGACGACGCACCTCCTCGCGCAGCTCTTCCGCGGTGTTCGTCACCGGTTTTCTCCTTCCAGATCGATCAGGCCGGCGAGCTTGCGCACGGCCTCGTGGTTGAGAGAGAAGTAGGCCCACTTGCCGCGCTGTTCGCGCTCGAGCAGGCCGGCGTCGACCAGTTTCTTCATGTGATGGCTCACGGTCGGCTGCGCCAGCCCGAGCGGGCGCGTCAGGTTGCAGATGCAGACCGGCTCGCGATTGGTCGCTAGCAGGTTGACGATCTTCACCCGGTGCGGATCGCCGAGCGCGGCGAAGAGCCGCGCGGTGGCTTCGGCCTCCGCGTCGGAGAGCATCGGCGCCGCGAGCGGCGCGCAGCCGGCCATCGCTGTGGATAGCTCGCTCACAGCGACCGGTACCCGTAACGGAGCAGGTTCTGGAAGATGCGCTCGCGCTCGTACTCGGCGATGCAGGCGGCGTCGCAGGCGCTCGCGCAGCGCTCGCAGAGCTCGATTCTGGACTCACCCTTACTCGTGTGGAACAGATTCATCGTTGTCTCCTTGCCTCAATCATATCGATTGTGATCGATGTATCGATTTCTATCAATATGTATGAGCGCTTGTCAAGCGGGCGACGACCGGCGCGAGAGTGCGGCGCTGCTTGGTGTTCGGCTACGGGCGCGACTTGGGGGCAACGCGCGGTTGGACGATGGAGTGCTGTTTCACGGCATTTCTCACTTCGCCCGCCACCGAGCCACCCGCCCGCGGGGTCGTTCAAAACTACCGTCCTGATCCGCCGTAAATGTCGCTCATCAGCGCCTTTTCAGTGCCAATAGGCACCCGAGCCATCCATCCGGGCAGAAGTCCTCCACTCGGTGCCTGGCACCGGGTATGCGGGGCGAATACGGTAGCGGGACGTGGCACACGAGAATGTGCCGGCTTTGTGACGACAGAGCGCCATAGGCGCTTGGCCAGGCTGCTAGAGCTCTAGCGCGCGGGCGACCGCGGCGTAATCGGCGTCGACGATCGGAGGCTTCGGAACCGACTTGATGGTGATGTCCGGATCCTTGAGGCCGTGCCCGGTGAGGATGCAGACGACCGTGGAGCCCTCGGGCACGCCGACCTTGAGCAGGCCCGCGACCGAGGCGGCCGAGGCCGGCTCGCAGTAGACGCCCTCGCTTGTCGCGAGCAGCGACTGGGCGGCGAGGATCTCCTCGTCTGTTACGGTGCTCACGGCGCCCGCCGATTCGCTGATCGCCGCCTCCGCTCCTTTCCAGGAGGCCGGGTTGCCGATGCGGATCGCGGTGGCGATTGTGGAGGGATTCTCGATCGGATGGCCGTGCACGAGCGGCGCGGAGCCCTCGGCCTGGAAGCCGAGCATGCGCGGCGTCCGGGTTGAGTTGCCCGCTTCCAGATACTCGCGGTAGCCCTTCCAGTAGGCGGTGATGTTGCCGGCGTTGCCGACCGGGATGCAGTGGATGTCGGGCGCGTCGCCGAGCACGTCCACGATCTCGAAGGCGCCTGTCTTCTGCCCCTCGATGCGGAAGGGGTTGATCGAGTTGACGATCTCCAGCCCCGCCTTCTCGCCCAGCTCGCGCACGATCTCGAGCGCGCGATCGAAGTTGCCGCGGATCTCGAGCACGCGCGCGCCGTAGGCCAGCGCCTGAGCCATCTTGCCGAGCGCGATCTTGCCCTCGGGCACGAGCACGGCGCAGGTCATGCCTGCGCGACCCGCGTAGGCCGCCGCCGAGGCGGACGTGTTCCCGGTGGAGGCGCAGATGACAGCCGGCGCCTTGCGCTCGAGCGCCTTGGAGATGGCCATCGTCATGCCGCGATCCTTGAAGGAGCAGGTGGGATTGAGGCCCTCGAACTTGAGCCAGACCTTCGCGCCGACGCGCTCGGAGAGGCGCGGCGCCTCGATCAGCGGCGTGCCGCCCTCGAGCATCGTCACGACGGGCGTCGATTCCGAGACCGGCAGGAACGACCGGTACTCCTCGATAACGCCCCTCCACCCCGCTCTCACAGCGGGTTCATGCGTCGTGGTCATGCCGTCGAAGGTAGCACACGCCCGGAAAAGTCGGGCGTCTGGAAGTTCCTGCTCACATCTCCGTTTCTGTCCGTCTAGTCGAGCCTCTGGCGCTTCGCACCGGGGAAGATTCCGGTGAGACGCTCGCCGCAGTGACCGAGTGGGCGACGGCAGCTAAGGACTACCGCAGCCGAGTCCGGGTAAACAGAGGTGATGCGCCGACCCTCCGCGGTCTCCAACGGAATGCGACGATTCGCGCCCGCAGCCCACAGGCTCGCGCTCGGCGCCGATCGCCAGTTGGGAGCGGCGGCCAGCCGCGCCACCTGTGCCCACCACCGGCGGCGGCTGGGGCGAATCGATCGGCTCGGAGCACTCGATCCTCCCGCGGGCGGCTGGGCCGCCGCCGAGGCGCAGCCACGCCAGGGAGGTTCGCTCGAGTTCCTGATCGACGGCGCCGAAGCGCTGCCGCGGATAGTGGCCGAGCTGGAGCGAGCCGAGTCGCATGTCCACATCGCCGGCTGGAGCTTCACTCCCGGCTTCGCCCTGACGCGCGGCGCGTCGCCGACGATTCTGCGCGATCTCCTGGCCGAGCTCGCCGAACGAGTCGAGGTACGCGTGCTGGTCTGGGCGGGAGCGCCGCTGCCACTCAATCGCCTCTCGCGAGCGACGGTGCGAAGGATGCGCGAGAGCCTCCGCCGCGGCTCGCAGATCCACTGCGAGCTCGATGCCAGGGAGCGGCCGATGCACTGCCACCACGAGAAGACGATCGTGATCGACGACCGGATCGCCTTTGTCGGCGGAATCGACCTGACCTCGAACGGTGGGGATCGCTTCGACAGCGGCGCTCATCTCTGGCGCGGCGAGATCGGCTGGCACGACGCGAGTGCGCAGATTGCGGGCCCGGCTGTCGCCGACGTCGCCGAGCACTTCCGGATGCGCTGGCAGGAGGTGAGTGGGACGGAAATCGAAAGTCCCGGCACGGTCGCCCTCGCCGGGGACGTCGAGCTGCAGGTCGTGCGAACCTTGCCCGAGAAGATCTACACCTCTGTGCCGCGCGGTGACTTCGGCATCCTCGAGTCGTACCTGCGGGCGCTGCGATCGGCCGAGCGGCTGATCTACCTGGAGAACCAGTTTCTCTGGTCGCCGGAGATCACGTCGATCCTGCAAGACAAGCTCCTGAGGCCGCCGACCGACGACTTCCGGCTACTGCTCGTCTTGCCGGCCAAGCCGGTCGGCGGCGGCGACGACACGCGAGGAATGCTCGGCGAGCTCGCGGAAGCGGACGCCGACGCGGGCCGTCTGCTCGCCTGTGCGCTTTACTCGCGCGCCGGCCGGCTCGCCAAACCCGTCTACGTACACGCCAAGATCGGCATCGTCGATGACGCGTGGCTGACGGTCGGGTCCGCCAATCTCAACGAGCACTCGCTCTTCAACGACACCGAGATGAACGTCGTCACGCACGACGCCGGGCTGGCCCGCAGCACCCGCCTTCGCCTCTGGTCCGAGCATCTCGAGCTAGCGACCGGGCAAATCGACGGCGATCCGGCGCGGGTCATCGACGACTACTGGAAGCCGATCAGCAAGGAGCAGCTGGAGCGCCGGCGAGCCGGTCAGCCACTGACGCACAGGCTCGTTCGGCTGCCGCATGTATCGCGCCGCTCGGAGCGCCTGCTCGGTCCCGTACAGGGACTTCTCGTCGATGGCTAGTAGAGCCCGAGCCGCCTCGCACGGCGACCGGCCGCGCCAGGCGAGCGGGCCGCAGCCACGCACCGGCGGATGGCACTTCTGGGAGTGGACGAGCGAGCTCGTGGGTACGTTCCTCCTGCTCTTCCTGGGTTTTTCGGCAGTCGTCGCGCTCGAGAGCCCTTCTTCTCCACTTCCCGGCGACGTGCCCTGGAACGGGCTGCGGCTGGTGACGATCGGACTGGCGTTCGGGCTGATCGTCGCAGCGATCGCGCTCTCGCCGCTCGGGCGCAGGAGCGGAGCGCATCTCAACCCCGCGGTCACGCTCGGCTTCTGGTTGCGCGGGCACGTTCACCCGCACGACCTGGCCGGATATACGATCGCTCAGCTCGTGGGCGCGCTCGCGGCGACGGCGCTTCTGCGAGGCGTCTGGGGCGGCTGGGCGAGCCGGATCAGCGACGCCGCGACGATCCCGGCGGTCTCCCCACTCGCGGCGGCCGGCATCGAGTGCGGACTGACCGCGGCACTCATCCTGCTGGTCTTCGGATTTCTCTCCTCGAGGAGAACGGCGCGCTGGACGCCGGCCGCGCTCGTCGTCGCGCTGCCGATCCTGATCCGGATCGGCGCGCCCTACAGCGGCGCCAGCATGAATCCGGCGCGGTCGATCGGGCCCGCGGTCGTCTCCGGCAACTTTCGCTCGATCTGGGTCTACCTCGTCGCGCCGCCGGCCGGCGCTATCTGCGCCGTGCTCGCCATCAAGCTGCTGGCGCCGGAGCGAGAGATGCTGACGGCCAAGCTCTTCCACGACCAGCGCTACCCGAGCACAGTCAAGACGCTTCTACCGGCGCAGCCGGCCGGCTCGCCGGTCGCGCGCGGCCTGCCGTCGAATCCGAACAGGCCGGCGCAGGCGCCGGGCGTTCGCGGCTAGGAACTTCGGCCGGGTGTCCTCGCTCCCGCGTCGGGGTATACGTGAAGCATGGATCCCGAGCGAGCACGCAAGCTTCTCGCCCGCGAGCGCGAGCGAATCGAGGAGAGCCTCCGCGCGCTGGCGCCGTGCGAGAGCGACGAGCCGACCACCGAGCTACATCTGGCCGATCAGGCGTCGGACGTGTACGAGGCCGAGCGAGACGAAGGCCTCTCCGATGATCTGCGCGCCGAGCTGGAGGCCGTCGAGCGCGCCGAACAGAGGCTTGCCGCCGGCAGCTACGGCCTGTCGGTCGAGAGCGGCGAACCGATCCCGGACGAGCGTCTGGAAGCCGAGCCGACCGCCGAGCGGACGGCCGAAGAGCAGGCTCGCTTCGAGCGCGGAAGCTGATTCCGCGTACTCGCGAGCGAGGCGCGCCTAGGCCGAGCTCGAGGCGAGGTCGTTCGAATCGTCCTCCGCCGAGCGCTGTTCCGCCGTCTTGGTGCGAGCCGCGAGCAGAACCGCACCGCCGACGACCGCGGCGAAGGCGAGGATGCGAACGCTGCCGATCCAGCCCGCGGGCAGCGGCTCCTCGAAAACCGTCATCCCGGCGGCGATCGGCAGCGCGTTCGTCAGTAGCGTTGCCAGGCCTGCGGTCGTGAGCGCGCCGCCTCGCTGGAAACCAGCCTGTAAGACGGCGGTGCCGGCGACGTAGAACACGACGAGAGAAGACAGGAAGGCGATGTTCTCGCTTCCGCCCGCGACAGCCATCTTCGTGGAGACATCGCCGGCGGCGAAGAGAATGCCGGCGGCGATCCCCCAGGCCGGCCCGGCGCCGATCGCGCGCGCGAGCGGCCCGATGCAGGCGACCGCGGCGGCAGCGGAGGCGGCGAGCCAGATGCCGATCCAGAGATAGCCGGCGCTGGTGCCCGTGCCGTGCTCGCCGAGCAGACTGACACCGAGCAACGCGAGCCCGATCACCGATACCGCCGCCCCGATCCGCTCGCCCCTCGTCAGCGGGACGTGCGTGAGGCGCGAGACCATGATCGCGAGGATGCCGATGCCGCCGGCGGCGGTCGCCTGCACCAGCGAGAGCGGTGCCAGAGCCAGCGCACCTACGTAGAGCAGCCAGCCGACCGATTCGATTCCGATGCCCATGAGCCAGCGGCGACTGCCCAGCAGCGACCTCAGCGAGGCGATCGGCCGGCGCGGCGAAAGCGTAGGCAGCCGCGAGGCGACGTCGTGCTCGAGCAGGTATCCCAGGTCGAGGCAGGAGGCCGAGATCACCGTGATTACGAGGGCGAGGGCGATCCGCACAGACCCTCACCGGCCTCCCTGAGTCGATCTCTTGCTTTGAACGTGCACGATGCGCATTATCCCCACGCGGGCAAATAGCGCTTCCGTGCCCGAGATCTCGAGGCCCGGCGGCAACGCGGACTTCGGCGGCCCGCGGGTTGGCCGCGCGCCCGCACATCGCCTAGGCTCACGGTATGGGCCCGCTGGCCGATCTCGCCGTTCGCGCGCCGAGACGAGTGCTCGCGGTGGCCCTTGCCCTTACCGTGGTCGCCGCCCTGGTGGGTCTGCAGACACCGCGACTGCTCGGCCGCGGCTCGAACGACTTCGTCGCCCACGGCAGCCAGAGCCTGCGGGCCGAGCGCGGTATCGAGCTCGCGTCGGGCCTTTCGGCCGCGCCGCAGGTGCTGGTGCTCGTGAGCGATCCGACACCCGAGCGGCTCTCCCGTGCGTCGGCGGCCATCCGAGCCGAGCCGATCTTCCCCGTCATCGCCTCGCCGCTCCACTCCCGCGACGGCCGCGAGGCGCTGCTGGTCGCCTACGCCCGCGCCAACGTCTCGCAGCGTCTGTGGCGGCAGGCGGCCGAGCGCGTCGACGAGCGGCTCGCGCCGATGCGCGGGGTGGAGATGGGTGGAACGGCGCTCGCCACGGTGCAGGTCAACCAGCAGGTGCAGCACGATCTCACGCGCGCCGAGGAGATCGCCTTTCCGTTCCTCTTCCTGCTTGCGCTCTGGGTCTTCCGCAGCTTCGTCGCCGCGCTGCTGCCGATTCTCTGCGGCGGCCTGACGATACTCGGCGCGCTGCTCGTCTTGCGCGGTCTCGACGTGTTGATGCCGGTCTCGACCTACGCGCTCAACATCGTCACCGGCTCCGGGCTCGGCCTCGGCATCGACTACAGCCTGCTGCTCGTCTCGCGCTACCGGGAGGAGCTTGCCCGCAGCGGCCCGGGTCCCGAGGCGATCCGCACGACCGTCGCGACCGCCGGGCGCACCGTGGCCTTCAGCGCCATCACGGTAGCGGCCGCGATCTCTACGCTGGCGATCTTCCCGCTCGGCTACCTGCGCTCGATGGGGATCGCGGGCGCGCTCGTGGCGCTGCTCGCCGGGCTGGTCGCGCTGATCGTGCTGCCGGCGCTGTTTGCGCTTCTCGGCGATCGGGTCAACGCGCTCGCGCCGCGCCGCTGGCGGC
>JBAWEP010000016.1:0-23690 GCA_049591255.1 Gaiellaceae bacterium
AGCTTGGCGTTAGCGTGCAGATTCATCCGGTGCCTCCTTGGGCGTAGGTCGTGGCAGACCCACAGCCTCAAAGGAGGCCCGGATGTCCTATCAGCCGTTCACAACGTGTGTGGGCACGTCACCTAGACCCGTGCTCGGCTAACCGTGGTCGTGGCCGGTGTCCGGAGCGGACGAGCGGGGGGACGGCGTTTGCGAGCCGCGCCCGCCATGTCGGTCGTGGCGGCCACTGATTTCCTGCGACCGGCTTCGATCAATAGCGGAGCCAGCATTGGCTACGATCTGCGGCCAGTGAATGCGCGAGACGACGACCCGGTATTACTGGCGCTGCGAGAGGAGATTGCGGCTGCCGATCGCGATCTGCTCGCTGCCTTCATTCGCAGGCTCGGAGTCGCGGCGAAGATTCGCGCCCACAAGGCCGAGTGCGGCTACGACTTCGTCGATCTCGATCGTGAGCGGCGGCTACTGGAAGAGTGGCGCCAGGCGAACGACGGAGCCGTCTCCGAGGAGACGCTGCTGGAGTTGTTCCATTCGGTGCTCAGCCTGAGCAAGCGAGAAGCTCAGCGCTAGGACAGCGGCTCGTCGTCGCCTTCGTCGGTCTCGTCGCCTTCGTCAACATCGACGTCAACGTCCACGTCAACATCGGCATCCACGTCGAGGGCGAACTCCTCGGGTGAGACGGTCTCGAGGAACTGCTTGAACTGAGCGACCATCTCCTCCTCGCTCACCTCCTCGCCCTCGAACTCCACGGCCGACTCCTCCATCACCTCGTCGGCGACGAAGATCGGGGCATCGAGCCGGATGGCGATGGCGATCGCATCGGAAGGGCGCGAGTCGATCTCGATCTCGTCACCGTTTTGCCGCACCTTGATGGAGGCGTAGAAGGTGCTGTCCTTGAGGTCGGTCACGGCGATCGAGACCACTTCGCCGCCCAGCCGCTGGACGATATCGGCGACCAGGTCATGCGTCATCGGCCGCGGCACGGGAGCATCCTGAATCTTCATCAGGATCGCCGCCGCTTCCGGATGACCGATCCAGATTGGCAGGAACTTGTTCCCGTCCACCATCTTGAGCAGGACGATCGGCGTCTTACCGACGAGATCGAAGCTCACCCCGTAGATCTCCATCCTGATCATCGCTCGGCTCTACTTTCGATTGTAGCCCCGCGGTAATCGGACAAAACGCTTGCTCGTCAAGCCCATCTCAGCCTCGGCGCCGATCGGCGCGGGGAGCTATCATCCTCAGCCGCGGGCGATTAGCTCAGTCGGTTAGAGCGCCGCTCTGATAAGGCGGAGGTCGGTGGTTCGAATCCACCATCGCCCACCAAAGCATCGTTATTCGAACTGCGGGAGAGGATCAGGTTGAAGAGCTCAGTCGGCTCGACATCTGAGACTCTCCCGCCTTTCACATAGAACTTCTCGACACAGGCCCCGTTGATCTCCTTCTTGCGGGGCATGCTCACCTTCCGGTAGGCGTCGCCGCAGGACTCGCCGAGCTTGATCGCCGCCTCGCCGGTCGTCCGGACGAACTCCATCCCGAGCCGGACTCTTCGGAATCGCGTCTCGATCGCCGCCATCTCTGAAGTGATCCGCTGTTGCTCAGCCTTCAGGACATCCATGGTTATGGCCTGAGCGTAGAGCGCGTCGAGCGATTTCTGGCTCTCGCTGGTAAGCCGAGCCATCTGGCGGGTGAGCCAGGTCTGCTCATCGACAGTCGTCTTCTCCTTCGTCAGCAACTGAGCGTCCATCTCATCGCGCAGGCGAAGAGCGTAATCCGGAGGGAGCTGAACCGAGGAGTACCACTCTTCGATATCCCGTTCGACGTCTTCGACCCTCGCGTAAGGCTCCCGGCAAGTCGCACCCGGGCGCTTCTGAGCCAGGCAGTAGAAGTAGGGGTAACGCTGCTTCTTCGCGAGCGTGTACGAGAGCCGAGCGCCGCAGCTGCAGTAGAGCTTGCCCTTCAGGAAGTGCGTGTGTTTGCGCTGACGCGAGCCGATGGTGCTGTGGTGCAGCTCGTAGACGTCTTGAACGCGCTGGAAGAGGTCGCGCGAGACGATCGGGTCGTGAGCCCCCTTGTACCAGATGCCCTCGTACTTGACCTCTCCGATGTAGAACCGGCTCGTTAGGAGACGCGTCAGTCCGGACAGAGAGACCGGCTTGCGCTGCCCGTGAATGAACTGGACTTGGAAACCGTCGTCCGTAAGCGTGTCGCGGAGCTCAGCGACCGTGTAGTTACCGCCGGCATAGAGCGTGAAGGCCAGTTTGACGAAGCGTGCTTGTTCCTCGTCGATCACTGCCTTGGAGATTCTGCGGCCTTGGATGAACGAACGTTCGGCTCGGTACCCGGCGGGAAGACGACCCGCATACCCTCCTTGTTTGACTCGTTGCAGCATCCCCTTCTTGACCTCAGTCGCCAGATTTGCGCTGTAGAACTCAGCCATCGCCGCGTGCATCATCTCGAGAAGGCGACCGGACGCTGATTCATCCACGCGCTCAGTAATCGAGACGAGCCTCACCCCGAGCTTCTTCAGAACTCCGGTAATCGTGACGTGGCCCTCGACCTGACGGGCAAGGCGATCGAGCTTGTGCACGATCACGAACTTGATCTCGCGATCATCTTTGAGAGCCGACATCATCCGTTGAAGCGCCGGCCGCTTGAGCGAGGTGGCCGTGAAGCCAGCGTCAACGAACTCGTCGGCGAGCTCCCAACCCTGCTCGTGGAGAAGCTTCATACACGCCTCCCGCTGCGCCGGGATCGAGTAGCCCTCCTTGCCTTCGCCGACCTGCGCCTGCTCCTTAGTCGAAACTCGAAGGTAGATCACAGCTTTCATCGGACGGCCTCCAATCGGGCGGCGTGTAGCTGTAGACGGAAACGTATAAACGGCTCGGGGACTCCGAACTCTTCGGCTAGCGAGTGCGGCTCAGGCGTTTGAGCGAGAACGTCGTTCAGCTCATCGTCGGGAATGAGGAAGAAGGCGGCGAAGACATCGGCTTGACGTTCCTGATAGTTGGCCCTGCTGTAAGTGCGGCCCTGTTGGTGCCACTGGTTACCAGTGTGAAGTAGATGATGCCCGAGCGCATGCGCCGAAAGCTCGCGGCATTCGGCCCTTGAGAGCTGATCGGAGAGCACGATCGAATCACCGGTGTAGAACTCCCGCAATCGGCCGGCGAGCTTGCGAACGAACACCATTAGCCCTGCTCGTTCGAGAGCTTCGTCAAGGTCCGGTGAGAGTGTCTGCCGCGCCTCCGCAGCCTTGCCTATCGCGATTCGCATCTATCGCTTCTCCGTTTAGTTCTTTCGATCCCTACGCTTCCGTGCCGGCAGGATGTCCTCCATGTAGACCCGCAATAGCGCCTGTTTCTCCTCTAGCGTCATGTTCGGGAGATCCTTGAACAAGAGGGTGAAAGCCGGGTCGGTCACGCCAAGTTCCTCGAGACGCGCTTCGGTTGCAAGAGATTCCAGCTCGCCAGGGGAGAGCTCTAATGCCTGGGCGATGATCTCCCGCGTCTTTCGGCTCGGCAGGTGCTTGCCGAGCTCAAGGTCCGATATCGAGCCTTGGCCGCGTGGGCCGAGTTGAGCGCGACGAGCGAGCTCCGTTTGTGAGAGACCGAGCTCGAGGCGCCGTTGCCGAACTTTGTCGCCGAAGGCTTGTAGAAAGGTTCTGGCCATATCGATATTTCTCCGTTACCTACCCCATCGTAGCACGGCTATTTCGTGCCTTGTCAAGCGCTGATCGGATATTAGGTATTGACAAGCTACGGATCTTTGCCCGTATACTGGATATAGGGAGTAGACCAGGGGCAAAGCCGAGGCACCCACAGAAGGCGCCTTTTCTTTCGGCCTCAAGTACGGACTTACTTCCGTATTAACTGGAGCATCACGATGACCGAGATCGATACGCCACTAGTTCTCAGCCCTCGGGCTGAATGGCAGCTCCGACTACTCGCGTCGGCATTGATCGGCGCCGCCGAAGACGAGCTGATAGCGACCGAGCTTGCCAAGCAGGGTCAGGTCGAGCCCCAGGTTGCCGGTTACCCAACTTCCTTAGCGGAGGGCGGAGCGTTCCTAGAGGGGAGGAATGGCTCTGGATCGGCCCATCGAGGACCTCCCAGCGCGCCCCGTCGGTGTTCTGACGAACCCCGACTGCCTGCCGCCACGGCGTCTCGGGGTTCCCCCTCGACCCGTGCCCGGGACGCTGCGCTCCCGGGTTTGCGTCCGGCAGTCGGCGTTCGCCGACGGGGCAAAGAAGCTCGCCCGGATTCCTCCCCTCAAACCCCTCCTCCGGGCTCGCAAGAAAAGACAAGCAGTAACCAAGGAGACCGCTATGACCCCACGCCCAAGAAAGCCACAGCGCCGGCCACGCCTACTTCGCTCGACTAATCCGCCGCCAATGGTCCTTACCGACCGCGACTGCGAGATCCTCGTGGCCGTGCACAAGCACCGCTTCCTGACCCGCGACCATATCGCCTCGATCTTCTTTCCGGCGAGTCCTTTGGCGCGCTCTGAGACGTTGCTTTCGAGCTGTAACTCCCGCCTCCAAAAGCTCTTTCATAACGGCTATCTCTCGCGTCAGGTACGCGGCCAGACCCTCGCCTCGGAGATGATCTATGCGCTCGACAAGCGTGGCGTGCGCGTGGTCTCAAAGTTGCTCGGTCTCGACTCCTCCGAGGTCCGCTGGTCACCCAAGCGCAGCATGACCGAGCTCTACTTCCGCGAACACACGCTCGCGATAAACGACCTCTGGGTTGCTTTCGAACTCGCCGCTCGCGAGCACTCCGAGCTTTCTGTCCGCTGCTTCGAGATGGACGGTCCGCTGCTCTGGGATTGGATAGACGACCGCGACGCCCCACGAGGCTACCTACCGGTTCGTCCCGACGCCTTCATGCAACTCGCATGGGGAGACAAGCTCGCTTCCTTCTTCCTCGAGGTCGATCGCGCGACGATGACCCGAAAGCGTTTCGTTCAGAAGATCCGGGCCTACCGCTTGTACTGGAGGAGCGGCGGCTTCGAGCGCGCCTATGAGGCGGCGAGCTTCCGGGTACTCACCTCAACTCCGAGTGAACGGAGGCGGGACAGCCTGCGCCAGGCAGCTCGCGCAGCCGGCGCCTCCCGGATGTTCCTCTTCGCCGTCCATGACGCGGTCAGGTCAGGGCAGTTGTTCGAACCAATCTGGTTCGGGCCGTCGGATGAGGAGCCGATGCCCCTTGTTCGCTAGGGAGTCTGAGTACGACTGCTCCAGGCCGGATAATTCGCCCGTGCTTCCGTATTCAAACGGCCTGTTGCTCGGGGAGACGACCGACGAGCACGGCGACCGGGCCCGCCTCTACCTCGAGAACCCGGAGCGGGCGGCTCACCTCTACGTGATCGGCTCAACCGGCGCCGGTAAGAGCAAGGCGCTCGCGAGCTGGGCCTGCGCCGATCTGCAGGCTGGTTACGCCTTCGGGGTGCTGGACCCTCACGGCGACCTGATAGCCGACATTCTCCAGAATGCGACCGCCTGGCCACTTCTGCGCTTGATCGAGTTCGGCTCCGAGGAGATGGTGACCATCAACCCACTTGAGCCGATCCCCGGCATCGACATCTTCACCCAGACCGTCGAGCTAGTCGACGTCTTCCGGAAGGTCTGGGAGCTCTCGGAGGAGTCCTCACCCCGACTCCTTGAGATCCTCCGGAACAGCCTCTGGACGCTGATCGAAGCCGGAGAGACCCTGCTCGAGCTCGAGCCACTACTGACGAACAAGGGATTCCGAGAGCGACTGATCAAGCACGTCACCGACGAGCCTGTGGCGCGCTTCTGGCGCGATCGGTTCGAGCGCTGGCCGGAGAGGGAGCGTACGCTCTATGTCGAGTCCACGCTCAACAAGGCCTCCTCCTTCACCGCCGATCCGAGGCTCCGGCTGATGCTCGGCGCCAAGACGAGCACGATCAACTTCCGGGAGGTAATGGACAAAGGCCAGATCCTCTTGGTGGACCTCTCGAAGGGCGTGCTTCGCACCAACACCAACCTGATCGGAGCTCTGCTTCTCTCCCGCATTCAGATGGCGGCGATCAGCCGGCTCTCGCTCCCGCCCGACAAACGCTCGCCCTGGCACCTCTACGTGGACGAGTTCCAGAACTTCGCCACCGATTCCTTCGCCGAGATGCTCTCTGAGGCCAGGAAGATGGGCCTGCGCCTCATCCTCGCCCACCAGACTCTCGGGCAGCTGCCCGAGAAGCTTCGCTCGACGGTGCTCGGCAACGCCCGCTCCTTCGTCGTCTTCCGCTGTGATCGTTTGGATGCGGAACTCTTAGCCCGCTACGTCACCGACGTCGAGCCCGGGATGGTTCGGTACATGGACACCGAGCACGCGCCGTCCTACGAGCCGCTCTCTGACCAGTGGGAGCGCGCTGCGTCAGAGCTCGCCGCGCTGCCACTTCGAGAAGCGGTACTCAGAACCAAGGGACTCAGAGCCCGCCGCTTCCGAACTCTCGACTTTCCGACCGACTCCGAGGTGTCCATCTCTCAGCGCGAACACCTTCGGAACTTTGGGCGCGGGAGAGGCTGGCTTCGCTACTGCCGCGATCTCGACCAGGAGCTCGCCATCCGCTCCGCCGGCTTGACGCAAGCGTCATCCACCGGCAGCGAACCCATTGAACCTTCTTCTTACTGGGAGTCCACTCGCGGCTCTGACTGAGGTTGCCTCCGAGTAGGAGGCCCGCAAAGCCGGGGCTCGGTAGGCCCGTGCGTTTCCGGCCGGCTTTTCCTCGGACCCGGTCCGCGCACCTTCGGCCGCTCGGGAGCGTTCCTGGCTCCTCGGACGGGCCGCGGCGCCACTGAGGCGAGGAGCCGCCCCTCTGGCCGCCTAAGCGACGCAGCTCGGGGCTGCGAGCGGGCACCCAACACGAAGGAGGTCACATGAACACCTCGCCCGATCGGGGAGAGACCCCGCGCACCGATGACGATCCTAAAGAGGACCGTGCACCTAACGCCGCCGAGAACGGCTCAGAGAAACCGGCCGATGATCGCTACAACGGCTGGACGAATCGTGAGACCTGGGCCTGCCACTTGTGGCTCACGAACACAGAGACCCTCTACCGCTGGGCAGAGGAGACGGCTCGGATCTACGGAGTCGATGGTCTCAAGGAGGGGCTCGAGTTGCTCCAGGAGACGACGATCGACTCCAAAGACCCCTTCATCTACGTCGAAGAGGCCGGGCTTGTTATCTATGCCCGTGACGCTCGCCTCGCGCTAGGGGATATAGGGAGTCTCTGGCGCGTTGATTGGGGGGACGTGGCGGAAGCCTTCAGGGAGAGCTGAGCGCGCTCAGCCGCCCTCATGGGCGGCATCAAGGCCGTAACTCTACGAAGTTGCGGCCTTTTCTTTAATACACCACGAGCGCTCGCCAAGAAAAAAGGGCCAGGAACCGCAAAAAGTGGTTCCTGGCCCTTACGCTTTACGCAGTCTTCCGAAGCTCGCTCTGATCGTCTTCTGCTTCGTCTGACTCGCTTCCGTAGTGGTACGTTAGCTTCAACCATTCGGGAAGCTCTTCCCATACTTCCTCATCGCGTTCTAGAGTCTCCAGCAACTCCTTCCGGTGTTGAGCCAATTCCTGATCCATTTTTCTACATTCTCCCTATTCTCCATTTGATAGTTCCGGATAGTAAGCTTTCAATCTCGTATGTACTTCTCCGCTAGCACCTTTGCGTAACACTTGGGTCGCGCTTCCTTCCGCAACGAGATACGTCGCCTGCTCGTCTTGTTGAATGAGTTTCGGTACCGCTGATTCTCGCGGAAACGATAGAATCGTACCGTCGGGGTTTTTCCTACGCGACGGTGCTGTAAAGTACGGTATATACACGCGTGGCGCAACACCAACGAAAGGCATAACCGCGAGCTTTTTGTTTTCCTGCGCGATAGCGTCAATATCTTCGGGGTCGATCGTAATGGCATCGCGGTGTAGGTCACCCGCTAAACTCTTCGGATACGGATGTACATAGACGACGCGGTTAATGCCGGCTGCGATTATATGGCGCATGCAGAGATGGCACGGGAATGTGGTTACGAACAGTGTTGAGCCCGCGACGGCGACTCCCCTCATGGCAGCATCTGTCAGTGCCGCCATTTCGGCATGCACCGCTCGACCGTATTCTATGATTGCTTTAAACTGCGTCCGACCCAGCGCAGCCATAAACGTCTCTACTTCGACACTTTCATTTACTAGTTTCGCTTTATGAAGCGCAGCAAGAATTTCGTCAAAGCCCTCAGTCCGCTTGCGGAGGCTTTGATCTTCCTCGAGAAACTTAAAGTCCCGACCATCCGAACCGCTAGCTGGAACGGTTGTCGTATAGAGTCCGCCGCCGAACTTCGGCACTTCGTTTGTACCGATTGCAGTGACAGCGCCAGTCTCTGTTACTACGACGGCGCCGACTTGTCGACCGAGCTCTGTAGAGCGTAATGCTGCAGCTTGAGCATGGAACATCGCGACTTCCTCGATGGTGGGAGCGCTGTACGGATACCCAAAGATGATGTCTAAAAAGCGCTCTAACGCATCGCCCACATGAGCCGACTTTCGAGTGTCAAGAAAGAAGTCCGCTTCGGGGTATGTGTTGCGGACGTTTTGACCGTATTCGAGGTCGCCACGTCTTTCGTCGTCTTCGATCACTGTGCGAACGAGTTGATCGAGATCCCCGCTGTATCTCCGCGTTTTCCGCTTGATCGCATCACTTCGCGTGCTTCGCGGTAGGTATGCTGAAATGACGGTCAGGCGATGACCATAAACTCGCCTCAGCGTTGCGAGTTCTCGCGGGTTCTTTAACGACCGGACGATGAACGCCTTGCGCTCGCAAGGCTTCGTGACATCTCCCGTTTCGTTCGTACGGTGTTTCCTGATTTCGAGAATGGCAGCGAGAGCAAGAGCGTCGCCACGCCTCAACTCCTCGCGGAATCGATCTCCGGCCATCTGGTACTGCTCGATGTATTTGGCGAAGGGGAGATCATTACGGTCAAGAAGGTCGGGATCGCCGACATTGCGAACTAGATCAGCTAGGCGGATGGGCTCAGACTGATAATCGAACTCTTTTAGTTTTTGAGTGATTTGAGTTGTGAGGCCGTCTAGATCTGTCCCGGCTGCTCCTACGAGGGCAATGACGATCTCGGGTCCAGCAGAACGGATTCGGCGACTGGGATTCATGGTAAGGATCGCGACACCATAGTTACGAACAAGTGTTCGCTGCCCGTAGTATCGCATGCCGCCCAAACTGGGGCAAGGGCCGGTCAAGCGCGTGCATAGCCGCACGCTAGCGATCTGTGCGGACGAGTTCAAAATCGATGCCTGTGGACAGCCTGGATAACTCGCCTGGAAGGGTTGTTATCACGGGCGGCGACGGCTGATTTGACCGTATCGCTCTGGTGTGTGTGGAAGACGGGAAGAGAATAACCCGCAAATAGCGGGATATTTCGCGTATCCACAGGCCGAGTTTTCCACAGCTGTCGAACACGGTGAGCGGATCCAGGTATCAGCCGCCTCGTCGCTTACGCTTCCCCTCATGCCTGACGACCGCCAGCACCTAAAGCACTGGGACGTACTGGTGCCCGGCGACGACGGAGCCGACGGCGAGATCCTCAAGGAGGCGTATGGGCGCTTCAGCGATCGGGGAGTTGGCGAAATCGAGCTCGTGAACTACGGTGGCAGCTTGTTCAGCGGCAGCGGCGCGAAGAGGGCTGTCCGGGTGACGAGGCGAGACATCGAGGTTGAGGTCAGCGCCCAGGCGATGGGGAGCGAGGTCTTTATCAGCTGGGATGTCTATTACCGCCCGAGCTGGTCTGACCGGATGCCGAATCTCTTCCGGACCGTGCTGCCGGCTGGGGAGAAACAGGATGTGATGGCCTTCGCATCGGTCACCTTGAACGAGACGAAGGCGCTCGCCACCGACTTCGCCATGCGACAAGGGCGGTCGCTTCCGTCCGAGGACGAATCGAGCGGCGTCCTCGGTCCGCTCGACTAGGCTCGGCTCGGCCGGCGTCTTGAGCGCCTCCTACACTCTCGATCGACAAACGCGATCGCGATCTATGGAGGCAACCGTGGGGCTCATGCGAAAGGCGTTCGAGCACGACATGGCGCGGAACAAGCGCCTCTTCGGTATCACAAAGAAGTGCCCTGACTGCCGAGAGGATGTCAGCAGCAAGGTAAGGGTCTGCCCATACTGCCGACATCGGTTTGAAGCGTAGCGCGGATTCCCCTTCGCTTAATGGGAAACAATCTCGACGCCCAACGGGCGTAGAGATTAATGGCGGGCTTTTCCCCGCTTCGTTTGCGACTGGAGGACGCGACCTAGGGAGCTTAACGTTAGCTCACTAGACGTCTATCGCGTAACTACCGCCTGACCGTTATCTTGTAGGCAGGGGTAGTGGTCTCTGCCGTAGTTGAGGTGGCCTTGAAGTGACCACGAACATAGTAGGTTCCGGGGGTTTTCGGCACCTTGAACTGAGCGTTGTAGTAGCTGATGTAACCACACCCCGGACACCCTGAGACCGTATGCTTTTTACCCGATCCCCTTGATGCCGTTTGGACAGCCTTCCAGTCCTTACTACCTATCCTCTGTACTTCGTAGCGCACCTTTGAGCCAACATCACCTGGTATGGTAGAACTTCCCCAACCACTACCCCCAGGAGATACACCAATCGGTACCTTCGAGCCAGACTTGAGCTTCACTGTATTCTGGTTACCAGGCTTGGGGTTGAGGTCAACCTGGCCCACCACCTTCATGAGAGCAGTCTGACTGGCAGCCGTAGAGACCATCGCGCGAAGCCAGAGTCCGTGTTTGCTGCACTTGCCCACCTCGGTGAACTTGAATCCGGCCGTGGCATCAGTAGAGTCCACCTCCATCCAGCTGCCGCCCTTCAACGAACGACTCTGGAGGGTCACCGTAATCGGTGTTGTCTGAGCCGGCGTGATCGAACCAGAGACTGTAGTCGAGGTAGCAAACCGTGACGGACAGGCATGGATCGTCACCGGCTTTACCCGGATCGAAACTGCACTCGGCGGGTCAGAGGCAGTTGTAACAGTGGTACCGGTACCGATCGTTGTAGAGTTGTCGGCACTAGCCGCCACCACACATCCGAGAGCGGCTAATAACACCGCGAGAAGTGCTGATCCGAATAACAGGGCGATTCGCTTCATCTTCTCCTAATTACTATCGCTATATATATTCATATCGTATTGCGACTGGAGGACGCGACCTAGAGAGCTTAACGTTAGCTCACTGGACATCTCCTCGCCTAACGCCTAACCACCGTTATCGTGTTGGACGGTGTACTGGTCTCCACAGTAGTTGCTGTAGCTTTAAAGTGCCCTCTGACGTAGTAGACTCCAGATGTCTTAGGTACCTTGAACTCACATTTGTACCCGCTAATGACCCCCATCTGTTTATCCACCACAGTAGTAGTCCCGCGTTTGCAGGTCTGGACTAGCTTCCAGCTCTTGGTACCCTTCTTCTGTACCTCGTATCGAACCTTGGAACCAACGTCGCCGCCCCAGATCCAGAGACCAATTGGAGCCCTGGAGCCAGCCTTCAACTTAACGGTGTTCTGGTTGCCAGGGACCGGCGTAAGACCCGCGTTACCTATCACCTTCATGAGGCTCTGACTGCTCTGGGCTGCTGTGCCGTCCGAAGCCTCCACGACTGCACGAAGCCAGAGTCCGTGCTTACTGCACTTTCCCACCTGGGTGAACTTGAATCCGGCCGTGGCATTAGTAGAGTCCACCTCCGCCCAGCTACCACCCTTCACTGAACGACCCTGGAGGGTCACCGTGACCGGTGCCGCCTGAGCCGGCGTGATCGAACCAGAGACCGTAGTCGAGGTAGCAAATCGCGACGGACAGGTGTGGATTGTCGCCGGCTTCACCCGAATCGAGACTCCGCTCGGCAGGTCAGAGGTAGTTGTAATCATGCTGGTTGTGACCGTGGTACCGGTACCGATCGTTGTGGAATTGTCGGCACTAGCCGCCACCACGCATCCGAGAGCGGCTACAAGCACCGCCGCCATTATCATGCTGAGCCGCTTCATAGCCGGTGCTTTACAGACTCGTAATGCGATGCGTTTTCTTTCCTCCGGTATTTTCACTGAATATCTCTCCTCTTCAAAGCGCATTGCATCGAGCGAAGAGGCACCGGCGGTCTCCGCGCCCCTAGTCGCCTGAGTCGGTTGATCGGAAGTCTCGCATAGCGACGAGCGCCTAACAAGGCGGGAGGCGCAACCGCGACTCAAGCCAACTCGAACCGATGTGGTTCGACTACCCTCGGCGAGCTCCACGGAGAGAGGCCGCGCACGACGCTGATCAACGTGGCGAAGGCGGGCTCACGCGAATCCGGTTCTCGAAGCCAGGCGCCCAGACGATGCCACCCGGCTCAGACCAAGGGAAGTACGCCTCGACTGCTGTAGCCGTGACGGCGAGCACGTGCTCTCGCTCGTCGGTGAAGGTTGAGAGCGTCGCCTTCGACTCCACCTCTGACAGGCACCACTCCCGCGCGTGCGGGATGTAGAGAAGGGCGAGGCGGTCGTAAGCCGGCTCCCTAACAGGAGTCCCGCCGTAGGAGCGCACGATCGCGTCGCACTTCTCCTCTTGCTCTTCCTTCACACGGTCACGAGGGCCCCAGGAGCGCAACTCGACCTCGTACGGGCCAAGTCGCCACTCGAGAATGCGGCGTCCGAGGAACGAGAGCCGGTAGCGCTCGCGACCTCTGTCCCCGCGCCGCTCTAGTGAGAGCGCCGGGTGGGCGAGCGCTTCAATGGTCTCCTCGATCGCGTAGCCGAGACGGGCATGGGCTAGCGCCTGCTCGCAGCTGTCCACGACCTCGCTCGAGAGCGCCTCGCACAGGTCGAGGTGGAACTGAAGTGCCTCTCCGAAGAAGAACGGCTCCATCCTGGAATCTGGATGATAGGACCGATCAGGCGAAAGGTCCAGAGGAAGTCGGCGAAACTCTGTCCGCTCAGGCCTTCAGAATGATCGCCCCGATGTCTGATCCCGACGAAAACGAAGTAGAGCGACTCGCGAAGCGCTGCCGCATACTCGATCGCCCCGAGGGGTCCTGCGAGGCCCGTCTCTCGTACGACTACATGTGTCGTATCGGACGCGAGAAGTGCAAGCGGCGCCCTAGGCCCGGCAGCCGATACTGTGGAATCCATCAACCGCTCGAATCGCGGCGAAGCCAGGGCTGGGGTTACTACTGTTGACGGCAGGAGGCGGAGGCGAGGAGATGGCTGAACGTAAGACTGTCCTCGGCGCCACTCTGCTTGGAACGGGCCCGGCCTTCGGTATCGCGGCGGTGACGATCGTTACGACGGCTCCTCACGCCGGGTGGAGCGATCCTGCGATCGTGATCTTGTTGGCGGGGTGCGTGCTCGCAGTAATCGCCGGGGTGTTGCTGCTCGCGGAGTGGCCGAGCGCCCGATTCGTCGCGCGCCACACGCCGATCCTTCGAAATGGCCGCCCGCCGAAGTGGCGGGATCGAACCGATCTAACTCCGAAACAAGTCGATCGACTGAAGGCGCTTGAGCATGAGCGCGAAGGCTACGTAGCACGCGGTCTTCCTGGGCGCGTCCGACAGGTAGACGAGCAGATTCGCCTTACACGCGATCAGCGATCCAGCAACCAGCCTGCAACGAACACCAACGACGAGAGCTCGCGACCTCCGATTGACCGTCCACCCACGACCAAGGGTGGAAGTATCCGGGCGGGAGGTGATATCGAGGCCGGCGGAGATATTCGGGCCGCTGGAAGCATTCAGGCCGGCTTGGCACTAAACCATCCAAAAGAAAGCCCGGGAGCTACTTATCGGACATTGCGCGAAGAGGGTCGACAGTTCGTGCGAGTAATCAGCTTGTCCAAGCAAGAGGGAGCGATCAGGATCAGCTTCGCAAAGGTGCAACGCATCAGCCTAGGACCACAGGTTGCCGGCTGGGCTTCACGCCTAAGTGAGCAGCTCGAAACAGACCGACTCCCGCTTCGGTATCGCATCAGGGTCCAGCAACTTGAATCGTTTTCTCCGCTCATAGCTAACGACGACCAGCTCGCGGACGTGCTCGAGGCGAATCTCGCCGTAATCGACGCGGTTCTCCTTGAGCGATATGGAGAGCCATGAGTGAGCGCCGATCCCACTAACTTGCTTGCCTTGTTCAAAGCGCCCGGTTCGCTTACTTTAGGTATGCAGCTCGGCAGCCCCGTCGTCTAGTTGAGGACGCCGCAGACACTCTCGTGTCTACTGTGCGGAAATGAGGGCTCATGCCCCTCCGGCGCTTTCCCGAGCTGTTCGCGAAAGAGTAGATCCCCGCTGCTAGGGCGAGCGGGGATCCTCCCTATTTCAGCGATCACCTAGATACCGGTCGTGCCTCTGACCCTTGTAGTAGCGATCTGATCGCTCGTAAGCTTTGTCCTTGTCTTCCTTGGCAGCCTGATCGTTTTCCTGCTCTGCTAGCTTCTCTGTAGAGATTTCGGCGTGATCGAGGGCATCATCGCTGGACATCGTTCCTCCTTTGGTGAGCGCTCAGGGAGAACCGCTATACCCTTCGTGCTCGCGCTGAAACGTTCCCTTTGTGATGTTTTGCAGAGCTTTACACCGCGTCGGGCTCTGTCGTAGAGTGGACTCATGGCAGAGGACCTTCAACCAATTCTCGAACGGCTCGAGCAGAAGATCGACAAGATCGATGCAACTCACGGCACAGCAATTGAGCAGCTCCAAGGAAGCGTGGACCTTCTCGCTAAGCACCTTGCGCCTATCCCTGGAGCCATCGCGCGTCTCGACAAGCGGGTTGGCGACGTTCACTCTGAGCTCAAAGCTTTTCGGGCTGAAACCGACGCCAAGTTCGTCGAAGGCAGTGATCGCCTCGACACCGTCGAGAAGACCGTCCGGCGTCATGACCGACAGATCGCCGTCTTTCAGCGCAAGATCGGCAACTAGCCCGACAGGCCGAGCTCCTGAGCCAACTTTGTGAGCGTAGGCGCGTTCGAATAAGACGCAAGAAGGTCCACTCCCGCGCAGCCTCGGCCGGTGGCGAAGGACCGCCGAGGTTGGCGCGTATCACTTCTCGCCACCTGACGCTCCTGCCGGCACGATGCTGTTCGGGGCAGTGCGTCCAGCACGGCCCGCCTCACGCCTCGCACCGGCAGGAGCGTCCCGAGGCCGTGCGAGAAACCGATGAATGTCACTACCTCAAACGGCAGGAGCTGAAGCGCGGGCGCGACCGGCCGCCCGGAGCCGCTGACACCGCTGGCGGCACGATCCTCTACGAAGCCGTGGTGGGATCCACCGTCCTCTGGTTGCCGCGCGGCTAATGACTTGAGCTGAATACCCCTGCGGAGCGATGTTTTCGCTTTCGGCGCGCCACGTGCTTGGCACCGAACGGAGTCGTTATCGCTTCGGAAACCAGCCCGAGCGCCTGCGATCGGATTGTGAATGTCGCTCCGGTGGAATAGGTCTCTCATGCTCCTCGAAGGGAAGAGAGCGATCGTCACCGGCGCCTCGAGCGGAATCGGCAAGGCAACCGCGATTCGCCTTGCGGCGGAGGGCGCGCAGGTCTGCCTGAACTACTTCTCCGACAACGACAAGCCGGGCGCCGAACAGGCGGTGGCGGAGATCGTCAAGGCGGGCGGCCGCGCGATCGCACTTCAGGCCGATGTCGGGCGCGAGGACGACGTGACGAGTCTGGTCTTCGAGGTGGCGAGAAAGTTCGGCGGGCTCGACCTGCTCGTCAACAACGCCGGTATCGAGAATCAGGTCGCACTGACCGAGATGCCGCTTGCGACCTGGGAGCGTGTCCTGCACACCAATCTGACCGGCGCCTTCCTCTGCATGCGCGAGGCGGCCAAATTGATGGTCGCGGCGCAGGGCGGCGTGATCGTCAACGTCTCGAGTGTGCACGAGTTCATTCCCTGGCCCGGTTACGCCCACTACTGCAGCTCGAAGGGCGGGCTCAAGCTGCTGATGGAGACGGCCGCGCGTGAGCTCGCGCCGAGCGGCGTGCGGGTTGTGAACGTGGCGCCGGGCGCGATCACGACGCCGATCAACGAGCGGCTGCTCGAGCACCCGAAGGAGGAGCACGCCGTCGAGGCGGAGATCCCGCTCGGGCGGATGGGCAACGCGGAAGAGGTGGCCGGCGCGATCGCCTGGCTGGCCAGCGACGAGGCCGGCTACGTCACCGGGACAACGGTCGTCGTCGACGGCGGCATGTCCCTGTACCCGAAGTTCGTCTGACGAGCGATGGCACGCCGGTCGACCAGCCGAGTGCTCACCCACGGAACCTCGACCCTGATCGCGGATGTGGGTGAGACGCTGACGACCAAGTCGGGCGGCGTCTTCTGCCTTTGCGCCGGTGGCGGCGACATCGACTCCTCGGTCTCTCCGGCGCACGGCCTCTACTTCCACGACACACGCTTCCTCGATCGCGCGGTGCTGCGCCTGGGCGACGAGCCGCTCTCGGTGCTGCTCTCGAGCGCCGTTGACGACGACCGCTCGGTGAGCGAGCTGACCAATCCCGACCTCGAGCTGGCGCGCGGTCGCGTCGTCCCCAAGCAGCAGATCGGCATCCGCCGCGAGCGCAAGCTCGGTAAGCGCGCCAACGAGGCGATCTTCATCCGCAACTTCGGGCTCGAGAAGGTGACGATCGAGCTCGGGCTCGAGTTCGCCGCGGGCTTCGAGAGCATGTTCGCGATACGCGGCGCCGAGGTCGGTCGCCGCGGAACGCTGTGCAAGCCGCGCTGGACGGAAAACAGGCTCGAGTTTCGCTACGACGGCGCCGACGGGCGCGTGCGCACGACGAAGCTCTCCTTCGATCCGAAGCCGAGCCGGACGGGAGCGAACGCCACTGCCCACTACCGGCTCGAGCTCGCTCCCGCAGCAACCAGGTGCATCCGCATCGAGATCGAGCTCGCCGACACGGGCCCGGGGACGCTCGAGACGGAGCCCACCGCCTGGCGGCGGAACCCCACCTTCTCGAGCGTGCACGTCAAGTCCGACAATCCTCTCTTCAACCGAGTACTCGAGCGCTCTTTCGCCGATCTGGAGATGCTCGCGACCCGCGAGCGGGGCGAGATCTTCTTCGCAGCCGGAGTGCCCTGGTTCGTCTGCCTGTTCGGTCGCGACAGCATCGTCACGGCGCTCGAGACGGTGGCCTACAACCCTCGCATCGCCGCCGAGACGCTGATTCTCCTGGCGCACTATCAGGGCCGCCGCCACGACGAGTGGCGCGACGAAGAGCCCGGCAAGATCCTGCACGAGCTGAGGGTCGGCGAGATGCCGAACCTGGGCGAGGTGCCGCAAACGCCCTACTACGGAAGCGCCGATGCGACGCCGCTATTCCTCTGCCTGATGGCCGAGTACGTGCGCTGGACCGGCGATCTCGGGCTCTTCCGCAAGCTCGAGCCGAACGTCGAGCGCGCCCTGCACTGGCTCGACACGATCGCCGATCACGACGGCGACGGTTTCGCCGACTACGTCTCCCACTCCGAGAAAGGCCTTGCCAACCAGGGCTGGAAGGACTCGGGAAACTCGATCGCAAACTCGGACGGCTCGGTGGCCGAACCTCCGGTCGCGCTGGTCGAGATGCAGGGATATGTCTACCGCGCGCGCCTCGACACGGCCTGGTTGTACCGGCTCAGCGGCCGGCGGCAGGAGGCCGAGCAACTGGAGCGCCAGGCACGTGAGCTGCGCAAGCGCTTTCAGGGCGCCTACTGGCTGCCCGAGCGCCGCTACCTCGCCGTGGCGCTGCAGAAGGGCGGGCGCCCGGCCGAGGCCATCTCTTCCAACCCCGGGCAGGCGCTCTGGTCGGGAATCGTCAACGCCCGGCATGCCCGCGCGGTCGCCCGAACGCTCCTGGCGAAGCCGATGTTCAGCGGCTGGGGCATCCGCACGATGGCCGAGGGAGAGGCCGCCTACAACCCGCTCGACTACCAGGTCGGCGCCGTCTGGCCGCATGACAACGCGATGATCGCGAGCGGGCTCAAGCGCTATGGCTATAGCGATGACGCTCTACAGGTGTTCGGCGCTATCTACCAGGCGGCTACCCGCTTCCCGAGCTATCGCCTGCCAGAGGTGTTCGCCGGCTTCGACCGCGGCGACTCGCCCGAGCCGGTGCGCTATCCGGTCGCCTGCTCGCCCCAGGCCTGGGCCGCCGGCGCGATTCCCTACATGTTGCGAATCGTGCTCGGGCTGGAGCCCGATGCGACCGAGGATACGCTGCGCATCGTGCGGCCCGTTCTTCCCGACTGGCTCGAAGAGGTCAGTGTGCGCGGGCTACGGGTGGGCAAGGCGACGGTCGATCTGCTCTTCAGGCGCCATCACGGCGAGACGTCCGTGGTCGTGCTCGAGCAGCACGGACCGCTTCACGTGCTCGTCGAGTGTTGAGGCTCAGCCGTTCGCTCGAGCGCCTCGACCAGCTCGGCCAGCTCGGTCTCGCCCGCGAAGCGGATCTCGAGCTTGACGGGACTGACGCGGGCGTGGAAGCCCGTCAGCCGCTCGGCCGCCCTGGTCGCGCGTGAGGCAAGATCGGGGTCGAGCGGAACGGGCCGCGATCGGCGCTGGCGCGGTGCACCCGCATCGCGAGTGGCCTGCTCGACCTGGCGCACCGACATGCCGCTCTTGACCGCGCGGTGCGCGAGCGCCTTGCGAGCCTCGTTGTCGGGCAGCGCGAGGATGGCGCGGGCATGGCCCTCGCTCAGGGCGCCCGCGGAGAGCATCTCCAGCACCTCGTCGGGCAGCTCGAGCAGGCGCAGCCGGTTCGAGACCGACGGCTTCGAGCGACCGACCCGGTCGGCTATCTCGCCCAGCGCCAGCCCGAACTCGTCCAGCAGCACGGCGTAGGCGCGAGACTCTTCCAGCGGGGAGAGCTGCTCGCGGGCAACGTTCTCGACCAGGCCGAGCACGACGCTCTCGCGGTCGTCGGCCTCGCGTATCACCGCCGGTACGGTGGCCAGCCTGGCTTCGCGCGCGGCGCGCAGGCGCCGCTCGCCTGCGATCAGCTCGTAACCGCCGTCCTTGCGGGCGCGTACCAATAGCGGCTGCAACAGGCCCTGTGCCCTGACCGAGGCGGCGAGACCGGCGGCGGCATCCCCGTCGAACGCCTTGCGCGGCTGGCGCGGATTGGCGTGAATCATCTCCAGCGGCAGGTGCACCAGCTCGGATGCGCCGGCGCCGCCGACCAGCACCTCCAGGCCGCGTCCAAGACCGCGTCTAGGCGCGCTCGACAAGCTCCATCGCCACCTTCCAGTAGGCCTCGGCGCCCGACGAGCGCCGGTCGTGAACTATCGCCGGCAGCCCAAAGCTCGGCGCCTCGGCCAGCCTCACCGAGCGCGGTACGGCCGTCTTGAACACCAGCTCGCCGAAGTGCCGCCTCACTTCCTCGGCCACCTCGGCCGACAGCCGCGTGCGCCCGTCCACCATCGTCAGCAGAAGTCCCCCGATCGCCAGGCGCGGATTGAGGCTGCGCCGGATCAGCTCGATCGAGCGCATCAGCTGTGACAGGCCTTCGAGCGCGTAGTACTCGGCCTGCACCGGCACCAGCACGCGATCGGCGGCGGCGAGCGCGTTCACCGTCAGCGGCCCGAGCGAGGGTGGGCAATCGAGGAAGACGAAGCGGTAGCGGGCGGTCGCTTCGATCAGCGACTCGGCGAGATACTGGTCGCCACCCGGGCGCTGCGCGAGTTCCACCGCGGCGCCCGCGAGATCGGGCTTGGCCGGGACGAGGTCGAGATTCGCGAAGCGTGTGTGCTTGACCAGATCACCCAGCGGCACCCCGTCGAGAAGGTCGTAGGAGGAGGTGCCGTTGGCCCGGGCGCCCAGGCCGGATGTCGCGTTCGCCTGCGGGTCGAGATCGACGACCAGAGCCGGCTCGCCGGCCTCCGCCAAGCAGGCGGCGAGGTTGATCGCGGTCGTGGTCTTGCCGACTCCGCCCTTCTGGTTTGCGAGCGCGTAGATGTGGCCGGCCACAGAAGCTCGTTTCAGAATGAAGACCCGTCGACTGGATGCGATTCGGCGAGTGCGAGGCTAGGACGCAGGGAGTGCTCGTAGCCGGAGACTACGGGTGCGACTGAGGACGCGGCTCTGAGAGCCGCAGCATCGCGCCGCCGAGCACGGTCAGGCGGCGGAGTGCTTTGTTTTGAGACGAGCTTCATAGAACAACTGTACTTGCGAGCGCGGACAGGGCTGATAGTTCAGACGAGGGGCCGTTTCCGCGCCATTCCTGGCTTACGCGGGAATCCTGCAGGCGTCGGAGCGAGCTTCGGGACGAGCACGAGACGGCGCTCGCGAAAGCCTCGAACGGGGTGGATCTCGGGCTCGTCGCCGCCGAGCAAGCGCGCCAGCGGGGCCAGATCCTGCTCGAGCGAACCGGTGAACAGAATCGCGGCGCCGCCGGGCTGGACGAGCGGGAGGCACCACTCGAGCGCCACGGGCGGCGGGGCAAGAGCCTTCGCCACGACAACGCCGAAGCTGTCGACCTCCTGCTCTTCGGCGCGGCCGCAGACGACTCTCAGGTTCGGAAAGTCCGGCTCGAAGCGCTCGAGAAAGCGGCACTTGCGCTGCTGCGACTCGATCAGCGTCACCGTGCGCTCGGGAAAGGCAGCCGCCAGTGGAATCCCGGGGGCTCCACCGCCCGAGCCGACGTCGGCGATCGGGCCCGCGAAGCGAGCGGCGAGGGGGACGGCCTGCAGGCTGTCGGCCACGTGCTCGCGCCTCGCCTGCTCGCGCTCCCTGATCGAGGTCAGCCCGGGCGTGGTGAGCAGTGCGTCGAGCCAGCGCTCGAGTCGTGGATCGAGCCCCGGATCGAGCTCAGTCGGCATCTGCCGGCAGCACGACCACGTAGCGGCTCGGGTCGCTTCCCTCGCTCGCCGTGGTCACGCCCGGGTAGTCCTTCAGGCGCTCGTGCACGAGCCGGCGCTCGTAGGCGCTCATCGGCTCCAGGGCCTGCGGCTCGCCGCTCGAGATCACACGCTTGGCGGCCTGCAGGGCCGCGTAGCTCAAGGCCGCTTTCTGCCGCTCGCGGTATCCGCCCGCGTCGACCGAGGCGCGCTTGCCGCCCGAGCCGACATGCTGGTGGACAATCGCGTTTGCGATCTGCTCGATCGCGTCGACCGTCTGGCCGCGGCGACCGATCAGCACGCCCAGATCTCCCCCCGAGAAGCGGATGCTCACCGTGTCGGCTTCCTCGCTCAGCTCGACCTGCGCATCCGGCGCGATGGCCCGCACGATCGACTCGGCGTAGGCGCGAAGCGAAGATGCGAGCTCGCTCTCCTCGCGGGCCGGCCGATCGGGAACAACTGCGAAGGCCACCGCGCGAGCCGGGCGCGAGCCGATGCCCAGCAGTCCGCGCTCACCCTCTTCCACCACCTGCACCGAGACCGATTCGGGGTCGATCCAGGGAGCCTGGCGCTTTATCTCCGCCAGCGCATGGGTTCGAGCCTCTTCTGCGTCGGCGCCCTCGGCCTCGACGTGGAGCTCCTGCTGCGTCACCTGCGCCCGCCCTTTTTCTTCTTGCGCTTGACGCGTCGCGGCGCCTGCGGCGCACGCGGCTGCTCAACGGTCTTCTTCTCGGCCGCGGGCGGCGTGCGGGACGATCTCTTGACCGGCGGCGCGGGCTTTGGAATCAGCGTCCTGGTGATCAGGCCCTGCCCGACCGTCCAGAGGTTGGTCGTCGCCCAGTAGAGAACGAGGCCGACCGGGAACCTGAGGATGAAGGGCAGGATCACGAACGGCAGGACCATCATCATGATCCGCTGCGATCTCTGCGCCGAGCCCGACATGAAGTAGGTCGAGGCGACCTGGCTGCCAACGTAGATCACGAGCAGCAGGTAGCCGCTCCAGTGATCGACGATGTTGAGGGTGATGTCGGGAAAGACGTTGTGCCCGAGCCAGGAGAGATCGCCGCTGGGTGGGTTTTTGGCGAAGTCCTTGAGGACGAAATAGAGCGCGATGAAGATCGGGAACTGCGCCAGCATCGGCAGGCAGGAGGCCATCGGGTTGATGTTGTTCTCCTTGTAGAAGCGCATCAGCTCCTGCTGCTGGCGCTGCTTGTCGTGCGCGTAGCGCTTCTGGATCTCCTTCATCTCTGGCGCGTGCGCCTGCAGGCTCTGCATCGAGTGGATCTGCTTGACGGTGAGCGGCACGATCACGATGCGGACGATCACGGTCAGCACCACGATCGCCCAGGCCCAGGGGAGATGCCCGCTGTAGTGCAGCCACTTGAGGATGGCGAGGAAGAGGCCCTTGAGTGGCTCGAGAAGCGGACTGAAGACGCTCGAGGCGATCAGCGAGCTCACGCCGGCTGACCTCTGTGCAGGTGATCGCAGGGCCGACCGAACAGGCGAGCGTCTTCAGGCATGTCCACGCCGCCAGCGCTCCAGGGGTTGCAGCGCAGGAGGCGCCAGCTCGTCAGGAGCACTCCGCGCACCAGGCCGTAGCGCTTGAGCACCGCGATCGAGTAGCTCGAGCAGGATGGGTAGTACTTGCAGCTCGTCGGAAAGAGCAGCCCGAGCGTGTAGCGGTACAGGTAGACGAGTGCGATCGCCGGGTACTTCACGAGCCCGCCTTCTCCATCACTTCGTCGACGCGCTCGCCCAGCCAGTCGAAGCCGTGCGTCTCCACCGCCTCGGCCAGGCCGGGCCGCGCCACGAGCACGTAATCGAACCCTGCTCTGCGCGACTTCAACGGCCACACCTCTCGCAGCATCCGCTTGAGCCTGTTGCGCTTGACGGCCGAGCCGACACTTCTCGGTATGGCCAACCCCAGGCGCGGCTCGCTGTCCGCGTCCTCCCGCGGGAAGGCGTGCAGCGTGAAGAAACGAGTCGAGGTCGAGCGGCCATGGCGGTAGACATTGTCGAAATCGCGCGAGCGCGAGAGGCGATGCCGGCGTTCCACCTTGCGCGCCTCGCTCGGCTTAAGCGGATAACCGCTTGCGACCACGAGCCCGCCGACGCTTCAAGACCACGCGACCGGCCCGCGTCTTCATGCGCGCGCGGAAGCCGTGCTTGCGCTTTCGGCGACGTACGTTTGGCTGGTAGGTGCGCTTCACGGTCTTGCAGATCCTAGAGGTCAGAGCCCGTTCGCGGGGCGAGCGCCAGTATAGACGAGGCTTGCGAGATGGAAGTTATCCACAGTCTCGCCACCCGCTTCGCAATCCGCGTAATGCCCGCATCGCGGTCATTAACGAGCCGCTCTCGAGCCCGTTCTCCACACCTGTGGATTACGGTGTGGACGTATTGAAACCCCTGCAAAATAGCTTCTTATGCGCTCGCCGCGCTGTGGATAAATGCCCGTTGTTAGGCCGCGGTGACGCTGATATGCTCGCTCTTCCGCCCTGGACGGCGGACGAACGGTCAATACGTGGACGCCTCACTCCTGGACAACGCCGAGAGCCTTTGGGCCGCAGTCGCCGAGCGACTACGCGAAGCCTTGAGCGAAGCCACCTTCCAGACCTGGTTCGGGTCGGCGGAGGGTAGTGAGCTGAACGACGACTTCTTCGTCGTATCGGTCCCCAACGACTTTACGCGTGAGTGGATAGAGGGTCACTTCCTCGACCTCCTGCGTGCCACCGTGAAGGATCTGGTCGGGCACGAGTGCGGCGTTCTGCTCTCGGTGATGGATCCACTCGAGGCGCTCGTCGCCGAGTCCGCGGCGCTGCCCGAGCAGCCCGCCCTCGACGAAATGGAGCCGCGCGAGGTGCGCAC
>JBAWEP010000017.1:0-32051 GCA_049591255.1 Gaiellaceae bacterium
CGTTAGCGTGCAGATTCATCCGGTGCCTCCTTGGGCGTAGGTCGTGGCAGACCCACAGCCTCAAAGGAGGCCCGGATGTCCTATCAGCCGTTCACAACGTGTGTGGGCACGTCATCTAGGAGCAGACCGTACTCGCGCCCGAAGGGCGCGGTTCGGTAACAAAAGAAAAGGCGGGAAATCGCCAGATTTCCCGCCTCTCACTCCCCGGGTAGGACTCGAACCTACAACCCTCCGGTTAACAGCCGGATGCTCTACCAATTGAGCTACCGGGGAAGGTAGTCAACTTCCGGGATTCTAGCCGGAGGCGGCGCAGCGCCCCGCTGCTACTAGGCGAAGTCGTGAATCGCTGCTCTCACTCGCGCCAGCTGGCGCTGAAGCTCGGGCAGGTGAGCGCCGTCGGCGCTGGCGAGCTCGCGCTGGAGATGGCGCTCGCGCAGACGAAGCAGAAGCTGCTCGGCGGTCTGCTTGTCGATCGCGGTAGCGCTCGCGCGCGCGTCGAGCTCGGCCACCAGGCCGACCACCTCGTCGTCGGGCGTCTGTGGCGGCTCGACCAGGTACTCGCGCACGCGCCGGTGCAGCTCGTCGTCGAAGTGCTCGGGTGTCAGCTCGACGAGCAGCGGCTTGAGATCCGGGTGCGCCACCACTCCGGCCAGGGCATCGCGCTCGCGGCGGGCGCCGGCCTCGAGCAGGTGCGGAGAGATGCCGCCGCCCACCTTGCCGCTGCCCTTGCGCGCGCTACGCGGCGCCAGCCCCGACTGCACCTCTTTGGGCAGGTCGAGCTTGTCAGACAGAAAGCGAAGTGCCCGCTGCCGCTCGGGCGAGTCCTCGAAGCGGGCGAGCAGCTCGCGCACGCGCACAAAGGCCTCCTGGCGATCGGGCGCTCGTTCGATCTCGATGCGAACGCGGTAGGCGAGGTAGCTCTCGGCCTCGTCCAGCCGCTGCTCGAACCCCTCGGCGGCGTCCGCCGGGTCGAGCCCGGGCGGAAGCGTGACCACGCGCACGTCGAAGCCCTGAGCGGCCGCCAGCTCCATCCCGCGCAGCGTCGCCTCCTGCCCCGCCGCGTCGGCGTCGAAGCAGAGATAGAGGCGGCGGCAGAGCCGCCCGAGCTCCCTCAACTGGCGCTCGGTGAGAGCGGTGCCCATCGAGGCGACGACCGGCTCGAGCCCGCTCTGGCGCACAGCGATCACGTCGGTGTTCCCTTCCACGATCACCGCCCGCTCCTCTTTGGCGATCGCGCGCCGGGCCAGGTGCAGGCCGTAGAGGATGTTCGACTTGTGAAAGAGCGCTCCGTCGGGCGAGTTGACGTACTTGCCGCGCAGCGGGTCGTCTTCGCGCAGCTTGCGAGCGCTGTAGCCGAGCACCCGCCCGCGCGCGTCGGCCAGCGGGAACATCAGGCGGAAGGTGAAGTAGTCCTTGCCGCGCCGGTTCGCCAGGCCGGCCGCAGCGATCTCCTCGACCGAGAAGCCCTTCTGCCTGGCCTTGGGAACGAGGCTCGAGCCGCCCGGCGAAAGGCCCAGGCGGAACTCCTTGCAGACGGGCTCGCCGAGGTTGCGCGAAGCGAGGTACTCGCGCACCGGGGCGCCGGCCTTCGTCTCCCAGAGGTGGCGCTCGTAGTAGGTCGTCGCCAACTCGAGCAGCTCGATCAGGCGCCCGCGCCGCGCGCGCTCCCGCTCGGCCGCGGGCGAGGACTCCTCGTGCTCGATCTTGACGCCAAAGCGCTCGGCCAGCCACTCCACCGCCTCGTTGAAGTCGAGCTGCTCGGTCTCGCGCACGAAGGTGATCACGTCGCCGCGGGCGCCGCAGCCAAAGCAGTAGTAGAGCTTGTCGGCGGCGTTGACCGAGAAAGAGGGGGTGCGCTCTTCGTGGAAGGGGCAACGCCCGGTGTAGCGCCCGCCGACCTTGCGCAGGGCGGTTCGGGCCGAGACCAGCTCGATCATGTCGGCGGCGGCCTTGACCTCGTTGACCGTCGTGTCCGCGATCCTGGCCATCAGATGCTCTCGGACAGCGCCAGGGCGAAGCGATCGGTCATGCCGGCAAGGTAGTCGGTGGCGTTCTCGAGCGCATCGCTTCCCCTGCCTTCCTTCTCGGGGATCGCCTCGGGATGCTCGAGCAGGTAGGAGAAGAGGTTCTGCACGACCAGCACGGCGCGCTCGTTTTGGGCGCTGGTGTGCTCCGACAGATAGACGCGCTCGAACATGAAGTCGCGCAGCGAAAGCATCGCCTCGGCGACCTCGTCGCTCTGGCGGATGTCGCCGCTACCCGTCGAGCTCTCGACGATGTCGTGCACGAGCCGGTCGATTCGGCGTGAGCCCGAGTCGCCGAGGATGGCGATCGCCTCGCGCGGAAGGTCGCTCGCCGAGACGGCGCCGGCGCGGATCGCGTCGTCGATGTCGTGGTTGATGTAGGCGACCCGGTCGACCAGGCGCACGATCTTTCCCTCCAGCGATCGAGGCTCGTTCTCGCCGGTGTGATTGAGGATGCCGTCACGCACCTCCGCGGTCAGATTCAGCCCGCGCCCGTCGCGTTCGAGCACGTCCACGACCCTGAGCGAGTGCTCGTTGTGACGGAACGAGCGGCCGAACCTCTCGCGCAGGACACTGTCGAGCGCCTTCTCGCCGGCGTGACCGAAGGGCGTGTGACCGAGGTCGTGACCCAACCCGATCGCCTCGGTCAGATCTTCGTTCAAACGCAGCGTTCGCGCCACGCCGCGTGAAATTCCTGTCGTCTCGAGCGTGTGCGTCAGCCTGGTTCGGAAGTGATCGCCCTCCGGGTCGATGAAGACCTGCGTCTTGTGCGCGAGGCGGCGGAAGGCCTTGGAGTGGACGATGCGATCGCGATCGCGCTGGAAGGGTGTCCTGAGCCGGCACGGCTGCTCCGCTCTGGCGCGCCCGCGCGTCTCGTATGAGCGCACGGCAAGAGGAGAAAGCGAGCGCTCTTCCAGCTCCCTGACACGGGTCTCGAAGGTATCGGCAACCTTCCCGGTGGGCTCGGGCATCGTACGGGCCAGACTAACCGCAGCGGCGCCGGCGCGCGCTAGCGATTTACGTTGGACATGTCCGGATAGCGCTGACCTGCCGTGGCGCCGCGCGGGAAGGCCTGCTCGATCCGGGCCAGGTCTTCGTTCGTCAGCTCGATCTCCAGCGCCACGAGGTTCTGCTCGAGGTGAGAGATGCTGGTCGTGCCCGGGATCGGAACGATGTCGTCGCCCTGCGCGAGAACCCAGGCGAGCGCAAGCTGTGCTGGAGTCGCCTGCTTCTCGGCGGCGATCTCGGCGATGCGGTCGATCAGCTCGAGATTGCTCTCGATGTTCCCTTCCTGGAAACGCGGGTTGTGAGCGCGGAAGTCGCCTTCCCCGAGATCCTCGGAGCGGCGGATCTGAGCGGAGAGGAAGCCGCGCCCGAGCGGGCTGTAGGCGACGAAGCCGATTCCGAGCTCACGCACGGTCGGCAGGATCTCCTCCTCGACGTCGCGCGTCCAGAGCGAGTACTCGGTCTGCAGCGCCGTGATCGGGTGAACGGCGTGAGCGCGGCGTATGGTCGGCGCCGCCGCCTCCGACAGGCCGAGGTAGCGCACCTTACCCGCCTCAACAAGCTCGGCCATCGCGCCGACGGTCTCCTCGATCGGGATGCTCGCATCGACGCGGTGCTGGTAGTAGAGGTCGATCGTCTCGACGCCGAGTCGCTCAAGCGAAGCGTCGCAGGCCGAGCGCACGTACTCGGGGCGCCCGTTGATGCCGACCCAGCTTCCGTCCTCGCGGCGCTCGTTGCCGAATTTCGTCGCCAGCTGAACCTCGTCGCGGCGGGCAGCGATCGCTTTGCCGACCAGGCGCTCGTTCGTGAACGGGCCGTACATGTCGGCGGTGTCGAGGAGGGTGACGCCGAGATCGAGCGCGCGCCCGATCGTCGCCAGTGCCTCGCCTTCGTTCGCCGCTCCGTAGAACTCCGACATGCCCATGCAGCCGAGCCCGAGGGCGGACACCTCGAGCCCCTGGCCCCCCAGTCGTCTCTGTTTCATGTTCGCCTCCTGTGAGTCGTATGCCTGGCCGAAGCGGGCGCTAAACGAAGCACTCATCTCGGTGCGTGGACCGAGTCGCCGGTTGAGCGTAGCGCTGAGAGTGCGCTCTAAGTCAAGGACCACCGAAACGATTTTCTCACAACGATTGCCGCGAGCTCCACGGCGAACTTCGCGCTCGTCGTCGTCCGCGAGGCGCGGGCGGTAGTGAGAAAAACGAGCGCGGGTAGACTGGGTTGACGGTGGACGACTACACCAGCAAATACAAGGGCGAGCGGGTCGAGATCGCCCTGTTCGGCGGTGACTACCAGGAGGGCGTCCTGACCGCGTACTGCACGGTCGACGACGTCGCCCACGTCGAACTGAGTGGTCACATTCTGATTCCGCTCCAGAACATCGCCTCGCTGCATTGCTCGTCGCGCTGCGACGCGCCTCAGAGCGACTGGCCGCCGCAGAGCCTGAGAGATATCGATTCCGGGGACGAGCCCTAAGGAGAGATGGATTTGAGCGTTCGGGTATCAACCGCACGCAATCTCTTCAAGCTCGGGCTTCTGTTCGCGGTTTTCGTACTTCCTCCGGCGGCGATCGGCTTTGCTGTCGGCGGTTGGAGCGTCGCCACGCTCTTCCTCTTCGCCGCATTGCTCACCGCCGCGACCATCTACGCCTACTGCGATCGCTTCGTGCTCTCGATGCTGGCGGCGCGTGAGCTCCTCGTCGGCGAGCGGCCGGCGCTTCATTCGACGGTCGGCGCTCTGGCGGCGAAGGCCGGCGTCGTCAAGCCTCGCCTCTATCTCATCAGGGACGGTTTCCCTCGCTCGCTCTCGGTGGGACGCGGGCCCGCCTCGAGTAGCATCGTTCTCAGCCTCGGCCTGATCACCGCGGCGTCTCCGGCCGAGCTCGAGGGATTGATCGCGCACGAGCTGACGCATGTCCGCAACCACGACGTGGCCGTTCAGACCGCCTCGGTGACCGTGGCCGCAACGCTTGTCGAGCTGACTCGCTTCGCGGGCTACTTTCAGCGCGGATTGCTCTTCTTCTTTGCGCCGATCGCCGCGGCCGTCGAGAACCTGCTGCTCTCACCGAAGCGCGAATATATCGCTGATCTCAATGCCGCCGCGATCTGCGGCACGCCGCACGGGCTCGCGGATGCCCTGCTGCGAATCGAGCAAGCCGGCGAGCTCGTTTCCTTCGCCGCCAGTCCCGCGACCGAGCCTCTCTATCCGGTCAACCCGTTCGATCAGGACGACAGACTCGCTCGTATGTTCGAGACCCATCCACCGCTGCCGGAAAGAATCAGGCGCCTTCGGGCGCTCGATCCCGATTGGCGCGAGAAGCTACTGGTCGCCTGAGAGCCGGCCGATCTCACTGGGCAGAAGCGAGTGCATGATCACATCGGTCCGCCCGCCTCGATTGTCCATCCAGGCGCGCAGGACGCCTTCACGCTTGAAGCCGGCCTTCTCGGCGAGCCGGGCCGAAGCGTCGTTTCCCATGATCACGCTCAGCTGAAACCGGGCAAGCCCAAGTTCCTCTAGCCCCCAGCGACCGACGAGCCGTAGCGCTCGCTCCCCGATACCGCGGCGCCGCTCGCCGGCGAAGACGAAGTATCCAACCTCTCCAATCGCACCGTTCACCGAAACTCCTATCGACCCGATCAGTCGGCCGGCCTCGTGCTCGGCGATGGCGAAGCCGAAGAACGTTCCCGCTTCCCAACCCTTCGCGGCGTGGTCGAGGAACTCGCGAGCGTCGCTCTCGTCGTATGGATCCGGGATGCGCGGCATCCACCTGACCACTTCGGCGTCCCGGCAGGTGGCGACGTTCGCCTCTATGTCACCGTCGCCCCAGCGCCGAAGAAAGACGACATCGTCTTTGAGCTCCGGAACAGAACGATCCATGTGCCGATTCTAGTGAACAAAAAAGGCCGCTTGCGCGGCCATAATAACGCCGGTGCCAGACCGAAGTCCGGCACCGGTCGCTATAAAGAATTGGCGGCGACCTACTCTCCCAGGAAGTTGCCCCCCAAGTACCATCGGCGCGAACGGGCTTAACTTCTCTGTTCGGAATGGGAAGAGGTGTTTCCCCGTCGCTATGACCGCCAAACTGTCAATCGGTGCAGCGCCTTGCTTCGCGCGCATCCCGTCTATCTATCTGATTTGTGCGCCGGTTTCGGACTGAAGTCCGACACCGGAGAACGTTTTCCGTTTTGAACCGTGTGCGCAAGCGTACACCTTCAAAACTCCATAGCGAATCAGAACGTGTTCTAAGTCAAGACCTCGGGCAATTAGTACGGGTCCGCTGAACACATTGCTGTGCTTACACGTCCCGCCTATCAACGTGGTGGTCTCCCACGGCCCTTACTCCTTCTAGAGGATGGGGAGCCTCATCTCGAGGTGGGCTTCCCGCTTAGATGCTTTCAGCGGTTATCCCTTCCAGACGTAGCTAATCAGCAACGCCGTTGGCACGACGACTGATACACCAGAGGTCTGTTCATCTCGGTCCTCTCGTACTAGAGACGACTCCTCTCAAGCTCCCAACGCCCATGGCGGATAGGGACCGAACTGTCTCACGACGTTCTGAACCCAGCTCGCGTACCGCTTTAATGGGCGAACAGCCCAACCCTTGGGAGCGACTACACCCCCAGGATGCGACGAGCCGACATCGAGGTGCCAAACCGCTCCGTCGCTGTGGACGCTTGGGAGCGATAAGCCTGTTATCCCCGGAGTACCTTTTATCCGTTGAGCGACGGCAATTCCACTCTCTACCGCCGGATCACTAAAGCCTGCTTTCGCACCTGCTCGACTTGTCAGTCTCGCAGTCAAGCTCCCTTATGCTTTTGCACTCTACGCACGATTTCCAACCGTGCTGAGGGAACCTTTGCGCGCCTCCGTTACATTTTAGGAGGCGACCGCCCCAGTCAAACTGCCCACCTGACGCTGTTCCCGACCCGGATTACGGCATCGGGTTAGAAGCCCAGAACACAAAGGGTGGTATCCCAAGATTGGCTCCACGAGAGCTAGCGCCCCCGCTTCAAAGCCTCCCACCTATCCTGGACGATATATCCCAAACTCCAACGTCAAGCTGCAGTAAAGGTTCACGGGGTCTTTCCGTCCAGCCACGGGTACTCGGCATCTTCACCGAGACTACAATTTCACCGGATCCCTCGTTGAGACAGCGCCCAAGTCGTTGCGCCATTCGTGCAGGTCGGAACTTACCCGACAAGGAATTTCGCTACCTTAGGACGGTTATAGTTACCGCCGCCGTTTACCGGGGCTTGGGTTCAAAGCTTCGCCTTACGGCTAACCTCTCTCCGTGACCTTCCGGCACCGGGCAGGCGTCAGCCCCTATACGTCGTCTTTCGACTTCGCAGAGACCTGTGTTTTTGGTAAACAGTCGCTTGGGCCGTTTCACTGCGGCCCCCTCGGGCTTTCACTCGTAAAGAGTTAATACCCTACCGGGGCGCCCCTTCTCCCGAAGTTACGGGGCCATTTTGCCGAGTTCCTTAACGAGGGTTCTTCCGATCGCCTTAGTATTCTCTACTCACCCACCTGTGTCGGTTTTGGTACGGGCACGTTTTGCCTCCCTAGACGCTTTTCTAGAAGGCATGGCTTCAGGAACTTCGCCTAACTGGCTCGGACTCCCGTCTCAGGCTTACGCTTCGCGGATTTACCAACGAAGCACCCTACGCGGTTACCCCAGGACTACCATCGCCTGGGATTCCTTAGCCTACCTTGTCCCGCCATTGGTAATAGCGGCAAATACGTGGTACCGGAATATCAACCGGTTGTCCATCGCCTACGCCTTTCGGCCTCAGCTTAGGTCCCGACTAACCCTGAGCAGATTAGCTTTACTCAGGAACCCTTGGGTGTTCGGCGGAGGGGTTTCTCACCCCTCTTTCGTTACTCATGCCAGCATTCTCTCTTCTCAACCCTCCACAACTGGCTTACGCCGCTGCTTCGCTGGATTGAGAATGCTCCCCTACCACTCCGCGCTTACGCGCGAAGTCCGTGGCTTCGGCTCCTAGCTTGAGCCCCGATACATTATCCGCGCCCGACCACTTGACCAGTGAGCTATTACGCACTCTTTTAATGATGGCTGCTTCTGAGCCAACATCCTGGTTGTCTGTGCAATCGGACATCGTTTCCCACTTAGCTAGGAATTAGGGGCCTTAGCCGACGGTCTGGGCTGTTTCCCTTTCGAGCACGAAGCTTATCCCCCGCACTCTGACTGCCACGCTCTGGAATTACGGCATTCGGAGTTTGCCTGACTTCGGTAAGCTGGTAGGCCCCCTAGGCCAAACAGTGCTCTACAACCGAAATTGAACGCGTGACGCTATACCTAAATATATTTCGGGGAGAACCAGATATCTCTGAGTTTGATTAGCCTTTCACTCCGATCCACAGGTCATCCGCTCCGTTTTCAACCGAAGTCGGTTCGGTCCTCCACGAGGTCTTACCCCCGCTTCAACCTGCCCATGGATAGATCACTCAGTTTCGGGTCTACCTCCAACGACTGAACGCCCTATTAAGACTCGCTTTCGCTACGGCTACGTTTCCTTAACCTTGCCGTTGAAGAGTAACTCGCTGGCTCGTTATGCAAAAAGCACGCCGTCACGGCACGAAGCCGCTCCGACCGCTTGTAAGCACACGGTTTCAGGTGCTATTTCACTCCCCTTCCGGGGTACTTTTCACCTTTCCCTCACGGTACTAGTTCACTATCGGTCACCAAGGAGTACTTAGCCTTGCGGGGTGGTCCCCGCGGGTTCCGACCGGGTTTCTCGTGCCCGGCCGTACTCAGGTGCTTCTCGAGGAAGATCTCACGTTTTCGCGTACGGGACTATTACCCTCTGTGGCATGAATTTCCATTCAATTCCGCTAACGAAAGATTTTGTAACTTCCCGACCTGCCGGTAGACAGATCATGAAAAGTCCTACAACCCCAATGTGAAAACGGCTACCGCCTATCACGTCACACTGGTTTGGGCTATTCCCTTTTCGCTCGCCACTACTCAGGGAGTCGAGATTTCTTTCCTTTCCTCTGGGTACTAAGATGTTTCAGTTCCCCAGCTTGCCTCTACCTGCCCTATGTATTCAGGCAGGAGTACGCACGCATAACCATGCGCAGGTTTCCCCATTCGGAAATCCCGGGATCATAAGTTGGTCAGCACTTCCCCCGGGCTTATCGCAGCCGCCCACGTCCTTCATCGGCTCTTGGTGCCAAGGCATCCACCGTGTGCTCTTAGTCTCTTGACCGGAAAGAACACGTTGTGATATCGCTATGGAGTTTTCAAGGTGCACAGGGCTTGCGCCCACATTCCGAAAGGCCGCAAGTAAGCGGTCTCTCAAAACTCAACAGCGTGACGTCTTTATCGAGGTCGACGTAGTTCTAGGCTGAGCCGAGTCATCGGACGGCTATTGCACACCCGAGCCAGACTGAAGTCCGGCACGGGACTACGTGAAATAGATCCATCAACGAGCTCGGCGCCTCCGGAGTTAAGAGCTCCGGTTTCCCTAGAAAGGAGGTGATCCAGCCGCAGCTTCCGCTACGGCTACCTTGTTACGACTTCGTCCCAATCACCAGCCCCACCTTCGACGGCTCCCTCCCTTGCGGGTTAGGACACCGGCTTCGGGTGTTGCCGGCTTTCATGACGTGACGGGCGGTGTGTACAAGGCCCGGGAACGTATTCACCGCGGCGTTGCTGATCCGCGATTACTAGCAACTCCAGCTTCATGGAGGCGAGTTTCAGCCTCCAATCCGAACCGGGACCGGCTTTTTGGGATTCGCTCACCCTCGCGGGTTTGCAGCCCTTTGTACCGGCCAATGTAGCACGTGTGTAGCCCAGAACATAAGGGGCATGATGACTTGACGTCATCCCCACCTTCCTCCGACTTGTCGCCGGCAGTCTTCCTAGAGTCCCCGGCATTATCCGCTGGCAACTAGGAACAGGGGTTGCGCTCGTTGCGGGACTTAACCCAACATCTCACGACACGAGCTGACGACAGCCATGCACCACCTGTATACAGGCCCCGAAGGGCTGCCGTGTTTCCACGACATTCCTGTACATGTCAAGCCCTGGTAAGGTTCTTCGCGTTGCGTCGAATTAAACGACATGCTCCGCTGCTTGTGCGGGCCCCCGTCAATTCCTTTGAGTTTTAGCCTTGCGGCCGTACTCCCCAGGCGGGGTGCTTAATGCGTTAGCTTCGGCACGGACGGAGTCGACACCGCCCACACCTAGCACCCATCGTTTACGGCGTGGACTACCAGGGTATCTAATCCTGTTCGCTCCCCACGCTTTCGCGCCTCAGCGTCAGTATCGTCCCAGAGAGCCGCCTTCGCCACGGGTGTTCTTCCTGATATCTGCGCATTCCACCGCTACACCAGGAATTCCACTCTCCTCTTCCGAACTCTAGCCAAGAGGTTTCTGCTGACATATCGAGGTTGAGCCTCGAGCTTTCACAGCAGACCTGCTTGGCCGCCTACGCGCTCTTTACGCCCAATGAATCCGGACAACGCTTGCCCCCTACGTATTACCGCGGCTGCTGGCACGTAGTTAGCCGGGGCTTCTTCTGGAGGTACCGTCACCCTCTGGGCTATTAACCCGAGTAGCTTCGTCCCCCCTGAAAGCGGTTTACAACCCGAAGGCCTTCCTCCCGCACGCGGCGTCGCTGCGTCAGGCTTTCGCCCATTGCGCAAGATTCCCCACTGCTGCCTCCCGTAGGAGTCTGGGCCGTGTCTCAGTCCCAGTGTGGCTGATCGTCCTCTCAGACCAGCTATGGATCGTCGCCTTGGTGGGCCGTTACCCCGCCAACAAGCTAATCCACCGCGGGCTCATCCTCGATCGGAGGCCGAAGCTACCTTTTCCGTCCGCTCATGAAGCAGACGGGCTATCCGGTATTAATCCGGGTTTCCCCGGGCTATCCCAGTATCGAGGGCAGATTACCCACGTGTTACTCACCCGTTCGCCGCTTTCCCCAGGCCCGAAGGCCAGGTTCTCGCTCGACTTGCATGTGTTAAGCGCGCCGCCAGCGTTCGTCCTGAGCCAGGATCAAACTCTCCGTGAAGATCAATCGCGTGGGCGAACCCACGCAAACTGATTCTCCTTCGAGCTTGGAGCTCAAAGTGTCTCCCCTCCGAAGAGGGTCGACGGTTTTTTATCTAAGCCTCGCGCCCGGGGGTTAACCCGGCGAGAGGTCTCGACGTAAACGCACGCTGTTGAGTTTTCAAAGACCGCATCGCCGTTCAGCGACCGTAAAAAAGCCTCCGACTCGCGCCAGAGGCCCATGTCATCGCCGGCTGAGTATAGCCGATGCGCTAGCTGGGCTCCGGTTTGAGTATTTGCAGCTTCAATCTCCGCCCTCGGACGGTTAGGTAATGGTAGCACCAGAAGGGTCTCTGTCAAGGCTGCGGTGGAATTAAAAAGCCCTGCTAAACGCGTGATTCTCAGTTGGCGCGAAAGCGGACGAAACGCCGCTTTCCGGCCTGTACGAGAGCGCCGCTCAACCGTTCGCGAGAGAGGTCGAGATCCTTGACAACCTCGCCGTTCAGCTTCACTCCGCCCTGCGTGATCATGCGCCGAGCCTCGCTCGTGGAGGCCAGACCGAGGTATTCGACGAGCAGCGAGGGCAGGTGGAGAGAGTCTCCGACGGGAAGCGCTTCCTCCTCGATACGCTCGGGCGCCTCCTTCTGCCGGACGACGCGCGTAAAGTGCTCGGCGGCGGCGGCGGCGGCCTCCTCCCCGTGCGAGCGGGCCGCGATGAGACGGGCGAGCTCGAGCTTCTGCGCCATCGGATCGGCCTTCGGCGGCTCGCGCTCGACGATCAGCTCGTACCACTGCGCCAGCAGCTCGTCGGGGATGCGCATGGTGCGCCCGAACTGCTCCTCGGGCGCGGCCAGGAGCGGGATGTTGTTTCCCAGCGACGAGCTCATCTTCTCGCCGTCCCAGGCGACCAGGATCGGCGTCGTCAGGATCACCTGCGGCTCGAGACCGTAGGACTCCATCACCTCGCGGCCGGCAAGCAGGTTGTAGAGCTGGTCGGTTCCACCGAGCTCGACGTCGGCTTGGACGGCCACCGAGTCGTAGGCCTGCATCAGCGGGTAGAGCAGCTCGGAGATCGAGATCGGCTCGTGCGCGGCAAAGCGGTTGGCGAAGTCGTCCCGCTCGAGAATGCGGGCGACGGTGGTCGTGCGCGCCAGGCGCACGACGTCGGCGTAGTTGAGCTTGGAGAGCCATTCGCCGTTGCGGCGCACCTCGGTGCTGTCGGGATCGAGAATCACCATCGCCTGCTCGAGGTAGGTGCGCGCGTTGGCCTCGATCTCCTCGTCGCTGAGAATCGGCCGTTCGCCCGAGCGCCCGGAGGGATCGCCGATCCGCGTCGTGTAGTCGCCGATGATCAGCACGCCGATGTGACCGGCGTCCTGAAAGGCGCGCATGCGCTGGAGCGGAATAGCCCTGCCGACGTGGATGTCGGGCGAGGTCACGTCGATCCCCAGCTTCACCCTGAGTGGCCGTCCCAGAGCCAGCTTTCGCTCCAGCCCGCCTTCGGGCAACACCTCGACGGCGTTCCTTGTCAACCGCGATAAATCGTCTCGTCGAGACATCGCAGACGATTCTACGGCCGTCGCCTCGGGGCCGCGCGAGCAAGACTCCCTGCGGTAGACTCCCGCGTCGTGCTTCGCGCTCGTAGAGACCGCTCGGGCAAGGAGCGGCCGGCTCGGCCAAAGCGGCGGATTCGGAAGCTGAGACTGCTCTCGTTCGTATCTGTGCTCGGCTTGCTCGCTTTCGTCTCCTTTTGCCTCGGCTTCGTCAGTGCGCTCGGAAGCGGCCTCGGCCAGCTGGACCCAGCGCAGCTGCAGAAGAACGAGGTCGATGGGCGCATTCTCGCCAGCGACGGTCACACCGTCCTGACCGTCTTGCGCGGCTCGGAGGCTCGAAAGATCGTCCGGCCGGATCAGATCAGCTGGAACATGAAGCACGCCATCGTCGACATCGAAGACAGGCGCTTCTACGAGCACAGGGGCATCGACGTGCGCGGAATGGTTCGCGCCGCCTGGACCGACATCGTCAAGGGAAAGGTCGTCGAGGGCGGCTCGACCATCACTCAGCAGTTCATCAAGAACAGCTATCGCCAGAAGCAGCGCACGGTCGCGCGTAAATTGCGCGAGGCTGCGCTGGCCTGGCAGCTCGAGCAACGCTGGTCGAAGGACAAGATCCTGACCGGCTACCTGAACACGATCTACTTCGGTAACGGCGCCTACGGAGTGGAGCGGGCGGCTCAGACCTATTTCGGGCACAGCGCCGACACGCTCACGCTGCCCGAGGCTGCGCTCCTGGCCGGCATCCCACGCGACCCGGGCCTCTACGACCCCTTCCGCAATCCCAAGGCGGCAAGGTCGCGGCGGGCGCTCGTGCTGCAGAAGATGGTCGAGCAGGGAGATATCAGCGCCATGGCGGCACGAAACGCCAACCGGGCGCCGCTGCCACGCGTCGGCCAGGGCAAGCGCCCGACCAGCTGGGAGCGCGTCCCCTACTTCACCGAGTACGTCAAGGATCTCCTCATCCGCCATCTCGGCGCCGCCAAGGTCTACGGAGGCGGGCTGGAAGTGACCACCTCGATCGATCTCGGCCTGCAGAAGGTCGCGGAGCAGACGGTAAAGGACACGATGTCGATCAAGGGCGGCCCTTCGGCCTCGCTGGTTGCTATCGACCCGCGCAACGGCGAGATCATGGCCATGGTCGGCGGCAAGAGCTTCAAGGCGAGCCAGTTCAACCTGGCGACGCAGTCGCAGAGGCAAGCAGGGTCGGCCTTCAAGCCCTTTGTGCTCAGCGCCGCGCTCTCCCAGGGGCTCTCGCCCAGCTCGATCCTGACCTCGAAACCACAGTACCTGTCTCTGGGCGACAAGTACTGGTCGGTCTCCAACAGCGAGGACTCCTACCTCGGCCCGATCAACCTGACGACAGCGACCGCCTACTCGGACAACACCGTCTTCGCCCAGCTGACCAAGATCGTCGGCCCGAAAAGCGTCGCCACGGCCGCGACGTCGCTCGGCATCCAGAGCAAGCTCGATCCCTACCTCTCGATCGGCCTCGGCACCAATCTCGTGAACCCGCTCGAGATGGCGCGCGCCTACGCCACGATCGCGAACGGCGGCTCGCGCATCGACGGCACGCTGCTCCACAACGAGCCCCGCGCGGTGCTCGGCTATCGCAACGTTGTAGACAATTCGGTCAAGGCCAACGCCGAAGAGCCGGAGCAAGTGATGGATTCGAACGACTCGGCGATCATCACTTCGCTCTTGGAGAACGTCATCAGCTACGGAACCGGCAAGCGGGCCGCGCTTCCGGGCCGCGTCGCCGCGGGCAAGACCGGCACGACCGAGAACTACGGCGACGCCTGGTTCGTCGGCTACACGCCTCAGCTCGTCGTCGCGGTCTGGGTCGGCTATCCGAACAAGCTCGTCTCGATGAGCAATCAATTCCACGGGCAACCCGTAATGGGCGGCACGTATCCGGCCGAGATCTGGAAGGCGTTCATGGAGAACGCGTTCAAGTATCTGGAGAAGACCGATCCCGCCGGACAGTGGCAGCCCGAGTACTTCCCGACTCCCACTTATCCCTATGCGAGTGCCAAGCAGGTCGTCTGGCGCGGCGACAAGCTGATGCTCGACAACGGCAACTGCCGGGGCAGCTTCCCGCTGGAGTACTTCAGCGGATCGGGCCCGGCGGACGTGGCGCCGTGCAAGCCCAACGAGGTCGAGGTGCCGAACGTGGTCGGGATGAAGCTCGCCGATGCGCAGAGCAGGCTCGCGCTGCAGCCGCTCAACGCCGAGGTCTTCTATCAGCCGGCCAAGCCGCTGCAGCGGCCCGGAGTCGTGGTCAGGCAGATCCCGAAGAAGGGCACGCTCTCCTCCTACGACAACGTCATCGTCGTGCTGGCCAAGCCTGTGAACGGGCTGGTGCCGGACGTCGTGGGCCTGACCCTGGCCGATGCGCGCGCGAAGCTGAAGTCGCTAGACCTGCGACTGCGGGCGGGCGCGTTCGTTCAGGGGCGCCCGGGCCGCGTCGTCGCGCAGCAACCGCGGGCGGGTGGCGCGGTGAAGCCGGGGATGACCGTCACGCTCTTCCTGGGCCGCGACTGAGATAGGGCGACCCGGCCACGCACAGGCGCCACGGCTTCTCGCGGGCGCGCGTGATACCGATGCGCCGGCAGCGCTCGATCTCCGGCTCGCGCTCGCGTGCGAGAACCTGGAAGGGGAAGGCGTCGAGGGGCAGGCCATCGTGCCTACCGCTCACGGCCAGCGCCTGACAGAGCTTGCCCGGGCCCGAGCAGAGCTTGCGCTCGTCGGTTGTGCCGCGGCGCTCGATCATCCGCTCGATGCCGTGCGTGGGCTCGATTGCCCTGACCAGCAGCGCACTGGCCTCACCTGCCGGCGAACAGACGATGTTCAGGCACCAATGGACGCCGTAGGAGCGGTAGACGTAGGCGTGCCCGGGCGGCCCGAACATCGAGGCGTTTCTCTCCGTGCGGCCGCGGTAGCTGTGGCTGGCCGGGTCGCTCTGGTCGTAGATCTCCAGTTCCACCAGCACGCCGCCGACTCCGTTCACGAGCAAGGTGGCGCCGAGCAGCTCGGGCCCCAGCTCGTGCGCGCTGCGAGCGAAGTACTCGCGCGGTATCGCGATCGGACTACCTGCCGGGCTCGCCATCAAGCCGCCGGCTCTAGAAGAGGCGCTGCTCTTCGCCGTCGCGAGCGGTCTGCTCGAGCAGTTCGCGCGCTTTCTTGCCCAGCTCGCCGATGTCGACGCCCGACTCCGCCTTGATCGAGCGGGCGAGCAGCGGACCGATGCGCTCGGAGTCCTCGACCAGGCGCCCGGCCAGCGCCAGCGCATCCTCCAGCACCGAGAGCTGCGCGGAGGCGTCCTCGCCCATGTCCTGGAGGATCGTCCGCTCGGTGCGCGAGGCGACGAGGGGCTCCGCGATGCCCTCCACCCAGACGAAGGTGCGCCTGCCTCCACCCCGCTCCTCGCCGAGTATCGGCTCGAGCGCGTAAATCCGGTCGGCGCGCGCGTACTTGCCGAAGCCGAGAAAGACCATCCGCACGGAGTGATCGCTCACAGCGTCACTCTAACCTGGAAACGGCCTTGACTGCGAGCGTGACGCGTGATTGGCTGCGCCCACTTCCTCTAGCGATCGGAGAAACACATGTCGGAAGTCGCCGTTGCGGCAGCCAGTGCCGCGCCGTCTGTTGGAAAACCGCGCAGGGTGCTCGTGATCATCCTGCTCACGATCATCACCATCGGTATCTACGGATTGGTCTGGATCTACAAGACGTTCGAAGAGATGAAGGGATACTCCGGCAAGGGCGTCGGCGGATGGATCGGTGTACTGCTCGACCTCGTCATCGGTTTCGTCATCCCATTCCTCATGGCGTCCGAGGTGGGCAAGCTCTACAGCGCCGAGGGCAAGGAGAATCCGGTCTCCGGCTGGACAGGATGCTGGGTGCTGCTACCGATCGTCGGTGGATTGGTTTGGCTGTGCAAGACACAGTGGGCGCTCAATCGGTTCTGGGAGAGCAAGGGCGCGCCCGCTCTTTAGCAGTCTCGAGTTCGCCCGCTGCAGAGAAGCCCGCCCACGCGGGCTTCTCGCATTTCTGCCTAAGAGGACGCCGCCGCGATCGCCCGTTCGAGCGCAGCCACCACGCGCTCCTGATCCTCGGCCTCTAGCGCGGTGTAGAAGGGAAGCGCCACGGTGCTACGGCTGAGTGCCTCGGCCTGCGGGCAGAGTCCCTCCGCGAAGCCGAAGCGCTCGCGCATGTAGGGCTGCAGGTGGATGCAGGGCAGGTAGCGGCTGCTTGCGACCTTCTCCTTGGTCAGCTCTTCGATCACGCGCTCGCGATCGATGCCGGCGGCCAGCCTGACCACGAAGACGAACCACGAGCGGCGGTGCTCGGCGTCGTCGGCGGCTGCCAGCTCCGCGCCCTCGACTGTGGAAAGCAGCGTCCGGTAGCGCTCGGCGACCTGCGAGCGGAGCTCGAGGATGCGATCGAGCTTTTCGAGCTGCGCGATGCCGAGCGCGGCGCTCAGGTCGTCGAGGCGGTAGTTGTAGCCGAGGCGAACGTGCTCGAGCCAGGGGCCGTCGTCGCCGCGGCCTTGGTTGGAGAGGCTCTTGATCAGCCGCCACTGCTCCTCGGAGTCGGTGACGACGATGCCGCCCTCGCCGGTGGTCATCTGCTTGTTGGGATAGAAAGCGAAGACCGCCGGCACCCCGTGCCCGCCGACGCGCTTGCCCTTGTACTCGGCGCCGAGCGCCTCACAGGCATCGTCGATGACGGCCAGCCCGTGCTCGGCGGCCAGTTCCTTGATCGGATCGAGCTCGCAGGGATAGCCGAAGATGTCGACCGCCACGATCGCCTTCGTCTGCGGCGTGATCGCCGCCTCGATCGCGGCGGGGTCGATGTTCCACGTCACGGGGTCGATATCCGCAAAGACCGGAGTCGCGCCCTCGTAGAGGAAGCAGTTGGTCGAGGCCGCAAACGAGAACGGCGTCGTGATCACCTCGTCGCCCGCGCCGATCTCGTAGGAGCGGACGAGCAGGTGCAGGCCGGCCGTACCGGCTGAGACCGCCGCGGCGTAGCGCGCGCCCACTCGCTCGGCGAGCATCTGCTCGAAGCGCGGCCCGGTCGGCCCGAGCGAAAGCCGTCCCGAAGAGAGCACTTCGTTCACGAGCTCGTGCTCGCGCTCGTCGATATACGGCGACGAGAGCTGTATCGGCGCTTGGCCGGAGCTCATGCCTTCGCACGCGCCGGGGTGACGTACTCCAGCCAGCTCGCCCAACGCTCGTCGCGCCCCTGCACGATGTCGAGGTAGGCACTCTGGAGGGCCAACGTCACGGGGCCCGGATCGCCGATCAGGTAGTCGTCGACCTCGCGCACCGGCGTCACCTCGGCGGCCGTTCCGGTCATGAACGCCTCGTCGGCCAGGTACAGGTCGGCGCGCGTGAGGTTCTCGACCTTCACCTCGTATCCGAGCGACTTGGCGATGTCGACCAGCGAGTTGCGCGTGATCCCGTGCAGTATCCCGGTCTCGAGCGGAGGCGTGTAGAGCACGCCGTCCTTGACGATGAACATGTTCTCGCCCGAGCAGTCGGCGATGTAGCCCTTCTCGGTGAGCAGGATCGTCTCGTCGTAACCGCCGAGCGCAGCCTCCTGCACCGCCAGCATCGAGTTGAGGTAGAGGCCGGTCGCCTTGGCGGCGTGCGGGATCACGTTCGAGGGCATGCGCACCCAGGTCGAGACCTTGGCGCGGATGCCGTGCTTCATCCCGTCCTCGCCGAGGTAGGCGCCCCAGGGCCAGCACATGATCGCCACGTAGACGGGGTTGTCGCGCGGCGGCACCCCCAGCGAGCCGTAGCCGTAGAAGGCGATCGGGCGCACGTAGCAGGACGGCAGCCCGTTCACGGCGACGAGCTCGAGCGACGCCTTGCGCAGATCCTCGACCGAGTAGGGGATCGTCATCCTGAGCAGGCGCGCCGAGTCGTGCAGGCGCTGAAGGTGGTCGCCGAGGCGAAAGATGGCCGGCCCCCTGGCTGTCTCGTAGGCACGGATGCCCTCGAAGACCCCGGAGCCGTAGTGCAAGCCGTGAACGCCGACGTGAACCGTCGCATCCGCCCAGTCCACGAATTCGCCGTTCATCCAGATCTTCTCGGTTGCCTGCAAGTCAGTCATCTCTCTCCTTTCCGTGAATCCAGAGGTTAGCCGTCTGAGCGCGATCGCGCCTAAAAAACAGTTAAGCGGCGACCGCTTGGGCCGCCGCTTAGCTCGTTCTCGTTACTTCGCTTCGGTCTCGATCGCCTCTTGCCGCGGACCGAAGCCATTCGCTCGCCTGGCTCCGGCCCGCGGCCGAAGGGACGTACCGCTAGCCGAGGTCGATGAAGCGGGCGTCTGGGAACCCCGCCTTCTCGATGCCCTCGATCAGCGCCGGCTGGGCCGGTGTGTCGATCGAAACCGCCATCAATGCCGTGCCTCCCTGGCGCGTTCTCGATACGGCCATGTTGGCGATGTTGACTCCTGCGTCGCCGAAGGCGGCTCCGAGCCGACCGATCTGGCCAGGCACGTCGTCGTAGCGGACGAAGGCCATCAGCGGTGCCAGCTCGACCTCGAGCTCGTAGCCGAGGGCTCCAACCAGCCAGAGCCGGTTGTCGGTGCCGATCGTCGTTCCGCTCACGGCCACCTCGCTGCCGTCTCCGAACACCCGCACACGAAGCAGGTTGGTGAAGTCGCGCGACTTCGGCTTGGACTCCTCGCTCACCTGGATGCCGCGATCCTCGGCGATGACCTTCGCGTTGACCCAGTTGACCGGCTGCTCCTCGGTCTTCTCGAAGGCGCCGTTCAGAACGGCGAGAGTGAGCAGGCGCGTGTCGTAGCTGGCCATGTTGCCGAAGTAGGAGACCTCGATCTTCTCGGCGCGCCCGCCGGCGAGCTCCATCGCCAGGCGACCTAGCTTCACGGCCAGTGGCAGGAAGGGGCCGAGGATGGCGAGATCTTCCTCGCGCAGCGCCGGAATGTTGACGGCGTTGGTAACGAGCTCTCCCTCGAGCGCCGCGGCGACCTGCGCTGCGACGTCGGTTCCGGCCCGGTCCTGCGCCTCGCCGGTCGAGGCCGCGAGATGCGGCGTGACGACGATTGTGGGGTACTCGGTGAGCGGCCCGGTGTAGGGCTCCTTGGCGTAGACGTCGAGCGCCGCGCCGGCGACCTTGCCCGTCTTGACCGCTTCGATCAGATCGTCGTCGACGATCAGCGCGCCGCGGGCGGCGTTGATGATGCGCACGCCGTCGCGCATCTTGGCGAAAGCTTCCTTGTTGAGCATGCCGGTCGTCTCGGCCGTGCGGGGCGCGTGCAAGGTGATGAACTCGGCCTCGGCGTAGAGATCGTCGATCGTCTCCATCCGCTCGACTCCAAGCTCGCGGAAGCGCTCCTTGGAGACGACGGGGTCGAAGGCGATGACTCGCATTCCGAGACCGGCGGCCTTGCGAGCGACCTGCTGGCCGATCTTGCCCAGGCCGACGATGCCTAGTGTCTTTCCGGCCAGCTCGATGCCCTTCCACTTGGAGCGCTCCCACTCGCCCTTCTTCATGGCCGCGTAGGCCTGCGGGATGTTGCGCACCAGGGCCATCAGCAGGGCGATTGCGTGCTCGGCCGTGGAGACCGTGTTCGCATCGGGGGCGTTGGCGACGATGATTCCCTTGCGGGTCGCCGCCGCCACGTCGACGTTGTCGACGCCCACGCCTGCGCGTCCGATGACGCGCAGGCGTGTTCCCTTCTCGATCAGGTCGGCGGTGAGCTTCGTGGCCGAGCGAATGATGATCGCGTCGTAGGCGCCGATCTTCTCCGACAGGTCCCCTTCGAGGTCGACGTCGACATCGAATTTCTCCTTGAGCATCTCGATGCCGCCGTCGGCGATCTTCTCCCTTACCAGGACTTTCGCTCGATCGTTCACCGCGCCTCCCCTTCTTTCTATTGCTCGAAAGCGGCGAGCGCGCTTGTTACGGCTGCGCCGCGGTTGATTTCAACGCCCATCTCGGCGAGCACCAGCTCGAGTGCCGAAAGGGCCGTGAGGATGTCGAATATGTCGTAGTAACCGATATGGCCGATGCGGATGATGTGGCCCTTGAGAACTCCCTGGCCACCGACGATCTGGACGGCGTACTTGTCACGCATGGTGCCGACGATCTTCTGTCCGTCGATACCCTCCGGCGCCTTCGCCGCAGTGACCACAGCCGAGCGATCCTCGTCGGGCGAGAAGAGCTCGAGACCCATCGCCTTGATACCGGCGCGACAGGCTCGACCGAGCTTCGTGTGGTTCTCGAAGCGCTTCTCGAGTCCCTCGTCCAGGATCATCCCGAGGGCTACGTTCATGCCGAGCACGAGCGTGACCGCTGGTGTGTAGGCGGTTGTCTCGTTGCCGAGCGCCTTCAGAGCGGCCGGCCAGTTGAGGAAGAAGCTCGGGCAGCGCCCGGGCTCTTCGCTCGCAGCCCTGGCCGCGTCCGAGATCGAGACCGCCGCAAGGCCGGGCGGAAGCATGAGCGCCTTCTGTGAACCGGCGACCACTACGTCTAGGCCCCAGGCATCGGTCTCGACCGGGATGGCTCCCAGGCTCGAGATGCAATCGACGACGACCAGAGCACCGTGCTTCTTGGCGACCGCGGCCAGCGCTTGAATGTCGGCCACGACACCGGTCGATGTTTCGGAATGGGTTAGGTAGACGGCTTTGGCAGGGGCTTTCTTCAGTTCGGCGTCCAGCTTGGCGGGGTCGGGAGTTGCTCCCCACTCCTCCTTGATGTGGGTGACGTCGAGTCCGTAGGTGGCGGCGATCTTCGCCCAACGCTCGCCGAAGTTACCGGCCGAATGAACGATCACGCGATCGCCCGGAGCGTTGATGTTGGAAACCGCCGAATCCATGCCGCCAGTGCCCGAAGCGGCGAACATGATCACGTCGTTCTTGGTCCTGAAGACCTCTTTGAGTCGATCGCTGCACTCAACGAAAGCTCGGCGGAAGTCCGCGCCACGGTGGTGGATGATTGGCTCGGCCATCGCCAGCAGTACCTCGGGCGGTACAGGGGTAGGACCGGGCGTCATCATGTATTTCTTCTCTGGCATAGGACAAAAACCGTAGCCCACGATTTCGGCGGCTCACTGGTCAGCGTGGATCAGGGAGCCGTGCGGTGGAGTGCCTCCTTGGCGCCGCCGAGATCGCGCGCCAGCCGATGTTTCTCCTGCTAAACGTCGCTATTTCACCGATCGACCGGCGCCCGCGGAGACGCGCGAGCAGCGCCCTTCGACCCTCCTCTCGAGCGGGAGATCGGCGGCAAAGTACGCACAAGTGTGCGGACAAACGCGAACCCGCTTGCCACCTCCTACGAACGCCTTGCGACCTCTCCCGCGCCGGCGGCTAGTCGCCGATCGCTTTTAGCAGCACACGCTTGCGCCGCCGCCCGTCGAACTCGCGACTTCGACAGGCCGCTCGTTACTCACGTCCGATTACTCGCCGATTGCTTTGAGCAGCACGCGCTTGCGCCGCCGCCCGTCGAACTCGGCATAGAAGACCTGCTCCCAGGGGCCGAGATCGAGCCTGCCGCCGCTGATCGCCAGCACCACCTGGTGCGCCATCAACTGGCGCTTGAGGTGGGCGTCGGCGTTGTCCTCGCCGACGTTGTGGCGGTAGCCGGAGACGGGCTCGTGCGGAGCGAGGCGCTCGAGCAGGTCGTCGATGTCCTTGATCAACCCGGACTCGTCGTCGTTGACGTAGACCGCCGCCGTGATGTGCATCGGGTTGACCAGGCAGAGCCCCTCGGCGATGCCCGAGCGCGAGACGAAGTCCTGAACGCGGTCGGTGATGTTGATGTAGTCGCGCCGATGGGGCGTCTCGAACCAGAGCTCTTCGCGGGCGCTCTTCATCTCGGCGGGAACCTCATGCGGCGAGAATACGCCGATCGCGACGCCGGTTAAAGCGATGAGACGCTCGCGCCGACACGGCATATGCGATCTGACAGACTCCACAAGCTGACGATGCCGCGACCATCCAACGAGATCCTCAGCCCCGCCCGCGCCGAGCTCGCTCGAGGGAGACCGCGCGCCGCGCTGAAGGAGCTAGACGCGGCTCGTAGCGAGTTGATGGCGGCCGGCGACGTTGCCGGTCTGGCCGAGGCGCTCGAACTGGCGCGCTCGGTGCCCACCCTAGCCCCCGTCGACACGAAATCGCGCGAGCGCCTGCTCGCGGCCCTCGCGCACGACATCGCGTCTCTCGCTTCGGGCACGATCGCCCAGCCTGCCGCGGCGGCGACTCCGAGCGCTCCCGCGATCGCACCCGCTCTCTACGTCTCCTATGCGAGCACGCTGAGAGAACGGACTCTCGCTGCGGCTCGCGCCGAGATCGAGCGCGGAGCGACCGGGCGTGCCCTGCGCCGGCTCGAGAAGGCCAGGCGCAACCTGCTCGATCGCGGCGACGTCGACGGGCTGGGTGAGTTGCTCGATCTGGCGCAGCGGCTGCCCACCGCGAAAGCCCGGCACGAGAAGACGCGCCGAGAGCTGATCGACGCGGCGCAGCAGAACGTCCGCTACCTCGGCCGCCGGCGTGCCCTCGCAGCCGGTGAGGCGTGGAGCGATCCCTTCGCCGCCGCGCAGCCCAAGGCAGCTCTCAGGCTTCCCTCGCTGCCACCGATGTCGCGGCGCGAGATCCTGGTTGCGATCGGCATCGTCGTTCTCATAGCCGGAGGAATCGTCGCCTGGGCGATGGCCGAACGGGCGCCACAGAGGGTCGCGCATTCGATCAACTGCCCGACGGGAGAGCAAGGCGGACCAACCTGGTCGCCGGATGGAAAGCAGATCGCCTTCGCCAAGAACGGCGACTGCGGCACTCAGATCATGACCGTGTCGCTGAGAAGCCGCCGCGTCTCTCCGGTGACGAGCCGCTACGGAGTCTTGCCGAGCTGGTCTCCCGACGGTCAGACGATCCTCTATCGCTCCGCGGACGGTTTCTCGCTCGTCGCGGCGGGTGGCGGCGAGCCGCTTCTACTGCGCGCCGACGACGGAGACATGGGAGCGAGCTGGTCGCCGGGCGCCAGCCGGATCGCCTTCGTGCACGGAATTGCCGTCGACCCCGCGATTTCCGGCGACACGTTCAACTCGACCATGTACACGATGAGGCCGGACGGCAGCGGCGTCCACCGTGTGATCGGTCACAAGTGCAATCCTCGAACGCCGACCTGGTCGCCGGCGGGCGACTACCTCGTGTTCGCCTGTGACGACGGCATCTACGACATGCCGTCGAAGGGCGGCTCGTTGAGGGGATTGGTCGGTGACGAGTTCGATGTCAACCCGGTCTCCGTCTCGGTTGAGCCCCAAGGAAGCTCAATCGCCTTCGGCTGGGTCGGCGTCGAGATCTACTCCCTGACGGACGGGAAAGATCCGAGAGTTCTCACGAAGATCGCCGACTGGCCCGATTCGACGATCGACGTCGCCTGGTCGCCGGATGGCAAGCAGATCGCCTTCTCCGTCACCGGCTCGGACTCAGACGACGGTCTCTACGTGATCGACAGAAGCGGGAAGAACCGCCGCCTCCTGGTCAGGCTCTAGCGGCCTCAGCCGTTCAGCTTCGAGCGCACGAGCTCGCTGACGACCCTGGCGTTCGCCTTGCCGCCGGTTTCCTTCATTACCTGGCCGACGAAGAAACCGAGCACGCCTTCTTTCCCGCCGCGAAACTGTTCGACCTGGGCTGGATTGGCCGCCAGGATGCGGTCGATCAGCGGCTCCAGCTCGCTTGCGTCGGATATGGCCGCCTCGGCGAGGTAGGTCTCGGCGCGGAAATCAGCGGCGCCGGCGTGCGCGATCGCCTCGTCGAAGGCCGCCCGCGGGATGCTCGAGCGCGCCTCGATCAGCTTCGCCAGCTCGGGCGCATCAACCTCATCCGGATCGACACCGGCGGCCGCCAGCTGGTTCATGAGCACGTTCGCTGCGGCTTTCGGCTCGGCTCCCGCGCTCACCAGCTTCGTGTAGAGCGCATCCCTTGTGCTCGTGACGAGATCGAGCGCCGACTCGTAGCCGAGCACCGGAATGATCCGCTCGAGCCGAGCACCGGGCGACTCTGGCAGCTCGGCCCGCAATCGCTCGATCAGCTCCGGCTCGGGCTCGTATGGCACCAGGTCGGGCTCGGGGAAGTAGCGGTAATCCTGGGCCTCCTCCTTGGAGCGATGAGCGGTCAGCGTGCCCGAGGCGGCCTCGAAATCGTAGGTCTCCTGCCTGATCTCGCCGCCCGACTCGTAGACGGCGATCTGGCGCGCGATCTCGGCGTCGATGCCGCGGCCGATGAAGTTGAAGGAGTTCATGTTCTTCAGCTCGCAGCGCGTGCGCAGCTCGCTCGCGCCCGCCGGGCGGACGGAGATGTTGGCGTCGCAGCGAAGGGTGCCCTTCTCCATCTCGGCGTCCGAGATGCCCAGCTCGACGACGGTCTGGCGCAGAAGCTGCAGGAAGCGCTTGGCCTCCTCGGCCGAGTGGATATCGGGCTCGGTGACGATCTCCATCAACGGCGTGCCGCCGCGGTTGAAGTCCACCAGCGAGTGCTCGGCGCCGACGATGCGCCCCTCCACCCCACCGACGTGGATCGTCTTGGCCGCGTCCTCCTCGAGATGGGCGCGGTTGAGGCGGATCTCGCGCTCACCGCCCGGGCTCGGCACCACAAGGTGCCCGCCGACGCAGAGAGGCGCCTCGTACTGAGAGATCTGGTAGCCCTTAGGCAGGTCTTGGTAGAAGTAGTTCTTGCGCGCGAAGAGCGCCCTTTCGGCGATCTTGCAGCCGACCGCCAGCCCGAACTTGATCGTCCACTCGATCGCCTGCCCGTTCGCGACCGGCAGCGTGCCCGGGTGAGCGAGGCAGGTTGGGCAGGTGCGCATGTTCGGCTCCAGCCCGAACGACGTCTCGCAGCGGCAGAACATCTTCGTCCGCGTCTTCAGCTGGACGTGGATCTCGAGCCCGATCACCGGCTCCCACTCGCTCGTGAGCTGGTCTGCGAGCGCGGTCACGCGCCCTCCTTCAGGCGAGGTGGAACGAAATCGAAGGCAAGCGCCTGCTCCAGCGCGTGCGCAGCTGCGAAGAGCTTGTTCTCGGAGAACTGAGGCCCGATCAGCTGGAATCCAACCGGCAACCCCTCCGAAAGCCCGCAGGGGATCGAGAGCCCGGGCAACCCGGCCATGTTGGCCGGGATCGTGAGCAGGTCGTTGGCGTACATCGCCAGCGGATCGTGCACCATCGCGCCGAGCTTGAAGGCGACCGTCGGGGAGGTCGGGCTGACGAGCAGGTCGAAACGCTCGAACAGAGCCGCGTGCTCGCGACTGATGACCGTGCGCACCTTCTGGGCCTGGCCGTAGAAGGCGTCGTAGTAGCCGGCCGAGAGCGCGTAGGTCCCGATCATGATGCGGCGCTTGGGCTCGTCGCCGAAGCCCTCGTCGCGGGTGCGCTCATACATCTCGATCAGCGTTTCTGCGCCCTTGGCTCGGTGGCCGTAGCGAACACCGTCGAAGCGGGCCAGGTTCGAAGAGGCCTCGGCCGGGGCGATCAGGTAGTAGCAGGCCAGCCCGTACTCGATCGAGAGCGGCAGCGAGCACTCCTCGACCTCGGCGCCGAGCTCGCGGCAGAGCTGGATCGCCCGCTCGGTCTCGGCCTTGACACCGGGCGCTATCCCCTCGGCCTCGTTCATCTCCCTGGGCAGGCCGATGCGCAGACCCTTCAGGTCCTCGGCTCGGGGCAGATCGACCGGAGCCGGCAGCTCGACCGTGGTCGAGTCGAGCGGATCGCGCCCGGCAATGATGCGGTAGAGGAGCGCACAGTCGCGCACGGTCTTGGTGAGCGGGCCCACCTGGTCGAGACTGGAGGCAAACGCGATGATGCCGTAGCGCGAGACCGTGCCGTAGGTCGGGCGCAGGCCCACGAGGCCGCAGAGCGAAGCCGGCTGCTTGATCGAGCCGCCGGTGTCGGAGCCGAGCGCCCAGGGCGCCAGGCCGCCGGCGACCGCCGCCGCCGAGCCGCCCGAAGAGCCGCCCGGCACCCGCTCGAGATCCCAGGGATTCTTCGTTGGGCCGTATCCGGAGTTCTCGGTCGAGGAGCCCATCGCGAACTCGTCCATGTTCGTCTTGCCGAGCGCCGGCAGGCCCGCCTGCTTGAGCTTGGCCGCCACGGTCGAGTCGAACACCGGCACGTAGCCCGCGAGGATCTTCGAGCCGGCCGTCGTCTCGATGCCCTCGGTCGTGATCACGTCCTTGATCGCGATCGGGACGCCTGTCCCGTTGCACTCCTCGACGGTCTTCAGGTAGGCGTGGATCTCGTCGTCTCGCGCCGCGATCGCGCCCTTGTAGGCGCCGTGCAGCTCCTCGGCGCTCACCTCGCCCCGCTCGAGCAGGCCCATCGCCTCCTCGGCGGTCAGGCGCAGCGTGTCGATGGCGCTAGCCACTGGCGGGGACCCGGAAGGCGTTGGCCTCGCGCTCGGGTGCGTTCGCGAGCGCCTGCTCGCGCTCGAGCGAGGGGCGCGGCTCGTCGGCGTCGACCACGTTCACCAGCGCCAGCGGATGCGAGGTCGGGGGCACGTCCGCGAGATCGAGCTCGGCGACCTTCCCGATCGCCTCGAGGATGGCGTTCAGCTGCTCACCGAAGCGCTCGACCTCCTCTTCGCTCAGCGCGAGCCGGGCCAGCTTGGCGACGTGCAGAACCTGTTCGCGCGAGATGGCCACGCCCCAATCCTGCCAGTAGCGGTGCCGCTCTGTCCAAAAGGCCCCATTTGGGCCTCTATTTTCGCGAAACGAAGCCGGTTTCTCGGGCACCGCCGGCGGTGCGATCTCGGAGGGAACAGCGTGGACACACGGCTCGGAGAGGATCGCGCCGCCAGCGACGTCAGGCGGTCGCGCTACGCATCAAGTCCGATTGTCCGGACAACTCGCCAACCGAGCACGAAGCCGGTTTCTCGGGGCGCTGCTGGCGGTGCGAGCGAGAGGTCGAGCCCCGGTCACACCGAACCGCTCGAGAACTTCGTTTTCTAAGTCTTTTCCGGGGTACGAAGCCGGTTTCTCGGGGCGCTGCTGGCGGTGCGAGCCCGGAGGGGATAGTGCTTCCGCACAGACCCGGAGAGGATCGTGCCGCCAGCGGCGCCAGGCGGCCTCGGTGTCCGGTCACGGCCCGATTGCCCGTACCCGCCGACCGAGGAAGCGGGCAAAAGAAACGGGCCCCGGAGGGCCCGCTTCGACGAACTAAGGAGTAGTTCTCAGACTACTTGGACGTTATCGGCCTGCAGGCCCTTGTCGCCCTGGACGATCTCGAACTCGACCTTCTGTCCTTCGACGAGTGTGCGATATCCATCCATGGTGATCTTGGAGTGATGAACGAAGACGTCGTCTCCGCCCTCTCGCTCGATGAATCCGAAGCCCTTCTCATTGGAGAACCACTTGACGGTGCCCTGAGCCAACATTTCCTCCTTGAACCTACGACGGCTCAGGCACCGAGCCGTCAGCCGTCGAGCGGTGGTTAAGCCCGTCAAAAATAACCGCGTAGCTAGTCGAAAGCAAGCAATCCTCGCCGCACACGGGCCGCACGGACCGTGTTGGCAAGGAGCATCGCTCTCGTCATCGGGCCGACTCCGCCCGGAACCGGAGTGAGCAGACCGGCAATATCCTCGACTCCCTTGGCCACATCGCCGACGAGACCGGCATCGGTTCTGGTGATGCCGACGTCGACGACCGTGGCGCCGGGCTTTACCATCTCGGGCTGAATCAGGCCGGCGCGGCCGGCCGCCGCAATCAGCAGATCGGCTCTTCGGGTGCGCTCGGTTATATCGCGAGTGCGTGTGTGGCAGAAGGTCACCGTCGCGTTCTCGCGCAGGAGCAGGGCGGCCATCGGCTTGCCGACGATCGAGCTGCGCCCGACGATCACGGCGTCTGCGCCTTCCAGCTCGACGTCGTAGGCGCGGAGCAGCTCCATGATCCCGAGCGGCGTCGCCGAGACGTGTCCCTCGCGCCCGAGCCAGAGGCGGCCGACGTTGACAGGGCTGAAACCGTCCACGTCCTTGAGCGGATTGATCGCCTCCATCACTCTCGGCTCGTTGATCTGGGACGGAACGGGCGATTGGACGATAAAGCCGTCGACGTTCTCGTCCTCGTTCAACTCTCGCACGAGCGCGAGCAGCTGCTCTTCGCTCGCGCCGGCCGGGAGGCGGTGGTCGATCGACTCGATCCCGACCTCGCCGCAATCCTTGTGCTTGTAGCCCACGTAGACGTCCGAAGCGGGATCGTCGCCGACGAGAACGGTGGCCAGCGAGACATGACCGATCTCGCGCACCTGCTCGGCCACCTGGGCGCGAGTCCGCGCCGCCAGCTCGGAGCCGTTCATGAGAATCGCCGTCATGGGAGCGGAACTCTAGCCGATACCCCCGATGGAGGGTTGACGCTCGAATCCGCCTGCCGATCATGAGCGGAGGCCCACCTCGGGCTCGCCCATGCGGAAACATCGTCGCCCCCTCATATTCGTCACATTCGCCTTGCTCGTGATCGCGGCTGCCGTCGCCGCTTTCTTCGTGCCGACGCCGATCGCGCTCGGCCTGATCGCCGTCGCGCTCTGCCTGGTCGCCGTGGGCGGCGCCGTGCTCGCGCGCCAGCTCTAAAAGCAACGCCCCATTTGGCCGCCGAGCGCGGCCGGGCGATGGAGTGCCCCGTCTAGTCCTCCGGGACGAAAATCAAGGCGCGGAGCAGAATCGAACTGCTGTACGAGGCTTTGCAGGCCTCTGCCTAGCCACTCGGCCACCGCGCCGTGCCGGCGAATCGTATTACAACGGCGGCAACACACTCGCCCTACTCTGCCGCTCGCGTCCGTTAAGGGCTCGAATCAGAATGACGACCTGCCGACCGCGTGCGACTTCGCGAGAGCGAAGCGCGGACGCAGAGAGCGCCCGAAGGAGCACAACGGGGCGCGACCGGAGACGCGGTTTTGCCTGCCGAAGCAGCGCGCCGTGGAGCGCGGTCGGGCGGCGGAGTACTTCGTTTTGATTCGAGTCCGAAAGGCTCGGCATGCAGCCAATCGCCTCGACTCCGCTCTGGCCTCTTGGTCCCTCCCGCTCCACGCTGAGCCCGCCATCTATCCTTTCGCCGCCGTGAAGAAGCGAACCGACATCCAGGGCTTGCGCGCGCTGGCAATCGCGTTCGTCGTGCTCTATCACGCCGATCTCTCCTTCCCGGGCGGATTTACGGGAGTCGATGTCTTCTTCGTCATCTCCGGCTTCGTGATCGCCGGCACGCTGCTCGCCGAGTTGGACAGGAACGGACGCCTCAGCCTGAGTGGCTTCTACGCTCGTCGCGCCAGGCGAATTCTGCCGGCGCCCGCAGTGATGTTGATCTTCGTCGCGCTCGCCGGGATCCTGGCCGACCCGGCAGGGACGCAGCGCATGGCGGCGATGACAGGAATCTCGGCATCGGCCCTGTTTGCCAACTTCTATCTCATCACGCTGCACACCGGCTACTTCGACGTGAGCACGCAACTCAATCCGCTACTGCACACCTGGATGCTTTCGGTGATCGCGCAGATCTACGTCGTCTTCCCGCTCGTCCTGCTGGCGGGCTGGCGGCTCGATCGCTCGCGCCTGAGCCGCGGTCGCAGCAGGGTATGGACCTGGGCCGTCATCGGACTGGGCACGGCTCTGTCGTTCTGGCTCTCCTTTGCTCTCTCGCATGGTTACTACCCGTCAGGCGCCCATCCTCGCCCCAAGCTGGTCTTCTACTCCTCACCCACGCGAGCCTGGGAGTTCGGGGTCGGCGCCCTACTCGTCTTGGCGCTTCCGCTGCTCAATCGGCTTCCTGTTCGGCTGGCGATCGTGCTCGACCTCGCCGGAGCGAGCGCGCTCGGCTTGTCCGCCTTCGTCATCCAGCAGGTGGGCTTCAACGAGGTGTCCGCTCTGCTGCCCGTTGGAGGCGCCTGCCTGTTGATCGCGGGCGGAACTCGAGCGTCCTTCGGGGTCTCGCGTCTGCTAAGCCTTCGTCCCATGGCCTGGCTCGGCGATCTCTCGTACAGCATCTACCTCTGGCACTGGCCGCTGATCGTCTTCGCCAAGGCGCTCTGGCCGACCACGGGCTGGGCCGTCCCGGTCGCCGCCGGCCTGAGCATTCTCCCCGCCTGGCTCACCTATCGCTTCGTCGAGAACCCGGTTCGCTTCCACTCCCGGCTTGGATCGCGCTCTACCGTGGCCGGTCGCAGCGCCATAGCTCTGGCCTCGGCCTGTGTTGCTCTACCGCTCGTCGCCAATCTCGGCCTCCTCCGCGCTCAGGATGCTCTGAGCTCCACGAAGGCGATCACGAGCTGGAGCCAAACCGAGCGCCTCCATCTCGATCATCAACGCCACTGCGCCAGTGGTGCGACGCTCGGTTCGGCCAAGAACGCGCAGTGCGTCTGGAAAGTACGACACTCGCGCGGCGACGTGGTCCTGTTCGGCGACTCGAATGCCGGCCAACTCGCCGAGCCGGTCATCCAGGCGGGCAACCGAGACGGCTACACCGTCCGAATGGCCACCTACACCTCATGCCCGTTCATGCCGGTGCGACTGAAGAGAATCGACGGCGAGAGCAAGCTCTGCCCGCGTTTCGCCTCCGAGTCGCTCGATTACATCATCAAGAACAAGCCGAGCCTCGTGGTGCTGGCCTCGCGCACGGACTTCTATCTGCAGAACCCCGTCGATGGACTCGGCTTTGTCGGCCAGGGACTCACCTTCTCGAATACCGGCAAGGCCCGCGTGTGGCGGCAGGTGCTCCACCAAACGCTGCTGCGACTGCAAGCGGCCGGAGTGCCCGTGCTGCTCGTGCAACCGATCCCCGTGCTCCCGCTCGATCCGGCCACCTGCGCGGTTGTGCGCGTCCTGCTCGGTGGTTGCTCGAGCTCGCTGCCGCGCAGCGCGGTGGACAAGTGGCTGCGGCTGGCGACCACGACCGACAAGGCCGCAATCCGCGGGGTCAAGGGAGCCTGGCTGCTCGATCTCGAGAATCAGCTCTGCGAGAAGAACCGCTGCACGACCGTGAAGAACGGCGTTTCCCTGTATCGAGACTCGCGTCATCTGAGCGTCGACGGCGCGCTCACCCTCACCGGGACATTCCAGAGCGCGATCGCCGCCCACGCCAAGTAGCCGACAAAAGTCTGGCGACTTTCGTCGGTGGAAACCTGCTCGATTTCTGGCCGCCACGACCGACATGGCGGGCGCGGCCCACAAACGCCATCCCCCGACACAAACCGAACGCCGGAAGACCTCACCGGCTAGCGGGTAACGCCCAAAAGCAGAAAAGTCGCAAGCGCCGCAGGCGTTACGACTCTTCCAGGCATTCTCGCGGCCGAAAATCGTCAGATTTTCCGGCCGTTCAAAGCGGATGAAGGGATTCGAACCCTCGACCTTCTGCATGGCAAGCAGACGCTCTAGCCAACTGAGCTACATCCGCGTGCGGCCAAGTATAGCCCGGAGCGAGGAGTCGCTAACGGTCGCTTGCGGCG
>JBAWEP010000018.1:0-11614 GCA_049591255.1 Gaiellaceae bacterium
GGGCCGTGTTGTCGAGCACCTTCCTGCGTGCCGCCATCGCGCCGACCTTGTTGCCCGCGTACCAGCTGAGCAGGATCGCCGGCAGCAGCAGCGCCAGCGTGTAGGGGGCGCAGTTGATGATCAGCGACGTGACCTTGGTCGGGTAGTTGATGATGCTGTAGCCGAGGTCACCGTGGAAGAGCGACGACCAGAAATAGAGGTACTGCTTCCAGAGCGGCAGGTCGGTTCGGAATCCCTTGGCGATCGAGTTGTAGATCGCCCAGTACGTTTTCTCATCCTGGACCTGAATTTGGCTTAGCAGCACCTTGATCGGATCGCCGGGCATCAGATGTGGAATCACCCAGTCGATGGTTACCGCGGCGAAGAACGTAATGCCGTAGGTGATCAGCTTTCTCGCAAAGTAACGTCGCACGATTGTCTCCTGGGTTGTCCTAAGGGCTCAGATATGAACGAGCCGGCAACCCGGAGCCAACGCCGCTGACCGAATAATGCACGTTTCGCCCGCCGGTGTCCACTCAGCGGCCGAACGGCTCGAGCTAGCGACGCATCAATTCGGCGACGTGGAAGGCCAGATCGAGCGACTGGCGCGCGTTCAGGCGCGGATCGCAAAGAGTCTGGTATGCCTCCTCGAGCTTTTCCTCCGAAAGCTTCTCGCCGCCGCCGAGACACTCGGTCACATCGCCGCCGGTGATCTCGAGGTGGACGCCGCCCGGCCAGGTGCCCACGGCGGCGTGGGCGGCAAAAAAGCCCTCGATCTCGGTCATGATCTCCGTGAAGCGACGCGTCTTGCGGCCACTCTCGGTCGTGAATGTGTTGGCGTGCATCGGATCGCAGATCCACACCACCGGGTGACCGGAGTCGCGCACCGAGCTCAGAAGCGGAGGCAGGAGTTGCTCAATCTTGCCGGCGCCCATGCGCGTGATCAGCGTGAGACGGCCGGGGATCCGATCGGGATTGAGGCGCTCGCAAAGCTCGAGCACCTGCTCGGAGGTCGCGCCCGGACCCAGCTTGACGCCGATCGGGTTGTGTACGCCGGAGAAGAACTCCACGTGAGCTCCGTCGGGCTGGCGCGTGCGCTCGCCGATCCAGAGCAGGTGGGCCGAGCAGTCGTACCAGTCGCCGGTGAGCGAGTCGCGGCGCGTGAGCGCCTCTTCGTAGTCGAGCAGCAAGCCCTCGTGGCAGGTCCAGATATCGACCTGGTGCAGGGCGGAGTTGTGCATGTCCACACCGCAAGCGGCCATGAAGGCGAGCGCCCGGTCGATCTCCGAGGCGATCTGCTCGTAGCGCCGACCCTCGGGCGAGGCGGTGACGAACTCCTGGTTCCAGGCGTGCACCTGGGAGAGATCGGCGAAGCCGCCCTTGGCGAAGGCGCGCAAGAGATTGAGCGTCGAGGCGGCCTGGTTGTACGCCCTGAGCATGCGCGTCGGGTCGGGAACGCGCGCCTCGGCCGTCTCCTCCTCGCTGTTGACGATGTGGCCGCGGAAGGAGGGGATCTCGAGGTCGCCGATCTTCTCGGTCGGCGAGGAGCGCGGCTTCATGAACTGGCCCGCCATGCGTCCCATGCGCACCACGGGGACGCTGGCCGCATAGGTCATCACGGCCGACATCTGCAGGATCACCTTCAGGCGCTCGCGGATCGCGATCGCCGAGTGCTCGTGGAAGGACTCCGCGCAGTCGCCGGCCTGCAGGCAGAAGGCCTTGCCGGCGGCAACGTCCCCGAGCGCTTCCCGCAAGCGGCGGGCCTCCCCCGCAAATACGAGCGGAGGCTGCGAGCGGACCTCTTCCACGACCTCCTCCGCGATCTCGCGGCTGGGCCACTCCGGCTGCTGCGCCGCCGGGAACTCGCGCCAGGAGGAGGGTTGCCAGGTCGCCATCTACCAATACGTTACTCATGGACGCCGCTTCCCGGCGAACGGGTTCGCGTGGTGAGCATCGCGAAGCGCCGCTAGGCTTGCGGCCATGGCCCTGACAGTTGTCGGCTCCGTCGCGTTCGACAGCATCGCGACGCCATACGGAAGGCGCGAGCGCGTGCTCGGCGGCGCAGCCGTGCACTTCTCTCTTGCTGCCAGCTTTTTCACCCAGGTGCGCCTGGTGGGAGTCGTCGGCGGCGACTTCGGCGCCGAGGAGCGCGCGGTGCTGGAGGCGCGGAAGATCGACATCCGCGACCTGGAGGTCGTACCCAGCGCCGAGACCTTCTTCTGGCGCGGGCACTACGACTTCGATCTGAACGCGGCAAAGACGCTGGAGACGCGGCTGAACGCCTTCGCCGACTTCGAGCCCAAGCTCTCGCAGCTCTCCCGCTCGTCCGAGGTGCTCTTCCTGGCCAACATCCAGCCGCAGCTGCAGCGCCGCGTGCGCGAGCAGTGCGCGGACGCCTCGTTCGCCGCGCTCGACTCGATGAACTACTGGATCGAGAACGAGCGCGACTCGCTGGTCGACGCGATCAAGCTGGTCGACGCGGTGCTCCTGAACGACGCCGAGGTGCGCCAGATCACCGGCGAGCCCAACCTCGTCCGCGCCGCCAGGCTCATCCGCGAGTGGGGCCCGAACCTGGTCGTGGTCAAGCAGGGCGAGTACGGGGCGTCGCTCTTCAGCGAGGACGGATTCTTCTCGCTGCCCGCCTATCCGCTCGAGGACGTGATCGACCCGACCGGCGCCGGCGACAGCTTCGCGGGGGGATTCGTCGGCTTCCTCGCCGCGCATGCGGCTGGCGAGCTGACCGAGGAGCTGCTGCGTGCGGCCGTCGTCTACGGCTCGACGCTCGCCTCCTTCAACGTCGAGGAGTTCGGCACCGAGCGCGTCGCCCGCCTCACGCTTCCGGAGATCGAGAAGCGTTTCGCCGCGTTTCAGCGCATGACGCAGTTCGAGCACGTGGACGTGCCGCCGCTCGCTGTGTGAGCGCCTGACTCGGCCCGCCTGCCCGCCTGAGTTGTTCGCCGCAAGCTTCTCTGCGGCATCGACCGACGTCGATCCGTAGAAACCGCCTTCCGTAGCAGGCCCGGTTTTTGCAACTCTCGAAGTGGCAGGTTTTCTTCTTCGAACGTTCAGGAAATAACGGTGTTTGCCGACTATCGAAACGACATGACTCTCAAGGAACTCGACTACCGAACCAGCGACCGCATCGAGGTCTCCCTCCTGTGGAGCCCGGAATCCGGGCAACTCGCCGTTGTCGTCGTCGACGAGGCGGCGGGCGAGGAGTTCGCCATGGAAGTCGAGCCGAGTGAGGCGATGGATGTCTTCCGTCATCCGTTCGCCTATGTCGACAGACGCCAGCTCGAGTTCCGGCGCCCGCTGGTCTCCCAGGCCGCCTGAGAATTCGTCAGACGATCGCGCGTGGATAGGCGCGGGCAGCCAGCCCCGCCAGCACGACGAAGAAGCCGCCGCAGACCACGAAGTCGAGCCAGAGCGCTCCGCCGCCGCCGGTTCCGAGCAGCAGCGAGCGCAGCCCCTGCACCTCGTAGGTGAGCGGATTGGCCCGCGCGACCAGGCGCAGCCAGAGAGGCATGATCGAGAGCGGGTAGAGCGCGCTGGAGGCAAAGAACAGCGGCATCGTCACCATCTGGCCGATACCCATGAAGCGCTCGCGCGTCTTGAGCAGCGAGGCGAGCAGCATCGAGAGACAGGCGAAGGCGGCCGTTCCGAGTACGAGCAACACGAGTGCCGCGGCGACGCGCCAGACCTGCCAGTCGAGCTTGATGCCCGCGATCGCAATCACGACCAGCAGCGCCGAGGCCTGGGCGAGCGCGCGCACCCCGGCGCCCGAGGCCTTGCCGAGCACGATCGAGAGGCGCGGCAGCGGCGTGGCGAGCAGGCGCTGCAGCTGGCCGGCGTCGCGCTCCCAGATGATCGCCAGCCCGAAGAAGATGGCGACGAAGAGTGCAGACTGGGCCATCACCCCGGGGGCGAGATAGGCCCGGTAGTCGACGCCGGCGATTCCCAGCCTGCGCACGTGGCTCATCGCGGTGCCGAAGACGAACAGCCAGAGTAGCGGCTGCACCATGCGTGTGAAGACGTCGAGATAGTCGTGGCGAAGCTTGCGCAGCTCGGCCTGAGCCATGGCATAGGCGCCCCCACCGAGCCGACCCGCCCGGGCGAGGAGGCCGCCAAGGTCAGCCGAGTCGGCGAGCGAGCCGGCGCTGAGCTCGGACATTGCGGTAACTCCCTCCTTCGGAATCGAGCTCCTGCCCGGTGACCGCGGCGAAGACGTCGTCGAGATTGAGCTCGCCGGTCTCGTCGAGCAGCTCGGCCGGGCTTCCGAGCGCGGCGAGATGGCCGTGGTCCATGATCGCCACCCGCTGGCACTCGCTCTCCGCCTCCTCCATCTGATGAGTCGTGACGAGGATGGTCGTGCCGACCTCGGCTCGGAGCAGGCGCAGCCTCTCCCAAACGGCGCGGCGCGCGGTGGGATCGAGGCCGACGGTCGGCTCGTCGAGGAAGAGCACGTGCGGGCGGTTGAGCAGGGCGGTGGCGATCTCGAGGCGCCGCAGCATCCCGCCCGAGAGCGTGCGCGCAAGCTTGCCGACGAAGGGCTCGACGCCCATCGTCTCGATCGCGTCGTCGATCCGCGCGCGCCGCTTGCTCCGCGGCACTCCGGTCACGCGGGCGTAGAACTCGAGATTCTCGGCTCCGGTCAGGGCGGCGTCGACCGAAATCGCCTGCGGCACGTAGCCGATCCGCGAGCGCACCTGGATGCCCTCGCGGCGGACGTCGTGGCCCATGACGAAGGCCCGCCCGGAGGTTGGCTTGAGCAGCGTCGTCAGGACGCGCAGCGTGGTGGTCTTGCCGGCGCCGTTGGGGCCGAGCAGCCCGAACACCTCGCCGCGCCGGGCGGCGAAGCTGATGCCGGCCACCGCCTCGGTCGTATCGAAGCGGACGACCAGATCCTCGACCGCGCAGACGGCTCCATCCAGGGGCACGCTCATGCGTCCTCCTCCAACTGCTCGACGAGCGCCCTCATTCCCGCCTGCGCCTCGCGCAGCGAGCGCTGATCGGCCTCGGAAAGCTCGGCGAGCGCGCTCGCGAGCGTCTGGACGCGCTCGTCGCGCCAGCGGCCGAAGCGCTTTCGCGCCGCATCGGTCAGAGACAGGTGGACGGCGCGGCCGTCATCGTCGCCGGCGCCGGTCTCGAGCAGTTGCGCCTGCTTGAGCTCGTGCACGAGCGTCGAGATGGTGTTGGGCGCCAGGCGCAGCGAGCGCGCGGCGTCGCCGACCCTGATCCCGGGCTGCAACTCCACCAGGCGCAGCAGCTCGAGCTGGGCGGTCGGCAGCGCCGGCTCCCCCATCGCCGAGCGAACCTGCCGCCTGAGCAGGCGCCTCGCGGCGGCCCACTCGTCGAGGAGATCGCGGGCCAGGATGTCGAGGTCGAGCAGCGCCGTTTTCATTCCAGTGGAAGTATATCTGTCACCGACAGATCTAAACAAGCGAAGGAAGCGACGGCCGACGATCGGCGGCGAAGAGCGCTAGTTGTCTAGTTGGTGCCGAACTGGTTCACCCAGATGGCCACGTCGGAGTACTTTCCGACCTTGGGCGCGGTCATCACCGCTATCCCCTCGCAGCGCCAGCTCGGGTTGAACAGATTCTCTCGGTGCTCGGGCGAGTTGAGCCAGCCGTCGAGCGCCACGCGCGGCGCGCCGAGGCGCCCCTCGCCGAGGTAGAGATTCTCGCCCCAGGAACCGTAGTAGTTGGCCGCCCTGACATCGGCGGCCGGATCGTCGCCGCAGGCGTTGTGGGCGAACTCGCTGCAGCGCACGATCTTGCCGGCCTTCTTCAGCGAGGTGTCGTTGAGGAGCGAGGCGGGCGTCAGATTGGAGAGGCCGCGCTGCTGCCTGGCGTAGTTGATCAGGCAGGTCATGGTGTTCGCCTGCTCGATCAGCGGAAGATCGGTCCGCTCGCCGCCCGGGCAGGTCTCTTCGCCGGCGAGGTAGCTCTTCCAGGGGTCGTTGGCGGCGTAGAGCGAGCCCTTGCGGATCGTCAGCCCGGGCAGGCCCGGCAGGATCGAGAGCTTGATATCCGACAGGCGCGACTTGGTGGACATCTCGTTCTCGCTCAGGCGCACCCACTTCACGCCGACGAGAGCGACGAAAACGAGAGAGAGGACGACGAGCAAGCCGACGCTGTTGACACGCGAGCGCCACCGCGGTTCGTCGGATTGATTCCATTCGGGCTCGGGGATTCCCATATTTGGCCTTGCTATCGACTCCGGGCCGCATCGAGTTGACCCCTCGGGAGGAGGCTTGTGGCGCGAGTTGAACGATTCGAAGGGATCCACTCGACGGGCCGCGGAAAGGTGGGTGGGACGAAAACGGGCCGCTGCCGGCTCAAGCTCGACTTCCCCAGTGCCGATCGAATGAACGTGCAAAGCCGCTATCTACGCTTTCGCCTGCTGATTCTGCTCGCCTTTACCGGCGCCGCGGTATTGCTCGCCCCGTCCGCCGGAGCCAAGCAGCCGGCCAACTGGGCCAAGCCCCAGATCAAGGCCGTCGTCGCACACGGCCTGATGGCCAGCAGCGTCAACGCCTTCAAGCCCAACGCTCCGCTGACCCAGCCGGAGCTGAAGGAGATCCTGGCGGCGCTGCCGACCGACGCCGTCGTCTATCCCGACTCCGGCGACGACGCGACCACGACCACGACCGGCACGACGACCAACACGACGACGACCGATCCGTCGCAGGATCCGAGCACCACCACGACTCCGACGACCACCGATCCGTCGCACGACCCGGGCACGACCGACACCACCACGACGACGGTGGCCGACGACCCCGCGACGACCGGCGGAACGCCGCCCGGCTCGCCGCATGCCGGCGCCTCGGTGAGCGTCAGCGCCTTCGACACGGCTCTCGTCAAGCAGCTCGGACTGAGCTCAGCCGCCGCCCGCTTCCGCTTCGTGATGCGCTCGGCCGGCGTCTCCGCGCCCGCCCGCTACGGCACCGAGACGGTCGCCCGCCTGCTCGGGCTGCGTACCAACCACCCCGCCAGCCAGGACTCGCTGGAGCTTCTTCCCACCGCCCCGATCACGCGCGCCGAGGCCGCCTATTCGATCGCCACACTGCTCGCGTTCTCGGGCGAAGAGACGCAGTGGGTCGAGGACACCTCGCTCGCACTCGAGATGCCGGCGCTGAACGCCTGGCAGAAGCGCATCCTGAACTACGCCGTCAGCTTCATCGGCTACCCCTACATCTGGGGCGGATCGAGCCCGACCAAGCAGGTCGTCTTCGGCCAGAAGGTGAGCGGCGGCTTCGACTGCTCGGGCTTCGTCTGGCGCGTGTACAAGCTGCGCACTTACTCCGGCGGCGGGATGCTGAAGTCGACGATCCGCGGCCGCACCACCTACGTGATGTCGGGCGAGGTCGGGCGCGCCAAGCGCATCGCGATGGACGCGCTCGAGCCCGGCGACGTGCTCTTCTTCGGCGCCAAGGGCGCCCGCTCGAAGCCCGCCGACATCAATCACACGGCGATCTACCTCGGCGGCGGCTGGCTGATCCAGTCGTCCGGCAACGGCGTGGACGTCGTCCCGCTGGAAGGCTGGTACGCGAGCCGCTTCGCCTGGGCGCGCCGCCCGCTGGCCGAGGCCGGGCTGGTGAACGTTTACTCGGTCTCTGGCTAGTCGCGTACTGCTACAAAGTGCCGAACCCAAACCGTCCCCGGCGAATGACCGGGATGGTGTTCTGCCTTCTACAGCTGGCCAGGAACGGAAGGCGCCCCAGGTTGTAGCGGGCCGGCAGGCGCCCCAGGCTGCCCCATCATGGGAACTTGGAATACCAGCTGCTGCGCGAGCTTCACGAATGCTCGGCCAAGGTGGTTTTCCACGATCTTGACCGCGGGTCCGCCGAGCGTGTGCATCGCTGCGTGGTGAACACTCAATACCGCATCCTGCAATGCCTGGTCGCTCTCCAGATCTTCGATAACCACGTTTTGATCGCGGGCCTGCTCTCTATCAATACCGAGAGCGTGAGATTGATGTATCTCATAGTCTGCGAAGTAGCCGGCGATATCCTCGGCCTTTTGGGGCGCATCTGTGGCGCCGGCGAACATGTACTGCTCAAGCCATTCTTGAACCAAGCGCAATGCCAAGGCCTCGGCGGCCTCGCACTGCTGGATGAGCGCCGGCCCATACTGCTGGAGGATCGGCAACCATGCTCCGAGCAGCGAGGGATCTTTGCATTCCTCTCTCGCCTGCTCGAACTGTCTCAGGATGGCACGTGCTGGCGCCGTCCACGCCCCAGCAACCATCTGTGGATCGATTGGTCCTAGCTGTGAGTGTTTGCCCATCACGATGACATCGCCGGCTAACGCCCACATGGTCGCAGCCGACATCGCAGCGAGGGGCACGAACACCCTAATGTGCGAGAACTTGGTCCTGAGGTAACGGACGATACTGGCAGCAGCTTCCGGGCTTCCACCGGGGCTATGTAACAGGATGTCCAGGTTAGGTCCGTCGATGTCTTTGCAGACCTCCATCATCCCCTGCATGTCTTCCAGGATGATCGAGGCGGCCGGGCCACCCTTACCGAACCAGTCGGTGTAATAGATGATCGTAGGCCGGCTAGTCAGAGCGAAGAGCTGGCTAAGGTACTTGCGTCGGACCCCGTCGAAGTCCGGCATGCCGTTTGGGAGCCTGTTCGCTGGTTCCTGAAGCTCAGCGAGGATCTCGCCCCATCTAGGCATTACTCAGCTTGCGTTGCCGCCTGTAGCGTTTCTCGCCTGGCCAGACTGCACGTTTACGAAGACGTTCGTATAGGCGCTGAGCCGACCGTACACATCAATCATCTCAGCTACCCCAGGCAACGACCGAGCATGCTCGACGAGCTCGCGCTGTGCTGACTGATTGTCGCTTTTCTGTTGACGTGTAGTCATGTGAGAATTCCCTCGTGTCATGGTTACCTTACATATCGTTGCACTTTGGGGCGACCTTGAGTATCGAATGCGGCGCGACTCGACTTTGTGAAGCACCGTGTCAACACGGGCAGGAGCAGCTATCACCCAAGCCGTATATCAGGGAAGCGCGGTAGAGCCTGTGGCCTACGGAGGTACTTCGGCTTCCAGAGCTTCCACGCCGACTCAACCGGAAACGGCTTTACAGGGTCTTTAGCGGGTTGAAGTAATCTCGGATCCACGGTGCCGGGGGAAGGTCGCCAACCTGTTCCCGTGATAACGCGCATGAGCGGGAAAGCCTCGCCCCATGTCGTTCTGCCGTGAGCGTCGATGACGTATGGGCGGACAGGGTCGTCAAGGCCGATTATGCCGGGCCAGTGATCGACCTCCCATCGAAAGCGTGCAACGCCTCCAGGGGCGACCACTGTAAGCGCGCCGCCGCTGAGATCCTGCTCAACCTTGCCTGTCGCGAATTCGATACCGTCCTTCATGATCGTGGCTTCGCCGTCGGCCTGAAGAGCTGCCTTCACGATAGTGGTCGCCTGCCGGCCACGATTCGCGACGTCGAGACCCACGAGGGGGAGGTTCCCTAAGCTCGCGTTGACCTTAATCGCGATCACTAGTTTCGGGCGGTCGCGAAAATAGCGCAGGGCGTCGAGAAGAAGCGCCGCGGTGCCGGTTATGGCGCCGATGATCGCGAGTGTCGTTGTCATGACTGAACGAGCCTCCGGTCTCCGCCGAAAGTCGTCAAGCCTCCGCAGGAGGCGGACTTTCGGCGGCTAAAGCCGACGCGCGGATTCGAACCGCGGACCCCTTCATTACGAGTGAAGTGCTCTACCAGCTGAGCTACGTCGGCGCGAAAGAGAGGATAGCGCCCAAGCGCCAGTCCTGAAGGGGCCGAGCTTTTCGCCGACCGCCGCGACCGACATGGCGGGCGCGGCTCGCCAACGCCATCCGTCGGCCGCTCCATTCCGAACACTGACCCCTCCCACGGTCAGCCGAGAACGTCATCTAGGAGCACCTGAGCCAAAGCCGAAGGCGCGGCTCAGTCTCTCTCCTGCCGCGGAAAGTCGTCAAGCCTCCGCAGGAGGCGGACTTTCCGCGGGTAGCGGATGCATATCCGCTACCAAGGTGGCCCAGCCAAACCGCTTCGCTCCAACCGGCCGCCCCGACCGTGCATCGAAGAACTCGTTGAAGCCGCCGCTCTCGACCAGCTCGTGCGAGCGCTCGGCCAGCTGAGAGGCGAGGGCGGTCTCGCCGTGGCGGAGCAGGCCGCGGTGCAGGAACCAGTTGGTATTCATCGAGCAGGGGCCGCGCCAGATCAGGCGGATGCCGTGGATGTGCGAGTCGTCGGTGTAGGAGGGCTCATCCAGCGCGACCGAGGGCACGGGATAGGGCGACCAGAACTCGTGCGGATCGGTGAGGTGGGAGAGCAGGCGCTCGGCGACGTCGGCCGGCAGGCGCTCGAGCAGCAGGGGCAGCAGGCACTGGATCGTCTTGGCCTCGGTGGGAGTCTCGGCGGAGCCGACGAGGCTGAAGAAGAGGCCGCGCTTGGGATCCCAGCAGCGTTCGAGCAGCGACTGCAGCGCCTCGGTGGACTTGGCGTCGGCCCAGGCGGCCAGCTCGGGCTGCCCGGCGCGGCGGGCCAGGCGAGCGAGCGCCTCCAGGTTGTCGATCCAGATCGTGTTCACGAGCACGTCCTCGGCGTGGTCGTCGCGGGCGAAGATGCGCTTCAGGTCATAGCCGGCGAGCTTGTTCTTGATCTCGACGCGGCGCGAGTTGGCGACGATCTTGAACGCGGAACGCGGCCCGGCGCCGATCGCCTTGTCGTAGGCCGAGCTGAAGTCCAGCCCGGTCTCGAACTGGACGATGGTCGAGATCAGCCCGTCGCGGTCGGGATCGCGCTCGCGGGCGAGGTAGCGGTAGTAGCGATCGAGCACGGGCAGGGCTTCGGCCAGGAAATCCGCGGCGCCGGCAAGGACGAGGCGCTCGACCGCCGTCGCCAGCACCGGCGGCTGGGTGAGGGCCGTCGTATGCGGCTTTCGCCGCGGCAGGAAGCTCCACACGTCGGGACTCTCGAGGTGGTGCCAGCTGCGCAGGTAGACGCGCTCGGGGTGCCAGAAGACGACATGCGGAACGAAGCCGTTCGGCCACTGCCAGCGGAAGAGTGAGCGCAGCTCGTCGCAGCCGCGATCGAGATCGAACAGCGACCAGACGATGGCGTGAAAGCATGAGTCCCAGAGCCACTGGTGCGGATACGAGCGCCGCGAGGGAACCGAGTAGCGCCACACCTCGCCCTCGAGCGACACAGTCTCCGTATTCGTCTGCAACAGCTCTCGAGCCGCTTCCCGCATCGCCCGAAACCTAAGGCTCACATCGGCTATCTCTCGCACTTCCTCGCCGCCGCGACCGACATGGCGGGCGCGGCTCAGCAAACGCCATCCCCCGGCAGCTTTTCGCTTTCTACCGCCAAAAGTCGTCATGCCTCCCAAAGGGAGGCGGACTTTTGGCGGATACGGAGCGACCGACATGGCGGGCGCGGTCCAGCAAACGCCATCCCCCGGCCAGTCCAACTCGAACACTGACCACGACCACAGTCAGCCCGCCCCGCTTATAGGTGACGTGCCCACACACGTTGTGAACGGCTGATAGGACATCCGGGCCTCCTTTGAGGCTGTGGGTCTGCCACGACCTACGCCCAAGGAGGCACCGGATGAATCTGCACGCTAACGCCAAGCTCG
>JBAWEP010000019.1:0-50460 GCA_049591255.1 Gaiellaceae bacterium
TCCAGCCTCGCCGGTCACGACAATTACCTGCACTGACGCGCTCTCCCAGGTCCCCGGCCCCCACCCGGTGTCCGACACCATTTTCTGTCAAGGGGCGCGCAGTAACGAAAGTGGAACTCTTGTTCAACAGCCTGAGCGCGTACCAAGGCCGCAGCGACCGCGAAACCGACAGGCGTTCGGTGACTTCCACGCGCATTTCTTCTGGCCGCCGCAGCCGACATGTGCGGCTGCGACTCACAAAACGCCGTCCCCCGGTCTGCACCTCGAACACCGATCACACCTACGGTTAGCCAACCACGCCCGTAGGAGCAGACGAGTCACCCGCGCCGAAGGTGCGGTGTCTCGTACACGGTGGTAATACCGCGAAAAGCCATAGCCGGCTTTGCCGGCGGACTTTTCGCGGAGGACGCGCCTGGCAGGAATCGAACCTGCGACCTCGCGCTCCGGAGGCGCGCGCTCTATCCCCTGAGCTACAGGCGCTTGACCTTCAGTCTAGTGATCGCGCTCACGAGGTGATCGCGCTCACGAGGTGATCGCGCTCGCGCAAGCGCGCGTCGGCCGAGTCTGCGAGCGGCTCCGCGTCAAGGAGCGGAATCAAGCGCACTTGAGGGATAGATTAACCTATATCTTTCTGTCACCATCAATCCAGGGTCGATCCCCGTACGGCGCGGATCTCCCCGAAAGTAATCTCGGCCCAACACTCGAGACGTGGCTGCGGCACGTCCCCCAAGGTAGGGAAGCGAAGCAGGCGGCGCTTCGCTTCCCTTTATCCCTGCCCTGCCGGCTGGCTCGACTCTCGACAACCCGACTGCCGGTTGCTATCGGGCTCGCGCGGTGCTAGGGATTGTCTGTGTCTCTACTGCGGCGTGGTCATAAAAACCAGCTGAAGCCTCTCAACGAAGCCGAGGCCTATGCACGCTGCCACGGCAGCCGCGGCGACGAGGTTCGCATCATCAAGGTCGAGCCGCGACGCGCCCGCTACGAGACGGACGTCTCGGGCGAGCGTCTTCGCGAGGCCTTCGAGAGTCGCCTGGACACGCGCGAGCCGGACGACGAGGCCGAGCCCGCTCCGGACGAATCGTGACGGCGATCCCGCCCGCTCTGATACAAGAGTCGTGATGAGCGATCCCCTCTGGGCACCCTGGCGGCTCGAGTACGTCTCCAGCGCGAGTGAGCAAACGGGCTGTGTCTTTTGCCGGGCCGCCGCGGCCGCGTTCGACGACCCCGACTCACTGATCGTGCATCGCGGCGACAGGGCGTTTGTGATGCTCAACCGCTTCCCCTACTCGTCCGGTCATCTGCTGGTTGCGCCCACTCGGCACGTCGGCGCTTTTGGCGAGCTGAGCGAGCAGGAAGCCGCCGAGATCCACTCGCTGGGCGCGCGCGCCATCGAGGTGCTGAGCGGTCTCTTCCAGCCCGACGGATTCAATGTCGGCTGGAATCTCGGGCGCAGCGCCGGAGCTGGAGTCGTCGACCACGTGCACGAGCACGTCGTCCCGCGCTGGCAGGGCGACACGAACTTCATGCCCGTCCTGGCCGACGTGAGAGTGATCCCCGAGCACCTCCTGGCCACGCACGCCCGGGTCAAAGCCGCCTGGAGCGAGTAGCTCCGGTACCTGCGGCTGCGAGTGACGCACCGGTAGCATCTCCATCGAGAGGAACCGCTTTCCTTTCTCGCTCGGAAATGGCGTCTACGAGGGCAGACTGAGCTGAGTTTTCCAAGCCGGGGGCGTTGCGGCGCGCCCTATTGGGTATCTGTCCTCACTCGGGCAAGAAGGATTGACGTGTGCAGAGAAAACGCATCGGTGACTGCGCTGAGCGCAGCTCAGGGACACGCGGCGAGGAGCTCGTCGTACGCGTCCATCCGTCCTGCTCTCCACACTAACCAGGTCACGTGGCCGTCGTCTCGAGTCGGGTGAAGCCTGATGGCTCGTAAGCCCTCCCATAGCGTTCACGCCGCAGGCCGAGCTGCCGATACATCCGGAGTGAGAACGGCATCTGCGGCGCTCGATTCAAACGGCCGCCCGCGACGGCTCACACAGGGCACCGCCGGATCCTCCAAGCTCGCGCTCGCGGATGGTTCGGCACTTGCGCTCGAGCGCCGTTTCGAAGCTGCCGTGTTCGATTGGGACGGCACCGCTGTCACCGATCGCGAGGCCGACGCAAGCGAGCTGCGCGAGCTCTTCGACGCGCTGCTCGAGGCCGGCTTCGACCTGGCCGTGATCACCGGCACGGACATCGGCAACGTGGACGGGCAACTCGCCCTGCGGCCGCGCGGCCCGGGACGAATCATCGTCGGCTGCAACCGAGGCTCGGAGGTCTACGAGCTGACCCAGATCGGCCCGGTCCTGCTCGAGCGTCGCGTCGCCAGCGCCGAGGAGGACGAGATGCTCGATCGCGCCGCCGAGCTCGCTCGTGAGCGCCTGGGCGAAAGAGGGCTCGAAGTGTCGGTCATCTCCGACCGCCTGAACCGACGCAAGGTCGACTTGATTGCGCTGCCTGAATGGGCCGACCCGCCGAAGGCCGAGTTGCCGAAGCTGCTCGCGGCAACCGAGGCGCGGCTGGCCCAGGCACAGATAAAGGGGCTTCCCGAAGCCGTCGAGCTGGTGCGGGACTGCGGGCTGGAGGCCGGGCTTCCCGATCCCCGCGTCACCTCCGATGCCAAGTTCGCCGAGGTCGGCCTCACCGATAAGACCGATTCGACGCGCTGGGCGATCTCCTGGCTGGCACGCCGCGGCATCCGTCCCGAGCAGATCCTGATCGGCGGCGACGAGTTCGGCCCGCTCGGCAACACCCCGGGTTCGGACTCGTTGATCCTCCTACCCGAGGCGGCCCGCGCGGTCTGCTTCTCGGTCGGCCCGGAGCCGGAGGGCACCCCGGAAGGCGTGCTCGATCTCGGCGGCGGGCCCGAGCGGTTCGCAGAGATCCTCACCGACCAGCTGCGCCGCCGCCAGGAGGGCGAGCTACCTCAGCACGTCGAGGAGGAGGGCTGGCAGATCTTCATCGACGAGCAGGGCGGAAGCGAGGAGACGGTGCGCGAGACGGTGCTGACGCTGGCCGACGGTCGCATCGGGACGCGCGGCTCGCTGCTCACGGGATCGACCAACGGGCCGGCAGTGCTTGCGGGCGGACGCTACGCGGGACGCGGCTCCGAGGAGGAGTTGCTCGCCGCGCCGATCTGGAACAGGATCGAAGGCGCCGCCGCCGAGCGCGTGCGCCGCGTGCTCGACCTGCGCACCGGAACGCTTCGACACGAGCTCGTGCGCGACGACGGCTCGCGTCTCAGCGCCCTTCTCTTCCAGTCTCTCGCCCGCCCGGGAACGACCTGCCTGCGCGCACGCGGGCCCGAGGGAATGCTTTCCTCCTCCGCCCCACTCGCCGCCCCGGAGCAGGAGGGAACCGAGACGTGCTTCCACCAGATGGGAGATGTCACGATCGCCGAGTCTTTCAACGTCGAGCGAGTCGTCGCGGCCGCGAGCGAGAAGCGCCAGAAAAGCATGCTCGACCGCGTCGTCTCCTACAGCGGCGGCGAGCTGGAAGCGCTGGCGTCGCTTCACGCGGCCGATCAGGCCGGCCCCGAGCGGCTCTACGCCGAGCACCGCGAGCGCTGGGGCGAGCGCTGGAGCGATGCGGACATCGTGATCGAAGGCGACCCTGCGCTGCAACTGGCCGTGCGCTACTCGCTCTTCCAGTTGATCGCGGCTGCCGCCGACAGCGGCGAGGCGGCCGTCGGAGCCGGAGCCCTCTCGGGCTCCAGGTACCGCGGTCACATCTTCTGGGACACCGACGTCTTCTCGCTTCCGTTCTTCGCCGCCACTCACCCGGCCTCGGCGCGCGCCATTCTTCGCTACCGGCTCAACCGCCTCGAGCCGGCCCGGGCTGCGGCCCAGGCAAGCGGACGAGCAGGAGCGCGCTTCCCCTGGGAGTCGACTCGCTCCGGTCTCGACGTCACGCCGCGCTCCGGGCGCCTGCCGAACGGGGAGATCATCGCCATCCGTACCGGCCGCATCGAGGAGCACATCACCGCCGACGTCGCCTGGGCCGCCGACTGCTACCTGGCCTGGTCGGGCGACGAGGCCTTCGCCGGCGACGCGCAGACGATCTTCCTCGAGGCCGCGCGCTACTGGGCCTCGAGGATCCGCTCCGATTCGCGCGGCACCGGGCACATCTACACGGTGATCGGCCCCGACGAGTACCACGAGCCGGTCGACGACTCCAGCTTCACGAACGTTATGGCCCGCTGGACGCTGCGCCGCGCCGCACGCTCGCTGCAGGAGCGGCCTAGCGCCGGCTTCGAGCAGGACGAGGTCGAGCGCTGGCTCGAGCTGGCCGGCCGCCTGACCGACGGTTACAACCCCGCGACCGGGATCTATGAGGAGTTCGCGGGCTTCAACAAGCTCGAGCCGATCATCGCCGCCGAGCTGGGCGAGCGTCCCTTCGCCGGCGAGGCGCTCCTGCCCGTCGCGCGGCTGCGTAACTCGCAGGTCGTCAAGCAGGCCGACGTCGTCTTGCTCCATCACCTCGTGCCCGACGAGGTGGCCGAGAACTCGCTCGCGCCGAACCTCGATTTCTACGAGCCGCGCACTTCACACGGCAGCTCGCTCTCTCCGGCCGTGTACTCGCTCCTGATGGCTCGTAACGGCCAGCTCGAGGAGGCCGAGGAGTATCTGCGCATGGCGGCCAACTTCGACCTCGATGACCGTAATCACACCAGTCACTGCGGCCTGCACACGGCAACGATGGGCGGCACGTGGCAGGCGCTCGTCCACGGCTTCTGCGGGCTGCGCCCGAGCGGAGACGCGCTCACGGTCGATCCGCATATTCCCGAGCACTGGAAGGCGCTCGAGCTGACGGTGCGCTTCAGGGGCACGCGTGTACGAGTTCGCGCAGAGCTCGAGCGAACACTGGTCTGGGCCGACTCGCCGGTGCAGATCGCGGCCGGAGCGAGCGGCACACTCGTCGAGGCGGGGCCCGAAGGGATCGAGCTACGACCCGACGGAACTACGTCCCCGGGAGCTCCGGCCCCAGCCGCCGTCTAGCTCTCAGCGCTCCTTCCGGGCGCAGCCGAAAACCGCGTCACCAAGGACGCGGCCCCGGCTTTCCCGGAAAGATCTTCCTAGAGACTCAGCGCGGTCGGCGCGGCAAAGGGCTCGGATTCCTCCAGCGGCTCGAATCGCGCCCGGAACTCGTCGAGTGAGGTAAACGGACGCCATAGCGGCCGGTCCCACTCGCTGCCGTGGCACATCGGGCAAACGGGAGGCGGCTCGGAGAGAGCGACGCCATAGCCACACCCAGCACAGGTGTAGTCGACCTTGTGATCAGAAACGGTGTCCACCAGCGGCATAGGGGACTCCCCCGAAGTATTGTGGCGAATTAAGGTTTCTTTCAGGATTCTAGCTCGGCGGTGTTCGCCAGGCGGGAGCCGAGAGCCACGTTTTATCCGCATATTGCGGGTTTTTATACCGCCAGACAAGCCTATATAGCGGGAGCGCTATCAGCCGTTCTCCCCGAGTTCTTCGCCGTCTGGACCTTCACTTCCGGCCCCGAAGAGGCTTCCCGCCGTCTCTGCAGCGCTCATTCAAGGCGAAAAGCCCCGACCAGCGGGGCTTTTCTCTAGCGGACGACGGGGATCGAACCCGCGACCTCCGGCTTGGGAAGCCGATGCTCTGCCAGCTGAGCTACGTCCGCGCACCCTCTAGCAGAGCCAAAATCAGCTTCTTCGCTCTGCCAGCCTTCACACGGCATCTTACCGAGTCTCGCTGCAAGCTCCGCTCTCCGAGCGCCGTTTACTCGCTGATCGCGATGCTCTCGATCAGGATCGGCTCTAGCGGTGCGTCGCGGCGATCGGTCTCGGCCGCCTCGATCTTGTCGACCGTCTCCGTGCCGGATACGACCTGGCCGAACACCGTGTGCTTGCCGTCGAGCCATTCCGCGGCTGGGATCGTGACGATGAAGAACTGCGAGCCGTTGGTGTTCGGGCCGGCGTTGGCCATTGCCAGTGCGCCGCGGACGACCTTGTGCTGGTTGAACTCGTCCTCGAACGTGTAGCCCGGCCCGCCTGTGCCGGTGCCGTTCGGGCAGCCGCCCTGGATCATGAAGTCCTTGATGATCCGGTGGAAGGTGAGTCCGTCGTAGAAGCCGTCATGTGCGAGCTTGTGAAAGTTCGCGACGGTCTTGGGCGCGTCGGCATCGAAGAGCTCGATCTCGATGACGCCCTCTGAGGTGTTCATGGTTGCTTTGGACATGGCGGAAACGATAGCTAGTCGTCGCTAGCACCGACCAGCGTGGGCGAGTGATCGCCGCTCTGAGGCAGCCCCGCCACTTCGCCGACTGCGCTCTCGGCCGGCTCGGCCAGGATCACGATCAGCCCCGCGGCGAGCACCAACGCTCCGCCGGCGGCGACGGCAGGCCCGAGCTTCTGCCCCAGTATCAGCCAGGCCAGCAGCGAAGCCGAGACGGGCTCGAGATAGGAGAGAAAGCCCATCGCCTGCGCCGTAACGTGGCGCAGCAGCGTCAGCCAGATCAGACCGGAGATGGCCGTGAAGATGACGCCCAGGATCGCCAGAAAACCGAGCTCGCTTGCGCTCGGAAGAACGCGACCGGAAAAGGGCAGCACAGCCGCGAGCGAAACGAGTGCAAACACGTCGATCCAGAAAGAGAGCCCGATCGGGTTTACCTCGCGCACGATGTGCTTCTGGATGATCACGAGAAAGGCCAGCACCACGGCGCCACTGACGCCCACCCCGATCGCGAGCGGCCTGACATGAGCGCCGCCTTCGCCTCCCAAGGCGATCAGAGTGAGACCGCCGAGCGCGATCGGCAGGAAGATCCAAACAGCCCGGCTCAGTCGCTCGGGTAGAAAGAGCGGCGCCAGCAGCGCCAGAAAAACTGGCGAAGTGTACGCGGTGAGAACGCCTACCGAGACCGAGGAGAGCTTCATCGTCTCGAAGTTGCAGAACCAGATGAACGCCAGCCCGGGCCCGAGCAGCAGCGTCCAGCGTCCTGTCTTGCCGATGCTCAGCAGATCGCGCCTGCCGGCGGCCAGGGCGCCGATACCCAGAGCCAGAACACTGAGACCGATGCGCCAGAAGACGATCGAGATCGCGCCGAGGCTCAGATGGTCGGCGATGATCCAGATGAAGCCCCAGGAACTGGCGAGGGCCGCGACGCCTATGTTCCAGCGCATGCCTCGATGCTAGCGGCGCCGGTCATCGTCCGGGCGAAGGGCCAGATCAGGCGTCCGAGGTGAGGTCGTCGGGCTCGCTCATCGCCTCGATCGCCTCGAGCGCGTCTTCCATCCGGCTCTCGGGAACCAGCACCTTCTGCGGGGCGTCCTCGTTGGAGTTGGGATCGGTCTCGACCGCGCACTCGAGCTCGTACTCGATACCGGCCGCCTGCAGGATCGATTCGATCTCCTCCGCCTCGACGGCATTTGCGGCAACGGCCACCTGCACCAATCTCGTCATTCGCTCTTCTCCTCACCCCCGGCAGCGCGAACGGCCGGCTTGGCCCCAGTTTCGCTCCCCTTTTCGGGAAGCGCTCCACCCTTGATCAATCGAGGCTCGCCTCGCTCCTGGAAGGGCAGTTCGATGATATCGAAGTCCCTCGGCACCACGGTTGCGGCGAACAGCTCGCGTGCTTCGCGTAGCACCTCGGGCCCGAAGTAGCGCGTCGAGATGTGGGTCAGCGCGAGCATCTTCACGCGAGCGGCAAGCCCCACCTGAGCGGCCTGCGCCGCCGTCGAGTGACGCGTCTCCTCGGCGCGCTCGCGCTCGTCCTCGCAAAAAGTGGCCTCGTGGATGAGCAGATCGGCGTCTGAAGACGCATCGACCACGGCGCGGGCAGGCGCGGTATCGCCCGAGATCACCAGCTTGCGCCCGGGCCGGGCCGGCCCCAGCACCTGCTCGGGCCGAATCACGCTGCCGCCGGCAAGCGAAACTGCTTCTCCACGCTGCAGCGCGCCGCGTTCCGGGCCGGGCGGAACGCCCAGGCCATTGGCAACCTCGACGTCGAAGCGACCGGGCCTGGGCAGCTCCACGAGCGCGTAGCCGAGCGACGAGACGCCGTGCTCCACGGGAAAGGTCTCGAGCAGATAGCCGTCGCGCTCGAGCGCGTCGCCGGGACGCAACTCCACCAGCTCGAGAGCGAAGGTGAGGCGGCCGAAGATCCTGCGCAGGCTGGCAAAAAGATCGTTCAGGCCCGGCGGGCCGTAGACCGTGAGCGGTAGCTCGCGCCCGCGCAGCGAGAAGGTCTTGAGCATTCCGGGCAGGCCGAGGTAGTGGTCGGCGTGGTAGTGCGTCAGGAAGATCTCGCTCAGATCGACCAGACCGAGCGTCGAGCGCAGGAACTGGCGCTGGCTGCCCTCGCCGCAATCGAACAGCAGTCGCTCGCCGCCGCGGCGCACGACGAGCGCCGTCGGAGAGCGCCTGGCGGTAGGCATCGAGCCCGCGGTTCCGAGGAGTACGACGTCGAGATCCATGGCCGGATCTTAGAGCCCGCAGCCGGGCGAGCCCTCACGGCCCGGCCCCGGCTCGAGTCTCGATCGCCGTTTTCGGACGGTTCTCGCTGAACGCGAGCCGCTCGATTGCTAGCCTATAGCGCCATTTGGCGCAAGAGACTGCGGCTTCACCCTCCAAGCAACGTGGCGAACCTAAGCACACGCTTCCGCATGCGCGATCGCTCGATCGCGCTGATGCACCTGCTCTTGATCGTGAGCGGAGTCGTTCTGATCGCCTTCGCGGTCACGCTCTCGCTTCTCCTTGGCTCCGTCGTGCACCGACAGGCCAACTCGGATGTTCGTGACGACCTGAGCCATGCGACCAGCGTCGTGCTGGCCTCGAGGCGACCCGGCGATCTGCTCACCAAGCCGGCCGCCGCAGCGACGATCACCACCCAGCTGCTCCACAATCCCAACATCGCCCAGGTCGAGGTGGTCCGCGGCGGACAGGCCTCCACCCTGGCGCCCGGGCACGATCAGCTCGTCTACCGGAAGTCGCTGCACGCCTCGAACGGTCTGCAGGGCGAGCTGCTCGTCCTCTCGCGCCCGATCAGCGCCGGCTCCGGCGCGAGCTCACCCGTTCGCTACATCTGGCTCTCGGTGGCGCTGGTCTTTCTGGCTCTCTTCGCCGTGCTGGCGCTCCTGGCGCGCGGCGCCTCGGGGGTGCTGCGAGGGCGAAGGCGGGTGCTCGAGCAGCAGTCCAGGGCGCTGCTGGATGCCTACCGGCGCCTGGAACGAAGCTCCTTCGAGGCGATCGAGAGCCTGAACGCGGCGGTCGACGCCAAGGACCCTTCGACCGCCGGCCACTCGCAGCGGGTGGAGGAGATCGCGGTGCGGATCGGCCGCGAGCTTGAGTTCGAACCCGCGCGACTGGAACTGCTTCGCCTGGGCGCCCTCTTCCACGACATCGGCAAGCTGGCCGTTCCCGATGCCATCCTGCTCAAGCCGGCGCGCCTCACCCGCCAGGAGTTCGAGGTGATCAAGCGCCACTGCGTCGACGGAGCCCGCATCGTCGATCGCTTCGGGCCGCTGCGCCCTGTGGTCGAGATCATCCGCGACCACCACGAGCACTGGAGCGGTGCCGGCTATCCGGCCGGGCTCGAGGGCGAGACGATTCCGATCGAGGCCTCAATCGTGGGAGTGGCCGATTCCTGGGACGCGATGACGACCAATCGCCCCTACAAGGCGATGCTCAGCGTCGAAGAGGCGCGCGAAGAAGTCGAGCGGTGCCGCGGGACGCAGTTCCGGCCCAATGTGGTCGACGCGCTGCTCAGCGCCATGGATCGCGAGCCGGACGCGTTCGCTCCGCTCGATGCGCGGTCAAGTGTCGTTCACGATAAGAGTCGGGCTCCGAAGCTTCAGATCGCCGGCGAGACCGCACCCATCGGTCTGGTCGAGGCCTAGCCGAGGCCGAGCCGGCCCGCTAGCTCGGGACGGGCCAGCCGGAGCCGTTTGCGACCACCGCGGCCGCTGTCGCGACCTGTCCGCTCGTGGGCCCCTCGGGCCTCGTGGCCGGGCGTGGAACGGGCGGCTGGGCCGCCGGAGCCGGTGGAGGCGCGGGCGCCACGGATTGCGGCGGTGGAGGCGCAGCCTGTGGCGGAATCGCCTGCACCGGAGGCGGCGGCGACGGCGGACGGACGGGTGGAGTCTCCAGTGTCGACTCCTTCGGGTCGGGCTCGTCGGTGGGCGCGTCTGTGCCGATCGTCGAAAGCACTGCTGCCAGCTGGGCTCGGACGCGATTGATCTCGACGTTCAGGCGCTCGCGCTCGGCCGTGGCTTCGCGCAGGATCTCACGCGCCTCGGCGCGGGCCTCGCTCAGCACCGACTCGGTCTCGCGTCGCGTCTGATCGGTCATCTGCTGCGAGGCGCGCTCGGCCGAGATCAGGGTTGTGCGCAGAAGCTGCTCGAGCTCGCGATAGCGAACCAGCTCGCCTCCCAGCTGCTCGATCTTGTCGGCCAGATCGGCGCGATCGCGCCAGACGTCCTCGAAGCTGTCGACTATGTCTGAGAGCAGCTCGTCGGTCTGCCTGATCTGGTAACCGAAAAACGCCTTGCGGAGGCGAATGTGCCTTATCTCTACGGGCGTCAGGGCCATTTGAATGCCTCCTTGTCAGAACTGCGAAAGCACTTCGAACACCAACCGGTCGGCCAGCCAGAGCACCACGACGGCGACGATTGGAGACAGATCGATTCCCCCAAGGGACGGCAGCACGCGCCGAAACAAGCGGAGATAGGGATCACAAGCGTCGGATAGAAAGCGGCGAACCTGATTCAGGGTGCGGTTGTAGGGCAGCGGAATCCAGGAGCTGAGGACATAGAGGAAGATGAGCAGCGAGTAGACCGACACGAAGACGTTCACCAGCGTCATCACCTCGCCGGTGACCGAGCCGAGCATCGTCAAGCTGGCCTCACTGCCCACAGTGCGTCAATTCGAGCCGCTCGCGCTTGTTCCTACGCCTGGTTGAAGAAGCCGCGCTCGATCATGCGGGCACGCTCTTCGGCCGAGAGCTCGACGTGCTGCGGGGTGAGCAGGAAGACCTTGTCGGCGACACGCTGCATCCCACCGTCGAGCGCGTAGGTGAGCCCGCTGGCGAAGTCGACCAGCCTCTTGGAGAGCTCGCTGTCGACGCCCTGCAGGTTGAGGATCACGGGAATGCCCTGCTTGAAGTGATCGGCGATCTGTTGCGCGTCGTTGAAGCCGCGCGGAATGACGAGATGAACGCGGGCCGGCGAGATTCCGTTGTCGGGAACCGCCATCGGCGCCGCAGCGCGCTCGACGCCGCGCAGGCGAGTTGCCGGGCGCAGCGTCACGCCGCGCTGGCGCGGGCTCTCGGGCTCGCTCCAGTCATCCGGCTCGGCAGCGTGACGACGCGGCGTCAGCCGTCGTACATTCGGCCGCTCACTGTAAGTGCGCTCGGCCTCCTCGGTGACGTAACCGTCCTCGTCCCAGTCTTCCTCTTCGGCTATGCCGAAATAGACGAGCGTCCGGTTCCAGACGTCCGCGAACCCCATATGGCCCGATTGTAACCCCCACTGCGGTTGACATCGCGGAAAGGCGTTCGAAGGCGAGTTGACTTTATGGCAACACTGTGAGAAAGTTCCCCGCTGTCAAGTCCGAGATGAGCCGCCGCTATCCCGCAGAACGGACGGAACAGGCCGCCGCAGTCCGCCCGCTACCACGTTTCTGATCAATGAGCTCAGAACGCTGGAAGCTGAGACGAGGGCCTACTCACGCCCTGCTTTCCCCCGAACAGCTTCGGGCTGCTCACCTCCTGCACGAGCGCGCCCGGCTGAGCATCCCCGAGATCGCAAGACGCGGCTACGAGCAATGGGGCTACTCGAGCGCGCACTCGGCCACCGTGGCGCTCTACAGGCTGTTCCAGCGCTACGACTACCAGCCGCGATCGCGTGCCGCGGCAAACAGACTGCTGGCCGCCAACAAGGCCAGGCGCTGCCAGGGCGAGACGATCTACGGCCGGCCCTGCCGGCGCTCGGCCATGATCGGTTCTCGGTTCTGTCCCTACCACGGGGCCGAAGAGACCGAGCGCGCGGCGCTGTAGCTAGCTCCAGAGCGCGCTACCGACGCGAACGAAGGTGGCGCCTTCCTCGGCGGCGACCAGATAATCCTGACTGGTGCCCATCGAGAGCTCTTTCAGAGCGAAGCGCTCGCCCAGTTCGCGCAGGCGCCGGAAGTAAGGGCGCGAGGCCTCGGGATCGGCGCTCGACGGCGGCATCGTCATCAGGCCGCGCACCCGGACGCCGGCCTGCTCGCAGAAACCGAGAAAGTCCTCGAGGTTTTCCGGGGCGATGCCGGATTTCGTCTCCTCCCCGGCCAGGTTGACCTCCACCAGCGCCGGGATGCTCAGCAGGCGCGCCGCCGACTCGCTCGCCAGCGAGTGACAGAGCTCGCACAGCTCGCTCACGAGCGGAGCCTTGCGGCTCTGCAGGTGGCCGATGAAGTGCCAGTGGAAGGCCGATCCGTACCTCGCCTGCTTTGCTGCCAGCGCCTGAGCCCGGTTCTCCCCCACCACCTCGACGCCCGCGTCGGCCAGGGCGCCCATCTCCTCCAGCGAGACGTACTTGGTCGCGGCGACAACCGTGACTCCCGCCCCGACGGCGGCTCGAATCTGCTCGTAGCGCTCGCGGATCTCTTCAGTCGATCGCACCGACAACCCCCTGGCGCCCCGTCTGACCGTGGTCGCGCCGGTGTGAGAAGAAGAGCTCCGGATGGCAGGAGGTGCAAAGCTCGATTCGCTCGGCGCCGCTGCAGCCGGCGGCGGCCAGCGCCCGCTCGGCCGCCAGCCAGAGATTGACCTTGCGCCCGTTTACGACCTGACGGCCGAAGCGCCTGCGAAAGCTCGCCGCCACCTCGTCGGAGACCTCGAAACAGCACGGTCCGATCGTCGGCCCCAGCACGGCCTTCGTCCGGCCGGGGCCGAGCGCGCGGGAGACCGACTCGATCACACCGCCCAGCAGCCCGCGCCAGCCGGCGTGCGCCAGGGCCAAACCAGGGCGCTCGCCTTCTGTGCGCGCGATCGCGATCGGCAGGCAGTCGGCGGTAACCAGCATCATCCCGAGGCCCGGCTCCTCGCTCCAGAGGGCGTCGCACTCGGGGAAATCGGCGCTTGCCGAGAGCAGCCCGACCGCCTCGGCGCGCCGGGCCACCGCGCCGTGCCGCTGCCTGGCCATGGTCGCGTTGACCGGATCGATCTCCAGCGCGCGACAGAGGCGAGCCCGGTTCTCGAGCACCCGCTCGGGCTCGTCGCCGCCCAGCTCGCTCAGGTTGAGCGAGCTGAAGACGCCCTCGCTGACACCGCCGGCGCGCGTGGAGAAAGCGACCCGGTAAGGGCCCGGTGCCTGCCACAGGTAGAACGACTCCTTCACGCCTGGACGGCCTCGATCAGTTCTTTGGCGGCGCTAGTCACGCTTGGGTGGCCTCGATCAGTTCTTTGGCGGCCGCCAGCTCGGCCTTGCGCCCGCTCAACGCTCCGTTCAGCTTGCGCCGCCGGAGCTCGGCCAGAATCTCCCCCAGCCGCGGCGAGGGCTCGAGCCCGAGCTCGACCAGATCGCTGCCGCCGATCTCCAGCTCGATCTCGCGCAGGCGCTCGAAGTACTCCTCGAGGGGCGGAAGATCTTTCATGGCGAGAGCGACGAGCGGTGCGTCCGGCGCCACCGGCTCGACCAGCGCCACGAGCTCGGCCGGGCTGATCTCGTGCTGCAGGCGCTCGACCAGGCGAGGCGCGAACACGACCGCGGCGACGATCTTCTCGACGTCGCGGCGGCGCAGGCCGAGCCGCCCCAGCCAGGAGTAGAGCTCGTAGGTCGCCAGCCGGCGGGCCAGCACGGCCATTCCGAGGCGCCAGCGCGGCAGCTCGGGAGCGTAGCGGTCGCGTAGGGGTATCAGACGCTCGACGAGCGCGGCCGCCTCTTCGTCGGCGGCCAGATGCGGATGCACGGCCGCGGCGACGCCCAGCTCGGCCAGGCGCAGGATCGAGCGCGGCGCGTCCGGCTCGTCGAGGATGTCGACCAGCTCGCCGCTCAGCCGTGACGAGGAGAGATCGTCGAACAGCCCCATCTCCACGCAGCTGCGAGCGAGCTGCGCGGTGTGCTCGTCCATGCGAAAGCCGAGCCGGCTCTCGTAGCGAACGGCACGGAAGATGCGCGTTGGATCTTCGACGAAGGAGAGGTTGTGCAGCACGCGCAAGCGGCGCTCGGCGATGTCGCGCCGGCCGCCGAAGGGATCGACCAGCCGGCCGAAGTCGTCCGCCTTGAGCGACACCGCCATGGCGTTGACGCTGAAGTCGCGGCGAAAGAGGTCCTCGCGGATCGAGGCGTGCTCGACCGAGGGCAGCGCCGCCGGCGCCTCGTAGAACTCGGTGCGAGTGGTTACGACGTCGACATGAGCCTCCTCGCCGTAGACCACGACCGCGGTGCCGAACTTCTCGTGCACGCGGACGCGCCCGCGAAGCAGGCGGCCCAGCTCCTTCGCCAGGCCGATCGCGTCACCCTCCACGGCGATGTCGATGTCGAAGCCCCTGGCTCCCAGCAGAACGTCGCGCACCGACCCGCCCACGAGGTAGATGCCCTCGTAGGCGCCGCCGATCGTCGCGATCGCCTCGCGCAGCGGATCCAGCGCTTCGAGCTGCCCCAGCTCGTGCTCGAGGTTGGGGCCGCGCGCGGGAGCCAGCTCCTCGCGCAGGCCGAAGGCCGCGAGCAGATCGTCGCGAGTGACCACGCCGATCACCTCATCGTTCTCGAGCACGGCGATCCGCCCGGCCGCGGAGTCGACCAGCATTCGCCGCAGCTCCGGAAGCGTGCTGTCGGGCGTACAGACCGCGACCTCCAGCGCCATGATCGCCTTGACCGGCGCCTGATCGAGACCGTGGCCGAGAGCCTTGTCCAGATCCTCGCGATGGACGACGCCGCGCAGATGACCCTGCTCGAGCACGAGCACGCCCGACTGGCGGTAGCGCTGGCAGGTGGCCATGGCCTCGGCGACCTTGGTCTGAGGTTCGACGAAGCGCGCTGGCTTGGACATCACCTCGCGCGCCAGGGGCGGCTGCTCGAGCGCGGAGGCGAGCCCCTCTTCGATCGCCAGGCCGGCCTGCTCGAGCGAGAGCCGGGCCGAGGCCGAGGCGGCGCCGTGGTGTCCGCCGCCGCCGAGCACGGCGGCCAGCCTGGCGGCGTCGAGCTCGGGCACGCGGCTGCGCAACACGGCGAACACGCGGCCTTCCATCTCGACCAGACAGGCCAGCGCGTCGCAATCGGTCAGATCGGCGAGCTTGTGCGCGAGCAGGGCGATGTCCTCGAGATAGTGAGGCCAGGCGGCGCTGGCGATCAGCAGCTCGACACCGGCGACGCGAACGGAGCGAGTCGACTCCATCAGCTTACGCAGGAGCTCACGCTCCTCGTCGCCGAGAGCCGGGCGGAGGAAGTGAGCGAGCTCCTCCAGTCGCGCGCCGTGGCGCAGGCACCAGGCGATTGCCTCGGCGTCGCGCTGGGTGGTCGAGGTGAAGCTGAGCGAGCCGGTGTCCTCGTGAATGCCGAGCGCGAAGGCCGTGGCCTCGAGCGGGCTCACGCTCAGCTCGCGCTCGGCGAGGATGCCGACGAGCGACGTCGTCAGGGCCCCCTCCCCGGTGAGGTAGAGATTCTCGGGCTTCGCCCACTCGGGGCGGGCGCTCTCATGGTGGTCGAAGACGATCTTCTCGACCGCCTCGTCGCGAGTCAGCGGCTCGAGCTCGCCCAGGCGCGAAGCGTGCACCGTCTCGACCGCCACCAAGCGGCGCACCTGCGAGAGATCGAGCGCACCGGCCTCGACCAGCTCGAGCTCGTCGGCATAGAGGCGCACGAACTCGCGCACGTTGCGAGCCAGCGTCGGTTGCAGAGCGACCAGCGAGCCCGGATAGAGCCGCCGCGCGGCCAGCATCGAGGCGAGCGCGTCGAAATCCGTATTGGTGTGCGTTGCGATGATCGTCACGGGCTCCACACCGTCATTGTGACCGCGAAACGACCGTGAGGAGGCGCTCAGGCGCGATCGCGCACGCGAACGTAGATCAGCGCCACGAGCGAGACGAGCATCCAGAAGCCGAGATAGGCGAAGGCCGAGCGCGGCGAGACGAGCGTCCAGAGAGCGCCCGCGATGGCGCTGGCCGCGAAGTTGCCGAAGCTCTGGACGGCCGCCAGCAGGCCGAAGGCGGAGCCGACCACCTCGCTGGGAGCGAGACCGGCGACCGCGGCGCTCTCGGCGGTCTCGGCGAAACCGATGCCGATTCCGGCGAAGGAGAAGAACACGGCGAGCAGGACGATCGAGGCGCCGCTCGCGGCCAAGCCGCCGTAGGCGACCGCGAAGGCCGCCGCGCCCAGCCCGAACACCAGCATCATGCCGCGCCGGTCACCCAGGCGGCCTCCGAAAAAGCTGGCCACGACACCGGCCAGGTTGTAGCCGGCGTAGAGGCCGAGCGCGATCTTGACCGCCGCGGCGTGACCGTGCGCCGGCTGAAGCAGATCGGTCGCGCGCAGGATGAGCAGCGTCGCGGCCACATTTCCTATCTCGAAGGCCGAGATGGCGACGAACAGCCGCCCGAGGCGCCCGTGCAGCACCGGGCGCACGCGCAGCCTGAGCGCACGCCGCTCGACCCGTTTCGAGCGCGGAATGGCGCGGATGCCGACGAAGATCGCAAGCGCCGCCAACAGTCCCGGGATGACGCTGAGCATGATCGCGTTGCGCACGCCGACCAGCGCCACGAGCCCGATCGCCAGTAGCGGGCCGCCGATCGCTCCCATGTTGTCCATCGCCCGCTCGTAGCCAAAGGCGCGCCCGTAGGTGCCCTCCGAGACGGCCTCGGCCAGAAGCGCGCTGCGCGAGGGTGAGCGCAGGCCGCGGGCGACCCAGGCCGAGACGCGCAGGGCGCCGACCTGCCAGACCGCCGTGGCAAGGCCGATGGCGGCGCCGAGAAAGGCCGTCACCGTGTAGCCGCCGACGGCGGTCTTGCGCCGGCGCCCGGGATCGTCGGCGATGGCGCCGCCGGCGAGACGCGATACGCCGCCCAGCCCGTCGGCGAAGCCCTCGATCAGCCCGAGCGCCGCGGCCGGTGCACCAAGCGTCGTGGTCAGGAAGCTCGGCAGGAGCGACGTCGGCATCTCGTAGCCGAGGTCGGCGAAGAAGCTGGCGCCGCCTATCGCCGCGACGCTTCTCGTGAACCAGCGTTCGTCCTCGCGCGAAGCGGTCTCTGGTACTTGCCCGCTGTTCATCCGCCGAAAGGGCCTACTCGACCAGCGCGACCGCGTCGATCTCGACCAGGGCGCCGGAGGGGAGCGCAGCCACCTGCACGGTCGCCCGCGCCGGCGGCTCGCTGCCGACATACTCGGCGTAGACGCCGTTCACCGCCGCGAAATCCGCCAGATCGGCCAGGAAGACCGTCGTCTTGAGCAAGCCGTCCAACCCGCTGCCGGCCTGCTCGAGAATCGCCTTCAGGTTCTCGAGCGCCTGGCGGGTCTGGGTTGCGATGTCCTTTCCCTCCAGCGTCGTCTCGCCGGGCGCGAGCCCGAGCTGGCCCGAGACGAAGACGAGGTCGCCCGCGGCGATCGCCTGACTGTAGGGAGCACCCTGGAAGGGCTCCGGTGCCGCCTCGCTGCGTATGACGCGCTTCTCGCTCATGTTCGGTCTCCTCCCACGTCGCAGGCTCTGCCGAGCGCAACGCCCAGCGCCTTGAAGATCGCACTCAGCACGTGCTCGGTGTCGCTGCCCTCGACCAGGCGAACGTGCAGGACTATTCCGGCGGCCCGCGCCAACTCGCGCAGGAAGCGGACGGCCATGTCGCCGGCCAGCCCGCCGATGTGTGCGGCCGAGAGATCGAAGTTGGAGACCAGGCAGGGATCGTCGCTGAGATCGAGGGCGACGTGCGCGAGTGCCTCGGCGGACGGAATGTAGCCGGCGCCGTTTCCGCTCGCACCTTTGGCCCTGAGCGGCTCGACCAGCGCGGCGCCGAGCGCGCGGCCGGAGGCGACGACCTGCGCCTCGGCCGAATCGGAGGCGACCGCCAGCGTGAGATCGAAACGACCGTAGCGAGCGACCTGCTCGAGCAGGCGGTCGAGCACGGGGACGCCCGTCTCGACATGAACGTCCGCGCCGCCGGAGCGGTTCAGACGCACGGTGCTGCGGGTCACGGCAGTCTCGTCCGAGGCCATGATGGCACCCTAGCGAAGAACTCGGACCGGACGGGCCGTCTCTCCTCCTCCGGCGTCACGCTTGCGTTCTGACCCGAAATCGGCACAGTCACGTGCGCGCCTTCTCTGTACCGTGTTCGCCTCGCCAACCCGGTGCCAGGCACCGAGTCGGGAACGTGCGCCCGCGCGACGAAAAGACGAAAACGGGCCTGCGCCGGCCTAGCTGGAAATTCGCTCGATCGAGGCGCCGAGTGAGCGCAGGCGCTCGTCGATGCGCTCGTAGCCGCGGTCGATCTGGCCGATGTTGCCGATCGTCGATACGCCGTCGGCGCAGAGGCTGGCGATCAGCATCGCCATGCCGGCGCGGATATCGGGACTCTCCATGCGGTCACCGACGAGCGGGGCCGGGCCGGTGACGACCGCTCGGTGCGGATCGCAGAGAATGATCCTGGCCCCCATCCCGACCAGCTTGTCGACGAAGAAGAGCCTGCTCTCGAACATCTTCTCGAAGATCAGCACGGTACCTTCGGACTGCGTGGCGACGACCACGGCAATCGACGTCAGGTCGGCCGGGAACTGCGGCCACGGCCCATCCTCGATCTTCGGGATCGCGCCGCCGAGATCGTCCTGGATCACGAGCTGTTGCCCATCTGGCACTCGCACGCTGCAATCGTCCGCCTCGATCCGCACGCCCAGCCGCTCCAGGTGGGGCAGGATCGGGCGTAGGTCCTCGCCGCTACAGCCCTCGATCGTCAGCTCGCCGCGCGTAACCGCTCCCAGCCCGATGAAGCTGGCGATCTCGATGTGGTCGGGCGAGATGCGATGCTCGCCGCCCGAAAGCTCCTTCACGCCGCGGATGCGCAGGAGGTTCGAGCCGATGCCTTCGATCTCGGCCCCGAGTGAGACGAGGAAGCGGCACAGATCCTGGATGTGCGGCTCGCCGGCGGCGTTGCCGATGACGGTCTCGCCTTCGGCCAGCACGGCGGCCATGATCACGTTCTCGGTTCCCATCACGCTCGGCTCGTCGAGGAAGAGCGCGCGGCCGCGCAGCTTGCGAACGCTCATCGCGTAATCGCGCTCGGCCTCGATCTCGACGCCCAGCTCGGCGAAGGCCTTCACGTGCGTGTCGAGCCGGCGGCGGCCGATCACGTCGCCGCCCGGAGGCGGGATCTTGACCGCGCCCGCCCGCGCCAGGAGCGGCCCGGCGAGCAGGAAGGAGGCGCGGATACGCCGGCAGAGATCGGGATCGAGGTCGGTCTCGACGATCTCGCGGGCGTGAACGCTAACGTCGTTCGTGCCCGTCCACTCGGCCTCGGCGCCGGTGTGCGAGATCAGCTCGACCATCGCCTCGACGTCGCGGATGCGCGGAACGTTGTGCAGCGTCACCGGCTCGGCGCTGAGCAGGGCGGCTGCAAGAATCGGCAGCGCCGCGTTCTTGTTTCCGGCAGCCTGGACGGTGCCGGAGAGTGGATGGCCGCCTTCGATTACGAAGGATTCGCGGTGTAGTGCTTCGGCGACAGCAGCATCGGTCATGGTCTCGGGGCTCGCCGCCAGGGCGAACGCGATTCATCGTAGCTAGCCGATCAGCCGGAGTCCCGGGCTGAAACGACTAGTCCGGGACTGACCCGACCACCTCTCCGGCGCGGACGCGTCCCGGTTGGCCATTCCGGGGACATGACCGCCCGTGACAGTTCTCCCGATCAACGGCGGGCAAATCGCCCTCGAGCCTGGCACCGGGACATGGCCGGCTAAGACGCGGCCTAAGCGCGTTATGCTGCGGAGAATGGCGCCGACTCGTGATCAGGCCTGGGCGACCCTGACGGAGTACACGGGGAGCGAGGCGCTGCGGCGGCATGCACTGGCGGTCGAGGCGGCGGTGAGAGCCTATGCACGCAAGTTCGGAGAGGACGAAGAGATCTGGGGCACCGCCGGGCTCCTGCACGACTTCGACTACGAGATCCACCCCACTCTCGAGGAACACCCTCAGGCCGGCGCCCCGATCCTGCGCGAGCAGGGCTATCCCGAGGAGGTCGTGCTGGCCATCCTCTCGCACGCGAGTCACACCGGCGTACGGCGCGAGACGCTGTTGCAGAAGACGGTCTTCGCCTGTGACGAACTAGCCGGCTTCGTCCACGCCTGCGGGCTCGTGCGCCCGGACGGCATCGACACGCTGGAGCCGAAGTCGGTGCGCAAGAAGCTGAAGCAGCCCTCCTTTGCCGCGGGCGTCAACCGAGCCGAGGTCTACCAGGGCGCCGACGAGCTGGGCGTCGATCTGGACGAGCACATCGCCTTTGTCATCGCCGCGCTCAGGCCGATCGCCGCCGAGCTGGGACTGCGCACCTCGATCGGCGCGGTCTAGGTTCGCGAGCCGTGGCCGCTTCGACGCGCCCACCCCTGCCAAGATCGGTTCGCGCGCTGCTCGCGCTGGAGCTCTTCGTGGCGTTCTGGGCCTTCGCCGGCGGGATCGGGCTGATGAGCGGCGGCCTCGATCTGCCGCATGATTGGCTCGAGGGGACGCCGTTCAGCAGCTACTTCGTTCCCGGCTTGATTCTCTTCTGCGTCGTCGGCGGAAGCATGCTCGCCGCTTCGCTTGCTATCTGGCGGCGTCGCGACATCTCCGGGCCGATCTCCCTGATCGCCGGCTCCGGCGTCGTGATCTGGATCGTCGTGCGGGTCGCGATGGTGGGTTATCGCAGCTGGATGCAACCGGCCTTCTTCGCGCTCGGTCTTGCCATCGTTGCGCTTGCGGCTCCGATCGGCGCGGGCGCTCTCTTGCGACGCGGGCGCTAGCCGCTCTCGCCGAGCGCCTCGACCAGCCGGGCAACGTCCTCTTCGCTCGTCCACCAGCCGCAGGAGGCACGGATCAGATTTCGCCCCGGGATGTCGCGAGCGACAACGCCGCGCTCGAACAGGCGCCTGACCGTCTCGGTCGGGTCGCCTTCGGCTCGCCAGCTGATGAGAGATCCCTGGCCGGGCGCGGAGACGACCTCGACGCGCTCCGTCAGGTCTCTCCGGCAAAGCTCGCTCATCGCGGCGGCTCGCTCGAAAGCCCATTCCGGACGACCCCCGAGCGCGACGAGAAGACCGGCGATCGAGGCCGGAGCGATCCACTGCGAGTCGAAGCGTGCGGCGCCCGGCCGCGGCTCGAACGAGCCGTCCGGCTGGAAGCTCTTTTGCGCGAAGTAGCTCGGCTGGGCCACGCGCAGCCGCTCGGGCTCGCGCACCACCAACGCGCCGATCGTATCCGGCCCGCAGAGCCACTTTTGAGCCGAGACGGTGAGGAAGTCGACCCCGGTCGCGTCGACGGGAATCGCTCCGACCGCCTGCGCGCCGTCAACCAGCACCGGGAGACCGCTTTTCTCCCTCAGCTCGGCCACGGGGAGAATGCGCCCGTCCGTCCAGAGCACCTGCGAGAGGGCGAGAAGCTTCGTGCGCGGCGAGAGGGCGGCCAGGATCGCCTCGGGCTCCGGTGCTGCGACGACGACGCGAGCACCGCTGGCGTGCAGCGGGCCGAGCAGGCCGAAGTGCTCGTCGCTCGTGGTAACCACTTCGTCCGCCGCCGAGAGACCGAGCCCGGCCAGGACGATGTTGCAGCCGTCGGTGGTCGAGCAGGTGAGGGCGACCTGCGCCGGCTCGGCGCCCACCAGCGCCGCGATTCGCGCGCGCAGCTGGTCGCGCAGCGCCATCGCCTCGGGAAAGAAGCTCGGGCCCGAGCGACCGCGTTCGAGATCTAGCCGCTGCCTCTCTTCCATCGCCTCGACGGTCGCGCGACTGAGCGGCCCGAAGGTGCCGGCGTTCAGATACGCGAAGCGCTCGAATACCGGGAACTGGGCGCGGGCCTGAGTGAAGTCCATCGTCTGGAAGATAACGCCGCTAGCCAACCCTGAGCTCGATCGGCGCGTGATCGGAGAGGACGCCCGCTTCGGTCGTGTGCTCGGCCTCGGGCCAGACCTCGGGTGGGCCCGCCGCGGCGCCGCGGACGAGGATGTGGTCGATGCCCGCGCCCGGAGTCGAGAAGCCGGGCAGAGCGGGCAGTTGCCGCGGGCGCAGGTTGAAGTCGCCGGCGAGGACAAGCACGTCGCCGGGCTGGACGAGCGACTCGACAAAGGCAAGCGCTCGCGAGACCTCCTCGGCGCCGATCTCGGGATGACCGGCCACGCCGGAGGCGTGCAGATTGGCGATCACCATCCCCTGCAGGCGCACGGCCTGGCAGATTCGGCGCTCGCGGCGGCCGCGGCTGATCACGCTCCAGCGCTGCCCGAGCGGCTCGAGGCGCCGATCGAGCAGGATCGCGTTGGCCTGACCGGATACGGCTGAGCGAAAGAAACCCTGATTGAGCCGGGTGATCCAGCCACCGAGCCGGGGCGGGAACCAGACGCGGCGCGCGCTGTTCCAGATCAGCTTCATCTCGCTCCAGCCCTCGAGATGGCGCTGGCTCCAGAGGGGAACCTCCTGCAGGCAGACGACGTCGGGGTGGTCTGACGTGATCAGGCGCACGGCCTGCTCGAGGTGGTTCCGCCGCGTATGCGGCAAAGTCATTCCGTGGTGGATGTTCCAGGAGCGAACGAGCAGGCTCATGCGGCGAGTTTAGGAGAGCCGTCTGCCGTCCGGTGCTCTCGAGCTCGCCCGGACGAGTACGAGAACGGTGCTGAATCGGTACGAAGCTGTCGCATTCCTTTGTGCCTTTTCCCGCTACCTTCTCCCCGCCCCGTGGGTGGGTGGGGGGTGGTGGGTGGGCAATGAGGCGCACGATCCCCGAGCTAGAGCCCGCGCACCTCGCTTCGAAGAGATCGGATACAAGAGTTGTAGTCATTGTCTTCGCCGGCGCTCTAGGCTTGAGGCGTGCGCGTTGTCATCGCAGACCCGCCCGCCTTCACGCCGCCCTACGACCACGAGCTGGCGGCGGCGCTCGCTCGCGCCGGCGCCGAGGTCGAACTGGTCAGCTCGCGCTTCCGCTTCGGAACGCTGGCCGAGCCGGAGGGCTACGAGCGCAGCGAAATCTTCTATCCGCTCAGCTCGCGCCTGTTCAGACGCTCGCGCCTGCGCCTGCCGCTCAAGCTCTGCGAGCACCCGCTGGGCATGGCGCGCCTGCGCCGGCGCCGCCCCGACGTCTTCCACCTGCAGTGGCTGGGCCTGCCCGAGCTCGATCGCTTCCTGCTGCCGCGGCGAGCTCCGGTCGTCTTCACGGCACACAACCTCACGCCACGGCGAAAGATGGGCAAGCGCAAGCTCTGGCCCAAGCTGCTCGGCCGCTTCGACGCCGTCGTCGTCCACTCGAAGCGCGGGCGCGAAACGCTCGCGGAGCTCGGCATCCCGCTCGAGCGCCTGCACGTGATCCCCCACGCCATCATTCCGAGTGACCCGCCTCGCACCGACAACGGACGAACGCTGCTCTGCCTCGGGCTGATCCGCTCGTACAAGGGCCTGGGCGACGCAATCGAGGTGGCGAAGAGGCTCGGCGACGCGCGCCTGCTCGTGGCCGGCGACGCGATGGAGCCGGTCGAGCCCTATCTCGAGCAGGCCGGCGAGCTTGCCGAGTGGCGCCTCGGCTACCTGTCCGACGTCGAGGTCGACCGCGCCCTGGGAGACTCGACGCTGGCGCTGTTCCCCTACCGCGCCGGGATCGACCAGTCGGGCGCCCTGCTGCGCTCACTCGGCGCCGGGGTGCCGGTCGTCACCTACGACGTCGGCGGCCTGGGCGAGCCGGTGCGCCGCTTCGAAGCCGGCGCCGTCGTTCCGCCCGGCGACATCGAGGCGATGACCGAGGCGGTGCGCACGCTGCTCGAGGATTCCGAGGCACTCGCCCGCGCCCGTGCCGGCGCCCTGGCCGCGCGCGAGGCGCTCACCTGGGATGCGGCGGCCGCGAGTCACCTGGAGATCTATCGGTCGCTGATCGGCTGAGCTCTCCCTTTCTCCGGTCTTGACTCTCGGCACAAAATCGGCACGAAACCGGCACGTTAAGTAGCGACTCTCGGGCGTTCTGGTCGGTACCTTGGAACGACCCCGCGGGCGGGTGGCTCGGTGGCGGGCGAAGAGAGAATTGCCGCGCCCAAACAACGAATAATCCTGTCCCGCATAGCCTCGACAGAGCGCTATTCCGCCCCTACGTCGCCCGTATCTCGATCAGCGTCTCCACCACCTCGAGCTCCCGCCGAGACGAGACCGCAAGGAAGACCCAGCGCCCTTCGGCGTAGGGATTGGCGCTGTCGATCGCCCCGCGCAGTTCGGGAATCATCAGCCCGCGCGGCACCTGAGCGATCTGATCGTCCTTGAGGATCAGCTGAGTCGTGAACGAGCCGTCGGCCGGGAAGAGCGAGACCAGCGCCTTGCCCGACTTCTTGAAGGCCAGCGCCCAGCCGTAGCTCTTTCCGTAAAACTTCCAGTCGCTGCGGACGCGGAAGGAGCCTTCGATGAAGGAGACGAGCTCCGACCAGAGCAGCGCCGCTCCGGCGAGCGCGGCTTCGACTTCCACCTCACCCGGCCGGCTCATCCGGTCGGTAAAGACGCCGTAGCTCACTCGACCATCTTCTCAGATAGCCGCGCCACGCCAGTGAATTCGCCGCGGGGATCGAGCGCAAAGGCGACGATACCCGCGCCGCCAACACGCCTATCTCCAATGCGAACCGGACCCCGCAAAGCAACGCGAACAATCCGCCACGCCTTCAGGAGCGGTAAGTCAGAGTGCCAAAGGCGCGATGACTTCTAGTGATTCCTCCGCGAAGAATCGCAAGATTCTTCGCGGCTACTCCAGCACCCAGGTGTTCTCGCGCAGGATCGGCACCGTTTCGCCGTCCTTCGTCAGCCCGTCGACATCCACTTCGGGGCCGCCGACCATCAGGTCGGTGTGGATCACCGAGGCGTTGACGCCGCGCTTCAAGAGCTCCTCGGGCTCGAGCTCGGTTCCACCTTCGATACCGGCGGGATAACCGCGCCCGTAGGCGATGTGGCAGGCGGCGTTCTCGTCGAAGAGCGTGTTGAAGAAGACGATGTCGAGGTCACCGACACGCGAGGAACTGTCGACAATCGCGATCTCGCCCAGGCGGCAGGCGTTCTCGTCGAGGCGGGTCTGTGCCTCGACGGCCTCGGCGCCGCTGGATGCAGAGACACCGACGATGCGCCCACCTTCGAAGCGCAGCTCCAGATCGCGCGCGATCGTACCGTCCAGCGAAAGCGGTCGGGTCGAGCGCACGACGCCCTCGGCACGCATCCGGTCGGGAGTCGCGAACACCTCTTCGGTGGGCAGATTGGGCACGAACTTCTGTCCCCAGACGGTCTCGCTATCGGCCGCATGCCAGTACGAGTCTGGTAGCAATCCGACCACCAGATCGGTGCCCGGGCCGCGAAAGTGAATCGAGTCGAAGCGGCGCTCGTTGAGGATCTTCGCCCGGCTCGACAGCCGGTCGATGTGCTCACGCCAGGCGGCCACCGGGTCGGGCTCGTCGAGTCTGACCGCGTGCTCGATCGCCTGCCAGAGCCGCTCGATGTCCGGCTCGCCGAAGACGGCCTTGGCCCAGCCCTCGGTCGGCGCACCGATCAACGACCAGGCGACCCTCTCCTCAACGTGCTGGCGCAGCGAAGCTTCGACCAGATCGGTCTGCCTGGAGCCGGCGACCCGGACGGGATCGAGATCGGCCAGCAGCCCGGGCTCCGGATCGCCCGAGAAGTTGATCTTGGCCGCCTGCTCGGCGGTGCCGTAATCGAGCCGGTCGACGAGCCAGGGCGGCGACCATGAAAGCATCTCCTCCGGACCGCTCTCGATCAGCGAGCGGCGCACTCGATGGTCGGCGTAGTTGACGTCGACGAAGCGCGCTCCGACCTTGTAGGCGTAGGCGGCGACCGCCCGTGCCAGGTCGGCCTGCTCGGGATAGGCCTGCACGAGGAGGAACTGACCGGGCTGGACGTTCGCGCCGACTTCTACGGCGAGCTGAGCGTATCTCTCGAGCCGGTCTGGGCTAATCACGCGATCACGCCGGCAACGATATACCTCCGGCTATCACGACGCGACCGGTTGATGATTCAAGCGACGATATTCGCTGGGTTCGCACGCCGCACCCACCTCCCGCCAGGCGCGTCACTGTATCTACGTCCGCTAGCCGAGACACGCGCACCAATGCGTTGAAATTGCATCGCTAGCCCCCTGAAAGGCAAGCGCTTCGCTGCTCAATCGCCTCAGGCCTGGCGAACGCGAGCGATGACGCGGAAGGTCGGCTCGCCCACGGGCAGCTCGTGAAACTCGGGATTCCGGCAGCCGAGCTTGTCGCGCCGGTGCCCGTAGCAGGCGTCGACCTCTGACCGGCACATCGGAAGCGGCTCGCGCTTGGCCTTGATCGCACCGAAGCCCTTGCCCTGCTCGGCGAGCCGGAGCAACTCGAGGTCGATCTCGACGCCGTAGATCTTCTGCATGCAGCCGACATAGGTGTGCCCGAAGGCCTCGTAGGCGTAGAGGAAGGGGCAGGACCTGCCGACGCAGGCGCCGGGGTAGACGATCTTGTCGCAGTGCACTTCGCAGCGCCGGCATTCCGCCTCGTCCTGTGGTCTCAGAGGCAGAGCGGTGAGCTCGCGAAGTTGCTTGTGCATACATCGATTGTGCGCACCGCATACCTGCTCCGCAAGCCTTGACAGATAACCAAAACTGAGCTAGGGCCGAGCGGCGCGTCACCTCTGTTCACGTCCTCGATGGCGAAGCGGACTCCTGCTCCTCGACTCACCTCATGCGGAAAAGAGAGCAGCTCGCCGCCGGGTTCCCAGAGCGCCGCGCCTTCCTAGAAGATAGGGGCGTGAACGTCTGGATCTGGCTGGGCTTCTGCGCGCTCGTCGCGGCGCTGTTCGCGTTCGATCTCGCCCTCTTCAACCGCGGCGGCGGCGAGATCTCGCTTCGGCGCGCGGCCTGGTGGAGCATCGGCTGGACGGCGTTCGGCGCGCTGCTCGCGCTGCCACTGCTGGCCCTGACCGACGGAACGACCACACAGGAGTACCTGACGGGCTTTCTGATCGAGAAGAGCCTCTCGACCGACAACCTGTTCGTCTTCGCGCTGATCTTCAGCTACTTCTCGATTCCGAAGCTGAGTCAGCGTCGCGTGCTCTTCTGGGGCATCGTTGGCGCCCTCTTCCTCCGGGCGGCCTTCATCGTCGCCGGCGCGGCCCTGCTCAACGCCTTCGAGGCCACGATCTACATCTTCGGCGCGTTCCTGATCATCACCGGGATACGTATGTGGCGCCAGGACGACATCGAGATCGATCCCGAGAAGAACCCGCTCCTGCGCATCTTCAGGCGCGTCGTTCCGATGACCACCCGCTTCCACGGCGATCGCCTGCTCGCGCGGGAGAACGGTCGCCGCCGCGGGACACCGCTTCTGGCCGCGCTCGTACTTGTTGCGGCCTTCGACGTCGCCTTCGCCATCGACTCGATTCCGGCGATCTTCGCCATCACGCGCGTCACCTTCGTCGTCTTCGCCGCGAACGCGATGTCGCTGCTCGGGCTGGGTGCGCTCTACTTCGTGCTGCTCGGGCTGATCGCCCGCTTCACCTATCTCGACGACGGGCTGGCGGCAGTACTGGTGCTGATCGGAATCAAGATGTCGCTGAGCGAGGTCGTGCACATCCCCGTCCTGCTCTCGCTGCTGCTCGTCGTCGCCGTGCTGGCGGTGGCGATCGTCGTCTCGCTGGTGCGCGAGACGCCCGAGACGCCGTCGAGCGAAGCCGGAACCTAGAGAGCGGAGCGGTCCCCCCCTCCTTAGGCCTGAACGATCCGAGCTCGGCGTCGCCGCCGCCGGCGAGGTAGGGCTGCCCGAACCCCAACACGCAGGTCTGCCCCATTACCGCGCTCGAGCAGGTGGGCAAGGCTTCGGTCGACAAGCGACGGAGAAAGGCTCAGACAATGCAGACACAGATCGATTCCGAGCCGCGGACATCAGGCGAGAGCGGGCCCGACCTGCAGCTCGCAGCCAGGTCGGTGGTTGAAGCGCGCCACCTGATGCGACGCTTCGGTCAGGGCGAGACCGCGGTCGATGCCTTGCGCGACGTCTCGCTGGACATCCCGGCCGGTCGCCTGACCGCGATCATGGGTCCCTCGGGCTCGGGCAAGTCCACCCTGATGCACATCCTCGCCGGGCTCGACAGGCCAAGCTCGGGCACGGTCGAGATCGACGGCATCGAGATCACCGCACTCGATGACACACCGCTGACCAAGCTGCGCCGCAAGCACGTCGGCTTCATCTTCCAGTTCTTCAACCTGCTGCCGATGCTGACCGCGCGCGAGAACATCGTGCTGCCGCTCGAGATCGCCGCCGAGAAGATAGAAGGCGCCTGGTTCGAGCAGCTCGTGGAGAGCGTCGGCCTGGCCGAGCGTCTGTCGCACCGGCCCGCGGAGATGTCCGGTGGGCAGCAGCAGCGCGTGGCGATTGCACGCTCGCTGATCACCCGGCCGACCGTGCTCTTCGCCGACGAGCCGACCGGAAACCTCGATTCCAGGACCGGCGGCGACATCCTCGCCCTGCTTCGGCACTCCGTCGACGCCTTCGGTCAGACGATCGTGATGGTCACCCATGATCCCCGCGTGGCCACCGTCGCCGACCGCGTTCTCTTCCTCGCCGACGGCCGGATCGTGCGTGAGCTCACCGACACGACGCCCGAAGAAGTGCATCTCGCGATCAGCGAGATCGGGAAGGAGTAGCGATGCTGCGTATCGCCCTTCGTGGACTCTGGACGCGCAAGCTGCGCACCGCCCTGACGGCGTTTGCTGTCGTGCTCGGCATCTCGATGGTCGCCGGCACCTACGTGCTCACCGACACGATCAACAAGTCGTTCAACACACTCATGGCCTCGGCCCGCGCCGGCACCTCGGTCGTGGTCTCGGGCAAGTCGCTCGTGAACAACGGATCAACGGCCGACCAGGCAACAGTCCCCTCCTCGCTGCTCGAACAGATCAGCGCTCTCCCCGGCGTCGCCCGCGCCTACGGCGTCGCCGAGACCGAGTCGGCGCGGATGATCGACGCCAAGGGAGACCCGGTCGGCCCGCCCGGGCCGCCCGCACTCGGCTTCGGCCGCGATCCCTCGACGATCGCAAAAGACGGCGCGTTCAAGCTCATCGACGGGCGCTGGGCCGGCGGCCCCGGCGAGGTAGCGATCGACGTCGCCAGCGCCGAGAAGGCGCACGTCTCCGTCGGCGACACGATTCGCGTCGAGGGCTCCGGGCCACTCGAGCGCTTCCGCGTCGTCGGCCTGCTGCAGTGGGGCTCGAGCGACTCGCTCGGCGGCGCGACGATGGCCGTCTTCGACCTGCCCACAGCACAACGGCTGTTCGGGCTGAACGGAAGACTGAGCGAGATCGACGTCAACGCCAGGGACAGCGTCAGCGAGGCTCGGCTCGTGACGCAGATCAAGCCGCTCCTGCCGCCGCACGTCAGGGCTCTAACGGCCGACCAGCAGATCAAGGAGGACCAGTCCGAGTGGTCGTCGTTCGCCAAGATCATCCGCTACGCGCTGCTCACCTTCGCGGGCATCGCACTCTTCGTCGGCGCCTTCGTCATCTTCAACACGCTTTCGATCACGGTCGCGCAGCGCACGCGCGAGATGGCCACTCTGCGCACGATCGGCGCCAGCCGGCGCCAGATCCTCGGCGGCGTGCTGGCCGAGGGTTTGACCATTGGCGCGCTGGCCTCGTTGATCGGCATCGGAGTCGGGATCCTGCTCGCCGCGGGACTCTCCTCGCTGATGGGCGCGATCGGCATCGACGTTCCGCGGACGGCGACGGTCTACGCGCCGCGCACCTTCATCATCAGCATCGCCGTCGGCGTCATCGTGACGCTCGTCGCCTCGCTCGGGCCGGCGCTGCGCGCGACCCGCGTGCCTCCGATCGCCGCCGTGCGCGAGGGCGCAAACCTTCCTCCCGGCCGGCTCGGCCGGCTTCGCCCCATCGCCGCGGGACTGCTCCTCCTGCTCTCGGTCGGAGTGATCGGAGTCGCCCTCTTCGCCTCCTTCGAGCAGGCGATGCAAAGGATGCTGACTCTCGCGATCGGCTGCGCGCTCTTCTTCGTCGCGGTGGCCTTCGCCTCTTCCTATATCGCCCGGCCGCTGGCGCGTCTTGCGGGAACGCCCGGAAAGCTGGTAGGCGGCATGGCCGGAAAGCTGGCGCGCGAGAACGCCATGCGCTTCCCCCGTCGCACCGCCTCGACCGCGTCCGCGCTGATGATCGGGCTGGCACTCGTCACCTTCGTCTCGGTGCTGGCCCAGGGGCTGACCCGCTCGATCGGGGTCGCGATCAAGAAGCAGGAGAGAAGCGAGTACGTGGTCATGGCCAAGGACGGCTACTCGAGCTACTCGAACGCTCTGGCGGGAAGGCTCGCAGCCGTTCCCGGCGTGAAGGAGGCGGTCTCGCTGCGCGCCGACGTCACGGTCGCATACGGAGACAAGATCTGGACGACGGGTCTCGACCCGAAGAATGCTCTCGCCGTCTATCGCTTCGACTGGCAGCAGGGCTCCAGCGCCTCGCTCGCGCAACTGAGAGGGGGCGGAGCGATCGTCACCGACGACTTCGCAGGAAAGCACCACCTGCGGATCGGCAGCCGCTTCCCGGCACAGCTTCCGGACGGAAAGAAACTGAAGCTGCACGTGATCGCCGTCAACAAGCAGCCCGAGCTGATCTCGGCGCTCGGTGACATCACCATCTCGAAGGCCGCCTTCGACGCCGCCTACGCGAACCCGAAGACCACGTTCCTCACCTTCCTGCGCACGGACAGCCAGTCCTCCGCAGTCGCCGCCAGGCTGAGCGCCGCGGCGAAGGACTTCCCGAACGTGAAGGTCATGACCGAGAAGGAGGCGATCGACTTCCAGAGCTCGGGCATGAACAGCCTGCTGGCGATGTTCTACGTGCTGCTTGGGCTGGCGGTGGTCGTGAGCGTCTTCGGGATCGTGAACACGCTGGCGCTGGCGGTGTTCGAGCGTACGCGCGAGCTGGGAATGCTGCGCGCGATCGGCATGACGAGGCGCCAGGCGCGCAGGATGATCCGGCACGAGAGCGTCACCATCTCGCTGATCGGCGCCGCGATCGGAATCCCCGTCGGCATCTTCCTGGCGGCTCTGGCGACGACGGCGCTCAGCCGCTACGACGTCGTCTTCTCGCTGCCCGTCGTGTCGCTTGTGGCCTTCGCACTGGCAACGGTCGTGGCAGGGATGCTGGCCGCCATCCTGCCCGCTCGCCGCGCCTCGCGCCTGAACGTACTGGAGGCGCTGCAGTATGAGTAGGAGACCGTGCCTGTCACACGCGCCGGGCTCGCGATTCGATCTTCACGATCCTCACGTCTCGTCAGTTATTACCGTGCCTCGAAATCCGTACATGCCCGCAACTGAAGCGGTAACGAGCACGCATAGGGATATGGCTACTATCGGATCGGTGCCAGGTTGGCGCCGTCGCCGTCACGCATCGAGGAGGAACGCATGAGCAGTGAAGCTTTGAAGCAGAAGGGAAGTCCCGCGGCGATCCGCGACGGTATTGCCGTGCACGCCACCGACCTCTGCCGCCGCTACGGCGAGGGCGACACGGTCGTGAATGCGCTCTGCGACGTCTCGATCGACGTTCCGACCGGTCACCTGACCGCCGTCATGGGACCCTCGGGCTCGGGCAAGTCCACGCTCATGCACATCCTCGCCGGGCTCGACAAGCCGACCTCCGGTTCGGTCGAGATCGACGGCACCGAGATCACCACCCTCGACGACACGGCGCTGACCAAGCTGCGCCGCAAGCACGTCGGCTTCATCTTCCAGTTCTTCAACCTGCTGCCAATGCTGACCGCGCGCGAGAACATCGTGCTGCCGCTCGAGATCGCCGGTGTGAAGGTCGACCCCGACTGGTTCGACGAGATCGTCACGAAGGTGCACATCTCGAAGCGCCTGACCCACCGCCCGGCCCAGCTCTCCGGCGGTCAGCAGCAGCGCGTGGCGGTCGCCCGGGCGCTGATCTCGCGCCCGACGGTGCTCTTCGCCGACGAGCCGACCGGAAACCTCGACTCGAAGACCGGCGGCGAGATCCTCAACCTCCTGCACGACTCGGTCGAGACGCTCGGACAGACGATCGTCATGGTCACGCACGACGCACGCGTGGCCACGATCGCCGACCGCGTCCTCTTCCTCGGCGACGGCGCGATCGTCAAGGAGCTCCCGGAGACGACTCCGGAAGAGATCCAGAAGGCGATCCAAGAGATCGGGAGGCAGTAGCGCCATGATCCGGATCACGCTGCGCGGGCTCCTGACCCGCAAGCTGCGCTCCAGCCTGACCGCGATCGCGATCGTGCTGGGAGTCGCCATGATCGCCGGCACCTACGTGCTGACCGACACCATGAACGGCTCTTTCGACAATCTCTACAAGGAGATCTACAAGGGCACGGACGCTTACATCACCGGAAAGTCGGTGGTGAAGAACCAGTTCAGCGGCATGAGCATCACCCCGAGCTTCTCGCAGTCGATGCTTGCGAGCGTCAAGGCCGTCAAAGACGTCAAGGCCGCCTCGGGCGGTGTCGGTAGCGAGTCGTGCTCGATCGTCGGCAAGAACGGCAAGGTCATCTCCACGGGCGGGGCGCCGAACCTCGGCTTCAGCGTCGATCCCTCAGTCCCGGCGCTGAACGTCGTCTCTCTGGTCTCCGGCTCCTGGCCCAAGAACGGCGAGGTCGTGATCGACCAGACAGCCGCCGACAAGGGCGGCTACAAGACCGGCGACATGGTCGGCATCCTCGCCAACGGCCCTGTGCGCGAGATGCGGCTATCGGGCATCGTAAAATTCGGATCGTCGAACGGGATCCTGGGCGCCACCCTCGCCGGCTTCAATCTCGCCACGGCGCAGCAGCTGTTCGACCGCCAGGGAAAGCTCGACAGCATCCAGGCGGTCGCCAAAGCCGGTGTCTCTCCCGACCGGCTGGTGAAAGAGCTTCGCAGCGCTCTTCCGAAGAACGTGACAATTCGCACGGGCCAGCAGGAGGTCTCGAAGGCGACGGCGGACACCTCCAAGCAGATCTCGGCCTTCCAGTACATCCTGCTCGCCTTCGCCGGCATCGCGCTCTTTGTCGGCAGCTTCGTCATCATCAATACGCTCTCGATAACCGTGGCGCAGCGCACGCGCGAGTTCGCCACGTTGAGAACGCTCGGTGGCTCGCGTTTCCAGATCATGGGCTCGATCCTGATCGAGGCGGCGATTGTGGGTGTGCTGGCTTCGATCACCGGCCTCTTGCTCGGGCTCGGCCTGGCCGTAGGCCTGATGCGCCTGTTCCAGAGCCTCGGCCTCGAGTTGCCGAAGAACGCGATGGTGGTCGAGCCGCGCACGGTGATCGTCTCGCTGGGGGTGGGAATCGTCGTGACGCTGCTGGCCAGCGCCAGACCGGCACTCAGGGCAACACGGGTACCGCCGATCGCCGCCGTTCGCGAGGGCGCGGCGCTGCCGCCCTCTCGCTTCCACCGCTTCCGTACCCCCGGTTCGCTAGCGCTGACGGCGCTCGGCTTCGTCCTGCTCATGTTCGGGCTGTTCGGGAACGGCTTGACCACCAAGGAGATCCTGCTCACCCTGGGCGGTGGCGCGGTGTTCATCTTCGTCGGTGTCTCGCTCGTGATCGCCCGTGTGGTCAAGCCCACAGCGCGTGTGGTGAGCCCCGTCGGAGCGGTGGCCGTCGTAGCGCTGTCCACCCTCGTCTGGCCGCTTTCGCTCGTGCTCTGGCTGATCAGCCGCGCAATCGGGCGCAAGCGGGAGTTTCCTGATTTCTGGCCGTTTGTCTTCTTGCTCTGGCTGGTCAGGCTCGCGCGAGGAAGAGCGCCTCGATTCTCGGGTCTGGTGCCCGACCTCGCCATGAATCGTCTCGCGCTCGAAAACTCGGGCCGAAATCCCGAGCGAACGGCCTCTTCCGCCGCCGCCCTGATGATCGGGCTGGCTCTGGTGACGCTCGTGGCCGTACTGGCGGCGAGCCTGATTGGATCGTTCAAGGGCGCCGTCGATGCGATCTTCACCGGCAACTACGCGCTGACGCCCGTCAATGCGAACTCCATCACAGGCATCCCGGTCGCTTCGGCCACCGCGGCCGCCAAGGTTCCGGGAGTCGAGGCCATCTCGAGCGTTCGGGCCGGCTTCGGGCTCGTGTATGGAAAGAGCACCATGGTGACCGCCATCGACGGGCAGCCCTCTCAACTCTTCCGGCTCAAGTGGAAGAACGGCTCGGAGAGAACACTGGACTCGCTCGGCGCCAACGGGGCGATCGTGCCTGACGCGTTTGCCAAATCCCACCACCTGCAGCTCCACTCACCACTAACGGTTGTCGCCCCGACTGGAAAAACGCTCAACCTGAGCGTGAGTGGAATCTTCGAGCCGCCGACGGGAGGCTCCGCCTTCGGCGATGTCACCTTCTCGGCCCGCACGTTCGACGCGAACTTCCAGAATCCGACGAACATGTACACGCTGCTCAAGATGAAGGGCGGAGCGACCGAGGCCAACTCGAAGGCGCTCGAAAAGGCACTGGTTGGTTTCCCGAACGCCCAGGCGCAAACCCGCAAGCAGTTCGTCGACAGTCAGATCGCACAGCTCAACCCAATCCTGATGGTGCTCTACGTGCTGCTTGCCTTCTCGGTGCTGATCAGCGTCGTGGGCATCATCGTGATGCTGGTTCTGACGGTGTACGAGCGCACGCGGGAGCTGGGGATGCTTCGCGCCATCGGCATCACCCAGCGACAGACGCGACGCATGATCCGACACGAAGCGGTAATCACGGCCTTGATCGGCGGCGCGCTCGGGATTGGGCTCGGCTTGGTATTCGGCGTGCTCCTCGTCAATCGCATGCCCCTCATGAGCTTCTACCTCCCGGGCGGGCAGCTCATCGTGTTCGGGATCGCGGCGGTGATCATCGGCATCGTTGCTGCGATCTTCCCCGCCAGGCGCGCCGCCAGGCTCAACGTCCTCGAAGCACTCCAGTACGAATAACGACAAAGCCGCCCGTGCACGCGTACGGGCGGCTACCGTAACTTCGATGGATCGCGATCTCCTCGAGCAGACGCTGACCGAGCTCGGCCAGCCGCCCTACCGCGCCAAGCAGGTGTGGGAGCACGCCTGCGCCGGAGCGGGCTCCTACGAGGAGATGAGCTCGCTGCCGAAGAGCCTGCGCTCGGAGCTGACAGAGCGCGTTCCCTTCTCGACTCTATCGCTCGAGCAGCAGTTCGAGGCTCGCGACGGCACGGTCAAGGCTCTCTTTCGCACCCACGACGAGCACCCGGTCGAGTCGGTGCTGATGCGCTACCGCGACGGGCGAAGATCGGTCTGCATCTCCAGCCAGTCGGGCTGCCCGCTCAAGTGCGCGTTCTGCGCCAGCGGTCAGATGGGCTTCCGGCGCAACCTGAGCGCCTGGGAGATCTTCGATCAGGCGCTCTACTTCCGCCACATCGAGCAGGTCAACCACGGAGCCTTGATGGGCATGGGCGAGCCGCTGATGAACCTCGAGGCCGTTCTAACGGCGATCCGAGCCTTTCCCGAGCTGGGAATCGGTCATCGCCACACGTCGGTCTCGACGGCCGGCTGGGTGCCCGGAATCGACAAGCTGGCCGCGGAAGATCTTCCGGTGCGCCTTGCGCTGTCGCTGCATGCCCCCGACGACGAGTTGCGCGAGAAGCTGATGCCGGTCACCGCTCGCTTCCCGATCGCCGAGGTGATCGCCGCCTGCGAGCACTTCTACGCCAGGCGCCGGCGCAAGGTGCTGGTCGAGTATCTGATGCTGGCCGGCGTAAACGACCATCCCGAACAGGCTCGCGCGCTCGTCCACCTGCTCGACCCGGGGCGCTTCAAACTCAACCTGATCCCCTACAACGAGGCCGACAATGGCCGCGGCGATGGCCGCGGCGCCTTCAGCGGCTCCTCTCGCGCCGTCATCTACTCCTTCCGCCAGACGCTGGCGAAGGCGGGGCTCGAGGCGACCGTGCGCGTCGCCCGTGGGCGCGAGATCGACGCGGCCTGTGGGCAGCTCGCCGGCGCGGCCGGTACGGCTGCCCGCACCTGAGGAGACCGGACGGCCGTATCGCCGCGAGCGCTGATGTTGTGAAAGAGTACGCCCCATGATCGCCATCGAAGATCTGCGCAAGCGCTACGGCAAGACGCAGGCCGTGGACGGGCTCTCGTTCACGGTCGAGCCTGGTCGGGTGGTCGGCTTCCTGGGCCCGAACGGCGCCGGCAAGACGACCACGCTGCGCATCCTGCTCGGGCTGGTGCACGCCAACTCGGGGCAGGCGACGATCCTCGGCAAGCATTACTCGCAGCTCGAGCACCCCTTCTGCCAGGTCGGCGCCGTGCTCGAGGCTTCGGGCTTCCATCCCGGTCGCAAGGCACGCAATCATCTGCGCGTGCTCGCTCGCGCCGGTCACGCGCCGGAGAAGAGCGTCGACGAGGTTCTGGCCAGAGTCGGCCTCGAGAGCGCGGCGAAAAAGCGCGTCGGCGGCTACTCGCTCGGGATGCGCCAGCGCCTGGCGCTCGCCTCGGCCTTGCTGGGCAACCCGGGCGTGCTGATCCTGGACGAGCCCGCCAACGGCCTTGACCCCGAAGGCATTCGCTGGCTGCGCGACTTCCTACGCTCGCTCGCCGCCGAGGGCTGCGCCGTGCTCATCTCCAGCCACGTGCTGTCCGAGGTCGAGCAGACCGTCGACGAGGTCGTGATCATCAACAAGGGCAAGCTCGTCGCGCACGGCTCGATCGAAGAGCTGAAGCGTGGCAAGGACGGGCGCGTACGAGTCGCGAGCCCGCAGGCCAAGGCGCTCGAGCAAAGGCTCGTCAAGGCCGGCTTCGTGGTGAGCGAGGATGGCGAGGCGCTGCTCGTCGCCGGCGCCACGAGCGCCCAGGTCGGCGAGATCGCCGCCTCCGGCTCGCTCGTACTGCACGAGTTGACTCCACTTGCAACCCAGCTCGAGGACGTCTTCCTCGATCTCACCTCCGAGGAGAAGAAGTGATCGCCGCGCTTTCCTCCGAATGGCTGAAGCTCCGCACCACGCGCACGCTCTTCTGGCTGCTGGTCGCAATATCTGCGTTGATGACGTTGATCGTCGTCGCCGCCGTCGTCGGCGGCCGAACGCAGGACATCTCCAGCGCTAAGGACCAGCTCGACCTGCTCGGCATCGGCTCGCTTGCCATCTTCATCGCCCTGATCATGGGCCTGATCGTCTCGACCGGCGAGTTCCGTCACGGCACGATCACGCCGACGCTCCTGGCCACACCCTCGCGCACCTCGGTGGTGATTGCAAAGGCGCTCGCCGGCATGTTCTTCGCCGTCGCTCTCGTGGGGCTCGCCGAAGGGCTCGTGGCGCTGGAGCTCGTGATCGCGTTGCCGGCGAAGGGTATTGACTTCGTCATTCAGGGAGGGCCCGCCGCCGGGTTCCTCGGCCGGATTCTGGTCGCTGCGGCTCTCTGGGGCGCACTCGGCAGCGGCATCGGCATCGTGCTTCGAAATCAGATCGGCGCCGTCGTGGCGAGCTTCGCCTGGCTTTTCATCGCCGAGGGGCTGATCATCGCGATCCTCCACTCGCACGCGATCCACTCGAACGCCGGCCGCTTCTTCCCATTTCAAGCCACTGGAGCGATACTCACCAACGGCAGCCGCAACCCGGCCGACGTGCTCAGCGCCGGCGCTGGGATTGCCGTTCTCAGCGGCTGGATGGTGCTCTTTACGATCGCCGCGGGCGTCCTGCTCAGCCGCCGCGACGTCAGCTAGCCGCTCGTGCTCCCGATTCTCCCGCTGGCATCGACGGCGACGACCGGCGTCCTTCTCGTCATCAGCACCGCCGAGCTGGTGAAGCCGACGAGCAGAGCGACCGCGGTGATGTAACCGCCCGCCTTCAGCTCCACGCTGGTCTTCCCGGCGATCCCCTGGACGAAGAAGGCCAGCGCGATCGCCCAGATGGCGAAGGCGCAGATCATCTTCTGCAGATACCACTTCTGCCGGTAGATCATCGTCACACCGAGCTTCGCCTGCAGCTCCTGGGTGAACTCCTGGCTCACCTTGCGGCTGCGGAACCAGCCCCTGGGCAGCAGCCTCGTCGGTGCGAGCAGGCCGCAGATGGCCGCCACGATGGCGACCTGCACGGCGATCAGGAGCGTCTGGCCGCTTCCGTATGTCGCGACGGACAGGTGCGAGAGGAAGCTCGAGCCAACGTCGCTCGTGCCGCGCAGGCTCCGATCCCAGTAGAACTCGAGCAGCCAGACCAGGATCACCGCGATCGCCGCGAGCTGGAACAGCGGATGGGCGATTCGGTGCGCGAGCGACGGCACAATGCCCAGGCTCTGACCGGCGGCGACGGCAGGCGCCTCGGCCTCGGCGGGCGGCGGCTGCTCGGCCTCGATCTCCTCCTTCGCCGGCTCGGGGCGCAGATCGACCCGGGCGGGCGGAGGCACGGCCGCGGGCGGAGCCGCAGAGGCCGGAGCACTTGGCGTGATCACCGGTGGTGTCGTGGCCGGCGGGCCGGGCGGCGGAGCCACCGGCGGGCCGGATGTTTCAGTCGGTGGAGTGGGCGGCGCCGGAACCGGAGTCGCGCGCCTGCCGAAGGCGGCCAGCCGCTCGGCCACGTCATTGGGACGCGGCGGTTCTGGGGCCTCTGGCGGCGGCGCCTCTTCTTCGGGCACGCCCCGTTCGGGCGCTTCCTCTGCGGATGGCGCCTCGTCGACGGGCTCTTCCTTCTCTACAGAGGGCTCAACCGTGAAAGCGGGCTTCGTCCAGGCGACGCCGGGCGGAAGCCCCGGCGCCGGCGGCGGCGAAGCGGCCGCGAGGTCCGGCTCTGGCTCGAGCGAAGTGAGCACCGGTGAGGCTGGTTCCTCTTCTTCCTCCGCTTCAGGCTCCTCTTCCTCTTCTTCTGCCTCCTCTGGCTCCGTTTCCTCTTCTCTCAGCTCGTCTTCCTCTGTCCCCGCGGTGGTGCTCTCGGGCACCACGACCGGAACGAACGTTCCCGTAACTACCGGCGCCGGCGAAGCCTTCTCCTCGGCGCCCACTGTCGGACCGGCAACCTCTTCGCTCTGTACGTGCACATCGATCAGGGGTGAGCTGCAGACGACGCAGACGCCCAGCTCGCTGGCGGCTCTGACCTTGTGGCAGTTCGTGCAATAACCGACCTGCACGAGCGAGAACGTCGTTCCGCAGTAGCGACAAACCTTGGCCTCGAGCTTGATCTCCTCGGCGCACTGCGGGCAGGTTTTCATGCCAGGCTCCGACACGGCGACACCCCTCTTCCGATTGCTTGCTACGCCGAGTATCGACGCTCGGACGGCCGGACACAAGTGCCCGCTGCGACCGGCCGGACGCGCTCTCGCTCTAGTCGAACTCGTAGCGCACGATCGCGCGCTTGACCGCGGCGGCCTCGTCGAGGCGCTCGACCGGGCGACCGTGTGGCGCCTCGTGCAGCAGCTCGGGATTCTCGACCGCCTCGGTGGCGATCCGGCGCATCGCCTCCACGAAGGCGTCGAGCGTTTCCAGGGACTCGCTCTCCGTTGGTTCGATCATCAGCGCCTCGGGCACAACCAGCGGGAAGTAGACCGTAGGCGGATGGATGTCGAAGTCCATCAGTCTCTTCGCCACGTCCAGCGCCGAGACGCCGTGCTCGCGCTTCAGCGCGCAGGCCGAGAGCACGAACTCGTGCATGCAGAGGCGGTCGTAGCGCAGCTCGTAGACGTCCTTGAGCCGGGCAAGCAGGTAGTTGGCGTTGAGCACCGCCGCCTCCGACATCTCCTTCAGCGCCGGGCCGTAGACGCGGATGAAGGCGTAGGCCTTGACGAAGACGCCGAAGGGGCCGAGGAAGCCGCGCACCCGCCCGATCGACTTCGGCCGCTCGCAGTCGAGCGTGAAGCTTCCATCCTCACCGCGGACGACGCACGGTGCGGGCAGGAAGGGCTCCAGAGCGCGACGCACCGCCACCGGGCCGGCACCGGGCCCGCCGCCGCCGTGCGGCGTCGAGAAGGTCTTGTGCAGATTGAAGTGGACGACGTCAAAGCCCATGTCTCCCGGGCGGGAGATGCCGCAGACGGCGTTCAGGTTGGCACCGTCGTAGTAGAGCAAGGCGCCCGCCTCGTGAAAGATGCGCGCGACCTCGGCGATGTTCTCCTCGAACAGGCCGAGCGTCGAGGGGTTGGTCAGCATCAGCGCCGCGGTGTCCGGCCCGACCACCCGGCGCAGGTCGTCGAGATCGAGGTTGCCGCGCGCGTCGGTCTTGACCGGCTGCAGCTCGAAGCCCGACATGGTCACGCTGGCCGGGTTGGTGCCGTGCGCCGTGTCGGGCACGACGACCTTGCGTCTGGTTGCGAGCTCGCCACGGTCATGGAAGTAGGCGCGAACCAGCATCAGCCCGGTCAGCTCGCCCTGCGAGCCGGCGGCCGGCTGCAGCGAGACGGCATCGAGGCCCGAGATCTCGGCCAGCGCCTCCTGCAGGCGGAAGCAGAGCTCGAGCGCACCCTGCGCGTCCTCGGGCAGCTGGTGCGGATGCAGGTCGGCGAAGCCCGGAAGCGCCGCCAGGCGCTCGTTCAGGCGCGGGTTGTACTTCATCGTGCAGGAGCCGAGCGGGTAGAAACCGGAGTCGATGCCGAAGTTGCGATCGGCGAGCGCCGAGAAGTGGCGGGCCAGGTCGGGCTCGGCCAGCTCGGGCAGGCGCGGCGCCTCGGAGCGCGCCAGGGTGGCCGGAACTTTCGCTTCCGGCAGCTCGTAGTGCGGCAGTGAGCAGGCGCAGCGCCCCGCCTTGGAGCGCTCGAAGATCAGCGGCAGCTCCCTCCACTCGCTCATGCCAGCACCTCGCTCAGAACCTGGCTCAGGCGCTCGATATCCGCGGGTGAGCGCTTCTCGGTGAGGGCAATCAGAAGAACGTCTTCCAGCCCCGGGTAGTCGCGTCCCAGCGGGTAACCGGGGTTGACACCCTGCTTCTTCGCCTCCCGTACCACGTCTTCCGCCGGGCGAGGCAGCCGCACGGCGATCTCCTTGAAGCTCGCAGCCGCGAAGGCTTCCTGCACGGGCAGCGTCTGCTTCGCCAGCTCGGCCAGGCCGAGGCAGGTCTCGCCCAGCCGGCGCAGGCCGATCGGGCCGAGCCAGGAGAGATAGACGAGCCCCGCCAGCGCGCAGAGCGACTGGTTGGTGGTGATGTTCGACGTCGCCTTCTCGCGCCGGATGTGCTGCTCGCGCGTCTGGAAGGTGAGGACGAAGCCGCGCCGGCCGCTTCGATCGACCGTCTGGCCGGTGATGCGACCCGGCATGCGCCGGATCAGGCCCTTCTTCGCCGCCAGGAAGCCGAAGTGCGGACCGCCGAAGGAAAGCCGGTTGCCGGCAGCCTGGCCCTCACCGATCGCGATCTGGCAGCCGTAGTTGCCGGGCGCCTCGAGCACGCCGAGCGAGAGCGGATCGACATGCGCCACCGCCAGCGCGCCCGCCCTGGACGCCGCCTGGGCCAGCTCGGGCGCCGGCTCCAGGCAACCGAAGAAGTTCGGCTGCTGGAAGATCGCCGCGGCCGCGTTCTGCGAGGCGGCCAGGAATGCCTCGGGATCGGTGACGCCGCCGGAGTGCGGCACCTCGACGATCTCCAGCCCGAAGCCGGGCGCATAGGTCTTCACTACCCGCCTGACCTGTGGATTGACGGTCTCGGCGATGGCGATCTTCTTGCGCCCGGTTGCGGTGGCGGCCATGAAGCAGGCGTCGGCGGCGACCGTGGCGCCGTCGTAGCCGGAGGCGTTCGAGACCTCCATCCCGGTCAGCTCGCAGATCACCGTCTGGTACTCGAAGATGGCCTGCAGCACTCCCTGGCTCAGCTCGGGCTGGTAGGGCGTGTATGCGGTCAGGAACTCGGGCCGCGAGACGACCTGCTCGACGATCGCCGGTACGTAGTGGTCGTACACCCCGGCGCCGAGGAAGGAGAGCTCGCGCCCGACGGAGACGTTGCGCGCCGCCAGCTCCGCCAGCTCGCGCTCCACCTCGACCTCGGAGGCGGCCGGCGCGAGCGCCAGCTCGCGCTTCAGGCGCAGCTGCTCGGGAATGTCGGCGAACAGCTCCTCGGTCGAAGCGACTCCGATCGCGGCGAGCATCGCCTCTCTATCGGCATCGGTCAGTGCCAGGTAGCCGGTTCCCACGCCTGCCTATTCCTCGCTCGCCAGCTGTTGCTTGTAGGCCTCGACGTCGAGCAGGGCGTCGGCCTCGCTCGGATCGGTCAGCTCGACGCGCACCAGCCAGCCCTCGCCGTAGGGATCGTCGTTGATCGTCTCGGGCGCCGACGTCAGCTTGTCGTTGATCGCGGTGACCTTGCCCGAGAGCGGGGCGACCAGGTCGGAGACGGCCTTGACCGACTCGATCTCGCCGTAGGGGCCGTCCTTCGTGACGGTCGCGCCGACGGCCGGCGGCTGGAAGAAGACGAGCTCGCCGAGCATGTCCTGGGCCTTCCAGGTGATACCGAACACGGCCTCGCCGCCCTCGATGCGGGCCCAGTCGTGCTCGCTGTGGTACTTCAAATCGGCCGGGTAGGTCTCTGCAGCGGCCACGGCTCACCACTCTCCTTCTCTGTCTGTGTATTTACTGAAACTCGTGTAGATGGGCTTCGTCACTACCTTTGCCCACAGCGGCCGTCCTCGCACATCGATCGTCAACATCGATCCCGGCGCGCTCTTTTTCGCGTCCACGTAGCCCATGCCGATGCCGATGTCGAGCATCGGCGAGTGCGAGCCCGAGGTGACCTCGCCATAGGAAACGATCGGCATGCCCTGGCGCGGAATGCCGGGCTGGTCCATCACGAAGGGAACCAGTCGCTTGCCTGGCCCGTCGGCGGCGATCTGGCGCAGGCGCTCGACGCCGGTGAACGCCTTGCCCAGCGCGACCGCCCAGCCCAGTCCGGCCGAGAGCGGGTCGGTCTCGGGCGTAATGTCCTGGCCGTGCAGCGGCAGGCAGGCCTCTAGCCGGAGCGTGTCGCGGGAGCCGAGACCGCAGGGCACAACGCCCGCGGCGAGAATCGCGTCCCAGAGCCTGGCGGCGTCATCCGCCCTGCAGACCAGCTCGCAGCCGGACTCGCCCGTATAGCCGGTGCGAGCGCAGGTGCAGGGAACGCCGAACAGCTCGATCTCGGCGAAGGTGAAGGAGCGCGCCGGCTCGAGCCCCAGCCGCTCGAGCGCTCCGGGGCCCTGCACGGCGATCAGCGCACGATCGTCCGAGACATCGCGGAAATCGACGCCGGCCGGCAGGTGATCTGTCAGCCAGCTCACGTCGGTCTCGCGGTTGGAGGCGTTCACGATCACCAGGTAGCTGTCCTCGGCGCGGCGATAGACGATCAGGTCGTCGATGATGCCGCCCTGCTCGTTGGTCATCAGCTCGTACTGAGCCTCGCCGGCGCCGATCCGATCGAGCTCGTTCGAGAGCAGGCGCTGAAGGCCCTGATGCGTTCCGGGGCCGGCGATCTCGAGCACGCCCATATGCGAGGCGTCGAAGACGCCGCTGTCTGATCGCACCGCCTTGTGCTCACCGATGACGCCCTCGTAGAAGACCGGCATCTCATAGCCGGCGAACGGGACCATGCGGGCGCCGAGAGCGACATGGCGATCGAATAGCGGCGTTCGCTTGAGTCCCGGCATGCCCGGCCGATGCTATCCACCCGAGCGACCGCTTGCTTGATCGGGCTTAGCTAGAAGCGGAATTCGCTTCGAGGCCGATCGGTACTGAGCGATCGTGCGGATCGGGCTCGAGGCCGAGCGCGCGGCGCCTCATTGACCACCCACCACCCCCCACCCTCCCGGGGCGAAGAAAGGTAGCGAACGCACTCACGGGCAAATGCGACTTTTCTGTGCCGAATCAGCGCCGCAGCGAGCCGTAGTGCAGTGATCGCTGCGCAGAATCCGCGCCGCAGCGGGCCTGATTACAGTGATCGCCGTCTGCGCGCCGGGAGCGAGAACTCTTAGTCTTCGCGCAGGAAGGAGGGGATCTCGAGAATCTCCTCGGGCACCTCGAACGACTCGGGCGCCTTTTTCTCGCGTACGCGCTCGCCGGTTCGGGTCGCCTGCCAGCGCCTGTGCTCGCCGCCGGCGCCGAAGCCGGTCGCGATTACCGTCACGCGAACGTCGCCCTTGAGCGATTCGTCGATGACGGCGCCGAAGATCACGTTGGCGCTCTGGTCGGTTGCCGCCGTCACCAGCTCGGCGGCCTCGTTCACCTCGAACAGGCCGATGTCCGAGCCGCCGGAGATGTTCAGCAGAACGCCGGTCGCGCCCTCGATCGAAGCGTCCAGAAGCGGTGAGGCGATGGCCTGCGCAGCCGCCTCGGCCGCGCGGTTGGGGCCCGAGCCAAGGCCGATGCCCATCACCGCAGTGCCGGCGTCGCGCATGATCGTGCGCACGTCGGCGAAGTCGAGATTGACGAGGCCCGGCGTCGTGATCAGGTCGGTGATGCCCTGCACGCCCTGGCGCAGCACGTCGTCGGCCATCTTGAAGGCCTCGACGACCGTGGTCTTCTTCTCCACGACTTCCAGCAGCCGGTCGTTCTCGACCACGATCAGCGTGTCGACCCGGTCGCGCAGATCATCTATCCCGCGCAGCGCCTGGCTCGAGCGCTTCTGGCCCTCGAAGCTGAACGGCTTGGTGACGACGCCCACCGTGAGCGCGCCCAGCTCGCTCGCGATCTCGGCGACGATCGGCGCAGCGCCGGTTCCCGTGCCGCCACCCTCGCCGGCCGTGACGAAGATCATGTCGGCGCCCTTGAGCGCCTCCTTCAACTCGTCGCGGCTCTCCTCGGCGGCGGCCTTCCCCACCTCGGGGTTGGCGCCGGCACCGAGCCCGCGCGTCGCCTTGGCGCCGATGTGAATCTTGATATCCGCATCGCACATCAAGAGCGCCTGCGCATCGGTGTTGACGACGATGAACTCGACCCCGGAGATGTGGGCGTCGACCATGCGGTTGACCGCATTGGAGCCGCCGCCGCCGACGCCGACGACCTTGATCACCGCGAGATAGCTGTTGGATTGATCTTTCATCTTGTGCAACTTAGCTCAGAAGAGGTCTCAGCAGTACGTCGAGCCTTCGTGAATCGGCAGCGTACGCGCCCTTTCTGTGACTGTCAACGCGCCATTCTGGCTGTTGGAGTGCTGCCACCCTAACGACCCTCGTTCGACTTCGACTCCGTTCCACCTACCGGCCGGTCGGGGACGCTCACATCCAGGTAGGCGATCGATCCGGCCGCAGGAGCGGCGAGGTCGGGCAGGATCCTCTCCGCCACGACGAGCTTGAGCGCAACGTCCGAGGCGCCGCCGAAGCGCAACTCGGTGCTCGAGCCGAGCGTCAGCGTCAGATCGCCGCCGCGAACGAGCACGCTCGTCGGCTTCATCGAGTGCCCGGAGCGCTGGAGCGTGGCGAGCACCTTGATCGCCGTCCTGACGCCGCTGTCGGCGAGCGGATCGCCGACTCGCACGGCCACCGAGGCGGGCACCCAGACGCGGGGCAGATCCTGGCCGCGGCCGCGCCGAAGCGGGCGCACCACCTTGCCGCTGGTGGCGATCACCCAGGCCTCGCCGCCGCGGCGCAGCACTCCGACCGGATGCTCACGTGCCACAACTACGCGCAGAGTGTTGGGGAAGGCGCGATCGACCCGCACGGTCTTCACCTCGGGAATCGCCAGGATCGCCTGCTCCACGCCGCTTCCGTTCAGCCCCACCAGGCTACGGCCCCGCAGCGGCTTGACGACGGCGTCGATCTGGCGCGAGAGGGCCGGCGTCGAACCCCTGATCTCGACCTTCTCGAGTGCGAACAGCGAGCTCTTCAGGGCAATCGCGTACAGCCCTACGACGACTATCAGCACGACGAACAGAAGCGCGATCGTGCGCCCGCTCGGCATGCCTGCGGCCAGCGCCCGGCGCGACTTGCGGCGACGCCTCATCGGCACGACAACGCGCGCGCTCCTCCTGCGGGTTGTGCTGGCCACCGCGCCTATTTCGCGACGGCTGGAGTCGCTCCTACTCGCGCGCGAGCCGTCGCTCGCCGTCAGCCGACGGAGGAAAGCGAGATCTCCCCGATCAGGCGAACCTCCGGCTCGAGCAGCACAGCGAATCTCTCCTGCACGCGGCGTTGCGCCAGCTCGATCAGCGCGAGCGCGTCGGCCGTCGTCGCGCCGCCGCAGTTCTCGATGAAGTTCGCGTGCTGGAGCGAGATCCTCGCCCCGCCGATCTGCTCGCCCTTGAGAGCGCAGGCGTCGATCATGCGCCCGGCGCCGAATTCGTGCTCGGGGTTCTTGAAGACGCTGCCGAAGGTGCGGATGCCGGAGGGCTGGCTCGACCTGCGCTGCGCCTTCCTGGCCTGAACACCGCCTTCGATCTCCTCCGCCGAGCTGCGCTCGAGCCTGAGCTCGGCGCGCACGACGATCTGCCCGGGCCCGAGCCCGGAGCCGCGGTAGCGCAGGCCCAGTTGGTCGCGATCGAGCCAGCGGGACCCGTCGCGCTCGGCTACCAAAGCCCGAGAGAGCACGGCGCCGAAGTCGCTGCCCCAGGCGCCCGCGTTCATGCAAACGCCGCCGCCCACCGTGCCGGGGATCGAGGCCGCGAACTCGAGCCCCGAGAGCCCGGCTGCCTGCGCCAGGCGAGCGCAGAGCGCGTCGGCCGCGCCGCCGCCCGCGATCATCGTCTCGTCCGCGATCTCGACGGAGGCCAACTCGCCCTCGAGCCTGAGCACGAGCGCCTCGACACCGTCGTCGGCAACGAGCAGGTTGGAGCCGAAGCCGAGCGGAAGGACGGGCAGATCACGCTCGGCAGCCCAGGCCAGCGCTCCGGCCACGTCTTCCTCGCTGCGTGCTCTGAGAAATCCCCGCGCCGGCCCCCCGCTGCCGAAGGTGGTGAAACGAGCGAGTGAGACGCCCTCTTCGATCTTCATGCCAGCGCCTCCAAAAGCAGCGGCCCCGCCCGGTCGACGTCGCCCGCACCGATCGTGAAGACCAGATCGCCGGCCCTGACCCAGCCGGCCAGGAAACGGACTCCGTCCTCCAGCGCCGGCGTCCAGGCCAGCGGCATCCCCGGCCTCACCTCGGCCAGGGCATCGACGACCAGCTTCCCGCTCACGCCCGGCACGGGATCCTCCCGCGCGGCGTAGATCTCGGCGATGCAGACCGCGTCTGCGACGGCGAGCGCGGCGGCGAACTCCCGAGCAAGGTGGCGCGTGCGCGAATAGAGGTGCGGCTGGAAGAAGACGGCCAGGCGCCCCTCCCCCGCCCGCTCGCGCGCCGCGGCCAGGGTGGCCGCGACCTCGGCCGGATGATGCCCGTAGTCGTCGAAGACGCGCACCCCGCCGGCCTCGCCACGTTCCTCGAAGCGCCTGCCGGCGCCGCGGTACTCGACGATCACCCGCTCGGCCGCGCTGCGTTCCACTCCCGCCAGCTCGAGTGCCGAAAGGGCCGCGGCGGCGTTCAGGCGGTTATGCGCCCCGGGCAGCGCCAGCGGAAGATCGACCGGCTCGAGCTCCTCGGCGCGCACGACCTTCGGCACCTGGGCGAGCCAGTCGGCGAACAGCCGCTCGACCTCGGCCAGCGAGGCGTAGGTGGTGTGATGATCCAGGTCGATGTTGAGCAATACGGCGATCTCGGGCCGTAGCGCGGCCACCGAGCGGTCGGACTCATCTCCCTCCACCACCAGCCAGCCCGAGCCCGCGCGCGCGTTACCGTCGAGCTGAGCTATCTCACCGCCGACGATGAAGGCCGGGTCGAGCCCGAGGCGATCGAGGCAGAAGGCGATCATGCCGCTCGTCGTGGTCTTGCCGTGCGCGCCCGAGACAACTATCGACTTCCGCAGCGAGACGAGCTCGGCGAGCAGGTCGGCGCGGGGCCGTCCCTCGATCCGCGCGGCGAAGGCGGTGGAGACATAGCGCTCCACGTTCGCGCCCGGCAAGGTCGGTTCCGGCGCGATCTCGACGGCGATGCCGGCCGCCCTGACGTTGACCAGGTAAGGCGTTTCGGCCCTGTCCCAGCCCGACACGTCGGCCCCCCAGGCCTTGGCGATCAGGGCGTAGGCGCTCATGCCGGCGCCGCCAATCCCGGCAAGCCAGATCGTCCGGCCGTCCAGGGCGCTCATTTCGCCTTCCTTCGGCCGCGCGCCAGCTCGATCAGCTCGTCCGCGATCTCCTCGGCGGCGTTCGGGCGCGCCAGACGCAGCATCGCGGCGCCCATCGCCTCCAGCCGCGCCGGATCGCCCAGCAGCTCCAGCAGCTTGGCGGGTACCTGCTCGAGCTCGCTCTCGGGCAGCGCGATCGCGCCGCCGCCCTGCACGAAGTAGCTCGCGTTCTTGGTCTGATGGTCGGCCGTGGCATAGGGATAGGGAACGAGCAGCGCCGGCTTTCCCGCGGCCGCCAGCTCCCAGACCGAGCCGCCCGCCCGTGCCAGCGCCAGATCGCAGGCCGCGAGCGCCGCGCCGAACTCGTTGGTGAAGCCCAGCAGCACGTAATCCCGCCGCTTCACCCGAGGCGCGAGAGACGGGTAATCGCGCTCCCCGGCCAGGTGCAGGATGGCCGGCCCGCTCTCTCCGAAGCGCTCGACCACGAGCTCGTTCAACGCCCGCGCACCCTGGCTGCCACCGGCCACAAGCAAGACCGGCCCCTTCTGCGGCAGCCCGAACTGCTCGCGCGCCTTCGCTCGCTCGGGCGGGTGCGAGCGCGCGGGAACCGGTCGCCCGCTAACGCGGTACTTGCTCTTCTCGCGCTGCTCGAGCGGAAAGGCGAGGAAAACGCGGCGTGCGAACGGCTCCGCCAGGCGGTTTGCCAGGCCGAGGTGGGCGTCCGCCTCGCTCAGCGCCGCCGGAATCCGCTTCAGCCAGGCCGCCAGGACCATCGGCCCGGCCACGTAGCCGCCGCCGCCGAAGACGACGTCCGGCTTTCGCCGGCCGAGTATGCGCAGGCACGAGAAGGGCGCCACCAGCGCCCGGGCGAGCCCGCGTGCCAGCTTCAGGCCCGGCCGGCGCGAGAAGCCCGAGATGCGAAAGGAGTCGAAGGCGTAGCCGGCCTGCGGCACCAGCTCGGCCTCCATGCGCTCGGCCGAGCCGGCGAACGAGACCAGGGCGCCGCGGCGTTCGAGCGCCTCAGCGACGGCGAGCGCGGGCATGAGATGTCCGGCCGTTCCGCCGGCGGCGATCAGGCACCTCAGTGGTCGCTGTTTTTCCATGATTCACCGCGATGTTAAGGAGGATGCCCACCGCCATGAGGGAGACAACAAGGCTGGAGCCTCCGTAGGAGACGAAGGGAAGCGTGATCCCGGTCAGCGGGACGAGGCCGAACACGGCCGCGAGGTTGATCGCCGCCTGGCCGGAGATCAGCGCGGTGAGCGACGCGGCGACGGTCTTGCCGAACGGATCGCGGCAGGCCAGCGCGATTCGCAGGCCCGCCCACACGAACACGGCGTAGAAGGCGATCAGCAGGGCGATTCCGATCAACCCCAGCTCCTCTCCGACCACCGAGGCGATCATGTCGGTGTGCGCCTCGGGCAGGAAGTGGATCTTCTGCACGCCCTGCCCCAGGCCGCGCCCGAAGACGCCGCCCGAGCCGAGCCCGATCAGCGACTGCATGCCCTGATAGCCGCTGTCCTGCGAGCTGGCCATCGGATGCAGGAAGGCCGTCAGACGAGCGCGCTGGTAGGGCTCCGACATGATGAAGATCATCCCCAGCGCCCCCACCAGGGCGTAGGCGCGGGCGATCAGGCCCAGGGACACCCCGGATACCAAAAGAGCCGCCGCGACCATGACCAGAATGCTCGTGACGGTGCCGAGGTCGGGCTCGGCCGCGATCATGCCGCAGGCGATCACGACCATCAGGCCGACGGGCTTGGCCAGCTCGCCCATCGTCTGCGGGCGCGAACGGCGGATCAGCCGGGCGGGAATCCAGAGCGCGAGAGCCAGCTTGACCAGCTCGGAGGGCTGCAGGCCGATCGGGCCGAACGAGATCCAGCGCCGCGCGCCGTTGACCTGCGAGCCGACGGCGAACACGGCCAGGCAGAGGCCGAGCGAGGCCATCAGTAGCGACGGCGCAAGCGGGCGCAGCTTGCGGTAGTCGAAGCGCGTGAGGGCGATCATCGCTCCCAGCCCGGCCAGGGCGTAGACGGCCTGGCGTACGAGGAAGGCACTCGCACTTCCGCCCCCGAGCGTCGCGGTGGCCGAGGTGGAGCTGAAGACCATCACCAGCCCGAAGGCGACGAGCGCCAGCGTGGCCAGCGCCAGGAGCTGGAACTCGAGCTGCATCTTCGGAGCGCGCGCGCGAGTCGGGCCGCTGCCCGGAGCCTTCGCCGGCACGGCCTCGAGCCGGACGGGCGCCTGCGCTCCTCTTGCCGCGGACCGCGCAGAGC
>JBAWEP010000020.1:0-62771 GCA_049591255.1 Gaiellaceae bacterium
TGCCGCGCCGATCAGCGCTCTTCGGCGAGTGAGCGCTGGTAGGCCTTCCAGCCCGGGCACCAGCTCGTGTGCCAGCGCCAGAGCCGGGCGCGAAGCGTGGTTGGGTTCGCCTCGGCTCGCATGCGCATGGCGCAATCGGCACACTTGGGTTTCTTGTCGGCCATCGGCCCGTCCTCTCATCGTGGTTGCGCTAAAGGTATCGCGCCTCGCGGCCGAATTCCTCAGCGTGAAGCTCGGCGGCATTCATCGGATGGGCACCGTGCTGGCGATCGTCGCCGCTGCGGTCGTGCTGGGGGGTTGCGGCAACGCGAGCGACAACCCGGTCTCGAACGGAAATCGCCTGAGTGCCGAAGCGAGGCTGACCGCGATCAGCGCCAACATGACCATCGCCTTGAGCTCGAATCCGGGCTCACTGCCTCAGCTCACCCAGGAATACATCGGCACTGTGCAGAGCTCCGAGACGCTGCTCGGCGCCGACGAGGCGAAGCAGAAGCTCACGGAAACCGCCACGCTGTTTGCAACTTCCTGTGCCAGCTGCGCCCAGAGTCTCAACGCCGCCGCGGCGCAGATCAGTCCCTAGCCGGCAAGCGATCGCGTGCCCGATAGTCGCCGATTTCCGGCGGAAAATGCCGCGACGAGCAGCGAAAAGTATTCTTCCCACATGACCGAGCAAGCGCTTCGCCGCAACCAGGCCCAGATTCCGAACGCACTGACGGTGTTCAGGATCCTGCTGATTCCTGTGTTTATCGCCCTTGTGCTCCGCTCCGACCGGGGCTGGACGGTCGCCGGAGCGATCATCTTCGGCGTCGCCGGCGTGACCGATCAGGTCGACGGCTGGCTGGCCCGCCGCTGGCGCGTCGAGTCTCGTTTCGGGCAACTCGCCGATCCGCTCGCCGACCGGCTGATGATCGACTCGGCCGTGATCCTGCTCTGGCACGCGGGCAGGTTGCCGCTGTTCGCGCTCGTGATCATCCTGGGAAGAGACGTATTGCTGCTCGCTGGGTACAAGTTCGTCATGGAGCGGGGCTACGACTTCAAGGTGAATCAGATCGGGAAGGCCGGCACCTGGCTGCTCTACGCAGGCCTCGCCTTCATCCTCCTCACCAAGCACGGCACCGGCTGGCCGCTGTACGTCTTCTGGTCGGGGCTGGGACTGGCGCTACTCGCCGGCCTGCTCTACGCGGCTCGCGCGCTCAAGGTGGTAATGGCGCGGTGAGGGCGATCGTCATGGCCGGGGGAGAAGGCACGCGCCTGCGCCCGCTCACCTCGAACCAGCCCAAGCCGATGGTTCCGATCGTCGGCAAGCCTTGCATGGAGCACATCCTCGAGCTGCTGCACACCCAGGGCATCGACGAGGCGACGATCACTCTCGCCTTCATGCCGCAGGCGGTGCGCAGCTACTTCGGCGACGGCGAGGCACTCGGGATGTCGATCGAATACTCGGTCGAGGAGGCGCCGCTCGGAACGGCAGGCTCGGTCAAGATGGCCGCCCGTAATGCCGAGGAGCCCTTCCTGGTCATCTCCGGTGACGCACTTTGCGACGTCGACCTGAACGCGCTCGTGAAGTACCACACCGAGCACAAGGCCGCCGTGACGATCGGCCTCAAGTCGGTGGAGAACCCGCTCGAGTTCGGCATCGTCGTCACCGACGAGGACGGGCGCGTCGAGCGCTTCCTCGAGAAGCCGTCCTGGGGGCAGGTCTTCTCCGACACCATCAACACCGGCATCTACGTGCTCGATCCCGAGGTCCTGCACCACGTTCCGGCCGGACGCTCGTTCGACTTCTCGGCCGATCTCTTCCCACTTCTGCTCGAGATGGGCCGGCCGATCTACGGCTGCGTCCTCGACGGCTACTGGCAGGACATCGGCAACCTCGAGCAGTACCGGCAGGCGAACTTCGACGCCCTGGACGGAAAGCTTCAGCTGAAGATCCCGGGCATCCGCCTGCGCGGCGACATCTGGATCGGAGAGGGCGTCGAGATCGACGACCTCGAGTCGATCGAGGGCCCGGCCTTCATCGGCAACTACTCGCGCCTGACCAAGGACTCCAGCCTGGGCGCCTACTCGGTGCTCGGCGCGAGCGTCACGCTGCGCGAGCGGGCGAGGGTCTCACACTCGGTGCTGGATTCGGCGACACATGTCGGGCGAAACAGTCTGATCGAGGGCGCCGTGATCGGTCGTTCCTGCGACATCCGCTCGCACGTGCGCATCCACGAGGGCGTGGCAATCGGCGACGAGGTGGCGATCGGCTCCGAGGGCGTCATCTGGCCCGGCGTGCACATCTACCCCTACAAGGAGGTCGAGTCCGGCGCCCAGATCCACGAGAACCTGATCTGGGAGTCGCGGGCGACGACGCGCCTGTTCGGGCAGGACGGCGTGATCGGCCTCGTCAACGTCGACCTGACCCCCGAGATGGCGGTTCGACTGGCCGCGGCCACGGGCACGGCGCTCAAGCAGGGGGCTCGAATCATCACCAGCCGCGAGGCGCCCACGGCCTGCCGGATGATCAAGCGGGCGCTGATCTCGGGCCTCAACTCCACCGGCGTCGATGTCGCCGACCTGCGCATCCTGCCGGCCTCGATCAACCGCCATCTGCTCAAGGCCGAGAGCTACGAGCTGGGCATCCACGTCGGCTGCAGCGCGAGCGACCCCGAGGTGATTCAGATTCGCTTCTTCGAGCCGCCCGGCATTCAGCTGGGCGAGCGGCTGCAGAAGGAGATAGCAAAGCACTACTCGCGCATGGAGCTGCGCCGTACCGCCGCCGACGAGGTGGGCGCGATCGCATATCCGGCTCGTGCGCGCGAGACCTACGCGCAGGACCTGCTCACCTCGATCGACGCCGAGCTGGTGCGCGCACGAAAGTTCAGGCTGGTGATCGACTACGGCTACTCGGCCGCCTCCTACGTGCTGCCGCTCCTGCTCGCGCCGCTCGGGATCGAGGTCGTCTCGGCGCACGGATTCATCGTCGAGCGTGCGAACCAGATTCAGCCGGCCGGCGAGTCGCTGACTCAGGCAAAGAAGCTCGTGACGGCCGCCAACGCCGATCTCGGGGCCGTCTTCGACCGGGCCGGCGAGCGCCTCCACCTGATCGACGAGGCGGGCAACGAGATTCCCGCCGAGAAGGTCCTGCTCCTCTTCCTGCGCCTGCTCGGCGCGAGCGGGCGCAAGGGCAAGGTTGCCTTCCCGGTCACGGTCACGAGCCAGGTCGAGAAGCTGGCCAAGAAATCCGGCCTGGAGGTGATTCGCACTCGCGCCTCGCTGGTCGATCTAACGCGAGAGGCCTCCGGCTCGGGCGTCATCTTCGCGGGCGCGGTGGGTGGGGGATACGTCTTCCCCGACTTCCTTCCCGCCTACGACGCCGTGGCGAGCCTGTGCAAGCTGCTCGAGCTACTGGCGCCGGTCAAGAAACCCATCTCGGAACTCATCTCGAAGCTTCCGCCGAGCACGCTCGTGCACCGGCGCCTGCACTGCCCGTGGGCGAAGAAGGGCCTCGTGATGCGCCTGCTCGTCGAGCGGATGAAGGATCGCAAGCTCGACCTGACCGACGGCGTCAAGGTCACAGACGGGCGCGGCTGGGCGGAGGTCATAGCCGACTCCGACGAGCCTGTCGTGCACATCTACGCTGAAGGTACCGACTCGGAGCTCTCGAACGAGTTGGAAAGCGAGATGCGCATCATGGTCGAAGAAATCCTCGGTTCCGAGAACGAGACGAGTGAGGAGTCGTCCGGCGGCGCCGATTGACCCCCGGAAGAGCGCCTGCTTTACTGGGCAGAGCGGGATAACAGACGAAAGGCTGAAGACGTGGAACCACTTGCTGACCTCACCACCCTCTCCGATGACGAGCTCCGCAGTCTGATCGCCGACCTGAAGAAGGAAGAAGACGAGCTCTCCTACAAGCGTCGTCTCCTGCACGGAAAGATCGACATCCTGCGCGCCGAGCTCGTGGCGCGGCTGCAGAAGTCGGTTGAAGGGGGCGGTGAAGGCTCGCTCGGCACCGACATCGACAAGCTGACCGAGATTCTTGCCGGCAAAGCCCCACCACCCGACGAATTCGAGTGAGCTACCTCTACTGTCCCCAGTGCGGTTTCCAGAATCCAGAAGCCGCGAACTTCTGCGCCAAGTGCGGCGCGCTGCTCGTGCACGAGGAAGACGGCGTCGAGACGACGATGGCTCTGACCCCGGACGAGGTCGAAGAGGCGCGGGTCGACCTGGGCGAGCTGGGAGTCCAGGGCCCGGCGCTGGTCGTTCGCACGGGCGGAGGGCTGGCCGGCGAGGTCTTCTCGGCGGTCGCCGAGCGCACGACGATCGGACGTTCGCCCGATTGTGACGTCTTCCTCGACGACGTCACCGTGTCGCGCCGGCACGCGACGCTCGTCCACGACGGATCGCGCTTCCTGCTGCAGGATCAAGGGAGCCTGAACGGCACCTTCCTCAATCGCCACAGGATCGAATCTGCCGAGCTTGCCGACGGCGACGAGGTGCAGATCGGGAAGTACCGGCTCACCTTCCTAACCTGATGACCAGGCCACTGCGACCCTCGGAGATGCTCGAGATCGCAGATCGCGGGAGACTTCCAGTGAGTCCCTGCCCGGCCGGTCGCCGCGCCGGAAGTGGGGTGGAAGGGTGAAAGTTCCGCTGGACGGCCTGCGCGCGAAGATTCTCGAGGTGTCGAACTTTCCGCAGGAAGGGCTCAGCTTCCAGGACCTGTCGCGCCTGCTCGCCGATCCCGCTTGCTTTCACACGGTGGTTGACCTCCTGGCCGAGTGGGCGCGACCGAAAAAGCCCGACATCGTGCTCGGCGCGGAGGCGGGTGGTTTCGTTCTGGGCGGGGCGCTCGCATATCTGCTCGGAACGGGCTTTGTAGCTGCGCGTCAATCGGATCTGCCGTCCACAGAGGTCGTCCGCGACGACTGGGATATGGGCGGGAGCGTCGATCCGGGGGATCTGACGGCGGGATTGATCCCGGCGGGCTCCCGCGTTCTCGTCCACGACGACCTGCTCGCCACCGGCGCCACGGCGCAGGCGAAGGTAGAGCTGGTAGAGCAGCTCGGGGGTGAGGTGGTGGGGGTCGCCTTCGTCGTCGAGCTCCAGCTGCTCAACGGGCGCCGGCGCCTCGCCGATCACGACGTGCACTCCCTGATCAAGCTGTAGGCGTTTCGAGGCCCTGAACCGGTCAATCGCATGAGATCGCGATCGAGGGTCTCAAACAAAGAGTGACACGTCTCTACTCGGAATAGGGATGGAGCCGACGGCCTTATCGAGCCGATAGTCAAATTGAAATGAGCGGCGAGATGTCACCACGCAATCCGAATCGAGGAGCCGGGCTTTTGCTCGAGCATTTCGCCGCCTTTGACGAGATGAGTCTGCGCCAGAGAGAGCCCGCGCGAGTTCGCTTGCAGCGGGCGCTGGGGCCCGACCTCTCGCGTCTGCTTCTGCGCGCCCTGGCGCGGGAGAGCGAAGCGCCGAGCCACACAGCCGCGTCCGGTCCGGCAGCGTAGAGCTCGCTCCACACAGCGAAGTCGTCGTGGCCACCGGCGATGTGGCTACTCTTCTTGCCGATGGCGACCGCAGCGGGCGCAGGCGAACAAAAAGTAGAGCCGAGCGGGTGGCGATTTCGTCAGCCGCTCCCGTTGAACGTCCCGCCGAAGCGGTTCGACCTACGGGGGCGACGTCAACCTACTCTCGCTCCCTACTCGGCTCCTTTCGTCAAGCCGTCTGCGCTTTCGTCTGCCCTGCCTTCCGGTGTTCGGCTGCCGCCTAGTTCCTTCCGGCGGGGCTTCGCTCTACTCACGCCCCGTGCTCAACGCAAGTGGAAATCTAGACTATGCAACCAGGTAATTCAAGGCTTGAAAACGAATAAAAAGTCGCAAATTGCGGGTTAATGTTTTCGACACTTTCCACATAGAAAAGGCGGTGCTGTGGATACATCTGTGGATATATCGGAAGTCCAACCGGAAAAGTCTTCTCCCTCGTTCCTTACGCGCGGACGTTTGTTCGTCGCCGCGGGGGTGGCACTTGGGCTAGCGACAGTGCTCACGGTGCTCAGCGTGGGGGACAGCGCGCGGGCGCTGCCGGATTGGCAAGCTCTCATCCTCGGCGTCACGCAGGGGCTCACCGAAATGTTGCCGATCTCTTCGTCGGGACACCTTATTCTCGTGCCCTGGCTCGGAAACTGGCACTACCTCGAGAACCACGCTGCCTTCAACAAGACCTTCGACGTCGCTCTGCACGCGGGGACGCTCGTCGCCGTCGTCGCCTACTTCTGGCGTGACATCGTCGTCATCCTGCGGTCCTGGTTCGGAAGCGTCAAGCGCAGGAGCATCGCGACCCAGGACGAGCGTCTCGCCTGGTTGCTGCTCATCGCCACGATTCCGGCAGCGCTGGGCGGAGCGGCGGGGGAGAGCTTCATCGAGAAGCGCCTCGGCCAGCCCTGGCAGATCGGCATCGCGCTCGCCCTCCTCGGCGTCGTGCTCTGGCTCGCCGACCGCCTGCCCGAGAAGAGAGAGATGACGAAACTGAGTTACCGAGATGCGCTGGTTCTGGGCTTGGCCCAGATGCTCGCGCTGGTGCCAGGGGTCTCGCGCTCGGGCGCCACGATCACCGGTGGCAGGCTGTTCAAGCTCAATCGCGATGCCGCCGCCCGCTTCTCGTTCCTGATGCTGGTGCCGGTGGTTCTCGGCGCGGTCGTGCTGAAGACGGTGAAGGACATCCTGCTGGGGCCGGGCCTTCCCGCCGGCTGGGGTGGGCCGTTCGCCGTCGGCATGCTTGCCGCCGCGGGCAGCGGACTTCTGGCGATCTGGGCCCTGCTGGGCTATGTGCGCCGGCACAACTACTCGTTCTTCGTTCTCTACCGGCTGGTGCTGGCTCTCGGCATCCTGCTGATCATCGTCTCGGGAGTGCGCGGCTCCACCTTCTAGAACGTTTGCGCAGCGGTCGTTTTTGTTTCCCATCCCGTGAGAGGGGAGGAAGCTGCGCGGGCGCCTGCCTGCGTTCGAATTCGTCTACTTGACATAACACCGGTTATCGTGCACGCGCTCTATCGAGGCATGAACGCTCGAGGCGAGTCTTCGGCCCAGCTAAAAGCAGTTCGAAATCTGCTCTCGAGTCAGCGAGCGTGACGCCAGTTCGCGGCCATCATCCGAAACTCATCCCGTTCCAGCTCGGGGACGAAGCGAACCCACTCGAAGCCGCACTTCTCGAGCACGCGCACAGAGGCGGCGTTCTGCGGCTTGGCGAAGGCGCCGACCGAGTCCAGGCCGAGATCGGCGAAGGCGTGCGTTAGCGACTCGCGCACGAGCTCTGTGGCCAGGCCACGGCCCCAGTACGCGCGGTCGAGGTAGTAGGCGACCTCCGTCCCCCACTCCGGCTCGTTCGGATCCTTGTTCAGGCCGCCCCAGCCGATGATGCGTTGCTGCGCAATGATGCGTTGCTGCGCAACGTTGGGCTCCGGTTCCAGGAGCAGGGCCGTCCAGGGGGCGAAACCGTCCTCGGCGAAGCGGGCCGCGTAGGACTCCAGGTGAGCGGCGGTCGCCTCGACGCTCGGCGCGCAGTAGGTGTGCTGCATCGCCTCCGCGTCGCCCTGGATGGCGAACAGCGCCTCGGCGTCGGCGGGCTCGGGCGCGCGCAGCAGAAGGCGCAGCGTGCGTCGTGTGGGCGGTCCGCTCATCGCACGATCAATCTAGCGCCAATCGGGCGCGGAATTTGACCGGCCTCGACGGCTCCTGCTACCGTCAGTGTGCTCGTCGCTGACGACGGGCGGAAGGCAGAGCTGCCTCAGGACGCCTCGGCGTGCTGGGGCTTTTTTGTTGGTCCCGACCGATCGGGACGAGGACGTGGGCCGAGCCGCCCCGGGCGCTTTCTGCGTGCCGGGGCTTTCGTTTGGAAGGAGTCGAGAGCATGGGCAAGGGAACGAAGCGGAAGCGAATCCTGATCGCCGAGGACGAGTCGATCATCCGTCTCGACCTGCGTGAGATTCTCGTGCAGGCCGGCTACGAGGTCTGCGCCGAGACCGCCAACGGCGCCGACGCGGTGCGCCTGGCCCGCGAGACGGACGCCGAGGCCGCCGTGCTCGACGTGCGCATGCCCGGCGTGACGGGAATCGAGGCCGCTCGCCGCATTCTCGCCGAGCGGCCCATCCCGATCGTGATGCTGACGGCCTACGCCGATCCGGGCACCGTGGCCGAAGCCGTGCGCGCCGGCGCCTTCGCCTACGTGGTCAAGCCGTTTCGGGAGCCGGATCTGCTGGCCGCGCTGGAGACGGCGATCGCCCGGCACGGCGAGTGGCTGGAGAGTAGGCGCGATCTCGGTAACACGCCCGAGCGGGGCTCCGCGCTGGACGTGGTGGTCGGGGACGGCCGCTGGCCGCTTCGCATCGAGCGAAAGGCGGACGGCTCGCTCGACGTCACGCCGATGGCCTCGGACGATTAGGCGCGGCTACTCGGCGGGCCACCAGTCCGGGACAACCTCGGCGTCGGCCGAGTTGGGGCCGGGCGCGCCGACTGCGATCAGCGTCGCACCTTCGGGGCCCGCCTCGAAGCCGCGGGTGGTCTCGGGCGGAACGCGCACGGCGTCCCACTGGCGCAGCTCCACGACGTCGTCATTCAGCCTGATTCGGGCGCTGCCCGCGACGACGATGTAGATCTCCTCCTGCTCTTTGTGGCGGTGGCCGAAGGGTGCGCGGAAGTTGGGTGCGAGGCGCTGGAAGCTGATCCCGATCCGCTCCAGCTCCAGCGCCGCCGACGCGAAGTGAGCCTCCATTTCCGGCGCCAGCCCGAACTTGACGGCGCTGTCCTCGATCTCCTTCAGGTTTTTCACGGAGTACGCGCTCACGCCGTAGTTCTGGCCGCGCTCGCGCTTCCTCAACCCGGCCGCCTCAGCGGTCGATTTCGGGTTGTCTTGGGTCAATTCCCCACTTTCTCGGCCAAAACACCCCAAGAAGTATTGATTTCCGGCGCAAATGGTGTTTGCTTCCATAAGGGCAAGACAGCCGCGTGGGGCCGCGCGCCTACAGACATGACGATCGATATCGACACTTTCCTGGAGAGTGAGGAGGTTCGACACCTTCTCGACGCCGCCGAGCACGCCGGCTCCGTCCGCGCGGGCGAAGTGCTCGACCTGATCGAGCTCTACGACCTCGACGCCTACGACATCGACGGTCTCTACCGCGAGCTGGAGCAGCGCGGAATCGAGGTCACCGAGGACGAGACCGAGGTCGTCGCGCCGGTCAATCCCGCGGCGGCGCTCTCCTACGAGACGACGACCGACGCGCTTCAGCTTTTCCTGCGCGAGGCCGGGCGCCATCCACTCTTGACCGCCGCCCAGGAGGTCGAGCTGGCGAAGAGGATCGAGCGCGGCGACGCGCGCGCCAAGCAGCGGATGATCCAGTCCAACCTGCGCCTGGTCGTCTCGATCGCCAAGAACTACCGCAACCAGGGCCTTCCCTTCCTCGATCTGATTCAGGAGGGAACGCTGGGGCTGATTCGCGCCGTCGAGAAGTTCGACTGGCGCCGCGGCTTCAAGTTCTCGACCTATGCCACCTGGTGGATCCGCCAGGCGGTGGCCCGCGCGCTGGCCGACAAGGCGCGGACGATTCGCATGCCGGTGCACATCGTCGAGCGGCTGCAGAAGATGAACCGCGCCGAGCGCACGCTCTGGACGCAGTTGGGGCGCGAGCCGACGCTCGAGGAGGTCGCCGAAGAGGCCGGACTGCCCGCGCAGCAGGCCTACGAGGTGAAGGCCGCCGCCCGCGCATCGACCAGCCTCGATCAGCCCGTCGGCGACGAGGAAGACGCGGTCTTCGGCGATTTCGTGCCCGGCGAGGGCCCGCTGCCCGAGGAGCAGGTGGAAGTGTCGCTGCGCAGCCAGGCTCTCTCCCAGGCCCTGCACGCGCTGCCCGAGCGCGAGCGGACGGTTCTCCTGATGCGCTACGGCATCGAGGGCAACGAGCCGAGGACTCTCGAGGAGATCGGCCGCTGCCTGAGCCTGACCCGCGAGCGAGTGCGCCAGATCGAAGTCGAGGCGCTCCGTCAGCTCTCGCGCCTGCGCGAGATGCAATCCGTATCCCGGTAAGAACCTGGCGGTTCTTACCGGCGCTGTCGCTGAAGTCGCCGCGCCTTCGCGCTGCGACTTTCTGCTCCTACTAGCGGGGGCGGAATTATCCGGATTGCTTTGAGGGGTTCGAGTCGTGTTGGGACGGGCGTTCGTGAGCCGCGGCCGCACATGTCGGCCGCGGCGGCAGCGCGGGCATCGGTGCGGTTTCGGCGCTCGATGCCCGCGAGTATCTCGCTAGAGTCGTACGGCATTTACGAAGTGACCGTTGCCGAGGTCAGCGCGCCTTCGGCGCTGGGACTTTCTGCTCGAACTCGTACGGAGGGCAGCATGCCCGATATCGTGATCCGCCCAGAGACGCCGTCAGACGTCGACGCCATTCGCGAGATCAACGTCGCGGCGTTTCTCGACCATCCCTTCAGCCACCAGACCGAGCACCTGATCGTGGACGCGCTGCGTGTGTCGGGTGCGCTGGACGTCTCGCTCGTCGCCCTTGCAGGCGGTCGCCCGGTCGGGCACGTCGCCTTCTCGAAGGCCGGCGTGGGAGCGTCGGATGGATGGTTCCTGCTCGGCCCGGTCGCGGTGCTGCCCGACCTCCAGGGCCGCGGCATCGGCTCGTCGCTCGTCAGAGCTGGGCTCGAGCAGCTGCGATCGCGACGAGCTCGCGGCTGCGTCCTCGTGGGCGACCCGGGCTTCTACCGGCGCTTCGGTTTCCGCACGGTGCCCGGTCTGACGTACGAAGGCGTTCCCGACGAGTACGTTCTCTGCCTCCCGTTCGGCACGGACGCGCCCAGGGGATCGATTCACGCGCACGACGCATTCTCGGTCGAGGCCGAAGACGGCGCCGGAGACGGCGGCAGGCGTGCCTAACTAGCGATCGAGCTGACGAGCATGCGGTCGCGGCTCGCTGCGGTTCGGGCTCAGCGCTCCTAGATTCGGCTCAGGTGCGCAGGTAGTGCTCGAGGTCGGGAGCGACCATGCGCAGCTCGCGCAGGGCGCGTGACTCGAGCTGGCGCACGCGCTCGCGCGTGATGCCGAGCTCGACTCCGACCTCTTCGAGCGTTCGCGCCGCCTGCCCGTCGAGGCCGAAGCGGGCGCTCAGGACGTGGCGCATGCGCGGATTCAGCTTGTCGAGCGCTACTCCCAGCTCGGCCGAGCGCAGGCGATCGGAGGTGGCGCCGTCGGGCGACTCCGTCTTGGTGTCCTCGATCAGATCGCCGTAGAGGCTTTCGCCGTCACCGACGGGAGTCTCCAGGCTGACGGGATCCTCGACCAGGTCGAGCAGCTGAAGCACGCGCTCGACCGGGAATCCGCTCTCCTTGGCCAGCTCCTCGATGGTCGGGTCGCGGTTGACCTTCTGTGCCAGTACGCGACGGGTGCGCATCAGCCGGCGAACCTGCTCGGCGACGTGGACGGGGAGGCGAATGGTGCGGCCCTGGTCGGCGAGCGCCCGGGTGACGGCCTGGCGGATCCACCAGGTGGCGTAGGTCGAGAGCTTGTAGCCCATGCGGTAGTCGAACTTCTCGACCGCGCGGATCAGCCCGAGGTTGCCCTCCTGAATCAGATCGAGCAGCGGAACGCCGGCCTTCGTGTAGTGGCGGGTGATCGACATCACCAGGCGCAGGTTCGACTCGATCAGCTTGCGCTTGGCATCCTCGTCGCCCTCGTCCTTGCGCCTGGCCAGCTCGCGCTCCTCGTTGACCGTGAGCAGCGGGCCGTCGCCTATCTGGCGGACATAGAGCTTGAGCGGGTCGGAAGTCTGGGCGGCGTATGCGGTGCTCAGCTCCTCCGCCGCGTCCTCCTCCTGCGGCAGCTCCGCCAGCTCGACCTCGTCGTCCAGCTCGGCGACGAGCTTGGGATCCTCCAGCTCGGAGGCGTCGTGAACTAGCTCCAGCTTGGGCGGCTTGGTTCTCGGTGCCGGGAGTGGATGCGGGCGGATCGGCTGGGCCACGCTGACTGTATCGGCCCTTGCCGAGAGCGCCTTTACGCAACTCCCCCCTTTCTGTGGGAAATAGCACCCGTAAGGGGGAGGCACGCCCGCTAGATGCTGGTCAAACGACCGAACCGTTGCCGTTCGGCTCTGCCGCCACGAGCATCCCGCCGGCCTGGACTTCAACGCCCTCTTCGCGCAGGCGCTCGCGGATGAGGAACTGGAAGGTCGACCAGGCACCGCGCCGGGCCTCGAACAGGCGGTAGACCTGCCATTCGCTCATGACTCTCGGGTCGCGCGCGTGCCTGCCGGCCCAGTCGGCGAAGCGCGGCAGGTGGCCAAGCTCGTGCGCGATCTCGGCGCCCTGCTCGATCGCGCGCTCGAGCCGCTCCTCGCCGACCGGCAGGTCGTAGCCCGCCTGGCGCAGTGCCTCGCGCAGCGATCCGAAGGTGTGCCAGTAGAGCGACTTCGAGGGCACCTGACCCTTGCGAGCGTCGAGGTCGCGCGCGGTGGGCGTGCGGCCGAGCTCCTCCCCCAGCTCGCGCAGGACGCGCAGCAGCTCGTCACGGGTGGCGAAGCGCCTGGGCACCAGCCCGGCCTCGCGCTTGGCCGCGTTCCAGCTGCCGAAGTGCTCGATCACCGTCTGGGGATGGATCGTCGTCTCCTCGTCGCTCGCGAACTCGCGCATCGTCGGGGAGCGTCCGAGGCGCTCGGCGCAGGCGCGTAGCTCGCTCAGGATGAGCTCGTTGGAGTAGCGCTTACGGATGCTCGCCTGGAAGCTGGCCAAGGCCTGCGGGTCGATCGTGCTCAGGGCGCGGAGAGTCGGCTTGCTGGCCATCGCAACGAGTCTAGAGCATTGTGCGCGAATTGCAAAGTCTTTCGAGTTTCGCTCGTCAGGCCGCTTTCGATCGCTCGCGGGCAACGAAAGGGTCCGCCCCGCGGCGGATGTGGAAGCGGACTGAAGGACGAAGCTCAGTGAGCGAGCTCGAGCGCGCTGTCGGGCGACTCGTCCTCGGGCTTGCCGGCCTCGACCGGCAGGATGCTCTCGAGCGCCGAGACGCAGCGCGGGCAGAACTGCTCACCGGCGTTGTCGCGCAACTCGGCGAGCGCCTGCTTGACCTGGCGGGCCGAGCGATAGGTGCGCGTCGTGAGCATCGAGTCGAGCGCGTCGGCCACGTGGATGATGCGGGCTCCGAGCGGGATCTCCTCGCCCGCGAGCCCGTCCGGGTAGCCCGAGCCGTCGAAGTGCTCGTGATGGTGCCGGATCGCCGGGACGGCATCGGCCAGGAAGCCGAGGCGCTCGATGATGCGGGCGCCCTCGTCGGCGTGCCGGCGCATCAGCTCCCACTCGTAGTCGTTCAGCTCGGCGGGCTTGAGCAGCACCGAGTCGGGCACGGCCAGTTTGCCGATGTCGTGGAAGAGCGCGGCCTGGCCGAGGATGTTCAGCTCGGCCTGCGAGAAGCCGATCTCGCGCCCGATTGCGAGCGCAAGCTGCTGGACGCGGCGGGAGTGGCCGGCGGTGTAGGAGTCGCGCGCATCGACCGTCGCCGAGAGGCTCTCCATGGCCGCCGTCGAGCGTTCGCGCAGCAACCTGTTCGCCTGCTCGAGCGAGAGGTTCTGCTTCTGGATCGTCTCGGCTGCCTGGCGCAGCTTGTGCGCGCTCTTCTGAGCGTGCCCAAGGTAGTCCTCCTGCGTCTTTCGCATGATCAGGAGCGGCAGGGCGAAGACGAGCAACGCCTCGCTGCCGATGGCGTGGTAGGCGACCGCGATCAGCGCTCCGACGAGGCCGTAGACGAGGTAGTAGGGCACCAGCCAGGTGAAGCGCTCGCGCCAGGCGGCGAGCCAGTCCTCGTTGCCCTCGAGCGCCAGGGCGATCGCCAGCAGGCCGGTGTTGACGAGGAAGAAGACGCCGCCGGCGGTGATCCCGGCCAGGTCGAAGGCGAGCTGGCGCGTACTGATATCGCGCGCCAGCGCGAAGACGCCGCCAGCGGCCAGCCCCGCGAGGCTGAGGCCGCCGATGTTGAAGAGCACCTGATGGAGCGCCGAGCGGCGCGCGCTCCACTCCACCACGCTCGTCGTCAGCGCGAGCAGAAGCGCCACGCGTACGTCGAAGAGAGCAACCCCTGCGATCGTGCCGACCGCGCTGACCGAGATCGAGCCGTCGTCGACCTGGATGGCGAGCGCCTGCCCCACTCCGACCAAAACGGTGACGGCGACGATTCCGCGCCAGTCGATGTTCCCGTGCGAGAAAACCGCCGCCGCGACGCCGAGCGCGATGCCCGCGGTGCTGATCAGCGCGACGAGCGTGGCCAGGCGCAGGGAGAGCGAGAGGAAGTACGGGTTCTGGGCGGCATGAGGCCGCGGAGTGCGCTCGGAGGCCGGAGCGGTGCGCTCCACGTGCTCGGCGATCTGCTCGGCGACCTCGAGGTGACCGGCGAGAGAGGGCGCGAGCACGGCAGCCTCGGCGCTGGCTGCCTGCACCCTGTTGCGTCCCTGCAGCTTGGCCCGGTAGACGGCCAGGTCGGCCTGATGGATGAGGGCGTTCTGGTCGGCGCCGTCGGAGGGGAAGGAGGCGACTCCGATCGAGACGGTCGCGTGGATCGGCTCGCTGGAGGTCGAGACGTCGACCGAGCGCTCGGCGACCGCGCGGCGGATTCTCTCGGCGATCTCCAGCGCCTTCTCGACGGGCGTCTCCGGCAGTAGGATGCTGAACTCCTCACCGCCGAAGCGCGCGGCCACGTCGTAGTGGCGCAGCTGCGAGCGAAATACGTCGGCGACCGCGCAGAGGACGGCATCCCCGGCCAGGTGGCCGTAGGTGTTGTTGGTCTCGCGCAGCAGGTCGAGGTCGACCATCAGCACCGAGAGCGGGTGTCCGTAGCGAATCGAGCGCGCCAGCTCGTCGCCGAAGACGCGGCCGAAGTGACGAGCGTTGTAGAGCCCGGTCTTGGGATCGACTCGCGCCTCCTCCTGCAGGCGCGGCACCGTGAGCGAGCGCTGCGCGAGCGCCAGCGGAGCGATCGCGAACAGCGCCAGCCAGGAGTCGTAGGCCCAGATCAGCGCGATCACGACGCCGAGCGCCGCCAGGGCGAGGCTGTAACCGAGCGAGGATAGGCGGGCCACCGAGCGCCAGCCGCCGAGTGCGCCGCCCAGCTGGTGCTTGACGATCGCGACCAGGCCGTGGTCGACCAGCACGAAGGTTGCCGCCGCCAGCAGGCCGGCCAGAGCGATCTCACGGGTCGTGTTGGTGGTCAGCTCGTGACCGCCGAGGACGAGATCGGCGGCGCCCCAGGCGGCGAACGCGGCGAAGGTGGCGCAGGAGATGGAGGCGGCCTGCACCGTCCAGGCATAGCGCTGCTTGAGCCACTCGGGCACGTGCTGCGCGATCGGGACGAGCACGACCAGCTCGGGCGGCAGCACGAGAGCGGCCGCGACGATGAAGACGGCGAGCGACACCTGCGCGCCGCGCGACGACGAGCTGCGCGTTACGAGCAGCTGCGTGATGGCGGCCGCGGCGGCAAAGCAGGCGAAGGCCCCCCAGCCGCCGGTGCCGGAGCGTAGATCGGCGAGCAGATAGGCATCGAGGCCGATCGCGCCGGCGATGACGAGCAGCGTGAAGACTCGCGTGCCGAGGTTGCGCCTGCGCAGCGCCGGTTTCGTCTTACGGCCTTCGCCGCGGTCGGTCTCGTTCAGGACGACGCTCACGTCAGCAGCGCTCTCAATCGGAGAGGCTCGCCGTTCTGGCGAAGAGCGTGGGAGATATCGGGGCAGGCAAACAAAGCACGACTGTTACTAACACACCACGCTATCGATGAGAGGCGGGAGATGGCATCACCCATCTAGGTAGACGGATAGCTTACGCCTCGGACGGAAGGACGTACTGTAGGCTCGTGACCACGGTGCGAATTCCGCTCGTAATCAGCACTCTAGCCGCCCGTGCCGCCGGTGTCGTCTCGCGCCTGAGCGGGAGAGGCGGCGGCACGACTCTGCCCGGTCGTGTATTGAATGCGATCGACCCGTCTGCGAGCGCGCGCCTGGCGCGCAGGCTCGGGCAGGGCTCGGTCATCATCTCGGCGACGAACGGCAAGACGACGAGCGCCGCGATGAGCGCGGCGATTCTCGCCCCTCGCTACCGCCTGGCCGGAAATCCCGCCGGCGCGAATCTCTCCTCGGGCGTCGCGACGGCGCTTCTGCACACGCGCGGCGCCGATCTGGGCCTGTTCGAGGTGGACGAGGCGGCTCTGCCGCGAGCGGCGGAAGCCCTCCAGCCACGCGCGCTCTGCCTGGGCAACCTCTTTCGCGATCAGCTCGACCGCTACGGCGAGCTGGAGCTGCTGGCCGAGCGCTGGCGCGGCGTCGTTGCCGGGTTGGCCGCCGACAGCACGCTGATCGTGAACGAGGACGACCCCCAGCTCGCGCAACTCGCGCGCGCGCGCGAGGGCGTCGTTCGCTTCGGCATCGAGGATGCCCGCCATGGCGGCCCCCTCCCCCACGCCGCCGATGCTCGCTACTGCTCGAACTGCGGCGTCGCCTACGACTACCGGCTGGCCTACGTCGGCCACCTCGGCGAGTACTCCTGCCCCGGCTGCGGCTTCGAGCGGCTGAAGCCGGACATCTGGGCCGAGGAGATCGAGCTCGAGGGCCTGACGGGCTCCCGTTTCCAGCTGCACCTGCCGGGAGGGACGCTGGCGGTGCAGCTCGGCCTGCCCGGCCTCTACAACGTCTACAACGCGCTTGCGGCGGCGGCGCTCGGGCATGCGCTGGGTTCCCGCGCCGGCGAGATCGTGAGCGGTCTGGAGAGCACCGAGGCGGCCTTCGGCCGCTCGGAGCGGATCGAGATCGGCGAGAAGAGCCTGCTTCTCCTCCTGATCAAGAACCCGACCGGCGCCAACGAGGTGGTGCGCACGATCGCCCGAGGCGGCACGCCGAAGACGCTGGTGCTGGCGCTGAACGACGGCATCGCCGACGGGCAGGACGTCTCCTGGATCTGGGACGTCGACTTCGAGCCGCTGCTTAACGGGCTGGAGCGCCTGGTGGCAAGCGGCGGCCGCGCGGCCGAGCTGGCGCTTCGCTTCAAGTACGCCGGCTTCCCGGAGGGTCAGATCGAGGTCGTGCCGTCGCCGGCCGAGGCGCTCGATCGCGGGCTGGAGCTGACAGCCGAGGGCGCCGAGCTCGTCGTCTGCCCGACCTACACCGCGATGCTCGAGCTGCAAAGCGAACTGGCAAAGCGCGGGCACGCCGACCTGTACTGGCAGCGGGCCGCCCGCGCCCGCGCGGAGTCCGGACTGCCGAGGAGCCCGAGATGACGACCCGGATCCGGCTCTGCCACCTCTATCCCGACCAGCTGAACATCTATGCCGATCGCGGCAACATCGCCGTCTTTCGTAGCCGCTCGGAGCGGCGCGGCTACGAGCTGGAGGTGGTCGGCGTCGGCGTCGGCGAGCCGCTCGCGCCGGGTAGCGACCTGATTTACCTCGGCGGCGGGCAGGATCGTGAGCAGGCGCTGATCGCGCCCGACCTCGCCCGGCGCACTGATGAGATCTCCGCGGCGCTCGCGGACGGCGCGGCGCTGCTTGCGGTCTGCGGCGGTTACCAGCTGCTCGGGCGCGGCTACCGCGACCGGACGGGCGTGGAGATGCCGGGCGCCGGCGTGCTGCCGCTGGAGACCGTGGCCGGAGAGCGGCGCATGATCGGCGACGTCTCGATCGAGTGCGAGCTGGAGCCCGAGGACACGCATTCCGTGGTCGGCTTCGAGAACCACGGCGGGCGCACCCACCTCGACCCGGGCGCCGTTCCGCTCGGCCGCGTCGTGAGCGGCTTCGGAAACGATGGAGGTAGCGGCTTCGAGGGCTGCCGCCTGGGCAAGGCGATCGGCACCTACCTGCACGGCCCTCTCCTTCCCCGCAATCCGTGGTTGGCCGACTGGCTGCTCAGCCAGGCGCTTGGCCGCCGCCTCGGCGAGGCGCCCGAGCTGGAGCCGCTCGATGACGATCTCGAGTATCAGGCCCACGCTGTCGCCCTGCGCAGGGCGCGGGAGCGCGGCGGCAAGTTTCGCTAGGGCCGACTCCAGCTACGCACAGTCCGAGAGCTCGTGCTTTCCACTTGGCACGAGAAGGCAGGCGACCACCCTGCCCGCTCTGTCCAATCCCACCAGCTTCGTGATCGGGATCGTCCTGGCGCCGCTCTCCGAGGTCGACGGGAGCGCTCCCGGGGGCAATTGAGTCGCGTAGAAACGGATAGAAGCGCTCAGTTCCTCGGGCGCACCGAAAGCGGGCGTATGGACGATCTCGCCGTCCCGTAGGTGGATGTCGACCTGCACCGCCACTTCAGAAACCGGACCGACAGCGTAGGGCACCGCTTGCTCGTTCTTCTCGATGCCGCCGATGGCTCCGGCTAGGAAGGTGATCATCAAAGAGTTCGGTATCGCGGCCGGAGTACGAGGCACTCCTGCAACCGAGCCGCAGCTGAGTCCGCCGCCCGCACTATTCGCGGGCGCCCCGAGTCGGGTCGGGAGAATGCCGAAGCAGAGCCCTTGGGTCTCGCTCCGGAAGGCGACCAATTCCCACTCATTTCCGTCCCATGATCCGGTCTTCACGACCGAGACGCCGGTCGCGGGCTTCAGCAGGGACTGTCCGCCGAAGTGAAAGAACCACCAGTCCTGTTCCGATCCAATAGCAGTGAGCGGCACAAGAACAGCGACTGCTACGACGACCGCGGCGACCCAGGTTCGCTTCCAAAGCGGGCGCTTAGCCGGCGCGGGGTTTTCGATACCGGCGCGAGCGAGGATGGTCTCCCAGCTGGGAACCTCTTCCTGGGTCGGCGCAAGGATGTCGAGCGTCTCGTTCAATAGTCCCTTGCTCATCTTTCCGCCTCCTGGAGAACTTCGGCCAGCGCCGCCTTGGCGGCGTGAAGAGTTGCCGAGACCGTTCCCGTCTCCATCCCCAGCGCCTCGGCGATCGAGCGGTAGTCGAGATCGAGGTAGTAGCGCAGGAAGACAGCTTCTCGCTGGCGCCGTGGAAGTTGCATGATCGCCTCGCGAACGACTACTCGCGCGCCGTCGCGCGAAGGCTCAGAGCTGCCCTTCGTTGACGGAGCATCTCCGTTCAGCTCGGCCGGGCGGTAGCTGTCGCGGGCCGCGTTCAGCACGCAGCGTGCCAGCCACGCCTCCAGCGAGCCCGTCCCTCGGAAAGTGTCGAGGGAGCGGATTGCATCGGCGAAGCCCTCCTGGAGAGCGTCCCGGGCGCGTTCGATCTCACCGGTCGTGGCGAGGGCCAGGCGCAGGAATCCGCCTGCCTTCGCCCGGTAGATCCGCTCGATCTCGTGCAGCGACGCGCTTCTCGGTTTCATCTATCTGTTGACCCGAGCAAGCCGGGCTTTGTTTAGGGCGCGAGCGTAACGCATGCCATCTCTGCCGGGCGAGCCGGCATCTGCGATTCTCGTGACTCCATGATTTGCGCTAAACAAGCTCGGTGGCGCCGCGCGTCAAGGAGACAGTGAAGAACAAAGGCGCCAGACTCGAGGACCTGGAGCAGCTCTACCGCGAGCGCTACGCGCATTTCGTGCAGGTGGCTCGAGCCGTTGTCGGCAATGAGGCAGCGGCGCACGACGCGGTTCAGGAAGGGTTCTCGCACGCGATCCGGGAGCGGCGGTCGTTCCGCGGCGACGGACCGCTTGAAGCCTGGCTCTGGCGCGCGGTCGTGAATGCAGCCAAGAGCTCGCGGCGGCGGAAGACGGCATTCGATCCGTTCGAGACAGCGCCGGAAGCGGCAGCGAACGGACAGCCGGACGAAGACAAGGAGATCCGTGCCTGGATCGCAGCCCTGCCCGAGCGGCAGCGTCTGGTGGTTTTTCTTCGCTACTACGCCGACCTCGACTACGGAGCGATCGCGACCGCGCTCGGAATCAAGACCGGAACTGTCTCCGCGACGCTGAATGCCGCCCACGCCGCGCTTCGCCTTTCGATTTCGACGCCCGTGGAGGTGTCAAAGTGACCGACTTCGATACCAGGATCCAAAGTGTTCTCGTTAAGACGGCGCCGCTTCCAACCGACGCCGGGCGCGACTGGGACAACGTAATCGCTCGCGCGGAGGCCTCGACGCGGTTGGCTCATACGCGACGTACGCTCTTCGTTCTCGCCTTTGCCACCGTGGCGGCGGTAGTTGTTGCCGCTACGCCGCTCGGCGCCGCGATCGCGCGCGGCTTCGGCGACTTCTCGGGCTGGCTAGGTGGAAGGACCGGCACTCCCGTATCGAAGAGCGAGCGGCGAGCCGTTGAGCGGAATGCGCCGCTCTCATGGGAGCTCTTTCCGAGGGGCGCGAAGCTGAGGCGTCTGATCACGCTCTCGCGCGGAGGCATCGAATACCGGCTGTACGGCTACCGGGCCGGCGATGTGTTCTGTCTGCGACTCACGACCTTACCCGCATTGCTGACGCAGACGAGCTGCGCGCCCGAATCGGATTTGATCTCGAAGCGAGAGCCGGTCCTGCCGCTCTATGTAGACGCGCCCGTGGTCGCCCAGAAGAAGGTAGACGGCTGGTCGGTGCCGGTAAAGAAATCATCGGTGACCTTCGGGATCGTCAGTGACGGGGTTACCTCCGTGCGAGCACGTACGCGCTCGGGCGCCCTGTTCGGGGTCGTCGCCTCGGATAGCTTTTTGATCGTCAATCCGGGTACCAAAACCAGGCATCGCGTTCGCTCGATCTCGGCGCGCGACGCCGCCGGCGAGATGATCGCGATTCCGATAGCCGGACCGCCGAAATCGATCGTGTTCGACAACGGCGCCCTGGGCAAGCCACCGGCGGGCCCCGCCTTCCGGATGGCCAAACGACAGATCAACGGGGTGAAGATCGGCTGGCTCACGCGGCATGAACAGCGCGGAACAGCCGTTCCGCGGAACTTCCCGGATATGGAATCAGGTGCTACCTTCCAGCGCTTGCTCGCTCCCGAGCCGGGACCTCTGCGAGTAATGGTCAGTCTCCATCGGAACGACGATGTCTGCATGAGCATCGTGTCCCCGACGTCTGGGGCGGCGGACGGAGGAGGGTGCCTGAACGAGACGATACTCAACGCGGGAGTGTGGGGTGATGTGAGCGAGGCGCATTTCCTCTGGCGTGAGTCGGTGATGCTGACGGAAGGCGATCAGTACGTCACGAACGCCGGCTTGGTGGATGACCATGTCAGTCGAATGCTGCTCCTCTTCGTGAGCGGCAAACGAGTCCCCGTGCCGGTCAAAGACAATGCTTTCTCTTACATGGTGCCGCGCACGGAGTACCCGGTACTCCTTCTCGCCTACGACAGCGAGGGTCGAATCATCGGCATGGAAAGAGATATCGGGCGAGGTGTCGGTTTCGTTTACGGCGAGACCAAAGCGACGAAGATCCCGCCGAAGACCGTCCAGGCACCGCGCGGGAAATCACGGGCTCTCCCTGGAGTACGGACTATCCCCGTACGGACTATCCCCGGTGGCGTAATAACAGAAGGGCAGGGAGGCCCGATCGTTTTCGAACAAAGTAAGTTGATCCATGAGTTCACGCAGTCGGGTCAATCCTTCTATGACGTCATCGTTCTCTTGAAGAACCGGTCGAGCAAGACAGCCGTTGCCATCGTGCCCGAGTTAGGCACCCGGCCCAAGGGCAACAACGGGATGTCCGGAATCGTCCTCGAGCCGATCGCCACGATCCTGCCCCACAGTGAAAGCCTTCTCGTCTATCCGGCCCTTGGCGTTCCTACCAGTCTGAAAAACCGGGTCGATGTGGAGATAGAGCCGTATCACCTCGACCGCGCCGCTCAATCGCCGGTCAGCTTCTCACAGCTTCGGTACAGCCGATCGACGGGCTCCGGCGCGCGAAAGTGCACGATCAGTGGTGTTGTCTCCAATCGCTTCACGAAAAAAAGGGACGCCCTGCAACTGAATGTCGCGGGCTTCGCCAGTGGACGATTGGTGTCGGGCGGATTCACTGTTTTGAACACCGTCTTTCCTGGTCGCGATGCGGCCTTTAGCGTTGACCTCTACAACGCGGCTGCGTGCCCCATCGGCCTGGATCGGATACGCGTATTCCCGAACCTGAGCCAAGACGAGATCTACAACCCGTAGCCCTCTCTTGAAGGCGGTTCCCGCAGCTACGCCCTGCTCTAGCGGCTAGGTCACCTGCCGGGGCGACGAACGATTCGGCCAACGCGATAAGCCCTGGCGCCCGCTTTGGCAGCAGCCCGAGTCAGGGAACCCAGAGCGAGCCCAGGTAAACGGTCGGGTCGCCCGGCTGCCAATTGCGCAGGAAGTGCTGGATCGGTGGGTGGATGACGACGTCGGCCAGCTCGTCGGGCGCGAACAGGCGGTGACCGCGCACCGCGTCGTCGATCGAGGAGACCTCCTCCAGCGAGTGCTCGCTTAAGTCGCTGGCGAAGATGATGTGGACGACGTGCTTGGCCACCGGGCGGTGTCCCGGCGCGATCGAGTCGACCAGCGCGATCGGGCCCTCGAGCGGAAACTCGTACTCGATGCCAAGCTCCTCGGCCAGTTCGCGCTGCAGCGCCTCCACCAGCGTCTCGCCGCTGTCGACGCCGCCGCCCGGCAGCAGCCAGTACTCCTTGCCCGGCTTCTCCTGGCGGCAGAGCAGGATGCGGCCGCGCCAGCCGAGCATCGCCGAGACGCGGATGCGGGGCTCCCTCATCTCTATGCTCGCGAGGAGCCGAAGCCGCGCACGCCGCGGTCCGACTCGGGTAGCTCGTCGACCTCGACCAGGTCGACCTCGGGCAGCTGCATGATCACGAGCTGGGCGATTCGCATTCCCGGCTCGATCGTGAAGGCCGCGTCGCTGTCGGTGTTCAGGACGACGACGCGCAGCTCGCCGCGGTAGCCCGAGTCGATCAGCCCGGGCGAGTTGACCAGCGCAATGCCGTGCCGGGCGGCGAGACCCGAGCGCGGCTGCACGAAGCCGGCATGTCCTGTGGGGATCGCGACCGCCAGCCCGGTTCCGACCGTGGCGCGCTCGCCCGGCGCCAGCTCGACTCGTTCGCAGCTGGCGAGATCGAGCCCGGCGTCGCCGTGGTAGGCGCGCTCGGGGATCACGGCCTCGGGCCGCAGCCGGCAGATCTGGAGCTCCATCAGCGAATCTTCCTCGATTGCTCGCCCGCGGGGAGCACGAAGCGCGAGAGGCGGCCGAGCGTGCTGGGCGAGAGTCGAGCCAGGATGTAGACGCCCTCGGCCTCGTCACGGCGCTCCTCGATCGGAGCGCCCAGCTCGTACAGCTCCGACAGTGAAGCGGCCTGATCGTGAGGTATCAGCAGGCGCACCGGCTCGAAGCGGTCGGCAAAGCGAGACGCCAGGCGAGCGCGCAGCTCGTCCAGGCCCTCGCCGCCAGTCGCCGAGATCTGCAGCGCCTCGGGATAGCGATTGGCCAGGCGCTTGCGCGAGAGCGCGTCCACCCTGTCGATCTTGTTCAGGACGAGCTCCGCGGGCAGCTCGTCGGCGCCGATCTCGTTCAGCACCGAGGCCACGGCGTCGATCTGGTCGCTCATCTCCTGCGGCGCGAGCGAGGCGTCGGCGACGTGCAGGACGAGGTCGGATACCAGTGTCTCCTCGAGCGTCGCGGCGAATCCCTCGACGAGCTGGTGCGGCAGGCGGCGGATGAAGCCGACGGTGTCGGTCACCAGGTACTGCCTGCCCTCCTGCTCGAAGGAGCGCGTGGTCGGGTCGAGCGTCTCGAACAGCCGGTCTTCGACCGAGACGCCCGCGCCGGCGAGCGCGTTCAGGAGCGTCGACTTGCCGGCGTTGGTGTAGCCGGCCAGGGCGATCGTGGGCTTGTCGCTGCGGCGGCGCTCCTTGCGCCCGGTCTCGCGCCGTTTGGAGAGCTCCTTCAGGCGCCCCTTGAGCAGCGAGACGCGGCGGCGCGCCTCGCGGCGGTCGCTCTCCAGCTGAGTCTCACCGGGGCCACGCGTGCCAACGCCGCCGCCGAGCCTTTCCAAGTGCTTCCACATCCCGCGCATGCGCGGCAGGTTGTACTCCAGCTGGGCCAGCTCGACCTGGAGCTTGCCCTCGGCGCTGACGGCGTGCTGGGCGAAGATGTCGAGGATCAGCTGGGTTCGGTCGACCACGCGCACGTCGAGCGCGTTCTCGAGCGTGCGCTGCTGGACGGGCGAGATCTCGTCGTCGACGATCAGGACCTCGGCGCCGGAGGCCGGAAAGGCGGTTTTCAGCTCCACGAGCTTTCCCTTGCCGACGAAGGAGCGCGGGTCGGGATGGGCGCGCTGCTGCACGAGCTCGGAGGCGATCGCGACGCCGGCGGTGCGCGCCAGCTCGCGCAGCTCGGCGATCTCGCCGGCCACGTCGACGCCGTGCGCGAAGACCGCTAGAGCGAAGCCGCGCTCTGGCTCCGCGCCCGGGGCGGGATCGGGCTGATGAGCGGTCACGGCACGTAGTATGCCCTCTCGCTCCGCCGCCAACCGAGCGGGCAGCTAGGCTGCGTTCCGAGATGGCGGCCAACGGCTCGAATCCGGCCCAGCGCCTGGCAGAGCGTACGCTCGAGCTGGTCAACGTACCCTCGCCCAGCGGGTCGGAGCAGGCTCTGGCCGAGCGCGTCGGCTCGCTCGTGACGGGCGGGCTAGAGCTCGTGCACGGCGACGGCGAGTCGGTCTACGCGCGCCCGCCCAGAAGTGGTCGCCCGCTCGTCGTCTTTGCGGGGCACCTGGACACGGTCCCGGCGCAGGAGAACATCCCCGGCGGCATCGAGGGCGGCGCCGTGACGGGTTGCGGCTCCAGCGACATGAAGTCCGGCCTGGCGGTGATGATCGAGCTGGCCCGCTGGGTCGCCGACGAGGCGCCGGCGCTGGAGGTCGATCCGGCCTTCCTCTTCTTCCCGCGCGAAGAGCTTCCGCTCGAGCAGAGCTCCCTGCCGGGGTTGTTCGCCGCCTTGCCGGAACTGGACGAGGCCGAGCTGGTGATCGTGATGGAGCCGACCGACAACGAGATCCAGGCCGGCTGCCTGGGGAATCTGTACGCGAACGCCGTCTTCCACGGCGAGAGCGCCCACTCGGCTCGACCCTGGCTCGGGGTGAACGCGATCAACGTGGCGATCGAAGGGCTCGAGCCGATCTTTGCGACCGAGCCGCTCGAGCTCGAGCAGGGTGGCCTGGCCTTCACCGAGGTCATGAGCGTGACGGGCATCGAGGCGGGGATCGCGGCCAACGTGATTCCCGACCTGTGCGTGGCCCGCGTCAACTACCGCTACTCGCCGGCGCGCACGCCGGCAGAGGCCGAGGCCCGCCTGCGCGAGCTGCTCGCCGGAGCGGGAGACGTCGAGCTGACGAGCAACTCGCCGCCGGCGCACGTTCCGGCGTCCTCGGCGCTGTTGGAGCGGCTGCGCCGGGCCGGCGACCTGACAATCGAGCCCAAGCAGGCCTGGACGCCGGTGGCGGAGTTCGCAGCCCGCGGTCTGGACGCAGTCAACTTCGGCCCGGGCGCGCCCGGTTACGCCCACAAGGCCGACGAGCGTGTCGAGGTACGGCAACTCGAGCGCTCATTCGCAATCCTTCGTAGCTTTCTCTCCAAGGAGATGTGATGCGTTTCACTCCAATTCTCGACGAGTTCGGTACCTACCCCTTCGTTCGCCTCGACGAGGCTCGGCGCGAGGCCGCGGCCCGCGGCATTCAGGTGATCGACTTCGGTATGGGCGACCCGAACGAGGCAACCGAATCGTTCATCCGTGACGCCGTCGCCGCCAGCCTGCCCGAGCGCTGCAAGTATCCGCGCGCAATCGGGCTGCTCGAGCTGCGGCGCGCGATCTCCGAGTGGTGCGACAAGCGCTACGGCGTCGAGGTCGACTCCGAGCACGAGATCATTCCGACCTACGGAAGCAAGGAGGCGATCTTCACCTTCGCCCAGGTGATCGATCTGCGCCCGCCCAAGAACCTGGTGCTGGTCGCCGATCCCGCCTATCCGGTTCCCCAGCGGGGGGCGCGCTTCGCCGGCGCCGAGGTCAAGCGGCTGCCGCTGACCGAGGCGAACGCGTTCCTGCCCGATATCGACGCGCTGAAGGACGAGACCTGGCAGCGCGTGGCCCTCGTCTGGATCAACTACCCGAACAACCCCACCGGGGCGCTTGCGCCGCTCTCCTTCTTCGAACGGCTGGCCGAGCTGGCGATCGAGCACGACTTCCTGCTCTGCTCGGACGAGGCCTACAGCGAGATCTACTTCGACGAGCGCCCGCCCTCGGCGCTGCAGGTTCCCGACCGGCGCAACGTCGTCGTTTTCAACACGCTCAGCAAGCGCTCCTCGATGCCCGGCTACCGCTCCGGCTTCGTCGCGGCCAGCCGCGAGGTGATCGATGCCCTGCGCTTGCTCCGCCCCACTCTCGGCACGACGCCGCAGGAGTTCATTCAGCTGGCCTCGATCAAGGCCTGGCGCGACGAAGTGCACGTCGAGAGCACACGCGAGCGCTACCGCGCCAAGCGGGAGATCATGACCGCGGCGCTGGAGCGAAACGGGCTGCGTGTGGCCGGAAGCCAGGCGACCTTCTTCCTCTGGATCGCGGTGCCCGCTGGCGAAACGTCGGAAGGGTTTGCAAAGCGCCTGCTGGACAACGGAATCGTGGTTGCGCCCGGCTCCTATCTGGGCGAGTACGGCGAGGGTTACGTCCGGATGGCGCTGGTGCCCACGCTGGAGGAGTGCGAGCGGGCGGCGGCACTGCTCGATCGCCTCTTGTGACACCATTGGGCCGATGAACGAGAAGGAATCCGCCGCCAGGGCCAGGGCAGAGCTTCTGGACGAGATCGAGGGCCGTCCGGGCTACGAGCGTCCCGCCGCATTCGCGGTCGGCATCGCGACATACGGTCGAGAGGGGCGCGTGCTCGACACCTACTTCCCACTCGTGAACCTGAACGAGTTTCCGGCGGTGGCGGCGGTGCTATCCGGCGTCGTCGGCCGCACGAACGAAAGCGGCTCCTACGAGCTGACCCGCGAGCAGCTCGAGGAAGCGCTCCGCCTGCTCAAGCCGACGACCGCCGGCGGCGGCGAGCACCCCAACTACGGCATGCTCGAGACTCTTCTCCAGCCCGACGCGATCCTGGACGAGCCGCTGATGCGCGCTCACCGCTCGCGGCGCGTGGTGGCGACCTTCATCGGCGATCTCGACGAGCCGCCGCTCGACGCCCACGACGTCTATCTGCGCCTGCACCTGATCTCCTGGCGCAAGCTGCAGCCACACGGCTGCAACCTGGAAAACATCTTCGGCCTGCTCTCGAACGTCGTCTGGACGAATCACGGCCCCCTCGACAGCGACGATTTCGAGCGGGTGCGCCTGATGCTGCGCGGAGCCGGCCTGGAGCTGAAGGTGCGCTCGGTCGACAAGTTCCCGCGCATGACCGACTACGTGATCCCACCGGGCGTCCGCATCGCCAACGCCGACAACGTTCGCCTGGGAGCGCATCTCGCCAGCGGCACGACGGTGATGAACGCGGGCTTCGTCAACTTCAACGCCGGCACGCTCGGCCCGTCGATGGTCGAGGGACGGATCTCGGCCGGCGTGGTCGTCGAGCCCGAGTCGGATGTCGGCGGCGGAGCCTCGATCATGGGCACGCTCTCGGGCGGCGGCGGCCAGATCATCCGCATCGGCTCGCACTGCCTGCTGGGCGCGAACTCCGGCTGCGGCATCTCGCTCGGCGACGGCTGCACGATCGAAGCCGGCCTCTACGTCACCGCCGGCGCCCGCGTCACCATGCCCGACGGCAGCGTCGTCAAGGCGCGCGAGCTGAGCGGGCGCCCGGGACTGCTCTTCTGGCGCAACAGCCAGACGGGCGCGGTCGAGGTGAAGGAGCGAGGCAACACCGTCGCGCTCAACACCGCTTTGCATCAGAACAAGAACTGATCTCGCCGCGAGCGCTTCACGGCGATAAGCCCTCTCTCGTCAGGAGCCCCAGGGCAGGCTGTTGTCCAGTTTGACGACCAGGTTCGTTCTCGTGACGCCGCGGTTCATCTTGAGCGTGACTGACAGAATGGGAGTCTTCCCGCGTGCGACGAAGCAGTGCTCGGCCGCCGAAGGGGCATCCCTGGCGCCGAGAAGTGCGAAGTTCCCACTGACCTTGAACGAGCGCTTGTACCAGACGCGCCGGTCGATCGCGGCGTCTTTCGGCGGCCACGATCTGTCGCTGGCGCATTGAATGGCATAGGTGAGCGTGCTCGCACCACCCCTCGAATACCCCGAGAGCAGGAACGGCTGCTCGAAACGGTATTCACAGACGGAGTTGGAAGCGCGAAGAGCCTTGTAGCCGGAGCATCTCGCGCTGATCGAGCTAGCGGCCCGGCTCGAGCTCGAGCCGAGCAGCATGACGCCGCAGAGCAAGGCCGTCGCCGTTGCGAGCGCTACTGAGACTCTCAAGTTTCCTCCCCCGCCTGCTGCGGCCTGTTACGCGCAGATAGCCGGAGGATTATTAACAAAAAGCTAGATCAGGAGCTCCGGTGAGAGCTCGATCGTGCAGATCTCCTGCGCCTCGCCGACCAGTGTTGCCTTGCTCTGCGCCGAGAGCGAGACGATCAGATCGCCGCCGACCAGATGCACCGTGACGGGACTCTCGCACCAGCCCTGCGCGATCGCGGCCGAGGCGGTCGCGACCGAGCTCGTTCCCGAGGCGAGCGTCTCCCCCGCGCCCCGTTCCCAGACGGCGACCGTGATCTCGTGGCGATTGTCCACGTAGACGAGCTGGACGTTGGTGCGCTCGGGAAAGCGCGGGTGGCGCTCGACGAGCGGGCCGAGCCGAAGCAGCTCCGTGCGCTCGGGATCGCGCGCGATGACGGCGTGCGGATTACCGACCGAGACCGGGATGAACTCGACCTCTTCCCCGGCCAGATCGAGCGTCTCGGGCTCGCCGACGGTGACCTCGCCCATCTCCATCTCGACCTCGAGCCCGCCGAGCATGTGCGCCTCGACCTCGCGCTCGCCGACGCGAATTCGCACGTCGGCGCGCGTGTTGCGGCGCGCAAGCCAGCGCGCGGCGATGCGAACGCCGTTGCCGGACAGCTCGGCCAGCGAGCCGTCGGGATTCCAGATCTTCGCCCCGGCCTCGTCGGCGCTGTGCGAGACGATCTCGACGATGCCGTCCGAACCGACGCCGAAGTGGTAGTCGCAGAGCCTGGCTACGCGCTCGGGCGTGAGCTCGAGCGGCGGCTCAGACTGCTCCAGGAGCAGATAGTCGTTTCCCAGTCCGTGCCACTTCGACAATCTCATCGGCGACCTCTTCCGCTGGACGGTTGGCATTGACTCTAATCAGCGCGGGCACGCGGCGCATCCACTTCCGCTGGTAGGCCGCGTAGCGGCGGGTCTGCAGAGCGATCGCCTCGATCGCCTGCTCGGGGCCGAGCTCGGCCACCTCCTGCAATCCCATCACCCTGCGCGCGGTCAAAGAGAGCGGCTTCGTGAGCGCATGCCGCACCTCGTCGACGACACCGCGCTCGAACATCTCGCGCGTCCTACGCTCGATCCGCGGCTGGAGAATCGCGCGATCGAGCTCCAGGCCGAAAACTAGCGTCGGGTGGCGCAGCGAGCCCGACCAGAGCCGGCTGTCGGCGCGCACCAGCGAGTGCCCGGCCTCGTTCAGCTCGAGCGCCCGCACGACGCGGCGCCTGTCGTTGGCGTGAACTCTCTCGGCGGCGAGCGGATCGCGCTCGACCAGGAGCGCGTGCGCCCGCTCGGGCCCCAGTTCGTCGTAGGTCGCCTGCCAGCGCTCGCGGGCACCAGGTGCCGGCGCGGGCGGCAGCTCGATCTCGGCCAGCGCCGCTCTGAGATAGAGGCCGGTGCCGCCGACGACGATCGGGGTGCGGCCGGAGGCCAGGATCTCGTCGATCGCCTGATGGGCAAGTCGCGCATACTCGCCGACCGAGGCATCGTGATCGAGCGGCCAGATGCCGACCAGCCGCGCCGGCGACTGGTTGGTCAGGATCGGCAGATCGCGGTAGACCTGCATCGCGTCGGCCGAGACCAGCTCGCCGGAGATACGTGCCGCGACGGCCTCGGCCACGGCGCTCTTTCCACTCGCGGTCGGGCCGAAGATGGCGATCACGGGCGCGCTCGCGCCACGGGGTGTGTCGGCGCCTGCGGAGGCCGCGGCGCTCGTTTCGATTCGTTCGTTCACAGATCTCCGGCGAAGGGTAGGCGCGAGAACCAGCTCCACTCGTTCTCCAGGATGAAGCTGATTCGTTCCTGATCGGGATAGTCGTACTGGCCGAAGTAGTCGGACACCAGCTCGTAGTAATTGACGGTCTCCTGCAGGCTCGGGCTCTCGAGCAGCCGCCGCGACGAGTCGGCGAACCCCGGCGGAAGATCCCCGCAGCGCTCGAGCGCTGCGAACAGCGACTTGTGACAGGGGAAGAGCACACGGTTGTGAGCGAGTGCCAGCCGCGCCGAGAAGAAGACCAGCTCGAGCGCGGAGCGGCGGGCGAAGTACTCGTTTCCAAGTTCGAACGCCTGCGCACCGACGTAGCGGTGGTGCTTGGCGAAGGCGTAGAAGGTCTTGAGCTTCTGCTCGCGCTCCCACTCGGGATAGGCGGCGATTCGCCCCAGCAGGAGATCGATCTCGGGATCGTGCGAGAACTCCGTGTAGGCGCTCTCGAAAGAAGCGCGGGTGGGCTCGCTGCCGCGCTCGGCCGCCTCTTTCAGGAACGTCTTGCCGACGATCTTCCCGTCGACCTCAATCCCCGAGAACCTGCTCGGATCCCAGCTTCCGTAGAAGCAGCCGTCGGTTGCCCGAATCCGATCGAACTCCTCGTCGGTCGCGATCAGGTACAGGTCGACGTCTGATGTCTCGCGCGCCTTTCCGGTCGCGAGCGAGCCGCAGATGACCAGCGCGAGCTTGCTCGGATCGCTTTCGTGCAGGCGGACGAGCTCGTCGATGGCCTGGCGGTGCTTGTCGCTCATGTTCGGGTTTCTCATGGTTTGGCGCGCGCGTGTGTCGGGATGACCCCTCCCCTACCCGCTCTCAGCCTATCGAGGAAATCCGCTCGAAAGTAAAACGAGTGAGCGTCGAACTGCCGCGAAGGGCAACAAGAGTGTCACGTATGCTCGGGCACGACCTGAGTGCCGCGCAACGTCGTCGAGGTCGCATTATCGATGCGCACCTGTACGAGCTCTCCCGCCCCGGCTTCGCCAGTGAAGTTGACGGTCGTGTTCCGGCGCGTGCGCCCGCGGAAAAGAGCCTGGTCGGTTCGGCTTCGTCCCTCCACGAGCACCTCCTCGACGCCGCCGATGCGCCGCCGGTTTCTGTCTCCGGCCGTCTTCTGAACCAGCTCGATCAGCCGCTCGATCCGCTCGCGCTTGATCTCCTCGGGCACCTGATCGGGCAGCGTGGCAGCCTCCGTCTCGTAGCGGGGCGAGAAGACGAAGGTATAGGCGCCGTCGAACTCCGCCTCCTCGACCAGGCTCAGCGTCTGCGCGAAATCCTCGTCGCTCTCGCCCGGAAAGCCGACGATCAGGTCGGTCGTGATCGCCAGGTCGGGAACGCGAGCACGCATCTCGGCGGCGAGGGCGAGAAAGCGATCTCGGTCGTAGGTGCGCCGCATCGCCTTGAGAATGCGGCTGGATCCCGATTGAGCCGGCAGGTGCGCGTGCTCGCAAACCGACTCGCACTCGGCCATGGCGGCGATCACATCGGTGCGGAAATCCTTCGGATGAGGGCTCGTGAAGCGGATTCGCTCGATTCCCTCGATCTGATCGCAGGCGCGCAAGAGCCCGGCGAAATCGAGCCGGCCGGCGGGCGGCAGATCTCGGCCATAGGAGTTGACGTTCTGGCCGAGCAGCGTGATCTCGCGCACGCCGTCCTGCGCCAGGCGCTCGACCTCGGCCAGGATCTCTTTCGACGACCGACTCATCTGCTTGCCGCGAACGGTCGGCACGATGCAGTAGGAGCAGGCCGAGTTGCAGCCCATCGAGATCTGCACCCAGGCTTGAAAGGCGCGCTCGCGCCTCGCCGGTAGCTCGGCGGCGAAACGCCGCTCCTCGCCGGTGCCGAAGCTGGCGGCCGGAGAGCCGTTCCGCTCCGCCGCGAGCCATTCCCCGAGGCCCGCGATCGAGCCCGGCCCGAAGGCGAAGTCCACCTGCGGGAATTGCTCGAACAGGCGACCCCGCTGCACCTCGGCGAAGCAGCCGCCGACCGCGAGCAGGCGACCGGGATCGGCTTCCTTGAGCGCCTTTGCCAGCCCCAGATGCGCCGTCAGGCGCGACTCGGCCTTCTCGCGGATGGTGCAGGTGTTGATGACCATCACATCCGCGTCCTCGAGCCTCGCCGCCTCGCCCATTCCCAGCTCCTCCAGCATGCCCTTGATCCGCTCCGAGTCGTGGGCGTTCATCTGGCAACCGAAGGTTGTTACGAAGTACGTTCGCACGCGGTTGAAGCGTAGCGGGCGGTCAGCTCAAGGCTTTAGCATGACCGCAGGGCGAGCCGCTGAGCAGGGACGTGCCGTAGCGACTTACGGAACCTACAAAGGCGCGAGAAATCGGGCATCGTGTGTCTACATTCCTTACAGACCGCCTAAGCAATGCATGGGGGAACATTGAGGCTCTTCCGAAAACGCTCGACTCTCTTCAATGGCGTGCCCGGCCCGAGTCCCTGGTATCTGAAGGAGGGCGCTTCACCGGTCACAGGATTCGTCTGGCGGCGTGCAGGGGACGAAGGGTCGCTTGCCGGCAAGACGCTTCTGGTTGGGGCATCAGGTCCGGTGGCTATTCTCGACTTCGCCAACTGGGTGCTGTCGCTGGACAATTTGACGTTGCTTGTTTGGTGTCAACACAGCGTTACTGAAGGTCCAACGGCGCCCGTTCAACTCCACGTCATCCGGCCCTCGGAACTTGGTGTGCTCGATGGAGACCTGGCGGAGTTGTGTGAGTCTATGCAGGAGACGCCGGTCGGCCTGCTCCTGGACGGTCCGGAGACGGCTCGGGCCGAGCTGCCCACCACGCTTGTCGGGGAACAGCTTAAGGCGTCCTTTCCCAAGCAGTTGAAGGAGCTCGACGAGTTGCTGATTCTCTGCCATTCCTCCGGAATCGATTCCGCGCCGAGATGGGAACGCGACAACCTCGCCCTTCTCGTCGCACACCCCAAGGAGTCGTTGTACCGTCTCTTCCCGCAGGATTGGTTCAACGGCGCTGGCCTCGACTATGGCTATCAGTGGGTCACCCGTGTCGTTCGTAACCCGGCCAACCGGCGGGTGCACGGTGAAGGTTTTCGCGTTGCTCCGTTCGTGCTTAACGAGACGCTGAGGCAGCGCATTTAGGCTCGTAGGCCGTTCGCAGGTTGATGTCTCTCTAACAAGTGCGTCAAGCTGGAGCGCACCGGCTGCTCTTATGACATATGTACTTGCTCGGATGACGTAGTTACGTGGAGCCGTGCGGCGCCGCGTCGATGTACCTCCGAAGCGGGATGGCCTTACGCGGCTTCGATCTCGCGCAGGCGCTGGCTGAGTAGTTGCTCGAGCGCGGAGTCGGGGACGGGCTTGTCGGCGCTGAATCTCACCGTTCCCTTGGAGAGATCGAATCCGGCGAGCTCCTTTCGCGCGCTGCTCACCGCCGCCGGGCTGAACGGGAACAGGCTGAGGTGATCCTTGGCGACTCGAAGCCCAAGCAGCGGGCGCCCCTTGTACTTGAACGCCGGCATTCCGTAGCTCACCGACTCCTCCGCGCCGGGGACCGCGCGCCGAACGAACTGTCGCACGCGCTCGAGCGCGGTCTTCTCGGGCTCCGGAATAGCCGCGAAGTATTCGTCGAAAACGGACATCGTGCGCGGAGTTGGTTGAACCGCCTACGAGAGGTCGGTTCCGGAAACCTGCTCGATGGTCTCGGAATCGAAACCGCGCCGGGCGAGCCGGCCCAGCAACCGTTTTCGGTCGGGGATCGACCGCGCGATCGCCCGGGCTCGCTCCAGCTCCGGCTCGAGCGCGGCGATCGCCTCCTCGACGAGCTCCGAGCCGACTCGCTCTTGCTCGAGGATGTAGCGAACGGCGGCGTCGCCGTAGCTGCGCTCCGCGAGCGATCTGGCGCGCTCGAGCGCGTAGGAGCGGTCGTTCAGATACTGCGCCTGCTCGAGCGCCTCGACCGCCTCCTCTCGGGCGACCGGTGCGATTCCCTTCTTCTCCAGCCGCTCTTCGAGCAGGGCGCGCGAAAGCGGACGGCGTGCGAGCATGCGCGTCGCGTTGGCCAGGGCTTCGGCCCGGCGCAGCTCGCGCCCGAGCAGGCGCAGATCCTCGCGCTCCAGCCTCTTTCCGAGACTCAAACCGGCACGGGCAGCGGCCGACAGCGGGATCTTGCGCCAGGGCGCACCGTCCAGCTCGACGAGCACGGCGCTCGCCGAGACCTCTTGTAGCCCGGTGATCTCGGGCATTTGCTCGATTTCGTCCTTGGCTGGGTTAGGCGGCGCTGACGGCTTCCCTCGCCTCTTCCTCGGAGACCGCGCCGTTCGGAACTTCCCGCGGCGCCTCTCCGAGCCGGGCGGAGACGATCTGCTCGTCTCCCACCAGCTCCTGGATGGCGCTCAGGATCTGCTGGCAGACGTCCTGGTGCTCGCTCAGGAAGGCGGCCGCGTTCTGGCGGCCCTGACCGAGGCGCTCGTCGCCGAAGGAGAAGTACGAGCCCGACTTTTGCACGATCTTCCGCTCCACGGCGGCGTCGAGCACCGTCGCGTCCCAGGGGATGCCCTGGCCGTAGATGATGTCGAACTCGGCCTGCTTGAACGGCGGCGCGACCTTGTTCTTGACCACCTTGACGCGGACCCGGTTGCCGATCGCCTCGGCGCCGTCCTTGAGCGTCTCGATGCGGCGGATGTCGAGCCTGACCGAGGCGTAGAACTTGAGCGCGCGGCCACCCGGCGTTACCTCGGGTGAGCCGAACATGACGCCGATCTTCTCCCGGAGCTGGTTGGTGAACAGGCAGATGGTGTCGGTGCGGTTGAGCGAGCCGGCCAGCTTGCGCAGCGCCTGGCTCATCAGCCTGGCCTGCAGGCCGACGTGGGAGTCTCCGATCTCTCCCTCGATCTCGGCCTTGGGCGCCAGCGCCGCGACCGAGTCGACGGCGACGACGTCGAGCGCGCCCGAGCGGATGAGCAGCTCGGTGATCTCGAGCGCCTGCTCGCCCGTGTCGGGCTGGGAGACGAGAAGCTCGTCGATGTTGACGCCGATTCGCTTGGCGTAGGCGGGATCCATCGAGTGCTCGACGTCGACGAAGGCGCAGATGCCGCCGCGGCGCTGGGCCTCGGCGATCACGTGGTAGACGAGCGTCGTCTTGCCCGAAGCCTCGGGCCCGAACAGCTCGACCACGCGGCCGCGCGGCAGGCCGCCGACCCCAAGCGCCAGGTCGAGCGGAAGCGATCCGGTGGAGACCGCGCCCACAGACACGGCCGGCCGATCGCTCATGCGCATGACCGAGCCCTTTCCAAACTGCCGCTCGATCTGACCGAGAGCGGTCTCGAGTGCATGCTCGCGATCCAAGTTCATCGACCTCCTAGCGCGACGGATCGGAGAACGTCGTACTGCGCCCCGTCGCGGCGCAGCACTGAATGGTAGGCAGCAGCCTCGGACGGCATGATCTGCCCGAGGGCGGGCAACTCGGGCTGCAGGTGAGGCGGCCTGCGAAAACGCAGAACGGTGATGTGCGGAAGCCAGGGACGAGCCTCGCGCACGTAGCTGCCGATCTCTTCCAGGCCGCGCTGAATCGCCTCAGCCACTCGCGTCGCCTCTCCGCTCGGGTCCTCGAATACGAGCATGCCGACGCCCCTCGTTTCGCGGTAGCGGCTGAGCGCGAGCGGCATCGGCCCGGCGCCCTGGACGGCGCTGCCGACGACCTCGGCGATCGCGTCCACTTCGCTGCGTGGGCGCCGGCCGAGGAAGGCGACGGTGAAATGGAGCTGTTCCGGCGGAACCAGGCGCGCCCGGCTTCCGTCCAGCTTCGCCAACTGCCAGGCGAAAAGCCGCTCACGGTCGTCGGGCGCAAGCGTGTAGGCGACGAAGAGGCGTATTCGTTCATCGCCGCTTACGCTAGCGCCGGAATTCATGCCTATTTGTGCCCTAACTGTGAAAGAAGGCGCCTCGCGAGATGCAGCGCAGCGACCGCGGCGTAGCGCCGAATCTGCTCCCTGTCGCCCGAGAATCGGATCTCTTGCGCCAGCGTCTCGTGCTCGCCCGCCGCGCAGAAGAAGACCAACCCGATCGGCTTTTCCGCGCTGCCCCCGGCGGGGCCGGCCACTCCCGTGACGCTCACTGCCACGTCCGCCTGAAGCGCATGTCTTGCTCCGCGCGCCATCTCCAGCGCGCACTCCGCCGAGACGGCGCCGTACCGCTCGAGCGTCTCGGGCGAGACTCCGAGCAGGGTCTTCTTTACGTTGTTGGCATAGGCGACGACGGCGCCCAGGAAGACGTCGCTGGCGCCGGGCACCTCGGTCAGCCGGGCGCCCACCAGGCCGCCGGTGCAGGACTCGGCCGTCGCCAGGGTCAGCCCGCGCTCCCGCGCCAGCTCGAGCACGATCTGCTCTACCGGGCGATCGTCGCGGGCAAACAGCGTGTCCGACCCTGCCGCGGCGAGCGCGCTCGCAAGTTCGTCGGCGCGAGCCTCGGCGCCGGGATCGACGTAGAGCTCGGCCAGAAGCTCGCGGTCACGGGCGCAGATCGTCACCGTGACGCCGTTACCGTCCCCGCCCGCATCCTGAAGCGCCGCCGCCAGCGTCGACTCCGACAGCCCGTAGTAGCGCAGCGTGCGGCGACCTAAGGGAGGTACACGCTCGAGCAGCCGGCGCAGCGGTGCCGACTGCAGTGCGGCGGGCCAGAGCTTCTGCAGCTCGTACGGCGGGCCGGGAAGCGCGACCGCGACGCAGCCGTCGAGCTCGAGCGCCACGCCGGGCGCCGTCCCGGCCAACCCCAGCACGTGTGCGCTTTCCGGGATGCTGGCCTGCTTGCGCACGCCCTCCTCGAAGGCGTGATAGCTCGAGCCGACGTTACGGGCATAGCGCCGCCCGACCAGGTCGATCGCCCGCACGAGCTCGGGATCGACGATCAGCTTGCGGCCCGCGGCCCCTGCCAGGAGCTCGATCGTGCGATCGTCGTGTGTGGGCCCCAGGCCGCCCGAGACCAGGCAGAGATCGGCCTCCAGCCCGTCTCTCAGCGCCGCTTCGAGCAGATCGGGATCGTCTCCGACGACGGTGATGCGACGGCAGCGCACGCCCACTCTGGCCAGCTCGCGCGCCAGGAAGGGGCCGTTCTCATCGGTTATCTCGGCGCGGACGAGCTCGCTGCCCGTCACGACTATGACCGCCTCGGGCCTGTTCGTTACGGACGGCTCGTGCACGAGCGCGATGCTACCCGCGGAGGAACTTTTGCTCGCCGGGCGTGAAGAGGACGGTCGCCGGCCCGAACCGGTTGGAAGTGTCGACGGAGTTACCACCCCGCAACGTCCAGCGGATGTTCTGAGCCGCGCTGACCTTGATCCAGATCCGGGATGCCGTGAACGTCTGGCTGTGCCCCTTGACCAGCGTCCCGCCGAAGAGCAGGTCTCCGCCTCGTCCTCCGCGGCGCGCCTCGACCGAGACGTCTCCGCGCACGGCGGTGATCTTCAGCGTGGTCGTGCGTGCGGGCTGCGTCGTCGAGCTGTTCGTGCTCGGACTAGTGACCGTCGGTGTGCGGGGCGAGTTGGGAGAAAAGGCAAAGACGAAGAGAGCCAGGAAGGTGGCGATTATCCCGATCGCGATGACCACGGCCAGCGAGGCGACTCGTCGCGACTGGCGCGTCGGCTGCCGGACTTCGCGCCTCCGAAAGGGGGCGCTCCCTTCCTCGGACATCGAAAATCGAGAGTTGAACTCGTCGACGTAGAGCTGCCCGTCGAGACCCAGCTCGTCGGCGTACACGCGTAGGAAGCCCCTGGTGTAGGCGAGCGCGGGCATGGCGTCGAAATTCTCCTCCTCGAGCGCCATCAGGTAGCGCGAGCGGATCTGCGTCTTCCGCTCCAGATCCGGGAATGAGCGCCCCTGGCGCTCGCGCGCTTCGCGCAGGCTGCTACCGATTTCGAACATGGATTCGCATTCTAGAGGGAGATTGTGACTCGTCGCACATTATGTGGGCGTACTCGGCCGTGACCTTTGTCGAAAGCCGGATCAGAGGTTGGCCAGAAGGGCGTAGACGCCGAGCGATATGCAGGCTCCGAGCCCGACTCCCAGCACCAGAGTGCCCAGAAAGCGCCCGAGAGCCGCCTGCCTCGCTCCGCCCATTCGCTCGAGCGAGATGACGCGGCGCAGGCGCGCCTTCTTAGCCAGCACGCGCGCGCTGAAGCCCAGGAGGGTGCAACCGGCGGCGATGCCTCCAGCCGCCATCGGCAGCGTTATCTCACCGAAACGGATGTGGACGAGGATCGCGGCCGGCGCGAAGAGGGCACCGAGAAGGCCGATCAAGAGCGAAAACCGGGCGCGCACGTTGCGCTGCTTCTCGTAGTCGTCGTAGGGCAGCACGCCCCTATTGTCGCTACTCCGGGCGGAGCGCGCCGGCAGAACGGAACCGGGGAGAGTGCAGCCGCGCGGGCGCTAGCGAGGGGATTGGGCTGTCAGTGCGCGATCGAGCTCGTTCTCTTCGATCAGCACGCGGCGCGGCTTGGAGCCCTCGTAGCCGGACACGATGCCGCGTCGCTCGAGCATGTCGATCAACCTGCCCGCCCGCGTGTAGCCAACGCGCAGGCGGCGCTGGAGCAGCGAGACCGATGCCGACTGCGACTGCACCACGACCTCGATCGCCTTCTCGAGCAGAGGATCCTCGTCGGGATCGAACTCGCCGTCAGAGCCCTCGAGCGCGTCGTCGGCGAAGGCCTCGGGCAGCTCGAGCAGCGACTCGTCCAGCTCCTGGGCCCGTTGGGCGCGGCACTGCTCGACGATCAGCGTGACCTCTTCCTCGCTTACGTAGGCGCCCTGCAGGCGCTGCAGGCGCGAGGTGCCGAGCGGCTTGAACAGCATGTCGCCCTGACCAAGCAGGCTCTCGGCGCCCGATGCGTCGAGGATCACGCGCGAATCGGTCTGGCTGGAGACGGCAAAGGCGATGCGCGACGGGATGTTGGTCTTGATCATCCCGGTGATGACGTCGACCGAAGGACGCTGCGTTGCCAGGACGAGATGAATGCCGACCGCGCGCGACTTCTGCGCCAGACGGATGACGGCGTCCTCCACGGCCTGCGGCGAGGTCATCATCAGATCGGCCAGCTCGTCGATCACGACGAGCAGATAGGGAAGCGGATCCTCACCGCGCTGGCGGAGCGCCCGGTTCAGCTCGGGCAGGCCGCGAGCCCTGACGATGCTCATCTTGTCGTAGCGATGCTCCATCTCGGCAAGCAGGTTGGCCAGCACCGCGGCGGCCTCCTTGGGATTGGAGACGACCGGGGTGAGCAGGTGCGGGATCGACTCGTAGAAGCCGAGCTCCACGCGCTTGGGATCGACCAGGATCATGCGTACCTCGTCGGGCGTACAGCGAAGCAGGATCGAACTCAAGATGGTGTTGATGCAGCCCGACTTGCCCGAGCCGGTGGTGCCCGCGATCAGGATGTGCGGCATGCGCGCCAGGTCTGTCCAGACAGCATTGCCAGCAATGTCCTTGCCCAGCCAGACGGCCAGCGGGCTGGCGGAGGCGGGAAGCTCATCGAAGACGTCGCCGAGCGTGACCAGGTTCGGGCTCAGGTTCGGAACCTCCACCCCGACCGCCTGCTTGCCCGGGATCGGCGCCAGGATGCGAATCTCGGTCGTGGCGAGGGCGTAGGACAGGTCGTCCTTCAGGTTGGCGACCTTGGAGACCTTGGTGCCCGGGGCGAGCTGCAGCTCGTAGCGCGTAACGCGCGGGCCCGAGATCTGGCCGACGATGCGCGCCTCGATGCCGAAGTTGGCCAGCGTTTGCACGAGCACCTCGGCGATGCGCTCGCCGGAGTCGGCGAGCTGCTGAGAGACCGCCGGTGAGCGGTGCAGGAGGCTGGCATCGGGAAGCTCGTAGTCGCTCTTCGTGGGCGTGACGTCGAACAGGGTCGGCGCCTCGGCGGATTCCATTTCCGGCTCGAGGAGAAGCGGCGGCGGGCCGCTCAGGTCGTCCCCGACGACATCGGGGAAGGCGCGCTCTCCGTCGACGGGCGCAAGGTGGGGCTCGTGCACCGGTAGCGGAAGAACGAGCGGCTCGGGGTAATCGATGCTCGGCGCTGCCTTCGAGCGCTTCTCGCGCGCGGGGCGGGCCTGGCGAATCGCCTCGCCCGAGCGCCTGAGCCAGGCTCCCAGCGAGGCGCCGGTGAGCAGCAGGCAGCCAACCGCAAGGCAGAGCGCGGCAACGATCGTGGCGCCGGTGGAGCCGAGAAGCTTTGCGACACTGGCCTCCAGCCCGCGCCCGAGGTAGCCGCCGTGCGCGCGGCCGAGTGCCAGCTGCAGACCGAGGAAGAAGGTCACAAGACCGCGCTGAAACGGTCGCAGCTCGATCAGCTCGCTGCGCACGAGCAGGAGCGCGCCGTAGACGATCGCCGCGAGCGGCATCGCGTAACCCGTCACGCCGATGACGGCGACCAGCGCATCGCCCAGCGCCGCGCCGACCACACCGCCGTTCCAGCCGAGATAGAGAACGCTGCCGAAAAAGATCCCGGCGGCCATCAATCCCAGCCCGAACAGCTCGGGATGGTGGTGACTGCGGGTCTTGGCAGGCTTACGCGTGCGCGCGGGCTGGCGCGGCTTCAGCTTGCGCTTGGAGCGCTTCTTGCTCACCCGAGCGGGCTTCGACGCGGTCGGCGACGCTCCTGCCGATTTCGCGCCTCGATAAGGGATCCCGTGCCGTGAAGGCGCGGAACGGAGCGAGCGTTCGGCGAGCTGGCCTGCGCTGGCGATTCTCTATTCGCCCGCCACCGAGCCGCCCGCCCGCGGGGTCCAGGAAACGTACCGTCCCAAGGACGCGAGAAACGCACATCCTTGTGCCGATTGGGTAGCGAAAGCCGAGGCGATTCGCAGCAGCACTCCGATGGAGCGCCTCAGACCTCGAGCACGACCGGCAGGATCATCGGGCGACGGCGGGTGCGCTGGTAAACGAGCTGGCCGATCCCGTCGTGCAGATGCTCCTGGAGCAGCTTGATCTCGGTGATGTTGTCCGCCAGCAGGCGCTCGAGGATCTCGACGGCCTCGCTCTTGACGTCTTCGAGCAGAGCGTCCTGCTCGCCGAAGCCGCGCACGATCAGCTCCGGGCTGGCGACCATGTTGCCGTCGCTCGAGGTGAGGGTGGTGACGACGATCAGCACGCCGTCTTCGGCCAGGTGGCGCCTGTCGCGCAGAGCGACGTCCGCCACGTCTCCGACGCCGAGCCCGTCGACCAGTGTGACGCCGGACTCGACCTCGCCGACGATGCTCGCGCCCTTGGGCGTCAGCTCGATCACGTCGCCGTTCTCGGCGATCAGGATCGACTCCTCCGGGATGCCGGCCTCTCGCCCCAGCCGGGCGTGTGCGGCCTGCATGCGAAACTCGCCGTGCACGGGCATCAAGGTCTTTGGTCTGAGCAGCGCCAACATCGAACGCAGCTCCTCGGCGCAGGCGTGACCGGAGGCGTGCACCTCGGCGACCTCCTCGTGTAGCACCTCGGCACCGGCCTTCGCCAGGCCGTTGATCGCGTCGTGCACGCGCAATTCGTTACCGGGGATCGGCTTGGCCGAGATGATGACCGTGTCGCCCCGCTCGATCTCGACCGAATGGTGATCGTGGTACGCGATCCTGTTCAGCGCGGAGAGCGGCTCGCCCTGGCTGCCGGTACAGAGGATCATCTGCTCGTAGAGGGGCAGCATCTTCAGCTCCTCGGGCTTGAGCAGGACGTTGTCGGGAATGTCGAGATAGCCGAGATTGCGCGCGATGTTCACGTTCTTGCGCATCGAGCGACCGATCACGGCCACCGAGCGGCCGGTCTCGATGGCGACGTCGACGGCCTGCTGAATGCGGTGGATGTTGGAGGCGAAGCAGGCCACCAGCACGCGCCCGTCGCGCAGCGGCACGATCTGGCGAAAGGCCTCGCCCACCCTGCGCTCGGACGGCGTCGTGCCCGGGCGCTCGGCGTTGGTCGAGTCGCCGAGCATCAGGTCGACGCCGAGATTGCCCAGCTCGGCCAGGCGACCGAGATCGGTGCGCATACCGTCGACAGGGGTGTGATCCATCTTGTAGTCGCCGGTGTAGACGATGCGGCCGGCGCCCGTCTCGATCACGACCGCGATCGCGTCGGGAATCGAGTGCGCGACGCGCACGAAATCGACCTTGAAGGGGCCGATGCTGACGGGGCCCTTGCCGGGAATCGCTTCGCGCAGCGTCGTGGCGTGGCTGAGACCGTGCTCGTCGAGCTTGGACTTGACGAAACCGAGCGTGAGCCTGGTCGCCCAGACCTCGTCCACCTCGATCTCGCGCAGCAGATACGGAAGCCCGCCGACGTGATCCTCGTGCCCGTGCGTGAGAATGACCGCGCGCACAGGCTTTCCCCTGGAGCGCAGGTAGCTGTAGTCGGGCAGGATGAGATCGACGCCGAGGTGCTCGTCACGCGGGAAGGCCATGCCGGCGTCGACGACGATCGCCTCGCCGCGATGCTCGTACACCGTCATGTTCTTGCCCACCTCGCCGAGCCCGCCCAGCGGAATGATGCGACAGGTCTTGGTAGAAGGCATCACTCCGAGTGTATCCATGCGACAAGGTGACGAGTAGCTTGTGACATCCGGTTTCTCGGGGCGCAGCCGGTCGTGCTTCGCCGGAGGGGACAGTGTCGCCACACGGCCCCGGAGAGCGATATGCGGCCAGCGGCGTCAGGCGGCGAGGGGTGATTCGACCGCCTAGAGGTGTCTTCCGCCGCCCGAGGAAGCGATGCGAGGCGGTTGTTGAGTCCGCTTTCTCGGGTCGTCGCTGGGCGTGCAGCGCCGAAGGGACAGTCCTCCGGACGGCCCCGGAGAGCGAAGTGCGGTCAGCGGCGTCAGGCGGCGAGAAGTGACCGAACTCGCCAAGGCGCTCTACGCCACCGCTCGAGGAAGCGATGCGAGGCGATTGTTGAGTCCGCTTTCTCGGGGCGCCGCTGGGCGTGCAGCGCCGAAGGGACAGTCCTCCGGACGGCCCCGGAGAGCGAAGTGCGGTCAGCGGCGTCAGGCGGCGAGAAGTGACCGAACTCGCCAAGGCGCTCTACGCCGCCGCCCGAGGAAGCGGAATCAGGCGCGAACTGCGGGCTCTAGCACATCGGCCTGCTCGAGTAGCTCGCGAATCTGCTCGCTCTCTTCCGCCGTTGCATCGACCAACGGCAAACGCAGGCCGCCGACCTCGAAGCCGGCCAGATTGAGCGCCGCCTTGGTCGAGATCGGGTTGACGCAGACCGCGAGAGCGTCGACGAGCGGCTTCAGCTCTTCGTTGATCGCCTGCGCCCCGACCAGGTTGCCGGAGCGGAAGCGGCGCGCCATCTCCTGCACGCGCGGCCCGGCCAGGTGCGTGTAGACGCAGATTCCGCCGGCGCCGCCCAGCTCTAGGAAGGGCAGCAGAAGATCGTCGTTACCGGCGTAGAGCTCGAGCGCGGTCTCCTCGACGATCCTGCGCGCCTGCTCCATGTCCGGATTGGCCTGCTTCACCGCGACGATGTTCGGGATCTCGCCCAGCTCGGCCAGCGTCTCGGGCTCGATGTTGACGATCACGCGGCTGGGGATGTTGTAGACGACGAGCGGCTTCTCGGTCACGTCCGCGATCGTCTTGAAGTGCTCGACGATGCCCCGGGCCGGCGGCTTGGAGTAGTAGGGCGTGACGATCAGAAAACCATCCACGAACTCCGCTGCCTGCTCCGTCAGATGGGCCGAGTGGCGCGTGTCGTAGGTGCCGGTGGCGGCGATCACGGTTGCGCGCTCGCCCACCTCCTCCACCGCGGCGTAGTAGAGCATCAGCTTCTCGCGATCGGAGAGCGTCGTCCCCTCGCCGGTCGATCCCGTGACGACGAGTCCCTCCGAGCCGTGCTCGACGAGGTAGCGGGCCAGCGCCTTGAAGGCCTTGAAATCGACCGATCCGTCCGCCTTGAACGGGGTGACGATTGCGGTCAGGATCGTGCCGAAGTCGTTTTGCTTGGCCGAGGCGGTCATGTCGCGATTGTAGTTGAAGCTCGAACGAGGCTATTCGAGGACCGCGCCGGAGGCCGCGCTCGAGACCTGGCGAGCGTAGCGGGCGAGCCAGCCGCTCGTGAACTTGGGCTCGCGCTTCACCCAGGCGGCCTTTCGCGTGGCCATCTCGCCGGCGTCCACCAGCAGGTCGAGCGTTCGCGCCGGCAGGTCGATCGCGATCTCGTCGCCGTCCTCGACCAGGGCGATCGGGCCGCGATCGGCCGCCTCGGGCGAGACGTGGCCGATCGAGAGGTTCTTCGTGCCGCCGGAGAAGCGCCCGTCGGTGACGATAGCGATCTTGTCGCCGAGCCCGGACCCCGCGACGGCCGCGGTCAGGGCCAGCGACTCGCGCATGCCGGGCCCGCCCTTCGGGCCTTCGTTGCGGATGATCAGCACGTCCTTGGGCACGATCTTGCCCTCGCGCAGGTAGCTCATCGCGTCGTCTTCGCTCTCGAACACGCGCGCGGTGCCGGTGAAGCTCATCATCGCCGCCGAGATGGCGCCCTGCTTGACCACGGCGCCGTCCGGCGCGAGCGAGCCCTTGAGCACGGCGATTCCGCCCTCGGCGGCGATCGGGTCGTCGAGGGAGTGGATCACGCCACCGTCGCCGGCCGGGACCTTGGCCAGGATCTCCCCCACCTTGCGCCCCGAGACGGTCAAACAGTCCTTGTTGAGCAGCGTCTCCAGCCGCTTCATCACGGCCGGGATGCCGCCGGCGAACTCGATGTCTTCCATCACCGTCTCGGCGGCGGGCTCGATCAGCGTCAGCTGAGGCGTGACACGGCTCAGGCGATCGAAGTCGGCAAGCGTTATGTCGACCTCTGCGGCGTGGGCGATGGCCGGGATGTGCAACGTGGTGTTGGTCGAGCCGCCGAGCGCCATGTCCATGCGGATCGCGTTCTCGAGCGACTCCCGCGTGACGATCTGGCGCGTCGTGACTCCCTCGCGCACGAGGTCGCAGACGCGCTCGCCGGCTAGCTCGGCCAGGCGCATCTTCTTGGCCGAGCCGGCCAGGGCCGTTCCGGTGCCGGGCAGGCTCATGCCCATCGTCTCGGTCAGGCAGGCCATCGTGTTGGCGGTGTAGAGACCCTGGCAGGAGCCCTCGCCGGGACAGGCTTCGCACTCCATCTCGGCCGCCTCTTCCTCACTCATGCGCCCGGCCTGCTGCAACCCGACGGCCTCGAACGTATTGCGAACGAGCGCCAGGCGCTTACCGTGCAACTGGCCCGAGCGCATCGGCCCGGCCGTGACGACGATCGCCGGGACATCGAGCCGGCAAGCGGCCATCAGCATGCCGGGGGTGATCTTGTCGCAGTTGGTGAGCAGGACGAGCCCGTCGAGCTGGTGCGCCTGCACGATCGACTCGACCAGGTCGGCGATCAGCTCGCGCGAGGGTAGCGAGTAGTGCATGCCCGTATGGCCCATCGCGATGCCGTCGCAGATGCCCGGCACGCCGAACATGAACGGCACGCCGCCGCCGGCCGCTATCCCCCACTCGATCTTCCGCTCCAGCGCGCGCATCCCGACATGCCCGGGAATCAGATCGGTGAAGCTCGAGCAGAGCCCGATGAAAGGCTTGGACATCTGGTCGGCCGTCACGCCCGTTCCGTACAGGAGCGCGCGGTTCGGCATTCGCTCGATTCCCTGCTTGATCTGATCGCTGCGCATTTTTCTGCTTTCTCCTATTGGCCGCGCTCAGCGGCGAGCTGCGTTGTCCTCAGTCGCGCCCGTAGCGCGGCTACGAACGCTCCCTGCGTCCTGGCATCTCATCCGCGGATCACGGCCACTCGATGGCTCGCAACTTCGTGTTAACCGTGAGAGCAGACTAGCGGGCGCCGCTTGGGTGAGCGCGGAAAAGGGAAGCTTCCTGCCGGAGTCGGGGGTGACCCGTCATCCCGGCCGACGAGCCTCGAGTCGTTAAGAGACCGCGCCGATAGGCGCTCTCAACTCAGCAGCGCGTCCAGCCCCACGGTCAGTCCGGGCGGCAGCGCCTCGAGCTTCTCCAGCGCCAGCAGCACACCGGGCAGGAAAGCCTCGCGGGTATAGGTGTCGTGGCGGATCGTGAGCAGCTGCCCGACGTCGCCCAGGAGCACTTCCTGATGCGCGACCAGGCCGGGCAGGCGCACCGAGTGGATGCTCGGGAAGGTGCCCATCGACTTGGCGGTGGCGAGCGCGGTGCCCGAGGGCGCGTCCTTCTTGGCTTCGCCATGCAGCTCGATGATCTCGGCGCGGGGCATGAACTTGGCGGCCTCGGCGGCGAAGCGCATCATCAGGACGGCGCCGATGGCGAAATTGGGCGCGACGAAGAGCGGCTTGCCGTTCTTCCTGGCCAGGGCGTCGAGCGACTCGAGCTGGGCGGAAGAGAGGCCGGTCGTGCCGACGATGCAGGCGATGCCGTGCCCGAGCGATTCGACAACGTTCTTCTCGACCGTGTCGGGCTGGGTGAAGTCGATCATCGCCTCCACCCCACTCGGGTCGAGCTTGTCGCCGAGGTCGACGCCGACGACCTCGTAGCCGGCCTGCTCGAGCCCGGGACAGAGCTCGCGCCCGACCTTGCCGAGAGAACCGAAGAACGCGATCTTCATGCCGCCGACCTCCTTGCCAGAACCGGGTTGATTGCGCCTGTCGCAGCATAGAAGACATCCTCGTTGGGGCCGATTCCGGCCACCGACAGGCGCTCAGGGGCGAGCAGCATGCTCGCCAGCTCGCTGACGGCGTCGGGCTCGACCGCCTCCAGCTCGGCGATGATCCTTTCGGGAGAGAGAAGCTCGGTGTCGCTGATCAGCGAGCGACCGAGTCGCGTCATGCGGGTCGCGGTCGATTCCATCGAGAGCATGATGCGGCCCCGCGCGTGCTCCTTGGCGCGCTCCAGCTCACCCTTGACGAAGCGTCCGGCTGCGATCTCGGCGATCTGCTCGCTCATGATCTCCAGGCAGGCGGAGACGTTGTCCTCGCGCGTGCCGACGCTGACTCCGATCATGCCGGTGTCGGAGTACTGGGCGACGAAGCTATAGACCGAGTAGGCCATGCCGCGCTTCTCGCGGATCTCCTGAAACAGCCGCGAGGAGGCCGAGCCGCCGAGAATCGAGTCGAGCAGGGAGGCGGCGAAGCGACGGCGGTCGGAGCGGGCGATGCCCGGCGCCGCAATGCAGACGTGGTACTGCTCGGTCTCCTTGTTCTGGAAGCGGGCCGAGGCCGCCGGCGTCTTGAGCAACGGCTTGCGCACGAGCGGCCTGGCGGCGGCCTGCTCGCGCGCGTTCGCGGCCTTCGTCACGAGCGTCACGAGCCGGTCGTGGGCCACGTTCCCGGCCGCCGCGACGACGACGTTGCCGGGGTGGTACATGCTCTCGTGGTAGCCGGCGATCGTGCGCCTGGAGACAGTTGAGATCACCTCGGAGCGTCCCAGCACGGGCCGGCCGAGCGGATGGTCGCCGAAGACGGCCTCGTTGACCAGGTCGTGCACGCGATCCTGGGGCGCGTCGTCGAGCATCGCGATCTCCTCCAGCACCACCTCGCGCTCGGCGTCTAGATCGGTGAAGGTCGGCACGAAGACCATGTCGGTCATCACGTCGATCGCCCGCTCGAGCTGGTCGTAGGGGACGCGCCCGTAGACGACGGTGTGCTCGCGCGAGGTGGCGGCATTGAGCTCGCCGCCCAGCTCGTCGAAGATCTCGGCGATGCGGCGCGCGTCGTAGGAGCGGGTGTCCTTGAACAGCAGGTGCTCGATGAAGTGCGTGAGGCCGGCCTTGGCGGGCGTCTCGTCGCGCGAGCCGACGCCGATCCAGAAGCCGATCGCCACCGAGCGCACCGACGGCATCCGTTCCGAGATCACGCGCTCGCCCGAGGCGAGCTCCGAGAGTACGACCTTCTGCACGCTCGCGATCCTAGCGAGCGGGCTGGCTTTGCGGGGGTTTTCGGCGCTTTGTTGAGGCGGGTTCCCCGCCTCCCATCCCCAATTCGAGCCTATCTCTTAAAAGCGCACGAGTCTGCGCCGAATGAGCGCCGCCGGAGACACGAGACACTCACTCGCAAACGGTTCTTCGGCCCGTTCCGAGCGCGGATTCCTCAGTGCGAGAGAGCTTCAGTGCCCGTTTGAGAGCAGCTGCTCGGAGTCCTGTAGGAGCTTCTGGCGATCGACGCCGATCATGTGCAGGACGCGACTGGTGATCTCGAAGCCCGAGCAGACGAAGCCGTAGGTGATGTGCTCGGGCTCGAGCGTCCTGTGCCCGCGCATGCCCGCCGCCTCGGCCGCCGTCGCCAGGATGTTCGTAGCCTCCGAGGTGAGCTCGACCGAGCCGAGCGCCTCGTCGCCTTCCCACAGCGCCTCCGCGATCTGCGCCCTGGCGTCTTCGAGCGTGATGCCGTGCTGGAGCAGGAGTTGGGCGGCGGGGCCGCCCTCCTCGAGCACTCCAACGATCAGATGTTCCGCACCCAGCTCATGGTGATGGGTGCGGTCCATCTCGTCGCAGGCGAGCAGGAGCGTCGATTCGCCCCGCTCGCCGATGCGTACGCCCAGCTCGCGCTGGAGCTGGGGCAAGTCGATGCGCGACCTACCGTCCTGCGTTGTCTCGCGACTCTTCTTACCCCAGCGCATGCGTTTCTCTCCTTGCCTCAGCGCCTTGGTCCCGATGAGCGGCGCCGTCCTCTGTCGTTGTCTCGGGACGGACGCTCCTCGCGCTCGCCCGCGGGCCGGTTGGCCGCCTTCTCCTTGGCGATCTCCATCAGCGCCTCTGGCATCACGAGCGTGTCGCCGTCGTGCTTGGCGAGAAGCTTGAGCCCGATCCGGCCGCGCTCCTTGTCGACCTCCTGCACGACGACGTCGATCACGTCGCCGCGGTCGAGCACGTCCTCGATCCTGTCGACTCGTCCGGGCCCGACATTGGAGACGTGGAGCAGACCGTCGGTTCCCTTCTTCAGCTCGACGAAGGCGCCGAACTGCGTCAGCTTGACGACGCGGCCGGTGTACTCGTCGCCGACCTCGGGAGTCTTGGTCATCGCATGGACGGCCGCCACAGCGGCGTCGGCGTTCGTGCCCGACGTTGCGTAGACGAGCACCGTGCCGTCTTCCTGGATGTCGATCTGCACCTCGTAGTCGGCCTCCAGGGCGCGGATCGTCTCGCCGCCCTTGCCGATCACCATGCCGATCATCTCCGGGTCGATCGAGACGCTCGAGATGCGCGGCGCGTGGCCGGCCAGCTCTGCTCTCGGCTCGGGGATGGCGGCGATCATCTTGTCGAGGATGGCCTCGCGCGCCCTCTTTGCCTGTGCGAGCGCGGAAGTCATGATCTCGTGCGTGACGCCCGTGATCTTGATGTCCATCTGCAGGGCGGTGATGCCCTCGCGGGTGCCGGTGACCTTGAAGTCCATGTCGCCCAGGTGATCCTCGGCGCCCTGGATGTCGGTCAGGATGACGTAGTCGTCGCCCTCCTTGACCAGGCCCATGGCGATGCCCGAGACCGGGCTCTTGATCGGCACGCCGGCGTCCATCAGGGCCAGAGTCGAGCCGCAGACCGAGGCCATCGACGAGGAGCCGTTCGACTCCAGCGTCTCGGAGACGAGCCGGATCGTGTACGGGAACTCCTCGGCCGAGGGAATCATCGGCTCGAGCGCCCGCTGGGCGAGCGCGCCGTGACCGATGTCGCGGCGCTTCGGGCCGCGCATGAAGCCGGTCTCCCCGACCGAGTAGGGCGGGAAGTTGTAGTGGTGCATGTAGTGGCGCTCGGCCTCCAGCGAGAGGTCGTCGATGCGCTGACCTTCCTTGGCGGTGCCGAGCGTCAGCAGCGTCATCACCTGCGTCTGGCCGCGTGTGAAGAGCGCCGAGCCGTGCGTGCGCGGCGATACCGAGACCTCGCACGTGATCGGGCGGATCTCCTCGGTGCCGCGACCGTCGGGACGGCGCTTGTCTACAGCGATCTTCTGCCGGATCAGGTCCTTGTAGATGGCGTCGGTCGCCTTGCGGATGAAGCTCTTCGTCACCTGGTCCTTGATCGGAGGCTCATCCTCGGCGGGCGCGGGGCCGGCCGGGAAGGGCAGCTCGACCTTTTCGACGATTTGGTCGACGAGCAGCTGACGCTTGGCGGCACGTAGCTCCTTGGAGTCCTGCTCGGCGTCGGTGAGAGCCCTCAGTTCCTTGCCGAACTGCTCCTGCACCGGGCCCTGCACGGCCGCGAGCTGCTCGCGCTCGAGAATGGCGTGCAGGCTGGCGCGAACCTGTGCGCGCTTCACGATGTCGGCCTCGGTGGAATCCATCGAGAGGGTGGGCGCGATCTCGCTTGTGATCTCCTCGACGAGGGCTGCCGCCTCACGCAGGCCCAGCTCCGCGATGCGCTCGCGCAGGCGCTTGCCCTGCTTCTTCTCCAGATCGGCGGTCAGCTCGTTGTCGAGCCACTTCGGCTTACCGACGAGCTTGCGCAGCTTTTCCTGCACCTCGCAGAGCTTCGCGATCTCCTTCTGGGCGAGCGCGAAGGCCTCGAGGATCGTCTCCTCGGGAACCTCCTGGGCGCCGGCCTCGACCATCGTCAGCGCCTCCTTGGTGCCGACCACGAGCAGGTCGAGCTTGGACTCTTCCATCTCCTGCATCGAGGCGTTGACGACCAGCTGATCGTCGATCAGGCCGACGCGGACGGCTCCCACCGGGCCCATGAAGGGCAGCGGCGAGATCATCAGCGCGGCCGAGACGCCGTTGATGCAAAGCGTGTCGTGTGCCGTGATCAGGTCGGCGGAGAGCACCGTCGCGATGCACTGCACCTCGTTGCGGAAGCCCTTCGGCCAGAGCGGCCGGATCGGGCGGTCGGTCATGCGGGCGGTCAGGATCGCCCGTTCGGTCGGGCGCCCCTCACGCTTGAAAAAGCCACCGGGGATCTTGCCGGCGGCGTACATGCGCTCCTCGACGTCGACCGTCAGCGGGAAGAAGTCGGCGCCCTCGCGGGCCTCCGCTCTTCCCTGGGCCGTCGCGAGCACCATCGTCTCGCCCGAGCGAACCACAACTGCTCCGCCCGCTTGCTTGGCTAGTTTCCCGGTCTCGAAGGTGATCTCATGATCGCCAACGGTCACCGATACGGATTCAATCCGCCCGGTTCCAGTACTGGTCATCTCCAACTCCTCTGTTTGTCAGGTGGAGCGGGAGTTTGAGTGAGCCGGATCTTGGTCTCGGGCTCGCTCAAACTTCCACTCCCCATCTCTTCTCGAGCTCTAGCGCCTTAGGCCGAGCTCCTTGATCAATTCGCGGTATGCCTCGAGGTCGTGCTTCTGCATGTAGGTCTGCAGGCGCCGGCGCTGTCCGACCAGCTTGAGCAGTCCACGCCGGGAGTGATGATCCTTGGGGTGGGTGCGCAGGTGGCCGTTCAGCTGGTTGATGCGCTCTGTTAGCAGCGCGATCTGAACCTTGGCCGAGCCGGTGTCCGACTCGGTTTCGCCGAAACGCTTGAAAACCTCGAGCTTTGCTTCCTTGGTCAGGGACATGTAGTTCCTTCCGTCGCTTACTTTCCTTTGCCACCGATCCCAGCTCGCCGTCGGAAGCGCCTCGAACGGCCGAGATCGGGGTACGGAGAAAGACTACCAGTGTGGGGGCTTCGGGGAAGGAATGGCGGCGGTGTGGGAAAGCACCAAGTGCCTCTCCGCCTCTGGGATTCGGGATCGAAACGTAACGCGGAAGCGCCGAGTTTGTGCCGATTCAACCGCCGGTATCAGACGTCGGTCAGAGATCCCGGCGATTGTCAAGGCGAGCCTGTGTCGAAAGAGGAACTTCGCAGCGGACTCTCGGGATCGAAACGTAACGCGGGAGCGCCGAATCTGTGTCGATTCAACCGCCGGTATCAGACGTCGGTCAGAGATTCCGGCGACTGTCAAGAAGAACCTGTGCCGAAAGAGGAACTTCCGCTCCAGCGCCCCTCGATGCTCACCTGCCTCCGGAAAACCCTCACATCGAAATCCTGGGCTTGTATCGTGACGTTGTGCGCGCGCTCATCTTCGATCTCGACGGGACGCTGATCGACACCGTCTATCCGCACGTTTTTGCCTGGCAGCAGGCGCTCGCCGAGGCGGACATGCCGATCGACGGCTGGCGCATCCACCGCCGTATCGGCATGAGCGGCGGCCTGTTCGCTCGGGCGGTCGCGCGTGAGCTGGGGCGCCCGCTCTCCCGGGAGGAGACCGACGCGCTGCAGCGCCGCCACGGCGAGCTGTTTGACCTGCTGATGCCGGCGCGGCGACCGCTTCAGGGCGCCGTCGAGCTGCTGCGGCATCTGCGCGAGGCCGGCGTAACCCACGGGATCGCCACGTCGGGCGCGCGGCCGCTGATCGACAGCTCGCTCGAGGCGCTCGGCGTAGGCGCCGAGACCGTCGTGATCGAGCGCGGCGACGTCGCTCGCGCCAAGCCCGAGCCCGATCTCTTCCTGGCCTGCGCCGAGCGAATGAAAGTGAGCCCCAAGGAGTGCTACGTGATCGGCGACGCCGTCTGGGACCTGCTCGCGGCGCGGCGGGCGGAGATGCTCAGCGTCGGCTTGCTGAGCGGCGGCTACGGTGAGGACGAGCTGGCGCGAGCGGGCGCCTACCGCGTTTACCGCGATCCGGCCGAGCTGAACGAGTCGCTCGACGAGCTGGGAGTGCTTCCCTGACGCGGACTCTCCCGCCGGGGGTCGCCGCTGGTCATCCGGCGACGGCCGAGGCCGGGCTCGAGGCGCTGGGTAGCGGCGGCAGCGCCGCCGACGCGGCGATCGCGGCCTGCTTCGCCTCCTGCGTCTGCGAGGTCGTGATGACCGGCCTCCTAGGCGGCGGGCACGGCATGATCTGGGACGCCGCAGCGGGCCGCGCAGAGCAACTCGATTTCTTCACCACGGTGCCCGGTCTCGGCGCCACCTCGCGACAGCGCCCGCGCTTGATGGAGCTGGACGTGCCCTTCGGAGAGGAGCTGATCCGCTACGAGATCGGGCCCGGGTCATGCGCCGTTCCGGGGATTCCGGCCGGGCTGTATGAGCTCTGGCGCCGCTCGGGGCGTCTCGACTGGGCGCGCCTGCTCGCTCCAGCGATTCGCCTCGCGCGCGAGGGCGTTCCGATGCCGGCCGCGCACGCCTCCTGCCTGCGCATGCTCGCGCCCGTGCTGACGCTCGACCAGGGAGAGCGCCTGTTCGCCCCGGCCGGGCACCTGCTCGACGAGGGCGAGCTTCTCGTCCAGACCGGCATCGCCGCCGCGCTGGAGCTGATCGCCGATGACCCGCGCTCGCTCTACGCGGGGGCACTCTCGCGCAGCCTGCTCGAGCTGGTGCGCGAACGAGGCGGCCTGATAACCGAGGAAGATCTCTCCTCCTACACCCCACTCTGGCGCGAACCGATCGAGTGCGCCTACGCCCGAACTCGCTTCTTCACCCGCGGCGGACTGTCCGGAGTGCCCGAAGCGCTGGCGCGACTCCGTCCTCTGGCGGGCATTTCCGGGCGCGAGCGGGTGCTGGCGCTACTGGCAGCGCTCGGCGGAGAAGGCGTCGGCTCACACACCACCAACCTGGTCGCGGTGGACGCGGAGGGAAACGCCTGCGTGCTCACGACCAGCCTGGGCCTCGGCTCGGGCGACTATCTGCCCGGGTTCGACCTGCATCTGAACTCGATGCTGGGCGAGAAGGACCTCGTCAGCGGCGAGCTCGAGCCCGGCGAACGGGTGCTGAGCATGACGGCGCCGAGCGTCGCCGTCGACGAGCGCGGCCTGGCGCTGGCGATCGGCTCGGCGGGCGGAACGCGCCTGCGCTCGGCGCTGGTGCAGGTCGCCTCGGGAATCCTCGACGAGGGCCTGACTCCCGAGGAAGCAGTCGCCCGTCCGCGCCTCCATCCCGCGGGCCGGGTCTTGAACGCCGAGCCGGGCGTGGACGAAGAGGCGCTCGACGAGCTGGAGGCGGAAGGATGGGAGGTTCGGCGTTGGTCGTCGCTTCACCACTACTTCGGCGGGGTCAGCGCGATCAGTCGGGCCGGCGCGGCCGGTGATCCCCGGCGCAGCGGCACCGGGCTGCTGCTCGGCTAGCAGATAGACGCGACAATCAGGCCGGTGCCTGCGTGACCCGGTGAAGGTCCGTAGCCGGGGTCGGGCTTAACGACAACGATGTGCTTGGAGTTGCCGCTGATCGTCGAGCCGCTCTTGGTAATCGAATCGGCAACGATCACTCCCATATAGGTGGGGACGCTATCCGGCGGGTCGGAGGAGTTGCCTGGAGAGGTGCTCCAGGGAGCATCACAAGCCGGGAGCCCAGCGCGGTTCACGAAACCCTTGAAGGAACTAGGTGCGCTCCCGTTGCTCAAGGGGTTCCGTTTCGCCCACTGCGAGCCCCAGAAGGTGATGCTCTCGGTCGGGTGCTTGTCGCCAATGGCGAAGACGCCCGTTGTCGGAAGGCCGAATACGGTCAAGTTCTTCTCCGTCGAGGAGGCGGAGTAAAGATCGTCCCCAGGGAAACTCACAGAAATCGCTTGTGGCCCGAGTGCAGACGCGGATAGCTCCGCCGTGACAGAAGCGACGCTGTTTTCGTCCGTCGTTCCGGTCAAGGTCTCACCGGCGATCGAGAAGAGGACAGATCGCCCGGAGAGCTTCGCCGTGTCCGCATCGGATTCGTCCTTCAGCTTCGCGCTCAGTGTCGCGCTTTCGTTGAAGACCGCTTTTGGCCCGGCGTAAGTCAGATTCGTCGAGCGCTTGGTTACTGTGACGTTCAGGCTGGCGGAACCCGTCCCGCCGTCTTTGTCGGTCGCCGAGGCAGTTGCCGTGAACGAGCCCGGCTCGATGTAGGCGTGATCGACGCTTGCACCGCTCGCGCTCGCTTCGTCGCCCAGAACCCAAGCGAAATCGAAGCCCGCTTGGGTATCGGCAGCGCTCGGATCGGTGGCGCTAGATGAAAGACGCACCGGTAGACCCCAGACGATCGTGACGTCAGGCCCGACAGTAGCGGTCGGCGGGACGTTACGAACCGTGACAGCCGCTGTGGCCGAGCCCGAGAGGGCGCCGTCCGAAACGTTGGCAGTGACGTGAGCCACGGCAGGGCCATCGTCGGCGCCGAAGACGGCTGTTTCTCCGACGAGCGACGGGGCGATCGATCCGACATCTGTCGTCCAGCTGTAGCTGAGCGAGTCGCCGTCCGCATCGAAGGCGATCGGCGTAACGGCGAGCGTCGAGCCTTCTTCGATCGTTTCCGAGTTCGGTAACGAAACGCTCGGCGCGTGATTGACATGGTGAACGGTGACCGAGACAGTCGCGACATTCGAGTTGAGCTCGCCGTCGTTTGCTCTGTAGGTGAACGAATCTGCGCCGTGGAAAGCAGGCGAGGGTGTGTAGGTCAGGGTCGGCGGTGTGCCCGTGAGCGTCCCTCTCTCGGGCGCTTGGAGGATCTCGTAGGTGAGCTCGTCTTCGTCGGGATCGGAGGCGGGCAGCGAGAAGAAGACCTGCGCGTCTTCATTTACGTCGACGGTCGTGTCGTCGGCGACAGGAGGCTCGTTACCGGCCACGAGGGTATCGGTATCGCTGGCTTCGTTGTTCGCCGGAGTTGGATCGGCGCCGTTGGCTCCGTCGTCGGTAATCGTGGCGCTGGCGGTGAGAGTCGTACCGGCAGGACGACGAGCGACCTTGATCGTCACCGTTCGCTCTGCGCTGTCCCCCGCGGCGAGACTGAAGCTCGGCCAGGTGACCCTTCCGTCTGTCAGTGAGCCACCTTCGGATGCAGAGACGAGGGTGGCGTCGGCCGGGAGCGTATAGACGAGGCTGATGCCGGTAGCGGTGTTCGCGCTCGCGTTCGTCGCCGTGAGCGTGTAAGTCGTCTTGCCTCCGCTGGGCGCCGTTTCGGAGCCGTCGCTGAGAGCGAGCTCGAGATCGGGCGTGAGAATTTTCTCGGCGCAACTGCCCAAGATAGCCGTCAATACAGAGTCGGGATTGCTCTCGAACGCTCCGAGATCAAAGACGGCCCCGCCCGTCGCTTGTGAGAGGCTGCCTTCTTCTGGACCGTACCCTTCGAGAACGCTCATCGCCTTTCCACCCGCCTCCGCACCGGTCGAAGTAGAGTTCGAAACGACTCCGAACCAGGTGGCCTTTCGGCTTTTCAGGGCTGCGACGGCGTCCTCTCGGTTTTCTGGCATACCCGGTAAATCCCAATCGACGTCCTCGTTGGTGATCAAGATCTCGCAAGCGCCGCTGTTCGTCCGGAAGCCCATTGGGTCGCTCATCGCTTTAACCGTTGCGTTGAACCCGGCCTCGATCCCACCGGGGTACTTGCCGAGGTCGGATAATCCGTTTACGAAGGGTGCGAGATCATCACTGAGCGCGCTATGAATGTGCCCGCTCCCTTGAGGCTGGGAGTGTGCTCCCCAATCGGCAAAGCCAACGAGTCCAAGCCGATATTCGAGCTTAGAACCCAATTGAAGAGCTATCTGAGTAACGCGACGCCTCACAGCGGCAATATCGCTATTCATGCTTCCCGACTCGTCGATCACGAAGATGATGTCGCCTCGAGGCCCACCGACCGCGTGAGTTGACGAAGAGTTCACGTACCTCGCATTACCCGCGTAAGTTGCAGTTGCCCGCGTTGTCCCTGCTGGAACATGAAGTCGCGCGTAGCCATCCGCGTCAGTGACGATCTCGTGCCGAGCTGAACCCACGTCGATCGACACTGGCTCGCCTCCGACGGGCGTCCAATGCGCGGTCTCGTACAAACGTAACGCCACGTCGAAGCCTCCATCGAGCGACCGCACCGAATTGAGGAAAGAAGGCACCGTATCCCTCGGTTTCACGACCACTGAGGTTGTCTTCGTGGCGGTTCCGCCGTCTTTGTCGCGCACTGTCGCGGCGATCGTGTAGGTACCGGGAGTGCCGTACGTATGGCGTAAGCTTGCGAGGCTTTGAGAGCTGCAGTTATCTAGCTCAGTCGTGTCGCTGTCCCCCCAACTGACAGAACAGTGGAGGCTGCCCCGATCGGCGGCGCCTGGATCAGAAACGTTTGCGGCGCCAAATGAGACGGGATCCCCCCAATAGAAGCTGTCGTATATCGCTAATGAGTTGATAACAGGGGGTTGGTTCACCACTTCGACCATCTTTGTGACGGAAGCGGTCTGAAGTTGGTTGTCGGTGACGGTAAGCGTGACTGGGTAGACGCCGTTGTCATTGAATGTCAGGCCGACCATCGAACCTCCGCCGGACACACTTGCTCCCCCCCATTGCCAAGAGACGATCCCTGTGCGATCGCCTGACGACCTGTCCGTGAACGTCGCGGCTTGACCCTCGCTGACAGTAGCCGGGGTCCAGGTGAAGTCCGCCGTCGGGGGAACCAGCACGGTGTACGTTTTCGAGACCTCGTCCGTCAGCCCCGTCTCGTCGGTCGCGGTCAACGTGACGGTGTAGGTGCCCGGAGCTGCGTAGCTGTGTGAAGGTAGCGTGTCGGTTGAGGTCGAGCCGTCTCCGAAGTCCCATAGATACGTAAGTGTGCTGCCTTCCCCGTTGGCCGAGAAGTTTTCGAAGGAGGGCGAAGAATTACCGCGCGAAGGCGAATAGACGCGGAAGTCGCGCAGACTCACTCCTCCGGATGGTCCCCAGGTGTCGATCACAAACAGCTGCACGTATCGCGCCTGAGCATCGTCGAACGGGTAGACATGCTGACGTCCGTCCTTCGCCAGCTGACCGGTCAAGACCGTCGTGAACGCCGCGGGGTCTTTGGTGGTAGACGAGGTCCGGATTACGAAGTTCTTGATGGCGTCGTCCCCGGCGGTGCTTTGGAGCCTGACCTGGTCGACCAGTATGGGCTCTGCATTGCTGTTGAGAAGCCTCACCGTCAGCCACTGGTTCAACTTCTGCCCTGTGGGTGTGGTCCAACCCGTGGACACCGGATCGGAGTCGATCGCCGCGTTGGCGTCTCCCGTTGAGCTCGAGGTTTCCGCGACATAGCTCCCAAGGCCATTCAGAGCCGACGCGTTTGCGCCGTCGGTGGTTATGAACTGAAGGCCGTTCAACTGCATTGCAGTTGAGCTCGTATTCGTCGAAAGAGCCACGAACTCCACATATCGAGCCTCGACGGGAGCAAAGGAGAACTCCTGAACGCCTGTGACGTTCTGATTCGTTGCAGTCAGGACCGTTGCGAAGGCTCCGTCGTCATCCGTGGTGCTGGATACCCGGACTTCGAACTGCTTCACGTTGGCTCCACTCGCGTTGTTGTTCGCGATGCGGACTCGGTTCAAGGTGTAGAGCTCTCCACCGCTGAGCTTGATCTTGAGCCATTGAGGCTTGAACGGGAAGCTGTTCCAAGCCAACCACCCCGTAGCCGATTTATCATCAATCGCGAACGTCGCCGGCGAGCCGGCATCCTGGCTCGAAACCGCCGTAACCGCTGAGGGCGGTCCGCCGAGCTGCGATACGAGTCCGTTCTCCCCCTCCCGGGTCCACACCTGGAAATAGGCCACGTCTGTAGTAGAGCCGCCGTAATTGCTCAGCATTCGAAGCAAGACGTACTTCGCTCTCACCGGAGCGAAGGTGTATGTCGCGAGAGCATTACCTCGCCAGAGCGTTCCCCTGTAGACGGTGCTGAAATCGGCGTTGTCGGTTCCGATAGTCGAGACGGCGACCTCGAAGCCCGCGAGCCCGGTCGGAGGTCCCGTGCTTCCGAGTACGACCTTGTTGATTACGTACTCGCGCCCTCCGGCAAGACGAATCTTCAACCAGCCGCCAGCGCTTCCAGCGGCGTACCAGGCGGTGCTGGATGTGGCGTCGATCGCTTCTTCCGGCGTGCGGGTCGTCGCTGATGTAGACGAGGCCACAACGGTTGCTGCGTCGTCCAACAGAGCTGCGTTGTGCTCGACCTGAGCGACACTGAACGCCGCCTGCGGAGGCGCTCGGGCGGCGATCGTCTCGCTGACGCTCTGCTTGATGCCCTGGTCGTCGGTCACGGAGAGCTTGACGGTGTACGAGCCGGGGGTCGCGAAGGTATGCGACGGGTTTTGCTCCGTGCTCGTTTCCCCGTCGCCGAAGCTCCAGTGCCAGCTGGTGATAGTCCCGGCGAGGTCGGTCGAGGTGTCGGCGAAGGAAACCGGACGCCCGGTCGCTATCGACGCGGGATCATGGCTGAACGAGGCCGTTATCGGGTTGATGTCCGGCGTGAATACGTCGCAGTCATCGTCTTTCAGGTTGCCGTCGATCTCTGTCTGACCGGGGTTGACGGTTGGGTCGCTGTCGTTGCAGTCGACGTTAGCTCTCCAGCCGTCTGCGTCTGCATCCTCCCGTGCTACGACTACCAACCATTGGGTTGAAGCTATCCCGTCGTCTTTTCCATCGCTCGCGACAACTACCACGTCATGCGAGCCGACGTCGTCTATGCCAGGCGAGAACGTGTAGTCGGCTCCCGAGCCAACCGCCGAGCCATCGAGGTACCACGCTTCGCTGACGGGGTCTCCGTCTTCATCCGAAACGCTGATCTGATAGTGCTGGGCAGTGTTCGTGTCGACGATGAACGCACCGTCAACCTTTGTGATCGTTGGCGCATGGTTGCTGCTCGCAACCTCGACGGGCGCGGCGCCGTAGATCGTCTCACCATTCGATAGCGAGCACTTGACCGTTACGTATCCGCTGAACCGCCCGGCGTAGGTGCGCTCTACGGTCTCCCCTTGAGCCTCGTAGGCGCCGTCGTTGTCGAAGTCCCACTCGTAGGTCGCTGATACGTCATAGGGCAGTCGGGCAGTAGCAGAGAACGCGATCGGCGTTCCGCTGACTCCCGAATAACCTGACCTCGCGTTAACCTGAGGGACGGGATTCTTCATCGTTCCGGCGGCATCCTCCGCATCGAGCAGCACGTTGCTCACGTTGTGCTCAGCCGCCCCGAGAGAGTCCGATTGCTCCGCGAGCGTCGAGAATGCCGAGATCAGCTCATCGACGGTTGTCGACGGCGATGCTGAGGCGACTGCCTGCAGCTGGGCATCCGTCACTCCGAAACTGCTGAGATACAGGCGCCACTTCTCGTTTATCGTGCCGTCGAGGACGCTCTGGCGGAAGTCCGAGGCCATTTCCTGCACGGCTTCGATGTCGTCATGCTCGGCGAGCAGCGTCTCCTTCAACAGCTCTGCGTCCTGCTTCTGTTTTGCGTAGGCCCCCTCGAGAAGGCGGGAATACTCGAGGCACTCCTCGAGATGGAGATACGACCAGTAGTAATCCCCCACGGCTAGCGCACCGCTGTATCGCTCCAGGGCTTTGGTCAATGCAGTGTTCAGCGCGCCGAGGTTCTCGGCGTCTCGCGCCGCATCGCGCAGCAACGCCGGATAAGACCCTGCGGCGACCTGTCTCTCTGCCGCTGTCGCACCCAGCCGTGTTGCAATTGCATATGAAGCGTCTGGCGGGTCGTTGGCGAGAGCCATGTCCGCGTCGGCGCTGTCTTCGATGGCCTTGGCGAACAATTCGACGTCTACCACGGTCAGCGCTCCTATCCCGATCTCGAGAATATGCTGACCGGCGTAGATCGCTGTCTGCCTCGCCCACATATATGCGCAGTCCAAAGCACCAGACACAGTCACCCCGCCGAAGAGGGGAATGTCCGCGAGTACACAAGCAGCTCTGGCCGGCGCCGAAAGCGGGCTGCCGGTGAACTCGGCAATCCCTCCCGCTAGTTTCCACGACTCATATGCGGCGTCCGCGGTCTTGAGTGTCGCCGCCATGCCGACCTTCGCATAGGCGGACGTCTTGAGCATGTCCTTCAACCACGCGAAGTTCTGATGAAACGCCGTGCCCGGCTCCGTCGGGCTCGGCATGGGAACGCCCTCGACGGTAAAGGAGTCCTGTATCGAGTCGATTCCCGGATCGATCGTGCCGTCGTTGCATTCGTCGTATACGAGGTCGTAATCCCCTGGCTGCAGAGCGTAGCCCAGCATTTCGTACTGGAAGGCGTTCGTCCCGAAACTCGTAACGACGGTCGTACCACTAATCGAATCCCCGAACGCCTTCGAACCGTGCGGCGCCACCGCGATCCGGGCTCCCATCCCGAAAACGCTGTCTGGAACGCCGTTCGGGCACTCCGCCGGCCCGTAGAAGCCGAGCAATCCGCTCATGACGATTGGCGTCCCCGTAGGCACATGGTTCATGTCGACGCTTGGGTCCGAGAACCAGGCTCCGCTGGCGAAGGCACTAGGCGCAACAAAGGCTGCGAACGCACAAAGAAGGATTGCGACTGACGCCAGGCGTGCGATTCTTCTCCTCCGATTCCGCTTCGATACAGCAGTCGTGGTTTCGGAACGCGACGGCGCCGCATGGCTGAGCTTCATACGGATCTGCTCCTCGGGGGGTCGGTGCTGGGGGACCGTAAATACCGAACGGCGAGAGCCAACTCTACTTTGGGTAATAATGAGCGGCATCCCCGTTTTGGGCGCCGGGCGTCCCCCGATCGTGGAACTTGCCGGCGCCCTGTGTGAGCCGCAGAACCCGGAAGAGAGCGAGTGACGTCAGTGAAGGCCGCAGTCTGGGTGGCCTTGGCGAGCAGTCCGCAGCCCGAGGGGAATCAAGCTCAGCAGCTCACGCTCAAGCTGCCGAAGTTGGTTCTTTATCCGTTAAGGCGCTTTTACGAAGCGGCCCTCGGGCAGTGGCGCGCTCATCACCACAGCGACCTGGGCTGGCCTCTTGCTCTCACTTCCAGCCGTTTTTTCTTCTAGACGGCCAGGGATTAAAGAAGATCGGGACGATCGAGAAGGATGGGCCGAGCAGGAGGATGGCTCTCATTGATCAGCCTTCTCCGCGTGTTCGCGCCTTTCGGCCTAGCTCGAGATCACGATGCATCTGCTCGATCAGCTCCTGCTCGGTTCTGCAATCGAGCAAAGGTGGCCCCTCCCGCCGTCGGCGCCGCAGCGGTCGGCCAAGCAGCCGGATACCGGCCCAGGCAACGTTGGCGAGCGCCAGTAGCGCTATGGCAAACCCTGACAGCAGGAAGAGAGCCGGGATGAGAAGCCCGAGAACGATCATACTCGCGAGATAGAAATCGGACGTGATCCACTCGAGCAGCGATGTTCCCTTTGGCTTCGTCTCGTAGAGGCCGTAGAAGGCAAGTCCGACTACCAGCAGTAGGAGCGAAGCGCCAAGGGGACGCTGGCTCCACCTTATGAGGCGCGGCGACTTAGGCAACGAGACCCTGAGGTAGATTAGGAGCAGGCCGGCGAGGGGCGCCAGTAGAAGAATTGCTACTGACTCTGCGAGTCTTCCACCCACGCCCAACTCTTCGGCACGATAAGCGGCGGCCTTGAGGGCCAGAGCAGTAAGCGCGCCGGCGGCGTATCGGTGCGGTATCGCGGAAACCTGAGCAGAAGAGTTCGACGGTATCCGGCGCAGCGGCGTGGGGCTACTGCTCGGCTAGCAAACAGTCGCCACAATCGTGCCGGTGCCCTCAAAGCCCGGCGAAGGCGCGCGACCCGGATCGGGCTCAACAGCAACGATGTGCTTGGAGGTCAGTCCTCTCCGCGCGTTCGAGCCCTTCGGCCCAGCTCAAGATCACGATGCATCTGCTCGCTCAGCTCCTGCTCGTTTCTGAAAGCGGGCAAGAGGGGCTGCTCTCGCCGGAGGCGTCGCACAGTAGGACCGAACAGCCGTGTCGCAGCCCGGCTAGATGAAGCGCCCACACACGTTGTGAACGGCTGAGAGATACATCCGGCCCTCCTTTGAGGCTGTGAGTCGACGAAGACCACGCCCAAAAGGAGGGCCAAGATGAACCTTCACGCTAACGCCA